>JBATAW010000091.1:0-76114 GCA_049662045.1 Methylophilaceae bacterium | reverse complement strand
TACTCTTTGGTTATACCAATCTACCGCCTCCAACTCCTCCATAAGCGAGGTAATTGCCCGGTGCATATCTCTTGTTTTATCAGATAACTCGTTTATTGGTTCGTGATAACCTTCATTTGACATATATTTCTCCTCATAAGTGGGTTGTTTTTTTACTCAAAATGCTAAATGACTGGCATGGGGACGTGCTTAGCAAGCGCTACTTAATTGATGTATGTTAGCTCGTAAAGTCTCGTTTATTTTGCAGTGTCAACAAAGCGGTAGCTTGCGTGACAAGCAACGCAATTGTTCATTGCCGCGCTTAATTGCTTAATGGTGAGCTGGTTATCTTTAATTTTCTCCGCATCAGCCGCAATTTCATCAAACCTTTTTCGCGTGTCAAATCCTAGCGTTTTCATTTCCAGCGGGATTTTTCTGAACAGCGAACCTGGCGTTTCTGCCTCCGCCGCCATCCCAGAAGCTTTTGCTGTGCGGGCTATAGTTTCAAAATCATTTTCAGCTACTGCTGCCATTATAGCTTGTGAATTTTGTAACCAATTTCGCATCTCAAGCAATAAAGCATTGCGCTCATCTTTACTTAACTGAACAGCAATTCGCCCATCGTTAGAGGGCTTTACTTCTCCCGCGGTAAATTTATAGATAAACATGGCCACAATAATGGATAGTATGGCGACCAAAAACCAACTTAATTTGCATGCTTTCAATTAATCTTCATTTTTAAAATCAATAAATCTGCGCATTGCGGTAAGCTAGAGCCCCGCGTTAGCAGGCAATAGTTAAATGTCTTTTTTAATCATTTGCTTTATAATTACTTGCGCCAATAATTGTTCGCAGCTGCAACCGTTTGAAAATTCATGGCAATCACTTGAGAGGCTGCCGTAAGCGCTTGTGCATCATTGGCATATTCAGGGCGAAGTTTTTTAAGGATTTCCGTATCTGGTTGCGTGTACTTAACCCCGCGCCGACTCAGGGTAATAGCTAGCTCATAGCCCGCTTGCGGTGTGTCTGTGATGAGTGTAGTTAGCCATTGGTCAGCCATGATTGAGTCCTTATATTGATAAATAATGTCATTGTTTTTTAATATCATTAATTATAACGTTTAACACTTAAATGATGGGTTATTTGTTGTGTTGATTGCCAATATAGTGGGGCATTAGCTGGTAATGACCGTATGGATTTAATATCTTATGCATGGATATTTTCAATTAACTAAAAACCAATGAAGCAACTATTTAAACGATGCAGGCGTACAATGACAAGTATGAAGCCAGCTCAATTATTAAAGCGGAAAAATATTAAACCGCTTTTGCCACCCAGAAAAAATGATGGACATAAAGGCCTGTTTGGCAGTGTGGCCATTATAGGCGGTGAAGCTGGCATGGTTGGCGCGGCATTATTGGCGGCAAGGGCAGCATTGCATAGTGGTGTGGGGCGTGTTTATGCGGCATTGTTAAGTAACAGCAGTAGCAGTGTGCCAGTGGTAGATTTACACCAACCAGAAGTTATGCTGCGCTCAGCAGATGCCCTTTTACAATTGGCGCAGTTAGATTGCGTGGTGATTGGGCCAGGATTAGGGCAATCTGAAACAGCAATAGCGCTGCTTGAATATTGGCTAGCCCAAAGCGCGCCTTTGTTATTAGATGCAGATGCGTTGAATTTAGTGGCGAACCATCCGCATTTGTCTGCTCTGGTCGTTAAACGACAAGCCGCCACAGTGATGACTCCGCACGCGGGTGAAGCGGCGCGATTATTAGCCACAAACAGTGCTGAAATTCAAGCAAATCGCATTGACAACGCACTCAGAATAGCCACATCATTGCAGGTGACTTGTGTATTAAAAGGTGAAAAAACCATCATTGCGCATCATGATGGCCAATATTTTATGAATACAACAGGTAATGTCGGCTTGGCCAGTGCTGGCACGGGGGATGTGTTAAGCGGCATTATAGGGAGCTTAATGGCACAAGGCTTAGGTGGGCTAACGGCAGCCAAACTTGGCGTTTATGTGCATGGCGCGGCGGCAGATGCGTTGGTTACAACAGGCATTGGCCCCATCGGACTGACGGCTTCAGAAGTGATTATAGAGGCACGCAATGTGCTCAATCAATTAAGCAAAAATAGAGTGTAATTATATGTTGTAATTAGATGGTGTAATTAAATAGCGTAATTATTTCGATGCTCTGCGAGCTAGTATCTATGCGGCTCGCAGAGCATTTATTTTCTCTCGTAGTATTTTCGCGGACAATATACTAAAAAAGTTAGCTTAATTCTACCGTTTCAAGGTATTCGGCTACGGCAACATTCCAGTGTAATTGTTCTTCAATATGTACGCGCATTGCATCGGCAGCCACGGGCTCACCATGTGTTAAATAGGTTTTTTTCGGTGGTGCTTCAAAGCCACCCAGCCAATCTATGATTTCAGCATAATCTGCATGTGCAGATAAATTGGGTAGATATTCTACTTTGGCACGTACAGGGACATATTCACCATGAATTTTAATACTTTCAGCACCAGCCAGCATGGCCGCTCCGCGCGTACCTGCTGCTTGAAAGCCAACAAATAAAATGGTGTTTTTAGGGTCTGGCGCAAAAGCTTTAAGATGATGTACCACGCGCCCGCCCGTGGCCATGCCACTGGCAGAAAGAATAATCATCGGCCCTTTCGTTTCATTTAAGCGTTTAGACTCTTCAATACTATTTACAATATGCGCAGTGTGGCATAGCGCGTGCCTTTGCTCAGGCGTAAGACGATGCTCATCTTTAAAATGATTAAATATTGCCGTGGCATCAACCGCCATAGGGCTGTTTAAAAAAACGGGAATATTATTGGCAATCGCGCCAGAAGCTTTAAGCAGATGAATGTAATACAGCAACTCTTGCGCACGCCCCACTGCAAATACGGGAATCACCACCACGCCTTTTTGCTTGACAGTATTATTGATGAGTTCAGCCAATTTTATTTTAGGGTCAGATTTTTCGTGCAGGCGGTTTCCATAAGTGGACTCTAGCACTAGGTAATCGGCTTGCTTGATACGAGAGGGGACCTTCATCAAAAGATCATGCGGCCGGCCAATATCACCAGAAAATAAAACAGACGTTTTGCTATTTTTAATGCGCACAAAAGCCGAGCCTAAAATATGACCACTCGGTGTGAGTTGCAGGCTTAGCCCATCACCTAAATCTATTTCTTGCCCGTAATCCACAATGGTCAGAAGTTCAAGCGCTCGTTGCGCATCTGCTTGCGTATAAAGTGGTAGCGCAGGGCTATGTTTTGAAAAGCCACCTTTGTTAGCATAGTGCGCTTCTTCTTCTTGCAAATGCGCGGCATCTAGCAATAAAACTTCACATAAATCGCGCGTAGCCGCACTGCAGTAGACTTTGCCAGAAAAACCATTTTTAACCAACAAAGGTAAGTACCCACTATGGTCGATATGCGCATGGGTAAGAACAACTGCATTCACCTCTTTAGGGTTAATAGGAAGCGCCGCCCAGTTTTTTAAGCGTAATTGCTTGATGCCTTGAAATAATCCGCAGTCAATCATAATGTGGCTTTTATTGAAAGTGAGTAAATACTTTGAGCCTGTGACTGTGCCAGTTGCCCCTAAAAAGGTAAGCGTCATTTTATTGGTCATTTGCGGCCTCCTTGTTCATCATTAAGCGAATATCTTCTAGCTTTTTTTCATAGTGATCAGCATCGCCATAATCTAAAAATTGAGCATAACGGCTATGTGTACGCAATAATTTGCGCGCATGTTTAATGGGGCAAAAATATTGCTCGGTACGGGCGACAATTTCGCTGATATAGGCCACCATGCCGTTGCCGTAAGCACAATAAGCGCAATGAAATTTTTCAATAAAATTGAGGTAATTGAGTTGTTGCCGATCAAAAATCATATAGTCTCTACGTTTGACTTTTTTAATGCCATAAATAGGAAAGCAAGTTAGCTGGTAAAAACTCACAAAAATATCGGTAATGACTAGGGGAATAATCATGGTATAAATAATCGGACCAGTAATGAGGTTTTGTGGGCGATAGGTGACCAACCAGTGAAAGAAATTCACCTTTAATTTGCGGTGGGCTTGCTTAACAGACTGTTCAAACTCAATACGTTTGCCTTTAATTTGAAAGTAAATGCTAGATTGCTGTTCACTTAATGTAGTGCGTAATTCGTCTTCAAGGGTGGAGATTTGGCTAAGTAATTGCTCAACGCGATCATTCATAGTAACTCCATTGTTTAATTTTTAATTTTTTTATTTATACTACTGAGCGAAAACGCCTCGAGCGTTTTTGATGCCGCTGTAAGCCTCATTCTATAAGGCTTACAGGTTGGTGTACATAAAGATGGCAGATATTTATGTCTTTTTAGTACTATTATTAACTAATAAAACAGGCACAGCACTTTTACGTACGATGGTTTCGGCATCGCTACCAAGCACCAGGCGTTCCATCCCTCGTAGACCGTGTGTCCCCATCACAATTAAATCTGCTGGCCAAGCTTCGGCTTCTTCTATCACAAGTTTTGAAACGCGGTTGCCTAAGGTTTCACGTACTTCTGACTCTGCAGCTACGCCTTTTTCACGAGCAGCGACAACGGCCTTCTCAAGCACGGTCTTAGCATTTTTACGCAAAATATCATCGACATAAACCACATTGAAATCCCCCATTGGGTCAAAAACGGGAACATATAAATCAATGACATGGATAAAACGTATGTTGGCATTTAATTGTTTAGCGAGTTGAATCGCTTCATGCATACCGCTGTTTGAAGTCGGGCTACCATCCACAGGACACAATATATGTTGATACATGATGAGAATCCTTTTCTATTTGCACTGCAATACTTAAGTGTGCGTCGCTAGAGAAGGGCTTTTGAAAATAAGAGGTCTCTTGCGCGTCACTGGGCTAATTTTATCATCAGGATAACCGATGATGATAGGGGCAACAACACTATAACCACTTGGCACACCAAGTGCATGTTTGATATCAGCCATATTTAGCGCTAATAGTGCGCTACCGATAACGCAGCTACCTAAACCCATCGCGCAAGCGGCCAGTATTAGATTTTCTGCGGCTAACCAGCAATCCGCTTCAACAAATGGAGCATCGGCTGTGCCACAGATTAATATTAATGTACCTGCATTATAAAAAATGTTGAATTCATCTTGGCCAAAATTCTCCATTTCATGCCCAGTGTGCAGTGTACGCAGTTCAATTGCGCTCACAAACAATGGCTTTGCAGTATCAGATAAATGCTTTAATTGTTTTTTATCTTGTATAACAACAAAGCCCCAAGGCTCTTGGTGTACAGCTGTTGGAGCATGCACGGCTGCCTCTAACAATGAGTGCACAACATCTTGGCCAACTTCACGCGCTTTATATTGGCGTACTGAGCGCCGAGCCAGCAGGGTTTCAAAAATGGACATGTCAACTTTAGGTAAAAGCATCATTAAATTCGCCTTAATACACATTACTGACAGCCATACTAACAACGATATGACAATGAAGTAATCCGCGTGAACACGTATAGGGCTAATTGCCTGCCTTCAAGCAAGCTGCTAAGTATTTATTGGCTAAGTCGTCATTTGAGCTTCTTGCGCTATACGTGCTAAATCTAGCAAATTAATAGCACCTGTTTTGTGCATGATCTTTGATTTGTGAATTTCGACCGTGCGATGGCTTATGCCTAATTCGCGAGCGATGACTTTATTGGTATGTCCTTGCACAGCCAGCAACATCACGTCTCGCTCGCGCTCAGTTAAAGCGGCTAAACGCGATGCAGATTCTTCAATATGAGCGTTGCTAGCTATTGTAATTTCAGACGTTACAATAGCGGCATTAATGGCGGTTATCAGCTTTTCACGAGTCACTGGCTTGGTGATAAAGTCTACTGCACCTGCCTTCATGGCCTGCACACTCATCGGAATACTGCCATGCCCAGTGAGAAAAATCACTGGTAAGCTAATATTTCGCTCAAGCAAAATTTGCTGTAATTCCATGCCATTGATTCCAGGCATACGTATGTCAATAATGGCACAGCCTTTTCCTGCGGGCAGATTACTTTGCAAAAAAGCATCTGCGCTATCAAAAACGCTGACCGCCATATTTTCCTGCTCGAGCATCAATGATAAAGCTTCTCGAATGGCTGGGTCGTCATCAATAATAAAAACGGTAGCTCCAGAGTTGTTCATATAAAATCCTTAAGTCGCAAACGGCAATGTGAAATGAAACTCGGCACCAGCATCATTATTAGTAGTTTGTATTGGCTCTAGCCATAGTTGCCCACCATTTGACTCCACTAATGCACGGCTAATCACTAAGCCCATGCCAATGCCTGTTGGCTTAGTGGTAAAAAATGGTTCAAATAAACGTTTAGCGTCCTCATGTTTAATGCCTGGACCGCTATCTTGAACAATAACGTGCGCCATATTTAATAGTTGATTCGTTTTTACATGCACTGTAATAGCGGTCATTGGAACACCTGCAACTCGCATGGCTTCAACGGCATTGCTTAATAAATTGACTAAAACTTTTTGTATTTGTAAACGATTTGCTTTAACCAGCGGCATATTTTCTTCAAACTGTAATTTAGGTTGAAACCCAATATAACCGTCAGCTTTTACAATGTTAAGCGCATCTTTGACCAGTTGATTGATATCAAAGACTTCGGTGACAAGATCACCTGCATGTAAAAAGGCAAGTAACTCATGCAAGCTGGTCCCCGCACGCTGAGCTTGAGCCACACAGCCTTCTAACGCGCGTTTTAATTTTTCAGGCTGTGCATTGGCAGTATTAAGCGCATGTAAGGCTACTTCACTGTAGGCCGAAATTGCCGCTAAAGGTTGGTTTAATTCATGCGCAATAGCAGATGCCGTGTGCGCGGCAATTTGCTGTTTAATAATGGCTTCAGTTTCAGTGCGCTGGGTATGTATGTATTGCTCAAGTTTTTTATGCTCAGTGATATCTTGCGCAATACCAATTAAGCGTATGGCATGTCCATTTTCAAAATGCATACGTCCAACTAAGCTTATCCAACGCTCAAGGTGATCTTTACCATTAACAATGCGAAACTGCACACTGTAGTCACCACTTCCGTTTGGGTTAGTTGCCTTAATGAGTGCTTCTTGCCTAACAGCACGGTCATCTGGGTGTATAGAAGATAAAAACTTTTCGTAAGAAATGCTTTTTTTGGTGTCAGTACCCCAAAGTTCTCGCATCCTTTCATCCCAATGAATTTCGTTTTTTTTGGCATCAAAATCAAATAACCCTAAACCAGCAGCCTGCTTGGCTAAACGTAAACGCTCCTCACTCACTTTAAGCGCCAGCTCTGCAGCACGACGCTGTTTGGCAACATGGAATATAACTAAAATATAAGTTTGGTTTCCTATCAATAATGGGCTTAGGGCTATATCGACAGCAATTTTTTTCCCGCTACTATTTAAAGCCGTAAACGTGGAGCCTTTACCCATTGGCCTTTTTTGTGAATTATTGATAAATTTATTTCGGTCAGCATGGTGTTGCTGGCGATAGTTTTCTGGCATGAGCGCTTCAACTTCAAGCCCTACGATACCTTCAGCTGAATATCCCAGTAAAGTTAATGCGGCAAGGTTTGCCTGCACAACACGCCCATGATTATCTACTAACAACATGGCATCAGTTGCTGCTTCAAACAATGCTTGTGCATTTATTTGAGAGAATAAGTTTTTTTGAGGTTTGGTCAAAATGTTTTTAATAAAAATTGGTTATGCTTGATGAAAGTCGCGTTAAATAGTAAATGCTAGTTTATCGAAATATGTGCGAAAAACCTATGGTCTTAATATAAGGGTAAGCCCTTACGTGCTTACACTAATTTACCTTTTTACTCAACAGACGTACATTAGCACTGTCGACGAAACTTAACTAGCAACGGTTAGTTGCATACAATCCCCTGAATAAGTTTCGTTGGTTTTTGTCGGCGGGGCTTAACTTCCCCTAGAGTGAGTTCCGCTGGCTTTTTTTGAACATTGAAGGAGAGACATCATGCAATCGGCTAAAGTAACCTCTATCCATGCAAATAATCCAATTCCTGTCTATGGTGTTGAAGCGACAAGTGTTGAAGCGGCAGTTGAAAAGTCAACAGTCACAAAGACTAAATCAGCCAAGACAAAAAGCAAAAAGGTGGAAGTTGAAGAGAGTTTGGATTGTAAAATTGCATTATGTGCTTACTTTAAGGCGCAAGAGCGTGGCTTTGCCCCAGGCTTTGAGATGGAGGATTGGTTAGCCGCAGAACAGGAGGTTAAATAATGAAATCCGCGAACGTGGTATCAATAGTGAATAATGCGTATTCAAAAAGTGTTATCCCTTATATTCGAACCGCACATATTCGACCTACGCATATTCGACCCACTCATATTCAACACGATGAAGTGAGTCATAGTACGCTAGAAATGGCAGTACTCACTTTGGATGAGAACGGCACAATATGTGAATGTAGCACAGCAGCAGATTTGCTTGGTGGCTCACACAGTAAAATAGTGTGGCAACATGTCTCTAAAATTGTTCCACAGTTTGCAGAGACCGCTTTGGTCAGTGGTGGGATCATTAATCCAAATTTGAAATTTTTATCACATATTGGTTACCAATTTGAATTGGTAGGTTTCAGTGGCCTTCACATCGGTTGCGCACTATTTTTTAATCAGGTGGAAAACTTTGGCAGGCATAGTTTGCGCATGATTATTCGTCCAGCTTCACAGGGCTATGCGCTCTCTTAAAAACGGCTAATCAAGCAGAGAATGCGAGTGTGTAAATCTGCTTGTAGCAGTCGTTATTATGGTGTCTTTATTTGCATATGGCTGAAAGCCGCATGCAGACTGGCTTGCAGGTCAGATGTTTTGCCCTCGCAGCTTAAGGGTTCACAAAAACTGTTAAATTTAATGCTCTAATGCGCTCGCCTATGGCCTCAAGCCAATCTGCTGGTAATTGGCTAAGTCGGCTGGCTTCAGCTTGATAAGAGGGGCGCGCTAGGCCATATAAGTGCACTCCTTGAATGCAAGTTTTCACCTCGCTAATTAGCGCTAAATATTCCACAATATCAGACTCTTTAGGCGGCTCGCCATCTAAGCCAAACATACATGTTTGAATAAAGGTTGGGCAAATAGCCGCACACTTTTTCAAGCGCGCAATATGACTTTCAGGGTTTAGGTTGACATCGTTAATTCTATAAATAGCTTCTTTTGAACCAGCATCCACCTTAAACCAAACTTCACCATTGCATCGTGCTAAGTCTTTCAGGCTTTGCAATACAGCAGGTCTGTCTATTAAGCTGCCATTGGTGATAAGCCTGACTTTAATGGTGCCCAGTAAATCAAATTCACGCAATATTTTTTCAACCAGCAATATCACTTGTGGAAACTCTTTTGCGCTGGTGGGTTCGCCATTACCTGAGAAGGCAATATCCATTAAGTGTCTATCAGCTTCAGCCACATTTTTCTGCATGAAGTCGCCATGCACAACATCATTTAAAAAAGTACGTAATTCGTGTGCAAGCAAGTCCATTTCAATCGGTGGTGGTGTGCCACGGGTCAAGTTTGGCACACTGCAATAGACACAACGCCAATTACAAGCGCTGTTAGTGTTGAGATTGACACCAATAGAAACCCCACCTGCACGGCGAGAGACCACGGGGTAAATATATTTCATGCCACTGATATCGCGGTTATGGTCGGTAATGGTGAGAAATTTTCGCTTGATCATAACGGTACACTTTAGCTAATTTTAGCGACTAAGTCACGCCTTAATCAAACTTAATGATGCCTTAAGATTCCTTTAAGAAATGTTGAATATGATAAGTGGCATATCCTCAAAACTTAGGAGCATAAAATGGAAACAATCACTTATCAAAGAAAAAAAGTATATGACCCGATACTTCGTATCATCCACCTTTGGAACGGCGCGACGATTGTATTTTTGATGGCCACTATTTGGCTATCAGATCTATTTGAAAAAGGTCTTGGCGAAAAAACTTTTTGGCAATTTCACATATACATCGGTTATGCGCTGGTTTTAGGAGTGTTAGCACGCTTGATATGGGGCGTGATTGGTCCTAGACATGCACATTTTTCAGATATGTGGCACCCCGCAGTGTGGTGGAATGCCATTCGCCATTTTAATTTCCATGTAAAACCGCGTTTTGGGCATAACACTTTAGCCAGTGGTGCGTATTTAGCTGTGTATTTGATGCTGATTATCATGGCAATCACAGGGCTTGGTTTGGCGGCGGTTGAGCAGAGTATGGGGCCACTTAATGCTTGGCTAGGCGATATGCCATGGTTAGAAGACCTATTTGAAGCGCCGCATGAGTTTATATACTATGCCTTGATGGGTTTTGTTGTGGTGCATATTGTTGCTTTAATTTGGCATGAGAAAAAAGATAAAACCCCGCTAGCGCAAGCGATGGTGACTGGCTATCTGTATGAAGTAAAAGAAGATCATTTAGCTGAAGGAGAGGGCAATGCGTAGCGACTTCGTTCCCATCAGTTTATTTTCAGTCACCTTGTTAATCGGCATCAGTGCTTTTGCGGCAACACCTCAAGCGTTACTAAAGCAATATGAAGTACTAGCTAAGCAAGAAAAAGGCGATTTTTCAGAGTCACAAATTAGCATTCCACGCTAATATGCGTACATGCGCGTTTTATTAGTTGAAGATGATGCCCTCTTGGGCGATGGTATAAAAGCTGGGTTAAAACTAGCAGGTTTCGCGGTTGACTGGGCGCAAAATGGACAAGTGGCAAAACTGGCACTTGAAACCGAAGAGTATGCATTATTAGTGTTAGATTTAGGCTTGCCAAAACTGAATGGCCTAGATTTACTCAAATGGCTACGGCGGGCTTCCATGTTGCCTGTACTAATTTTAACCGCGCGCGATACCGTTGCAGACCGTGTGGCTGGCTTAAATGCGGGTGCGGATGATTATTTAATTAAGCCTTTTGATTTAGATGAACTCGCCGCCCGCCTGAATGCACTGTTGCGTCGCAGTGCAGGGCAAATCACACAAACTTTGCTGGTTGGTGATACTGCGTTAACTCCATCTACGCATGAAGTGACTAAAGCGGGTGTTCCCGTAGCACTATCTGCCCGCGAGTTTTCTTTATTACACGAGCTTTTATTGCATGCTGGGCGCGTTTATTCGCGTGAACAATTAGAGCAGCACCTTTACGGCTGGGGTGATGAGGTGGATAGTAACTCAGTAGAAGTGCACATTCACCATTTACGCAAAAAATTAGGTGCTGATTTAATTCGCACTATACGTGGTGTGGGCTATGTGATTGATAAGGCCGGTACGCTTTGATGAATTCTCTGCGCTTACGTCTGGTGTTGTTGCTATCCATCGCCCTGAGTATCGCTTGGCTAGTGGCCGCTTGGTTCACCTATGCTGAATCACGAGAAGAAGTTAACCGCTTATTTGATACGCAATTGGCGCAATCTGCGCAAGTATTGTTAGGCACAACCAGCCATGAACTGCACGAGAGAGTAGAGCATGATGATAAAGAAATTAGCATTACCGAAGAGTATGAGCAAAAACTCATTTTTCAGATTTGGAATGAAAATACTTTATTGCTGCACTCGGCCGCTGCGCCAACAAACAGGATGGCTAGCGACAAAGCAGGCTTTAGTGAAACTAAAATTGGTGAAAATTTATTAAGAGTTTTTACCCGTTGGGATACGCGCCATGAGTTTATGGTTCAGGTAGCAGAGCCACTGGCGGCGCGTGAAGCTTTAGCGCGTCATATCACGTTGAAAATGCTCGTCCCCACGTTGATAGCGCTACCTTTTTTAGCGATTTTACTTTGGTTTGGTATAGGCGCAGGCTTGCAACCACTGCATCGATTAAAGCAAGAAGTTAAGCAGCGCGCTGCCCGTCAATTACAACCAATGACGATGAGCAATGTGCCTGAAGAAGTCGCTCCTTTGGTGCAATCGCTGAATGATTTGTTTGCGCGTTTAACCCAAACTTTTGAAAATGAGCGCCGTTTTACGGCCGATGCTGCGCATGAGCTGCGCACACCGCTTGCTGCGCTCAAAATACAAGCCCAGGTGGCGCAACGTACGCAAGATACGGGCAAAAGAAATATAGCGCTAGCAAACCTGCTAACTGGGGTAGACAGAGCAACACATTTGATTGAGCAACTGTTGACATTGGCAAGAGTTGACCCGGAACATGCTGCTGAGGCTTTTAAGCCAGTTGATTTACGCCGATTGGCTGTTAACACCATGGCAGATTTAGCCCCTATGGCTCAAGCAAAACATATCACATTAAACTTAGTAGCAAGCGATTTAGAAGCTAGCAAGTTTTACACTGTAAATGGTATTGAGGCGCAATTGGGTATTTTGTTGCGTAATTTAATTGATAATGCAATTCGTTATACGATTAGCGGCGGCGTTACTATAGCGTTGCATAACAGCAGTGGTATGACACTTGAAGTGAGCGATACTGGTCCTGGTATTGAAGATGGTGAGCACGCGCAAGTACAGCAACGTTTTTACCGTGTTTCAGCCAGTGGTGAGCAAGGGAGCGGCTTAGGGTTGTCTATCGTAAAGCGTATAGCTGAGCTCCATGGCGCTAAACTAGACTTTGGTCAAGCTACGTTAGGTCGTGGTTTGAAAGTCAGCGTACATTGGCAAGATGCCTAAAAGGGATTCACTCAATTTAAACCATTTGCTTTGTAACAGGTCAACTTAATGTAGGGAGTTAACGCTATATTATGAGGCTTGCCTCTGGTAAAATTCACTGATGCAATTACCTAATTTAAAACCGCCTGATTTAATGCAGATGCAAGGTCAGCCTGCCAATTCTAATTTACCTGAAATAGGGCAAGATGAGCACGTTTGGGCTGCATTAGACGATGCCTCAGAATGGGCTGGGTTTAGTCAACCCAATAAAAATCAGCCTGATGAGTGGGAGTCACGCTTAGCCATTGAAGGCATGCATTGTGCAGCTTGTGCATTTAAAGTGGAAAAAGCATTATTGGCAGTAACAGGAGTTACTGGGGCTGAGGTCAATGCAACCAGTGGGCGCGCGCGCGTTATATGGTCAGCCGAGCAAACTAAGCCATCCGCATGGTTATCGGCTGTTCAGTCATCTGGCTATCGGGCATTGCCCGCATCGGATGCCTTTGCACTAGATTTACGCAAAAAAAACCAACGCTTAATGCTTTGGCGCTGGTTGGTAGCAGGTTTTTGTATGATGCAGGTAATGATGTACGCTTACCCCGCCTATATGGCCAATAGCGGTGATTTGACTTCAGAAATGCGTAACTTACTACGATGGGCTTCTTGGATATTAACCTTGCCCGTATTAATTTTTTCTTCTGGGCCATTTTTTACCAATGCGCTCAACGATATTAAACAACGCCAAGTCAGTATGGAGCTGCCTGTTGCTTTAGGCATTTTAATCACTTTTTTAGTGAGTACTGCCGCGACTTTTCAACCTGATGGTTGGTGGGGTGGTGAAGTCTATTTTGATTCACTGACCATGTTTGTTTTCTTTTTGCTTACAGGCCGTTGGTTAGAGCTAAGAATGCGTGATCGTACAGCAGGCGCGCTGGATGTTTTAATGCGCCGCTTGCCAGCAAGTGTTGAGCTGTTAAAACCAGATGGTAGTTTTGAGCGCGTTACCGTCCGTCGATTAAACGTAGGGGATGTATTGCGCGTGTTGCCAGGGGAGTCTTTTCCTGCTGATGGCACCATTATTTTGGGCGACACCAATGCTGATGAAGCCTTACTGACGGGCGAATCTCGCGCTGTGTCTAAAAAACTAGGAGAAGAAGTCATTGCGGGCAGCTATAACTTAACAGCTGCGGTGCAAATGCGCGTAGATAAAGTTGGACAAGAAACACGCTACGCGCAAATAGTGGCCTTGATGGAGCGTGTTTCAGTTGAAAAGCCACGCTTGGCCTTACTGGCTGATCGCATCGCGCGCCCGTTTTTGATAGTAGTGTTATTGGCGGCCGCTTCTGCCGCCGCTTATTGGTGGCAAGTGGATCATGGTCGGGCATTAATGGCCGCCGTAGCCGTATTAATTGTTACTTGCCCATGTGCCTTATCTCTAGCTACCCCTGCCGCGATGTTAACCACTTCTGGTGTTTTGGCACGAAGTGGCATTTTAGTTCGTAAAATGCAAGCATTAGAAGCGCTCACTACAATCAGCACGGTAGTGTTTGATAAAACGGGTACATTAACCGAAGATAAAATGGATATTGGTGAAGTTTTAGTAGCAGAAAACATCAGCGTTCAATATGGGTTACAACTTGCTTGCGCAATGGCAAAGCACTCTTTGCATCCAGTATCTAGGGCATTAGTGCTGGCAAGTCAACAGTTGGCAGATTTGCAATTGGATATACAAATAACCAATGTACAAGAAGTGGCTGGGCTAGGTTTAACCGCAGGATCAACACTGGGTAAACTTAAATTAGGCTCTGCAAAATTTTGTGAAATAAAGACTGAGCTTGGTGATAATTTGTCGAAAGTGTATTTGGCTTCTGAAAAAGGCTGGTTAGCGAGTTTTGAGTTAACTGAAGTGATAAAACCAGATGCAAAAGCCGCGATTAAAGCACTACAAGCGCAAGGTTTGCAAGTTGAGGTCTTGTCTGGAGACATGCAATCGTCTGTCGTTCGAATAGCAAATGCTTTAGGCATCGCGCAAGTGCAAGCAAACTGCTCACCTCAAGATAAATTAAAACATTTACAACTGTTGCAGCAACAAGGGCTAAATGTTGCAATGGTTGGCGATGGGTTAAATGATGGCCCCGTATTAGCTAGCGCGCATGTTTCTATTGCCATGGGTCAAGCGGTACCATTAGCACAAGCACAGTCAGACTTTGTTGTGATGAGTGGCCAGCTGTTAATGGTGCCAGAGTTGATCAATCAAGCAAAACGTACGATGCGAGTTGTTAAGCAAAACTTAATATGGGCGGCAGTTTATAATGCAATATGCGTACCTTTAGCTGTGGCTGGAATGCTACCTGCATGGCTTGCTGGCTTGGGCATGGCTCTTAGCTCACTACTTGTCATTTTAAATGCTGCGCGATTATCTAAAGCACCAGTCTGGTAATACAAACTTAACCATCAGAGCCTACGATAATATGGACATTCTCTATCTGCTTATACCACTTTCAGTCATGCTTGTTCTTGCCATATTGGGCGGACTTTGGTGGGCAATTCATACAGGTCAATTTGAAGATGTAAAAGATGAAGGATCGCGCATTTTAGAAGACGATTAACTTAGCCAATCATCCAATCACTTTAGGCTATTTTCAAGCTCTCTGTGCTTATGTAAATATATCCTAATATCATTTAGCTTACCATTAAATATACAATGCTCACTTGAAGGTGTTATCTTTTTTATTTCAAAATGTTTTGTAAATGTAATATTTATCTTGCCGTGCAATGCGTTTATATGCTATTTTTGACGTGCGTCAAAGTGTCGCACGCGTAATTGGTGTATGGCGTGTTGGTTTTGTTCATTTTCATGCTTTCAAAGGATTGATTCTTGTTGAGGTGTGTATGGCGGTATTGGATTTAGGGTACACAATTGTAGCAAAGCCAAATAATTCTTTATCTGGTAAAGATAATGTTTTGCTCATGTTGGCTATTACGGCAGTATCCATGTTGATAGCGTTGAGTTTTGCGCTTTTAGGTGCATGGCTAGTATTGCCTTTTGCTGGGCTAGAACTCTTAGCATTCGCCTATGCATTTAACTACGTGTATTTGCATTCTAGCGATTTCGAAAGCATCACTATTGAGAATGACTGTGTAGTCGTTGAAAAGCGGGTTGATCGTGTGATTAGTAAAATAGTTTTTCAACGGTATTGGGCGCAAGTTAGCGTGCGTAATATTGTACAAAGTGCTAAATCTGCAAATAAAAGCGGTTTGTTTATTAGCTCTCATGGTAAAGAAGTAGAGTTTGGTGGAAGTTTGATCAACGATGATCAGCGTGTTGAGCTTGCGCAAGCAATCAAACAAAAATTAAAAAACATAGATTAACTAAAGTTTTGGAGCTAGTTTTATGCAGGGGTTGAAAAGAATTTGTTTAGGGCTGTTTGCAATGTTGGCTTCTTTTAGTGCAATGGCCGATTATTCTTGGAATTTTCCCGAGCCAGTAACACCAATGGCTTTAGATACATTGCAAGTACATAATAAATTTATGCTAATTGTGGCTATTATATTTGTCACAGTATTAGCTATCATGATTTATTCTATATTTTCACATCGCAAAAGCAAAAACTTTAAGCCTGTAGCTGACAAGCCACCGTCAACAGCAGTCGAAATTTTTTGGACGCTTATCCCATTTATCATTTTATTGCTCATAGACTTCGTTATTATGGGTATTCCTGCCTACCGTAGTGTCATTATTATGGAGGATACACGTGCTAATGCTAAGATGGTGATCAAAATCACAGGATCACAATGGCGTTGGCAGTATGAGTACTTAGATGGTGATGCAAAGGGTATTAAATTTCTTAGTAATTTAACCACGCCTAAAGAGCAAACTGAAAAAGGTTACACTGGCGTAAAAGATGAGCATTACCTGCTGGAGGTGGACAATCATTTAGTGTTACCTGTGGGTGAAAAGGTTAGAATTATAATGACATCTGCTGACGTATTGCACAATTGGTGGGTGCCGCAATTCGGTTCATCACGTGTGGCTGTGCCAGGTTTTCTGCGTGAAACGTGGGTGCAAGTTGATAAAGCTGGGACATACCGTGGGCAATGTAAAGAGCTTTGTGGTAAGGGGCATGGTTATATGCCCGTCGTAGTTGATGCTTTGCCAATGGCAGAATATAAAGCTTGGGTTGTTGCAAAAAAACAAGAGATAGCAAAAGCAGCGGCAGGAGCCGATAAGGAATGGACTAAAGAAGACTTAATCGCCGAAGGTAAAGGTGTTTATGAGAAAAACTGCGCTGTTTGTCATCAGGTTTCGGGTGCAGGGGTTCCTGGGGCGTTCCCTGCCTTAACAGGTAGTAAAATTGCTACCAGTCCAATTTTTGGTGCAGATGGTAAATACTTGCCAGATAGCCATTTAGATCGTGTGCTTAACGGAAAGAATGTAATGCCATCATGGAAGTCTACGTTAACGGATACAGAAATAGCAGAAGTCATCACCTATGAGCGTAATGACTTAGGTAATAGCGTGGGTGATATGGTGCAGCCATCACAAGTAAAAGCGGCGCGACAATAATTTTAAATCACTTTAAAGAGTAGTACAGGAGACATTATGAGCACAAGTACAGTAGCACATCATGATGAGCATGCTGACCACCCATCAGGCATTATGCGCTGGCTGACCACAACAAATCATAAAGACATTGGTACTATGTACCTCACATTTTCTTTAATTATGTTCTTTGTTGGTGGAAGCATGATTTTAGGCATTCGTGCTGAGTTATTTAAGCCAGGTTTGCAATTAATGAATCCAGAGTTTTTTAATCAGCTGATTGGCGTGCATGCGCTCATTATGATCTTTGCTGCACTTATGCCTGCAGCCACTGGCTTTGCTAACTGGATGATTCCATTGCAAATTGGTGCGCCAGATATGGCCTTACCACGTTTGAATAACTGGGGGTTCTGGCTTCTTCCACCATCAGCTATCTTACTAACGTTACCGTTTACCCTTGCACTATTTGGCATTGGTGATGGCGCATTGGCTACAGGCTGGACATTCTACCCACCACTATCAATTCAAGGTGGCATTGGTGTGGATTTTGCTATTTTTGCAATTCATTTGCTCGGGATATCCTCTGTTTTAGGCTCTATAAACATCATTGTTACATTGTTTAATATGCGTGCCCCAGGTATGACGCTAATGAAAATGCCCATGTTCTGCTGGGGCTGGTTAATTACAGCATTTTTACTCATTGCGACAATTCCTGTATTAGCGGGCGCTGTGACAATGTTGTTAACTGATCGTCATTTTGGCACACACTTCTTTAGTGCTGCTGGTGGAGGTGACCCTATTATGTTCCAGCATTTATTCTGGTTCTTTGGTCATCCAGAAGTGTATATTTTACTGTTACCAATTTGGGGCTTCGTCCCACAAATATTAGAAACGTTCTCACGTAAAAAAATGTACGGCTACAAAGCGCAAGTGTATTCACTTTGGGCAATTGGTGCATTATCCGTCGTAGTTTGGGCGCATCACTTCTTTACGTCAGGTATGCCTGTACCCGCATTGTTATATTTTATGTACAGCACGATGGCAATTTCATTGCCTTTAGCGGTACTATTTTTCTGCTGGATTAAAACCATGTGGAAAGGCTCTATGAGCTTTGAAACGCCTATGCTGTTTACTGTGGGTTGGATTATCTTATTCGGTATTGGTGGTTTAACAGGATTAGTATTAGCCGACGTTGCGGCAGATGCGCAATATCACAACAGCTATTTTGTCGTTGCTCACTTCCATTACACGCTGTTTGCGGGGGGTATTATGGGCATTATGGCGGGTACTTATTACTGGTTGCCAAAAATGACTGGCCATATGTACAGCGAGAAGTTAGGTAAATTACATTTTTGGTTAACTGCGATCTCATTTAATCTGACATTTATTCCTCAATTCTTCTTAGGTTTGGCTGGTATGCCGCGTCGTATCCCTGACTATGCATTACAGTTCGCTGAATTTAATATGATTTCATCCATTGCTGCATTTGCGCTTGGGTTTTCACAACTGATATTTGTTTACAATATTATCACTTGTACAAGAGGCGGTAAAAAAGCAACTGACCAAGTGTGGGAGGGGGCACAAGGTTTAGAGTGGACACTACCTTCTCCGCCACCATACCATAGCTTTACTGAGCAACCTGTTGTTAAATAGAAGGTAATTAAAGTTCGCACATTAACTGTGCGAACTTTAAAGATTATGAAAAATAGAGATGAAGTAAAAAGTAATAAAAAAATAGCCATCATTCTGGGCTTAATTGCGTTGGCATGGTATGTGGCTTCTATGTTTACACTATGGAAGTAGATACAAAAAAAGAAATAAGTGTGTCTGATAGCAAAAAATTGGCTAATGAAAAGCTGGGCATTAAAATGCTTTGGATAGTGATAGGCTCACTGGCCTTTGCCTTTGCCTTGGTACCAATTTATAGTGTGCTTTGTAGTGCTACTGGCTTAAATGGTAAAACTAAAAACTCAGCAACAGAATTTGGAAGCACTAAAGAGGATAACTCACGTTGGGTCACGATACAATTTACGACTAGTGTCATGTCTGGCTTGGGGTGGAACTTTTACCCGAAACAAAGCAGTATTAAACTACACCCAGGTAAAGTTGAAACGGTATTATTTGAAGCTAAAAATACGACCAGTCAAGAGCTGGCTGGGCAAGCAGTACCGAGTGTAACACCTGGAGTGGCCGCTGCCTATTTGAAGAAAATTGAATGTTTTTGTTTTCAAAGACAAACATTAAAACCAGGTGAAGATAAAGTGATGCCTTTACGGTTTTATATCAGCCCAGATTTGCCTAAAGACGTCAGTGAGATGACTTTGTCTTATTCGTTCTTTAAAGCTAGTTAGAAACGAACGAAAAATTTTGATATCAATATAAGTTTTATTGCAAAAGTTGTAATACTTATAAATAGGAGCGTTAGATGGCAACACATTCAAATCATCATTATTTCGTACCACATGGTGCAATTTACCCTGCTATCATCTCGGCTGGTGTTTTGAGCTTAGCTACAGGTTTTGTTTTTAGTGTGGCTATGGATAAAAATAAAGATTTAGCCTATTTACAAAGCCCTGGTAAATGGATGATGATTTTTGGTTTTGTCGTCATAATCAGCATGGTTTTTAAATGGATGGGCTCCATCATCAATGAAAGCTTGACTGGGAAGTTCAAAGGTTGGGAAGATAAATCGTTTCGAATCGGCATGATCGTATTTATATGCTCAGAAGTGGCTTTTTTTGCTGCATTTTTTGGCGCATTGTTCTATATGCGCATCTTATCCGTTCCAGCATTGGCCAGTTATATGCCAGATATAACACCCTATAAAGACTTTGTAGGTACATGGCCATCACTAGGCCCAGGAGGTAGTGTCTTGGGTTCATTGTATACACCACCCGCCAATTTTCATCCTATGCATTGGAAGGGTCTGCCATTAATTAATACGATACTGTTATTAACTTCTGGTGCTACCATTACGTGGGCGCATTGGGGCTTGATTAAGAAAAATCGTAGGCAATTAATCATTGGTATGGCATTAACAGTAGCTTTAGGCATAGCATTCCTATACTGCCAAGCTACTGAGTATCATGAGGCGTATACAGAAATGGGCTTAACGCTAGGGTCTGGCGCTTATGGTGCAACATTCTTTATGCTGACAGGGTTTCATGGCTTTCATGTGCTGCTAGGTACCACCATGTTGATTGTCATTTTAATACGCTGCATGAAAGGCCACTTCACACCTGAAAATCATTTTGGATTTGAAGGAGTGGCTTGGTATTGGCACTTTGTGGACGTGGTATGGTTAGGCTTGTTTATCTTTGTTTATATGCTATAAACTCAATAGACTGTTAGAAGTTTCCGCAAAATAATAAAGGGCGGTGCATTATGCATCGCCCTTTTTATTTAAGTGCTACAAGCTTTATAGTGAATGACCAATTAAGCCAAAGTAACCAGCAGTAATTAAGCCTATAAATAATGCAATAGATAAGCCGATGCGAAACGTTAATGCTTTGGCAGTACGGTCATCGTTATTACCTTTGTTTTTCATTAAGAAAAATAAAGCTGATGCAAGACTGCCGATAATCACCAATAAAACCAGTACAATGATAATCTTTACTAACATAATGAGTATCCTTTTGATTGATATGACATTATGCGGGGCATATGACACAAAAGCAATTTAGATTATCGCAGTATTCATTTAGGCCAAGCAGGCAAGGGGCGCTCATTTTATTAGTATGTGTGCCACTATTTATTAAGTTGGGCTTGTGGCAGTATCAAAAAGCCACGCTAAAACAACAAATACAAGCGCAGTATGCGCTCAATGCAAAAGATGAATTAACACAGTTGCCCAAGCGTAATGAAGATTTAAGTGAACTGCAATATAAAAAAGTACGTCTATATGGCCAGTATGATTTAGAACATCAAATTTTAATTGATAACCAAATTGAGGCCGATCAGGCTGGTTTTTATGTGATTACGCCTTTAAAGTTAGAAGGCAGAAGCGATGCGGTGCTAATTAATCGAGGTTGGATTGCTGGCTTGGCAAACCGTAATGCTGTGCCAGAATTTAAAACACCTACTGTTCGCTTGGAGATTACGGGGCAGCTTTGGTTGCCCAATAAAAAAATATTTACATTAGAAACACCAGAACAAAAACAAGCTGAAACTAAGGTTTGGCAGTATTTGGATGTGGATCGATATCAAAAAATTATCCCAAATTTGCTGCCTGTAATTATTAAGTTAGATGAAAAAAGTCAAGCAGGTGGGTTTGTTAGGCATTGGGATATACCTGCCAGTAAGATTGCTAGCAATTTAGGTTATGCCTATCAATGGTTTGGATTTGCCGGAGCCAGTATATTCATTTATATTTTTACAAGTTTTAAAAAAATAAGCAATAGCATAGGACACATTAAAAAATGCAAGTTGAAATAGAAAATAGTCAATATCTTGAACGCCAACGTAAAGGGCGGTGGATTTTCTTTAGCATGCTAATATTTTTTATTGTTCCTATTATTGTAGTGATTGGAATGTATAAGTATGACTGGCATCCACAAGGCGCTAGTGTGGGAGCGCTTGTAACGCCAGCACATTCGTTACAAATGCCAAACAATTTAAAAATGAGTGACGGTAAAAGTTTAAATGCGGATATTTGGATAGATAAATGGAGCATGGTCTATGTCACGACCACTTGCGAAGAAAAATGTAAAACAAAACTAAGAAACATGCGACAAATACACGTTAGTTTATATAAAGATATTCCACGAATGCAGCGTGTGCTGATTACATCTCAAGCTGAGGTTAGTGAAATCTTGCAAATTCACCCTGAGTTACTCATTGTAAATCAACCCGCAGATGCACTCAATCTCTTAAGTGAACAGTTTAACGAGCCAAATATACAGGCGATTAGTGCAGATAAGCTCTACTTGGTTGATCCAAGAGGTTTTTTAATGATGCGATATGATGCAGCAGTTGACCCCGCGTTAATTCGTAAAGATATTGTGCGTTTGATGAAATATTCTTGGGCAGGTTAATGACATATCAGTTATTTAAACGTTTGAGCTTAATTGGGGCAATCGTTGCCCTTTGTGTTGTGGTGTTAGGCGCTTACGTTCGTCTTTCTGATGCAGGCTTAGGCTGTCCAGATTGGCCAGGTTGTTATGGTACACTTACGGTGCCAGAAAGTGTGTCGGCCATTGAAAAAGCTCAGTTCATTTTTCCAAATAAGCCCGTTGAGGCTGGAAAAGCGTGGAAAGAGATGGCGCATCGGTACTTGGCTGGAGGCTTAGGCTTGGTGGTGCTCAGTTTATTTATACTCGGCTGGAAGGCTAGAGAAAGTATAAAGGTTTCGCCAAATTTAACGACTTTATTATTGATACTGATTGTGTTTCAAGCCTTGCTTGGAATGTGGACTGTCACATTGTTACTGAAGCCCGTCATCGTTAGTGCTCACTTAATTGGCGGTATGACAACACTGGGCATGCTAACTTGGATTGCGCATCGGCATTGGGGAAAGTTAAATAATCTTGTTGTATCAGCAAATGTGACTATTGCAATCAGGTTAGCTTTGTTAGTTTTGTTAGGGCAGATATTTTTAGGGGGTTGGACAAGCACTAATTATGCTGCGCTTGCCTGTACAGATTTTCCAACTTGTCATGGTGCTTGGGTGCCAGATATGGATTTTAAAGATGCATTTCATTTAGTACGTGAATTAGGACAAAGTGCAGATGGTGGAAATTTAACCTTAGCATCATTAACAGCCATTCAATGGGCGCATCGCGTTGGCGCATTGTTTGTATTTTTGTATTTAGCTGGTTTGGCATTAAAACTGCTCAGCGTGCCAACATTGAAATCGTTGAGTCTATTGCTACTAGTGGTTTTGTTAATGCAAATTAGTCTTGGTATTGCCAATTTAGTATTACATTTACCTTTGATATTAGCCGTTGCCCATAATTTGGGTGCGGCAATATTAGTCATTACGGTCGTGGTAATTAATAGCAAAATTACTTATCAAACTAGACGTTAATATATTGAGAGAAATTGATGAGCGTAACTACAATGAACCTAGTTAAAAAGCTACCCTTTAGCATTAAGAATTTTTTTGCACTTTGTAAACCGCGAGTGACTTCATTAATCGTATTTACCGCTATTATTGGGATGTTTTTAGCAGTGCCAGCGATGGTGCCATGGCCTTTGCTTCTGTCCACTACCGTTGGTATTGCGTGCGCTTCTGGTGCTGCAGCTGCCTTTAATTGCTTGATAGAGCAAAAAATTGATGCAGTTATGGCGCGCACACGTGGACGACCTTTGCCAGCTGGCCAAGTGTCATCTAATGAAACTGCCATATTTGCTACTTTGCTTGGCGGTACTGGCTTAGCTATCTTATATTACTTTGTCAATCCACTCACCATGTGGCTTACGCTCGCAACATTTGTTGGCTATGCGGTGATTTACACAGTATTTCTTAAACCTGCCACACCAATGAATATTGTCATTGGCGGCGCGTCTGGGGCAATGCCACCCATTTTAGGCTGGGCTGCCGTTACAAATACCGTATCACCTGAGTCACTTATCATGTTCTTAATTATATTTGCCTGGACGCCACCACACTTTTGGGCTTTGGCTTTATATCGGCGTGAAGAGTACGCTAAAGTAGGCATGCCAATGCTGCCAGTTACGCATGGTGAAGCTTTTACCTTATTGCATATTTTGCTCTACACTATAATTTTGGTGGCAGTTTCATTAATGCCTTACGGGCTCGGTATGAGCGGATTGATTTACTTATTTGCGGCGTTGGCGCTTGATGTAGTATTTATGGCGTATGTTGTGACCTTATATCGACAGTATTCTGACGCGCTGGCTAAGCGTACTTTTAGATATTCGATTATTTATTTAACCTTATTATTTGTGGCTTTACTTGTTGATCACTATTGGAAACTTTAACCTCGAACAAGGGATAAAAGTATAAGGTAAGCTAATCAATACCGTCCTGCTAGTCACCCTAAAATGTGGTATTCAACCAAGTGTGCATTGAGTGGAAATGTTATATTGTAACTGATATGTAAATGTCTTTAATTTACGATGTCAATCGTAATAAAATTTTTATTATAAATCGTAATCATTATATTTTTTGATATAATAAAATCTCAGGTTTTCATGTTACTAAACTGCAAATAGTTTTTAGTAGCTTGTGCAGGATCTAACATGAAAAAATGTTGGCAAATAGGGATGAAATCCCTTATTTGCAGTTTAATTCTATCGATTTGCTTAGCTATTGATGTAAGTCAAATCAAGGCATAAAATACTACAATAATATGTCATATAGTGGTTATAACTGAGTTGTATAAAATTTAGTAAGTTTAAGGGGAGTAAAATGCAGGTGACTCATTCACAATCGGATATCTATCATGATGGTGTAATTAGGCAATTTTCAATCATGGCCGTGGTTTGGGGGGTGGTTGGCATGCTGGTGGGGGTGATTATTGCCTCGCAACTGGTTTGGCCAGAACTTAACTTAGGGTTGCCTTGGACAAGTTTTGGACGCCTACGTCCACTACATACAAATGCGGTTATTTTTGCATTTGGTGGTTGTACTTTGATTGCGACTTCTTATTTTGTGGTGCAGCGCACCTGTCAAACCAGTTTATTTATGCCTAAGCTCGCTTCATTTACCTTTTGGGGTTGGCAGTTGGTGATTGTTGCAGCGGCAATTTCTTTACCTTTGGGGTACACGCAAAGTAAAGAGTATGCTGAGCTAGAGTGGCCAATTGATTTGCTGATAGCCGTAGTGTGGGTGAGTTATGCGGTAGTGTTTTTTGGCACGATTGCAAAACGTCGTGTTAAACATATTTATGTGGCAAACTGGTTTTTTGGGGCATTTATTTTAACGGTTGCCTTATTGCATATCGTCAATAGCGCGGCAATGCCAGCTAGTTTATGGAAGTCATATTCAGCATACGCTGGTGTTCAAGATGCGATGGTGCAATGGTGGTATGGTCACAACGCGGTAGGGTTTTTCTTAACGGCAGGTTTCTTAGGAATAATGTACTACTTTGTGCCTAAGCAAGCTGAACGTCCAGTTTACTCATATAGCTTATCTATCATTCATTTTTGGGCGCTTATTTTCACTTATATGTGGGCAGGCCCGCATCACCTACACTACACCGCATTACCTGATTGGACGCAATCTATAGGAATGGTATTCTCTCTCGTTCTACTAGCGCCAAGCTGGGGCGGTATGATTAATGGCATGATGACCATGTCTGGTGCTTGGCATAAATTACGTACAGATCCAGTGTTGCGCTTCCTCGTCGTTTCACTCTCCTTCTATGGTATGAGTACTTTTGAGGGGCCAATGATGGCGATTAAAACGGTTAACTCACTTTCACACTACACTGATTGGACGGTAGGTCATGTGCACTCGGGAGCGCTTGGCTGGGTGGGCTTAGTTTCAATGGGTGCACTGTACTATATGATCCCTCGTTTATTTGGTCAAAAACAAATGTATAGTGTAAAAGCAATTGAATGGCATTTTTGGTTGGCTACAGTTGGCATTGTGTTGTATATCGCAGCATTGTGGATTTCTGGCGTGATGGAAGGTTTGATGTGGCGCGCGATTAGCCCTGATGGTACTTTAACTTTTACCTTTATTCAATCTGTTGAAGCTAAAACGCCTTATTATATGATTCGTGTGTTAGGTGGATTGTTGTACCTGAGCGGCATGTGCATTATGTTGTGGAATACCTTAAAAACGGCAAGCAACGGTAAAGCCGCGATAGCAGTCATTCCAGCAGTTCACGCACATGCTTAAGGATAAGTAATATGTCTAATACAAATAGCAATAAAAATAGCGGGTTTAGTCACGAAAAAGTTGAAACCAATAGTTTTTTAATGGTGGTACTCATCTTGATTACCGTTTCACTTGGTGGGTTGGTGGAAATTGTGCCACTATTCTTCCAAAAATCAACGACGGAACCGATTAAAGGCCTCATGCCATATACATCAATACAGTTGGCAGGGCGTGATATATACCAACGTGAAGGCTGTTATAACTGTCATTCACAAATGATACGACCATTCCGTGCTGAAACCTTGCGTTATGGTCATTATTCGGTGGCAGGCGAGTCTGTATATGATCACCCGTTTCAATGGGGAAGTAAGCGTACTGGCCCAGATTTAGCACGTGTTGGTGGGCGATATAGTGATGATTGGCAACGTATCCATTTAAATAACCCACGTGATTTAGTACCAGCTTCAATTATGCCCGCCTACCCATGGTTAGATAAAACTTTAGTGGATGCTGAAGCAATGCCATCGCACATGAAAGCATTGCGTGAAGTCGGTGTTCCATATACAGATGCTGATATTGCTGGCGCTACTGAAGCAGTGAAAGGTAAAACAGAGGCTGATGCGCTCATTGCTTACTTACAAGGCCTAGGTATTCATCTGAAGTAAGGAGAGGTAATCATGGACATCAGTGCATTACGTATTATTGTAACCATCGTTAGTTTTTTGGTTTTTTTAGGAATAATGATTTGGGTTTGGCGCAACAGAAAGTCAGACGACTTTAAGGATGCCGCTGAACTACCTTTTAAAGAAGATTAAGTAAGGGTGTTGGGAGTGCGGCCAGATTGGTGAGCTTATTTTTTACTAATTTGACTGAGCCAAAAAATTCTAAGGGAAAATATAATGAGTGATTTTACAAGTAGTTTTTGGCCAATATTTATTACTGTCATTGCAGTAGGGGGCATTTTAGGATGTGGGCTACTGTTATGGCTAACAAGTACGATTAAGGTTGACAGCACTAATGGTGATAACACAAGTGGTCACGTTTGGGATGAGGATCTTCGTGAAATGAATAATCCAATGCCACGTTGGTGGGTAGGCATGTTCATACTCACCATTATTTTTGCACTTGGTTATTTATTTTTATACCCTGGCGCTGGTACTTATGCAGGTAAATTTGGCTGGACTTCCGTAAATCAATACGATGCTGAAGTTGCAACAGCTAACAAGGCTTTAGAGCCGCTATACGCAAAATTTGTTGCAATGAAAGTGGAAGATTTAGCAAAAAATCCTGAAGCAAAAGCCATTGGTGAGCGCTTGTTCATGAATAATTGTGCGCAATGCCATGGCTCTGACGCAAAAGGTAGCCGAGGTTTTCCAAATTTAACGGATAAAGACTGGTTGCATGGCGGGTCACCCGAAAAAATACAAGAAACAATCACTAATGGGCGCATCGGTATGATGCCTCCGATGGCTGGCGCTGTGGGTACGCCAGAAGACGTTAAAAATGTGGCAAATTATGTTCTAAGCTTGTCAGGCAGCATACATGATTCAGGGCGTGTTGCGTTAGGTAAAGAAAAGTTTGCGGTTTGCGCAGCATGTCATGGCGCCGATGGTAAAGGAAACTCAGACATAGGTGCGCCAAATTTAACCGATAATATTTGGCTACATGGTTCTGGTGAAGCTGCAATTATTAAGCGTGTAAATGAAGGTAAAGTGAACCAAATGCCAGCTTGGGAAGGTAAGTTTACTCCTGAGCAAATCAAAGTCTTAACCGCTTATGTATGGGGTTTTTCTAATAAATAAAGTGATTGGATAATTAAGGTAGCATATGAGCAAAGACCCCGTAGTAAATGCTACGGATAAAGTAACCGAACAAGCGATACCTTTAGACTTAGTGAAGATGTCGCTATACAAATCTGAGGGGAAAATTTATCCACGTAATGTAACGGGTTTATTCACTAATTGGCGTTGGGTGATGGTGTGGCTTACTCAATTGTTCTTTTACGGCATCCCTTGGATAAATTGGGGCAGCCGACAAGCCTTGTTATTTGAGCTAGAGTCACAACGCTTCTATATATTTAACTTTGTTTTTTACCCGCAAGATTTAATATATCTTGCATTAATACTGATTATATCTGCATTAGCACTATTTTTATTCACAGCGGTTGCGGGGCGCTTATGGTGCGGCTTCACTTGCCCACAAACGGTCTATACCGAAATTTTTCTTTGGATAGAAGCTAAAATTGAAGGTGACCGACCTGCGCGTATGCGCTTGGACGAGTCGCCCATGACTGCTAAAAAGTTTTTTATCAAATTTAAAAAACATTTTGTTTGGATAGTATTTTCACTTTTTACGGGTTTTACTTTTGTTGGGTATTTCACGCCAATACGTGAGCTAGCAAGTAGTTTTATCAGCCTTAACCTTGGCCCTTGGGAGACTTTCTGGGTGGTATTTTATGGCTTTGCAACGTATGGTAATGCTGGTTTTATGCGTGAACAAGTATGTAAATACATGTGCCCTTATGCGCGCTTTCAAAGTGCCATGTTTGATGATGATACTTTAATCGTCACTTATGACAATATTCGTGGTGAACCACGTGGTGGTCGTTCACGTAAAGCAGTACTAGCAGAGTCTAAGCTTGGTGCTTGCGTAGATTGTAGCCTTTGCGTGCAAGTGTGCCCAACAGGGATTGATATCAGACAAGGCTTGCAATATGAGTGTATTCAGTGCGGTGCATGTGCAGATGTTTGCGACACTGTCATGGATAAAATGGGCTACGAGCCTGGGCTAATTAAGTTTTCAACGCAAAATGCAATGACCAATCGATGGACAGATAGTCAAGTTTTGCAGCATATTAAACGTCCACGCGTTTTAATCTATACTGGAGTGTTGACTTTGCTAATTGTTGGTTTATTAGCTAGCTTGTGGGTTAAACCGTCTTATCGAGTTAATGTTGTGCGAGACGGTGTAATGGCGCGTATGACATCAGATGGAAAAATTGAAAATGTTTATCGTATGCAAATTATGAATGCGACTGAAAATACGCAACATTACGAACTAAAAGTGAACGGTTTAAAAGATGTTGAAATTGAGGCAAGCGCACAAGAAGGTGCTGGTCAGCAGAAAACGTTTGAAGTTAAACCAACAGAATCTCGTTGGGTAGTTGTAGATTTAAAAATTCCTGATGGGTCGATGGACTCAGGATCGCATAAAATTCAATTTGAAGTGCTAGCAACTGAAAGTAACGAGGTTGTCACCGAAAAATCTGTCTTTTTAGTGACACAATAACGTTATCTAACTTACTGAGCAAGTTAATAAATGAAGGAATTTGTTGAATGAGTAAAACTACAAGCAAAGTAGAAGACACCAAGCCATGGTGGAAGTATGGCTATGTCTGGCTACTTATTTCAGGTCCGTTAATCGTTGTTTTTGCAGGGTTTTATACACTATATCTAGCCATTAGCCGACCTGACCCAGTCATCGATGACAATTATTATCAGCATGGCATTGAAATTAACAAGACTTTAGATGAACAACGTGACTCAATGGCGCCTGCTAATCAAGCTAGAAACCATGCTGCCACAGGCATTAAGCCTATGCATGATTAATAATCTTGCTGACAAAACAACGGTAATTTATGCGCTGGGTTGAGGGTTAAATATTTTCTTTAACGCCTCTAAGTCTAATATTTTTACATAGCGCTGTTTTACTTCGATGATGCCTTCATCACTGAACTTAGAAAAAGTACGACTAACCGTTTCTAATTTCATGCCTAAATAACTGCCTATTTCTTCTCTTGTCATCCTGAGCGTCAGTTCTGTTTGAGAAAAACCTCTAGTGTGTAAACGTTGCGTTAGGTTCAGTAAAAATGCAGCAAGACGTTCCTCAGCGCGCATATTACCGAGTAGCATCATCACGCCATTTTCACGGACTATCTCACGGCTCATGATTTTATGTACGTGGCGTTGTAGCACTGGGAATTCACGCGATAATTCTTCAATGTTCTCAAAAGGCATTACACAAACTTCTGCATCTTCAAGTGCAACAGCGCTACAGTTGTGGTGATCGGTTACGATACCATCAAGGCCAATAATTTCACCTGCCATTTGAAAGCCTGTAACTTGCTCGCGGCCATCTTCAGTAGCAATACATGTTTTAAAAAAACCTGTACGAATCGCATAAAGAGATTTAAACGAATCACCCGCAGTAAAAAGCTGGTCACCTTGCTTAACTTTGCGGCGTTTTGCGACGACTGCATCAAGTCTGTGCATGTCTTCTTCTTTAAGGTTAACTGGCATGCAGAGTTCTTTAAGATTGCAGTTTGAACATGCAATCTTTAATGTGCTGGCAGTTAACGTTGAAAGCTTATCGTTAATTTTTTCTTGAGTAGTTTCTAAGTTCATTTTTAGTGCCTGTGTAGATGGTATTAGCATAACGCTTTAGTTAATACAACGCTAGCTAATTGCGCATTATCTCGTTAAAGATATTTGATATACATCAATATCCTAGCTAGCAAAGCTGGCATAGTTAGCATCTAGCTTTTGGAGGCAAACTGATGAGAAACATCACCATAAAGGCGCCAGCAGATACGATTGAAGTGACAACACTTGGCATTTCAACAGAAATATTGCAAAAGTATGATGTTGCTGGCCCACGCTACACTTCATATCCTACCGCTGATCAGTTTATAGAAGCCTTTACTGAAGATTCATATAAATTAGCATTAACGCAACGTAAAATGAGTGGAGGCAATCAGCCGCTTTCTGTTTATGTGCATATTCCATTTTGCGAGTCACTTTGTTTTTTTTGCGCATGTAATAAAATTGTCACTAAACATCATGAACGTAGTGCTGAGTATTTAATTTATTTACGTCGTGAGCTAGCATTGCAAATTGAACATTTAGGGGCTGGTAAAACAATTTCACAGCTACACTTGGGTGGTGGCTCGCCTACATTTTTCTCAGATGCTGAGCTAACTGAATTGATAGCGATGTTAAAAGAGTGCTTTGATTTTGCAGAAGGGGGTGAGTATTCTATAGAAGTTGACCCACGCACAGTAAACGACGAGCGCTTGGCACATTTGTCTACACTGGGGTTTAATCGTTTAAGTTTTGGCGTGCAAGACTTCGACCCTGAAGTACAAAAAGCGGTACATCGCATTCAACCTAAAAGCCAAGTATTTTCATTAGTAGAAACGGCACGCCGCTTAAAATTTGATTCAGTGAATGTGGATTTAATTTATGGCTTGCCTAAGCAAACGCCCGCCTCGTTTGCATGTACTTTAAGTGAAATCGTATCACTTAAGCCTGATAGAGTGGCTTTATATGCTTATGCGCATTTGCCAGAACGGTTTAAGCCACAGCGCAGAATTGACACCTACGCCCTACCAAAAGCCGCAGATAAAATCACCATGTTAGCAGACGCTTTGTCGGTATTGCTGGATGCTGGATACGTTTATGTCGGCATGGATCACTTTGCCTTACCAGAAAACGACTTAGCCATTGCAAAGCGTCAAGGCCGATTACATCGTAATTTTCAAGGATATAGCACGCAACCAGACTGCGATTTAATCAGCTTGGGTGTATCTGCCATTGGTCGCGTAGGGAATACTTATAGTCAGAATGCAAAAACCTTAGAGGCATATTACGATACACTTACGCATGATCATTTACCGATTGTGCGAGGCTTAGCATTAACGCATGATGATTTAGTGCGCAAAGCCGTCATTATGGCCATTATGTGCCAAGGCGAGTTGCAATATGAGGCAATTGAGCTTGCTTACCTGATTGACTTTAAAACTTATTTTGCTAGTGAGTTAGCTTTACTGACCGAGCAAGAGGCCTCAGGCATGGTGGAGCTTGATGATGAAGGGCTAACAGTGACAGAGATGGGTTGGTTTTTTGTCCGCGCCATTGCCATGGTATTTGACCGTTACTTACAAGCAGATAGAAATCGGGCGCGCTTTAGTAAAATTATCTAAAGTAATCAAAATCAACTAAAATTGCATTTATATGCAATCACCATTAGTTGTTACCACATTTCTCATGGGCTTAGCTGGCGGGCCGCACTGCATTGCCATGTGCGGTGCTGCTTGTGCGAGCCTACAACAAAGCTCAACCCATGGCTGGCAAATCTGGAAGTTTCATGCGGGTAGGTTGTTGGGCTATGCCGCATTGGGTGCGCTAGCGGCGGGCTCTGTCAAAAGTCTCGCTTGGTTTTCTAGCCAAACCACAGCTTTGCATCCGCTATGGACTTTTTTTCACGTATTAGTGTTGGCTTGGGGTTTAATTTTGCTCATCTATGCGCGTCAGCCATCATGGGCAGATGATGTTGGGCGCAAAGTTTGGACGCAAGTACTGAAACTATCAAACCAGCCAGGCGGAGTGTTTATCACTGGCGTGTGTTGGGCACTCATGCCTTGCGGATTGCTTTATTCAGCCTTATTGGTCGCTTCTCTCAATGCTAACCCAATCAATGGCGCGTTCAGTATGGCATCGTTTGCGCTAGGCACCAGCGTTTCATTAATGTTAGGGCCTATGCTTTGGTTGAAATTAAAAGGCGGCAAGTTAGCCGTTTCAGAAGACACCAGTATGCGCCTCGCGGGTTTATTGCTAGCCGCAGCATCAGGCTGGGCGATTTGGATGGATTTAATGCATCACACCAAAGTGTGGTGCAACTAAGCACTAAAAATTCATTAAATAATAGCGCAAAAATGCTACGAGAGATTTTCATGCCTCTGGAAGCCGCACAGTAGGCCGTTTAGCGGGGTGCTAAAACAAAGGTATGCTTTTTTTGGTAAAAACGCCCCTGCAAAAAATCACAGAGGCGAGTGGGAAAACTCAGAAAGATTGAATATAATTTAAGCAATCATTGCGCTATATTTAGAATTTTTTACCAAAACCAATACTGACCACCCAAGGGTCAATATCTAAACTATCAATTTTTTAACATCCACGTTTAATAGCCATTTATCTTTAAGGTTAATATCAACACCAGCTTGAAGCACGCCGCCAAAACTATTTCTGTCAATGCGAATGGCTCTACCGCCAGCCACTTGGGCTGTCAAGCTACGACCCATCCCTAAAACAAAAGCCGCACCCGCGCCTACGTATGGGTCAAAGGTTTGAACTGGCTTAAAGTGCCATTGTGCCGTTAATGTTGGCGGTAATAAATTAACGCTACCTAAATCTGATGCAGTAATCGCTGCACCTGCGCCCATTCTGCCAATACTGACATCGTGACGAGTACCAAGGGCTAATATTAATTCGGCTGCAATATTTTTGTTGAAGTAATATGAGAAATCAATTTATGGGATTGTGTTACTACCCACTTCTAAGCGCGCACCTGCGCCACCTGCACCGTATACTACATCTGATACCCCCGCATCGTAGGTGGCATTTGTTTGCGCCCCTAAATTACTACTTTCATCTGGTGCTACATGTGTTGCGCGTAAACGCACCACAATATCACCTGTTTCAGCTTGTGCTAATGTCGGCAAAAAGACCGCAGCAAGTACTACACTAATAACGATTTTTTCATGCTTAATTTCCCTTTTCTAAATATACAAATTAATTTCGTGGGTGAATTTTATAGGAAACAGGGTCAAACTAATTTGACTTGCATCAGGCAAGCGATGGCTCACGCTGATTGAATAGGGTTGTTGTATTTCACGCAAAAATTAGGCGAAATAATATTTTAAGAATAGCGATACTTAGGGGTTTTTAATGAGATTAAGGATTAAATACAGTATTCTTTATTTCACCTGCTCTGCAAGCCAGTCTGCATGCGGCTCGCAGGGCAGTGAATTTTGCTCGGGCGATTGTTAGTAACTAGATCGGAAAAAAATATCACCCTCTGGTTTTAAGTCAAAGGCAATGCAGATGCGTTCTTCGTTTGAATTAAACGGAATCGTACGATGAAATAGTGAAGATGGAAATAATACAATATCGCCCACTTTGAGGCTGGCAATACCAGTTGGAAAGTTTTGATGCTGCTGTGGATAATTATCGCCATGCAATCCATATTCAAAGCAGCCTTCTAAAGGGTCTTTGCAATCTTTGGGTAAGACCAAATACACCGCACCACTAATCCAACCAACTTCATGAATATGTCTATCCACAAAACCACCACGGCGTAATCGTACATACCATGAGCTGGTAAACTCTAATGTTTGTGGAAAAGATTTAATCAGCTCACAATCGGCACCCGCAAATTTATTTTTATAATGAATAAACTCTTGTTTGACAATTTCAGCTAACTTTCTAAAAGAGGCTTCGGGGCGCTTAAACAAATTGCCCGCTGACTGTTTACCATTAATAACCATGGCTTGTGCACGGGTTTCGATAGCCGTGTTTTCAATATCTCGCAGTAAATCGCTTAAAAATTGGCTGTTAGGTTCAGCCAACTCAGTAATACTTTTTTGATAAACGAAATCAAAACCGTTTTTACAGAAATTATAGCGGTCTTCAACCCCAAAGTTGGTGGCATAATGGGTTGAGAGCGTCTGCAAAAATGGCGCAGTATGTTTGGTATTTGCTTGAACAATGTCATCAAGCTTAGACTTAAATGCCACAAAATGTTGCGCTTTATAGGTGCAATACAAAGCACGTTCTCGCCAATCATCTAGTTGAGAGCGTTCTAAATAATCGGCCGCTTCATCAAAGCGCCCAGCCAAATATAAAAACTCGCCCATATTATAATTAGCCCCAGCATGGTTGGGGTTGAGTGCTAGGGCTTCTAAATACTTGTTGATGGCGTCATCCATATTACCTTGGTCGCGATAACACTCGCCTAAATAATTATGCGCATCCACATAATTTGGGAAAAGTGCAATCGCACGCTCAAAATGAGAAATCGCATCGTCTAATTTCCCTGTATCACGTAAAGCGGTAGCAAGATTAAAGTGGCCGCGCGCATCTTCATGAATACTCAATGCCGTTTGGTAACTGACAATGGCTTGCTCAAGCCGACCTTGTTTTTGTAGTACCGTGCCAAGGTTGCCGTGCGCTTCAAAAAAACGAGGCTGTAGCTTAATCGCTTGTAAATAGCTTTTTTCAGCGGCTTCAACATTGCCCAGATTTGCTTGAGCAATACCAAGGTTGAAGTGTAAATCAGGGGTGTTAGGCTGAATCGCTAGCGCATTGGTATAGCTTTCTACTGCATCTGCGTAGCGGCCTAAGCCATCTAGTGAAAGCCCTAATACTTGATGCAAAATTAAAGCCTGCGGATAACGCGCGGCTAATTTTTTAGCAGCGGCTTCTGCGTCAGCTAATTTACCTGTGTTAAAAAAATGCAAAATAGGCTGCATTTCTAATTGGCTGGGTTGCGGTGCAAATTTTGGTGTTAATTTAGCCATGAGCTTTATATGATAAGCGATATTAGTTTGTCTATTTTGCGTAATATCAATGTATTGTCAATAGTCTTACATGTTGGTCATGTATGGTAGTAATGCATCATCAAATCATTTATCAAAGTTTTTAAATTGCTCAGTAGCCGCAACAAGCGCAGAAGTTAAACTGGCATCCATGGCAGAGTGACCAGCGTCGGCTACCATATTGAGTACTGCATGTGGCATCGCTTGGGCTAATTCCCATGCGCTAATCGGTGGGCAAACCATGTCATAGCGGCCTTGTATAATTGCGGTTGGAATATGGCTGAGCTTAGCTTTGGCTTCAGCTAATAAATCGCGCTCACCTACAAAACAATGATTCTGAATATAATGTATTTGAATGCGCGCACGCGCTAATTCAATCTCACCGTTCACTTCAGCCTCGTTGTTGCTTGGTCTAGGGTGCAAGCTCATGATGCTAGCTTCAAATGCATTCCATCGAATGGCAGCAGGCGTATTGATATTAATATCGCTAGAAAAAATCAGCGCTTCATAAGCCTCAAAAACATTATGTCTTTTATCTTGTGGCAAGTAATCGCACAAACTTTGCCATTGCTCAGGAAAAAACAATTTAACTTCACCCAAAAACCAATGTAACTCAGAGGGACGGCTTAAAAATATGCCGCGCAAAATAAGCCCAGTAACCGTTTTTGGGTACGCTAATGCATAACAAAGCGCTAAGGTACTCCCCCAAGAGCCACCAAACACTAACCATTGATCTATGCTTAGTGCTTGCCTAATAGCTTGCATGTCTTGCACTAAATCAGCGGTGGTATTTTGTTGCGTTTCGCCTAACGGCAGGCTGCGGCCACAACCACGCTGATCAATTAAAATAATGCGATAAATATTAGGGTCAAAAAACCGCCGCTGCGCTGGATTACAACCACTACCAGGCCCACCATGCAAAAAAACCACTGGCTTGCCATTGGGGTTTCCACAAACTTCATAATAAACTTTGTGAATATCGCTTACAGTTATAAAGTTTTTTGTAATGGGTTCTATAAACGGATAGAGTTCATAGCAATTTTGTTGCATGGCGTATTTAACCTATGTTATTGATTATAAATAATATTATTATAAATAAGATGTTTTGTAAAGTGGTAATGCTACCTATAGTCATCATGATGCAAAGAAAAAGCCAGTTTTTTGAAATAAATGTAATCAATTTGTAACAAATATATTGCAATTTATTTTAGTGCGGAATATAGTACTGCATGCACGTCTGAGAATGTGCGTAAAAATAGCTTCTGCTTTGTATTTAACTTTAGGTTGCTCAAAAGTAAAGCGGTAATGGAAGTTGTTTTTGAACCCTTAAACTTATTAACAAGTAGTTCAATTTTGGAGATTAATATGCAAATCAACAAGATCAAATTAGCACTAGGCTTAGTAGCTGGTCTATCTGCTATGATGCCAATGGTCGCATCAGCAGCCGCTGATCAAGAGGCTGCAATGGCAAACCCTAATAACTGGGCACACCCACGTGGTGATATGATGAACCATGGCTACAGCGCTCTGGCTCAAGTAAACAAAGGTAACGTTAAAAATTTAAAAATGGCTTGGACATTCGCGACGGGTGTAAACCGTGGTCATGAAGGTTCACCTCTTGTTATTGGTAATATGATGTATGTTCATACAGCATTTCCAAACAACGTGTATGCACTTGATTTAAACGATGAACAAAAAATCGTTTGGTCATATTTTCCAAAACAAGACCCAGCAGTGCAAGCTGTTTTATGCTGCGATAACGTTTCACGTGGTCTAGGTTATGGTGATGGTAAAATATTTTTAACACAGAACGATGGCACTATGGTTGCTTTAGATGCTACAACTGGTAAAAAAGTATGGAGCGTAAATGTTTGGGATCCAAAAGTCGGTGCAACTACAACGACTGCTTCTCATGTCATTAAAGATAAAGTATTAATGGGGTGCTCAGGTGCTGAGTTTGGCGTACGTTGTGCAATGACAGCACTTAACCTTAAAGATGGTTCTGTCGCTTGGAAAGCCTACTCAACAGGCCCTGATGCTGAAATGTTGATTGGGCCAGAATTTAACAAAGATAATCCACAATACAGCGCGCTATCGGTTTACCAAGATGTTAACGGTGGTAACAAACAAGGTGGTTCTTTCAAAAAAATTCCTAACGATCAACTGAAAATTGGTGAAAAAGAACTAGGCACACGCACATGGTTAAAACCACAAGCAGTTAAAGATGGTTGGCAACATGGTGGCGGCTCAATATGGGGCTGGTGGCCGTATGATGCTCGCACCAACTTGGTTTACTACGGAATAGGTAACCCTTCTGTTTGGAATCCAGATGTCCGTCCAGGCGACAATAAATGGTCTATGTCAGTATTTGCACGTGATTTAGACACTGGTATGGCTAAATGGGGCATGCAAATGACACCACATGATGAGTGGGATTATGATGGTATTAATGAAATCATCTTGTTCGACAAAGGTGGCAAAACATATGCTTCTCACATGGATCGTAACGGCTTTCTATACACGCATGTTGCTTCTACTGGTACGTTGGTTGCTGCACAAAAAGGTCATCCATATGTCAACTGGGCATCTGATGTTGACTTGAAAACTGGCGTGCCAAACAAATTAGCGTCAGCTTCAACACATGCTGACTACAATACAAAAGGTGTTTGCCCTTCAGCTTTGGGTATTAAAGATCAACAACCAGGCGCTTACTCACCAAAAACAGGTTTACTATATTTCCCATTGAACCACGTTTGTATGACTTATGAGCCAGTAGAAAGTAAGTATGTTGCTGGTCAACCATGGGTAGGTGCTACATTAACCATGTTCCCAGGTCCTGATGGCGTCATGGGTGGCTTTGCTGCTTATGATCCGATGACTGCCAAAAAAGTGTGGTACAACAAAGAGAAGTTCTCAGCTTGGGGCGGTGCCTTAACGACTGGTTCAAACTTGGTGTTCTACGGAACGCTTGATCGTTGGTTTAAAGCTTTAGATGCGCAATCAGGTAAAGAGCTATGGAAAGCGCGTATGGGTTCAGGTATTATTGGTAATGCATTCACATACTCTCATGCTGGTAAACAATACGTTGGTTCGTACTCAGGTATTGGTGGTTGGGCTGGTGTGGCGATGAACTTAGGTTTGACAACGCCAACAGACGCTTTAGGTGCTGCTGGTGGTTATGCTGAGTTGACTAAATACAATGCTGCTCCTGGAGGCGGTGCTTTAACCGTGTTTGCACTATAATAATCGTAAGATTAAAGTAGTTAAATGCATGCCATAAATAACACCTCGCTTAGGCGAGGTGTTTTTATTTTTAATGTTATATATTAAGCCGTATAATTAATTAGCATGGTTGGTAAATATTAATTTAAATCATTAAGTTACCATAACAAAAATCAGCTAATATTACTGATTTTAGTTAAAATAGGGTGCTGAATCTAGTAAAAAATAAGAACTTTATGACGTAAAAAAGCTCGAACGAGCTAGTAGCAGTTTTCTCTTATTAAATAAGGAATGAAGAATGTTAAAACAGGTTAAAATAAAATTCGCCTTAATGGCGTTTTTAGTAGTTGGTGCAAGTTTTGCGCGTGCAGCGGAGCCAGAGCCTCCACCTTTAAATCCAGACGAAGGGCGCATTGGGGAAAATAGAAGAGTACCAGATGAATCTGAGTTTAAGGTGTGTGCTGACCCTGATAACATGCCATTTTCAAATTTAAAACGCGAAGGTTTTGAAGATAAAATTGCTGAAGTTTTAGCGGCAGATTTGGGCAAAAAATTAACCTATACTTATGCATATAGCCGCCAAGGTTTTTTTAGAAATACACTGGGCGCTAATAGGTGTGATGTTGTCATGGGCACAACCTCAGATAGTGACATGATGCGCACTTCTAAACCGTACTACCGCGCTGGGCATGTTTTTGTGTGGCGAAAAGACAGTAACTACAACATTAAAGACTGGGATTCACCTGATTTGAGAAAAGGCTTTATTGGCGTGATAGATCACAGCCCAGCGACTATTCCAATGAACGATCGTGGTTTAATTGCTAATGCTAGACCATATCGCATACAGCGTGACTTAAATTTACCAGCCAGTTTTATGATTGATGATTTGGCTAAGGGTGACATTGACATTGCTATTGCTTGGGGGCCAATTGGTGGGTATTTTGCAAAGCAATCAAAAGTGCCGATGGTAGTTGTGCCAACCCCTGAATACGAAACTCAAAATGCCAAAGGTAAAGAATATTGGAATATTTCTGTTGGCGTACGTAAAAAAGATAAAGATCGTATTGCGATGATTAATGGGGCTTTAGAAAGAAATCAAGATAAAATAATGAAGATTTTAGATGATTATGGCATTCCACATGTGCCAGTCATTGAAGGTGACAGCTTGATTAAATCTTATCAAAAGTATGGCGCAAACTCGTCTGAAAAAGCAACTGAAGAAGTTAAAAAATAACAAATAGCCTTATTGAATGATACTCTAAATCTATTTAGCTACTAAATTTAGGGTTTTGAGTGCGCCACAACACCATGGTGTCTTAGGAGATGCCGTGGTTTTTTTAAGGTTTTATTTTACAGTTGTAATTTATGAGTTGGCTACTAAGCGAAAATTGAAATTATATTCACGTAATCAAATAGGCACTTAATCAAACATCGCGTCTACAAATTCGCTGGTTTTAAACGGCCGCAAGTCATCAATGCTTTCGCCTACGCCAATAAAGCGGATAGGAATAGGACGCGCTTGGGCAATGGCTGCAATGACCCCACCTTTGGCAGTGCCATCAAGTTTGCTCAGCACTAAACCCGTGACACTCAGTGCGTCATCAAAAGTTTTTACTTGGGTTACAGCGTTTTGCCCAGTGTTTGCGTCCAACACCAGCAAAACTTCATGTGGTGCATTCGCTAATGCTTTGCCCATCACGCGTTTAACTTTGGCAATTTCATCCATTAAGTGCATTTGTGTGGGTAATCGGCCAGCGGTGTCTGCCAACACAATATCAATATTTTTAGCAATGGCCGAGTTAATTGCATCAAACATCACAGCGGCAGGGTCGCCACTGGTTTGGGCAACGACATGCACATTATTGCGCTCGCCCCATACTTGCAATTGCTCACGCGCGGCTGCTCTAAAGGTGTCACCAGCGGCAATCAATACGCTTTTGCCTTGCGCTTGATAGTATTTAGCTAACTTGCCAATGGTGGTGGTTTTACCTGCGCCATTCACACCGGCCAGCATAATGATGAATGGTTTGTTTGTGTTTGTTTCTAACGGTTTTTCAAGGGGTGATAATAAATCCGTGAGTGCATCTTTAAGCGCGGCCTTGAGTTGCACAGTGTCGTCTAGATTTTGACGCTTAACGCGGCCTTTAATGTCATCGAGCAAATGCTGTGTTGCGCTTACACCAACATCAGAAGTCAGCAAAATGGTTTCGAGTTCTTCATAAACATCAGCATCAATTTTACCTCCGCCAAACAAACCAGCAAGTTGCGAGCTTAATTGCTTACGTGTTTTGCTTAAACCTTGCTTGAGGCGTTCAGTCCAGCTTAAGGTTTTTTCGGGTTCGGGCGCAGCAGTTACTTCGGCTACAGTTGTCTGAGGAGCTATTTCAACTTCAGGGGTGGTTGGTGCAGGTTTTTTTTTGAAAAAATCGAACATAATGTCACTTAAAATGAGTTCAGCTTATTTTAGCGCAATTTTCCATTAAAGGCTTGTGAATAAGCAAGCCTAAGCGAGCATGGTCATTTGGAATGAAATAAGCGACGAGTTTCGTAGAGTTCAAAAATACCCATACCCACAAGCATGGCTAATACAAAAAATAAGCCCTTTAAGCTGCCTGTGCCGAGCAACACAATGCCTGGCCCTGGGCAAACGCCTGCCAATCCCCAGCCTATGCCAAAGGTGAGGCTACCTAATACTAAGCGCTTATTGATGGTGCGCGATACTGGTAAGTGCATCGTTGAGCCAAGCAAAGATGCTTCACGTTTTTTTGCGATGGCAAAAGCAATTGCCCCAATAGCAATACCACCCATCATCACAAAAGCGAGTGAAGGATCCCACAGTAATGGCACTGTACTATTTTCGCCGCTCACCACGATGGCAATATATAGTGGCTTCCAGAGTGCAGATATATCTAAAAAGCTAATTACTTTTGCTGGGTTGGTCATACCCGCTAATATGAGCCCTACGCCAAATACTAGCCCTGTAATAAATGCAAATAAGGTGTTTTTATTCATAGAGTGATCATGCTCAGTAAATGGCGTACGAGGTAAACTGTGATAAAGCCAGCCAACATAAAACTCAATGTTGCCACGATGGAGCGGGGGGATAATCTTGATAAGCCACAAACGCCATGGCCACTCGTACAGCCACCACCAAATCTGGTGCCTATGCCCACTAATAGGCCAGATATCATGAGTAAGGTGTAATCAGCATCAATTTGAATAGCTGGCAATGATGCAAATAATTGCCAAACAATAGGCGCAATGATTAAACCAGCAATAAAGGCTAAACGCCAACCAATGTCATGGGGTCGTGGCTTAACTAGCCCGCCAACAATGCCAGAAATACCTGCAATTCGACCATTAAATAAAATAAAAATAAGGGAAGCAAGGCCAATCAGTAGACCACCTGTTAATGAGGCCCAAGGTGTGAAATTTTGCCAATCAATGTTCATGTTTAAAGTCCTGAAAGTAAAATAGCCACGAACACGATGCGCGTGGCTATTTCTTAGGTTGATAATATACTAAAACTGCCAACCGTAAGCAATACCTAAAGAGTCTTGATACATACTAAGATTTGCGTTGCCGCCACCAAGTGGGTTGTTTGGGATTGAATTAACACCATTCACGGTATTTTCAAATGCGTGGGCATAGGCAAATGTTAGTTCTGCCTTATTGGGTAATACGTAAGTCGCACCTAAGGTCATGTGGTCTTCAACCACACCTGGGGCGAGGATGTTGAAAAATGTATCGCCACTACGTATAGGTTGATTCACATGGTTATAGCCCGCGCGCAGCGTTAAACTTTCGTTATAAGCATAACTTGCGCCTAATTTAACGGTAGTCGCATCACGCCAGCCAAAGCCCGCGCCATTATCGCTACCAAGCCCATTACTTAAATTGGCGATAGAAGCATTGCCAACGGAAGCAACTTCACTATAGTTAATACGCTGCACATCTGCTGCAAGGGTGAATGCTGGTGAGGCTTTTATAGCCACGCCAAACCCATAATTGGATGGAATATCAAAGTCGCCTTGCTCGGCAAATAAGCCTTGGTACTTATCAAATTTACTCATGTAGGTGCGGCTTTGGTAAGTGGCACCCAGTGTTACTGCATCGTTGATTTGACCTAGCCAGCCAATGTGCAAGCCTGCACCATAAGAATTGTCATGACCTTGGTTAGTTAGATTGGACGGTGAAGTACTATAACCAGCAAAACCTTGTAAACCTTTTGCCTCAAAGCGTTGATAGGCAAGGTTAAGTGACACACCAATAGTTTGGCTGGGCGTTATTTTCCAAGTCGCAGTAGGCGCAATAATGAGTTGCGCTAAATCTACACCTGCACTACCAGTGCTGCCAAATAATGGAATACCATTTTTATAATCTGTATTCATGCCGCCATTACCATAAACACTTACACCTAATGTTAAATTAGGGTTAACTTGCTTGTTATAACCAAATTCAGGAATAAAAAAGTTTTGGCTATCATTGGCATCGTAAGTCCCATTCACTGGGGCACCACTACCCGCAATTTCACTTTCACGCACAGGTCTAAACCAGGTGAGCCCAAAATCAACACGATTACCAATTAAGCCCATGCCTGCAGGATTTGCGGCTGCAGCAAGCGCATCTTGTGGCAACGCAATGCCTACACCACCCATGCCAAGTGATTTAACACCATAACCGTGTGCAAAATAGCCATCAGTCGCATAAGCTTGTGAACTTGCGGCTAGGGCCAAAAGAGAAAGTAAAGAAAAAGAGTGTTTCATGGTATATTTTGTGCGCTTATTGTTTGAAGCGTGCAATATAACAAAACTAAGATATAAATATAAATAATATTTAACTATATATTTATTTGAATTGGTTATATAGAAACTTAAGTGAACTTGCAATGTGCAGTTAAGGTCACAATACCCATTCAGCCGATAGACTTATTAATTGAGTAAATAAATGAAGATACCCTTAAACAAAATAGTAATTTTGTTGTTAACCATGCCGATATTTGCCTTTGCAAATACCCAAGAATACAAACTTGATAACGGTCTAAAGTTGGTGGTACAAGAGGATCACCGCTCACCTGTAGTGGTTTCGCAAGTGTGGTACAAAGCAGGCAGTTTAGATGAAGTGAATGGTAAAACTGGCGTGGCACATGTGCTTGAACATATGATGTTTAAAGGCACAAAAAAAGTACCCGCAGGGCAGTTTTCACGTTTAGTTGCAGCCGCTGGTGGTAAAGAAAATGCCTTTACCAGCACCGATTACACTTGTTACTTTCAGCAGTTAGAAAAATCAAAACTATCCCTCTCTTTTGAGTTGGAAGCAGACCGCATGGCCAATTTGCAGCTCACAAAAGAAGAGTTTGATAAAGAAATTAAAGTGGTGATGGAAGAGCGCCGTTGGCGCACCGATGATAAACCGCAAGCTTTGGTAAATGAAAATTTTCAGTCAGTGGCTTTTCGCGCGCATCCATACGGCCGCCCAGTGGTGGGGTGGATGAGTGATCTTGAAAATATGACTTATTTAGACGCGCAAGAGTGGTATCACACTTGGTACGCGCCCAATAATGCCGTGGTTGTAGTGGTGGGCGATGTAAAAGCGGATGATGTGTACAAGCTTGCTCAGCAATATTTTGGTCAGGTAAAAGCCCATAATTTGCCGACTCGCAGGCCACAAGTGGAACCAGAACAAGTCGGTGAGCGTCGCTTGGTGGTTAAAGCTCCAGCAAAATTGCCCTACGTGCAAATTGGCTTTCATGTGCCCGTATTAAATGATGCCGATAAAGATGTTGATCCTTACGCGCTGGAGATTTTAGCCAATGTACTCAGCGGCAATGATTCTTCACGTTTAAATCAAAAACTGGTGCGAGAATCACAAATTGCAGTCGATGTAGGCGCGGGTTACGACATGATAGCACGTGGCAGGCAAGGCCTTTTTGAGTTGTCAGGTGCGCCATCTGAAGGTAAAAATGTGGTTGAGTTAGAAGCCGCTATTTTGCAACAGATTGAAAAAATTAAAGAAAGCGGTGTCACGCAACAAGAATTACAACGCGTTAAAGCGCAAGTGATTGCGGCAGATGTTTACCAACGTGATTCAATTTTTTACCAAGCTATGCAAATTGGGCAGTTAGAATTGACAGGCTTTTCATGGAAAATACTAAAAGATTACCCAGCCAAATTAGCCGCGGTAACTTCAGCGCAAGTGCAAGCGGCGGCAAAAAAGTATTTAATTAAAGATAATATGACGGTGGCAACGTTAGACCCGCAGCCGATAGACCCAAATGCGAAACCCAAAGGCAAGCCCCATGTTCATTAAATGTAAATTTCAACTAGCGTCGCAATACGTTGTTGCGCAACACCTCGTGTACTTAATGTACACGTCGGCGTCGCGCGCCTAGTCTTGCTTAGTTATTTGAAATTAATTGGTTTTGCAATTTACAAGATTTTTAAATTTACATAGTTTTAGATAAATTCTGCATCGTCATTCTCGTGAAAACGAGAATCCACTTTAGGTTTAAAAAATGAAAAAAATTCAAATATTAGTTTTATTCGTCAGCAGTTTGTTAGCTTTTAGCAGTCAGGCCGCTGTAAAAATCGAGCACTGGCAAACACAATCAGGTGCGCGTGTATATTTTGTTGAAAACCATGATTTGCCTATAGTGGATTTAAGCGTCAATTTTGCCGCGGGTGGTGCGCGCGATACCACTGAAAAATCAGGGGTGGCGGGTATTACACGTTATATGATGACGCTTGGTGCGGCAGGGTTAAGTGATGAAACGCTAACCAATAAGTTTGCAGATGTAGGCGCGGTGTTGGGAGGTGATTTTGATGCTGATAGGTCTAGCTTAAAGTTACGGACTTTAAGCAGTGCGCCTGAGCAAACGCAAGCATTAGATACTTTTAAGAAAATTTTGCATCAGCCAGATTTTCCACCAGCTGTATTAACACGTGAAAAAGCACGCATTATTGCGGGTATTCAAGAGTCTGAAACGCAACCTGAGAGCATTTCAAATAAGGCATTTATGTCGGCTTTATATGGTCAACACCCATATGCACGGGATGAAAGTGGTACGGTGGCGAGTGTTACCGCGATTAACGCACAAGATTTAAAAAAATTTTATCAGCAACATTACGGCGCTAATGGCGCTGTCATTGCCATGATGGGGGACTTGACGCGTGAGCAGGCTAGCAAAATTGCCAATGAACTTGCAGCAGGTTTACCAAAAACAAGCGCACCAACGCCATTGCCAGCTGTTACTTTACCCATTGCCGAAAATACGCAAAAAATTGCGCATCCTGCCTCGCAATCGCATATTTTAATTGGTTACCCTGGCATTAAACGTATTGATCCTGATTACTTTGCGTTGTACGTGGGTAACTATATTTTAGGCGGCGGTGGCTTTGTTTCGCGCTTAACAGAAGAAGTGCGTGAAAAACGTGGCTTGGTCTATAGCGTTTACAGTTATTTTATGCCCATGCAAGAACTAGGGCCGTTTCAAATTGGCTTGCAAACTAAAAAAGAGCAAGCGGGTGAAGCGTTAAAAGTCGTACATGAAACTTTAGATAAATTTATGCAAAATGGTGTAACGGAAAAAGAACTGCAAGCCGCAAAAGACAATATTATTGGTGGTTTTCCGATGCGCATTGATAGTAATGGCAAAATTTTAGATTACATTAGCATGATTGGCTTCTACCAATTACCGCTCACTTACTTAGAAGATTACAACAAAAAAGTGAACGCTGTCACCACTGCGCAAATTAAAGAGGCTTTTAACCGCAGAATTGATACTAAAAAATTAGTGACAGTGATTGTGGGTAGTCAAAATTAGAATTAAATGAAGTCAAATACAGTACGCATCGGTGGTGGTAATTGGCGTAGCCGCTTGGTTAAATTTAATGATAGTATAGGCTTGCGTCCCACGCCAGACCGTGTGCGTCAAACATTATTTAATTGGCTAGGGCAAGATTTAACAGGCAAAACGTGCTTAGATTTATTTGCAGGCACCGCAGTGCTGGGGTTTGAGGCTTTGTCGCGCAATGCAGAGCAGGTAGTCGTTGTAGAAAAAAATCCGCTGGTTTATAAGGGTATATTGGACAATAAATTAACGCTTAAAGCCGATAAAGCACAGGTTTTAAATCTGGATGCGTTAACATTTTTAGCTGGAAACTTGCAAAAGTTTGATGTGGTTTTTTGTGACCCACCATATCAGCAAGGCTGGTTAGCGCAAGTATTGCCACTTTTACCACCCCATTTAAGCGCTGAATCTGTGGTCTATGTAGAGGCAGAGTTCGCGCTGCAAGATTCAGAAGCATGGCAAGTTATTAAACAAGGTAAAGCAGGTAATGTTTACTATCATCTGCTAAAATTAGCACATGACTAAAACTAATCTCGGTGTAAAAAAACGCATTGCTGTTTATCCTGGCACTTTTGACCCCATCACTTTGGGGCATGAAAACCTTGTGCACCGTGCCGCCCATTTGTTTGACGAGGTGATTGTTGCCGTGGCAGGCAGCACCAATAAAAATACCGTGTTTAGTTTAGAAGAACGCACAAACCTTGCACGTGAGGTGTTTATCCAATATAGCAATGTAAAAGTGCTTGGTTTTAGTGGGCTGCTCATGCAGTTTGTGCAAGACCAAGGCGCGCAAATGGTGATTCGCGGCTTACGCGCGGCCAGTGATTTTGAATACGAATTTCAGCTTGCAGGCATGAATCGTAAACTTTACCCCAAGCTTGAAACTTTGTTTTTAACGCCTGCAGAAGAGTTTATGTTTGTTTCATCTACATTGGTGCGCGAAGTGGCGAAGTTAGGCGGCAATGTACATCAGTTTGTCTCGCCAATTGTTGAAGCGGCGATTTTAAAAAAACTGAGCCAATAAAGATTAAACTAGAGTAAGCACATGGCATTAATAATTACTGATGAATGCATTAATTGCGATGTTTGCGAGCCAGAATGCCCAAACGAAGCGATTTATCAAGGCCAGGAAATCTACGAAATAGACCCCAATAAATGTACCGAGTGTGTCGGGCATTTTGATAAACCGCAGTGTCAAGTGGTTTGCCCAGTGGACTGCATTCCATTACACCCGCAAGTGGTTGAAAGTAAAGAGCAATTAATGCAAAAATACTACCGCTTAACGGCAGTAAAAAAGTAAAGGAAAAATAATATGCGTATGCTACATACCATGCTCCGCGTGGGCAACTTAGAACGCTCAATTAAGTTTTACACTGAAATTCTCGGCATGAAAGTGCTACGTCAGCAAGATTTTCCAGATGGAAAATTTACCCTTGCCTTTGTGGGTTACGGCGCTGAAACTGTCCATACCGTGCTTGAGCTGACCTATAACTACGGTGTAGAAAGCTACGAGATGGGCAAAGCCTACGGCCATATTGCGCTAGAAGTAGCAGATGCGTACAAAGCGTGCGCAGCCGTAAAAGCGGCTGGTGGTAAAGTGGTGCGCGAAGCAGGCCCCATGATGCATGGCACCACGGTGATTGCCTTTGTGGAAGATCCTGACGGTTACAAAGTAGAGTTTATACAAGCGGGTTCGTTTTAAGCGCTGTGCAAAACCTCTGGTTTTTATACCTACTTGAATGCAAAAGCGGTGCCTATTATGCTGGCATTACCAATGATATTGAAGCACGTTTTGCCGCCCATATCAGTGGCAAAGGGGCGCGCTATACACGGGCCAACCCACCCGTTAAAGTGCTCGCCAGTAAGCCGTATGCAGATCGCTCAGCCGCCAGCATTGCAGAAGCGCAATTGAAAAAATTACCTAGGCACAGAAAACCCAGCTTTTTTGAAACATGAGACTTTTAACATGAGTAATAAGCAAGTTTTATTATTAGCCGTAGAAGCCGCTCTGAATGGTGAATGGGAACAATCGCACAACATCGCGCAAGAATATTCTGATGTAACTGCCAATTGGATACACGCGGTACTGCATAAAATAGAAGGCGATGAAAGCAATAGCAAGTACTGGTATGCCCGCTCCTCAAATAATGAAATACAAGCCAAGCATTATGAAGATTTTAACGACGCTAATACCGAGCTAAAAACCATTCAAAAAACCTTAAATCAAGGCTAAGAACGCGCCGAGCGAAATTTAAGCCTCTGTGAGCCGCATGTATACTGGCTCACAGGCTGATTAAATAATGTGCAAGTTTTTAGCGCATTAAATCACTAAAAAGAAATCACTATTTCTTTTTAGTTGCTGTTGAAGTATTAGTCGGTTTACCAGTCAATGATGCGCCTGGTTTAAAAGCGGTCTTAACGTATTTGTCGCCATGCTTTTCAATGCGGGTTGTCCATCCCGTGGTCCAATGGATAACTGCGGCGCCATTTTCTACAGCCCATGTTCCATGCTTCATTGCATCACCATGTGTGCCAGAAGCTGTGCCATTTTTGCTAAAGGTAGCATCAAAAGGTTTACCATCACTGTCAGCTAGAACCCAAGATCCATCAAACTCTCCCGCCGCAGCAACGTTTGAGAAGCAGATAAAAAGAGAGGCTGTAGCTACAATTGTGAAAAATCTATTAAGGCTGATACTCATTTCTAACTCCTTTAAGAGCGGTTGATAGAATAATTTATTTGAACAAACGTTTGCTAGACAATCATAAATGAAATTCGTACTAAGCGTTCATTAAATATTAGTTTAACGATGTTAATACCTAGCTAAAGTCCATTCAAAAAACCTTAAATCAAGGCTAAAAACGCTCCGAGCGAACTTTACGCCTCTGTAAGCCGCATGCAGACTGGCACACAGGCTGATTAAATAATGTGCAAGTTTTTAGCGCATTCAATCACTAACAACGCGCGCTATTTTTATTACCATATAACACTTGTTCTCCACCTAGTTTTAGGTAGCCAAGTGGTTTGGTTTTGGTCAGTTGCATTCACTTTACCTTGTCTAATTTTCGCATCCACCAACATGGTTAAGCTAGAAAATGAATGTGCGGTTATGCCAATATTTGCACCAATGGCATTGTTATGCTGATCCATCAAATTAGCAGGCGTGTTATTAGACTCCATGTAAATAGTAGTGATTTCTACTAACTTGGGTGAAGTGGTGTAAGCCACGACGGCACTTGCAAGTGTGTGCCGATAAGCGTCCAGCTGGCCATTGCTACCGCCTGTCAACGGGCTCTGGTAGCAATGCCACCAAACAAAACTTAACACAAAGGCAGTGTATAGCGCGCTTAACCCAAAGCTGTAAAATAACCATTTTCTTTGAAATAGCTTGTTGCGTAGTTTTTTTACGTTGTTTTTTAATTGTCTATAGCGCATCAAATAAATTTCAGTAATCTAAAAAAAAGCTTGTGCTGGCACACGTCAAACGCCAACACAAGCAGGGGGGTCGCTTATTGATACATTACCGTTAAATAGCGTCTGCGCTTGGCTTATTACTAATCTGATACCAATCCACCTTACGGGTGATAATCATCGTTACCGCCAATAAGCCAAACACCAGCAAGCTGCCCATTAACAGGGCGTTATCTTCTGAAGCTAAAATGCCATACAGCGCCCCATATAAAGCGGTGAGTAGCCCAGCAAATAGCAAGCCGTGGCTTTTGCTTTTGAGTACATAAGTAAGGTAATAACCGAGTAAAGCCACACACGCAAAGCTAGCAATTAAATAAGACATAACAAAGCTAATGTGCTCAGACAATGAAATGAGCAACAAGTAAAACAACGCCATGGCTAAGCCCACCAAGGTGTATTGCGCTGGGTGAATACGTAGGCGTTTTAAAATTTCAAAGATGAAAAATCCAGCAAAAGTAAGACCAATAAAGAGCAAGCCGTATTTGGTTGCGCGGTCTGATTGGCTATACACGTTAATGGGCTCTACAAAACCGATGGAGAGCGACTCTAATGCGTTATTATTGTAGGCCGCTGGTGCCGCAGCGGCGTAGCTCGTGTCGCGTGATGCGCTGCCAGCATTAGCAGCATTAGCAGCAGTAGATGGGTTGCTTGTATTTTGTTGTAGCATATTAAGCATGGCGGTTTGGTTACTGCTTGAGAGTGATGAAACCGCCCATTGCGCCTCAAAACCATTAGGCGTAATTTTTTGCGTAGCGGCATCTGGTAAAAAACTGCCGTTAAAATGTGGATGTGGCCAGCTAGATTGCAAGGCAATTTTATTGTCATCGCCAATCGGCGTGAAATTAAAATTTTCCATACCGCGCAAATTTAGTTTAAATTCAAAACTTAGGTTTTTTAAAGCCACCACATCTAGCTTGCCTAAACTTGCATGAATGCCATTGCCTAAGGCTGATAAATTGGTGCCTTGTTCAAACGCATAGGTTTGGCTATTTAAAGTCAGCACGGGTTTGCCGTTAATACCACGCGTATCGCTAATGCCTAAGCTGATGTAGGCGGGTAATAAGGTGATTTTTCCGCCTTCATGTTGCGGCGTGAGCTTGTAGTCTGCCCCTAAGTTAAAGCTGCCTTTAATATTGCCACCTAATTGATACATTAAAGCCTTGTAGATGCCTAAGCTTTTGTATTCATTTGAAAATCCACCACTTAGCTCTATGTTTTCAGGGAGCGCATAAACGGTATACTCATCTTTATGTTTCTCAATTTTCTGTACTTTATTTTCGGTGACGGTCAGGCTATATTCTTCAACATACGGAATCGCCAGCACAGGCCCTAAAATAGTTTGCGCCCCAGCTGAGCTGCTGGCAATTTGTTGTTTAACTTCCTCTTGGCGGCTTTGCCGCTCGCTAATGAGCGAGTTAATATACATCACTGCCCAAGACATTAAAACGGTCAGCAAAAAAATGCCAATGACCTTAAAAATAAACGCTTTATTCATGACTTACCCCTTAAATAACCCAGAAATCATCTGGTAGAGTTAGCACAATAAAACGTTTGCGTGAAGTGATGATGCGGCTGTGTGAAGTGAGTGTGAAGTGACGCTATTTTTTACATATTAATCATCAATTTTAGGTGTCTTTGTTATAGCATAGCTGCGAGCCTTATTCTATGAGGCTTCCAGCGACATGGTTTTCTCTCGAGCGTTTTTTTAATAATAAATAGTATGAAGTTTTGCTTGATTTTTGCAGGTGCTACTCTAGTATGTTTGCATGAGCCTAATATTAGAAATTGTCGATAGCATGCAAGCCGTATCGCAACCTGCGTGGGATGCGCTGGCAGGCGATATGCCTTTGCTCAGTCATGCTTTTTTAAGTGCGCTTGAAGACTCAAAATCGGTGGGTTCAGGCACTGGCTGGCAGCCTTATCCGATGTTGGTACATGCAAATAGCCAATTAGTCGGGGCTATGCCTTTGTATATTAAAAGCCATTCTTACGGAGAGTATGTGTTTGATTGGGCTTGGGCGGATGCTTATACACGTAGTGGTTTAGATTATTATCCAAAATTGCTCTCGGCCCTTCCATTTTCACCCATCACCAGCGCAAGGCTGTTAGCTGGTGATGCGCAAACCAAAAACTTAATGCTAGAGGCGTTAACCGAAACCATGCACAAATTCAAGCTATCCTCTGCGCATGTGCTTTTTCCCAATGATGAGTCTGCCGCAGCTTTAGAAAAAGCAGGCTGGTTAAAAAGAAAAGGCGTGCAATTTAGATGGGAGAATAAAAACTATGCTGATTTTGAAGATTTTTTAGCCACATTAAGCCACGATAAGCGCAAACGAATTCACCAAGAACGCAAAAAAGTGGTGCAAGCGGGCGTGGTTTGTCGGCACATTAAAGGCGAAGATATAACCGAAACCGATTGGGATTTTTTCTATCATTGCTACTGCAACACTTATACTGAACACCGCTCTACTCCTTATTTAACCCGTGCATTTTTTAGCCAAATTAGCCGTACCATGCCGCAAAATATCGTGCTGATGGTGGCTGAAATGGCGGGCGAGCCTATTGCCAGTGCGCTGAATTTATACAACCAAAGTACGCTGTATGGCCGCTATTGGGGCGCAACGCAGTTTGTTTCTGGCCTACATTTTGAGTTGTGTTATTACCAAGCCCAGCAGTTTTGCATCGTCGAAAATATCAGGTATTTTGAAGGCGGCGCGCAAGGCGAGCATAAATTAGCCCGTGGTTTTGAGCCGCGCCCCACCTGCTCATATCACCAAATCGCTCAACCAGAATTTTCCGCGGCCATTAGCCAGTTTTTAACGCTTGAGCAAGCGGGCATAACGGCCTACACTAATGAGTTAGAAGAGCGAGTACCGTATAAGGCAGACTAGTTTACCAAGCGATTTCTTGCCTATCAAAAGCGATAAATTTGCCTGTATTGTCAATTGAAAGTTGCTCAATCACTTTACGTAAACCAGTAACACTTTCTGGCGCATCAATCAGGCCGTCAGGGCCGCCCATTTCGGTGCGAACCCAGCCTGGGTGTAGCGTTACCACGCTAATACCATACGGTTTTAAATCGAGCGATAAATTTTTCATCACCATATTTACCGCTGTTTTACTAGTGCGATAAATATAGCTCATGCCCGTTTGAGTGTCACTGATACTGCCCATTTTGCTACTAAGCGTTGCCACTTTTTTTAGGCGACTTTTGGTTAAGTGGGTGACAAAAGCTTCCACCATTTTAAGCGGTGCCATGCTATTGATTTTAAATGCTTGCGCCCAAGCGGTTTCATCGCAATCACCAAAACTGCTTTCAGGATAAATACCTGCATTATTAATCAATAAATCAATCGGCGTATCATGTAGACTAGCAGCCAAAGCTTCAATTTGTTTAAAATCACCCACATCTAAGGTCAATATTTTCACATTACTGTTTTTGCTGACAATATCATGTAAAGCAAGGGCAGATTGGGGTTGGCGGCAACAAGCGAGTACTTGCCAGCCATCTGCGGCATACTGTTTGGTAAACTCAAGCCCAAGCCCTCGATTTGCTCCTGTAATCAACACGGTAAAAGTTGACATTTTTACACCTTTCTTAATGATAGTTCGCTATCAATTACCTCTATAGGTAGAGTAGCCATATGGACTAAGTAACAATGGAATATGATAGTGATTAAGCTTCCCGTCAATATCAAAAATAATTGGAACCTCGGGAAAGAAGGTTTCTATTTTACGCTCTTTGAACCATTGCCCAGTCTTAAACGTGACTTTGTATGTGCCATTGTCCAGTTTTTTCCCTTCAGGATACAAGGCTGTGACACGCCCTTGTTCGTTCGTCACGGCAGCATTTAATTCAGTCCAACGACCATTTTTCATTTGCTCAAGCGTCACTTGTACGCCAGGTGATGGCAAACCATCTTGCGTATTAAGTACATGCACACTCAATGGATTATTTGCCGCATATGCTATTGATGTCGTCAGGCATAAGGCCAAATATAAAAAGACTTTCTGAAACATATCTCACTCCTTTTTAATCATTATTAAATTTAAGCGCTAACGAAGCAACTCGCGAGTTAAGCACGCAAACTTGCAGAGCTCATTAGCCAGAAGCCAGCTTTAAACCAATGATGCCAGCACAAATTAAACCGAGGCTCACCAGCTTAAGTGCTTGTGTTGACTCGCCAAATAATACAATGCCAAGAATTGCAGTGCCGACAGCACCAATGCCAACCCATACCGCGTAAGCGGTTCCAACGGGTAGCGTTTTCATTGCCAAGCCGAGTAACAAAACGCTAGCAGCCATTGCAATTAATGTACCTACTGAGGGCCACAATTTCGTAAAGCCCTCTGAGTATTTTAAGCCAATGGCCCAAGCGACTTCAAGAAGCCCAGCTATCACTAAAATAAACCAATTCATCAATACCCTTCATAATTTTTCATATCAATGGGTTGCTCCCATTATTTTGCTAGTGTTGATAGCTTGAGCTAGGTAGAAAATACAGTCAGTAAGATTGCGCAAAACCTACCAAGAAAATCCCAAACCTTGAAACCAATAAAATTTTACCTTAAAACCAGCAAAGATAAAAACATCTGCTCGATATACCCACTTCGCTGACTGGGTGTGTTGGGTATAGCTTTTGGGCGACTAACAACTTATCTGCGCGGACGAAGCAGGCATAAGCCAGTTTGACAGAAAAATTAGGCATTATCTTGTATTCCAAGGTGGCCATACGTAACGACAAAGATTTTGGCATCTTGGAGTGACTCCGGATAAGTAATCCTGTGCTTCAGCCCATCTTCCCCACGTTCATACACTGGCTGAAAGCGAAATCCTCGAGAAATTAGGAGCTTTATCTTTTCCCATTGAGCGTTATCTGTGGACTTTGGCGCGGAGAACTTTCGACTTAGCAATACGAGTGGCTCAGCGCATTGTGGGCAAAGCCTTGGCTTTTCACCACTGGGTTTCTTGAAAGATTTTTGACAAAGCAAGCATACGTGTGGATAGAGAAAGCTTTGAACGTCACTTTCTTTAGAAAACTTGCTGTAGTGCTTAAACTCGCCCATGCTTGGCCTGTATAAAATTAGAATTAAAGATCGCTATTCAACGTCTTTCCACTTGAACGATATATATTAGGCGAGGTAGAAAAAACGGATGGTGAAGTTTACAAAGCACACCATAAAAAGCCTAAACCTAGAAAACAATAAAATTCTACCTTAAAATGACCAAAGATAAAATTATCTAAACGAGAAGCGCGTACCAGCGAGAAGCGCAAACCCGCTCAATAAAGGGATAGCATCGTGCTAGTCTGGAATATTCGGCTCAACAAGATTAGCGAGCTGTATAAGCGACTCTTGCCAACCCAGATAGCACATTTCTAGCGGAATCACCTCGGGTAGGCCAGTTTGCACAATGTGAAGCTCTGTGCCACAAGAAACCAATATCAACCGAACCGTCACTTGAATTTCTCCAGACAAGTTCGGATCGTCGAACTTGTCGGTATATCGAATGAGTTCGTTGGGTACTAACTCTAGGTACTCTCCACCAAATGAATGCGCATGCCCCGTTGAGAAGTTCTCGAACGACATCTTAAAGCTACCGCCAACGCGAGCATCCATGTGCTGAACCGTGCAAGTGAACCCGTAAGGTGGCATCCACTTCGCTATTGCCGCTGCATTCAAAAACGCACGGTAGATTTTTTCTGGCTTTGCCCGTAGCACACGATGGAGGTGAACAGTGCCTGTCGTCATCATTAAATCTCCTTTCGTAAAGGGTGGTACTTTGCAATACTGTGAGTCTACGCTGACAGCGACCTCGTGTAAAGAAATCGCCTCGGTAGCAAGTTGAAGTGCGGTTTTGCAGCCACCAAGTTAGTCTCAGCGCTGTGCATGAGCGTCCGCTAGATGAAAAACTAGGCCACTTCGCGGTAATAGGCATAGCCTGCAAAGGTACGCTGAAGTGCAGATGTCAGCGTCTGAAACTGCGAAGCGTGAAAGCTAAATTGCACCTCCAGTAAACCGTCATTTTGCATGTGTGAAGCCGCTTCATCATCAAGCAGCACGACAACACGATGACTGTGCAACGTGACGCCCAAAATATGGCCATACCAAGACCAGGCTTGGCCGCAATATTCAATATACGGCTGGTTCATGCCTAATTCGACATCCTGCGCGTCGTATTGATCTTGGTGCTGGAACATGAGGTAGAATCCGCCATCATCGCTTGATGACGCGCCGAGTGCGGTGACAAGCACGCCATCCTCAAGCACCACAGAAAGCTCAGTGGCGACGAAACCTGTGGGCATGTTGTTTGTTCTCGGCCTAATGGTTGAATTTAGCTACAAACGATAAGTCCAAAAACGGCTTAAAGCAGCAACCTTGATGGAAGTTAACATTGAATAAAGTGTTGGTTTTTTACTCGCCAACTCTCGACCCCCATAATACAACTCATCTTGTTCATGAGGTGTTTGAATATCAACCGCTGTTGGGGTATACAGCTCAACGGACATGGAGCCATGCGCAAATGCAGTCACAAAAGGCTCTCCCTGAGGATAATCTTTTGCGACTGCCTCAGGAGGTTTACCCAATAGCTCTGAAATGGTGGATTTCATTTGGCTACATCGATGCATAACATAACAAAGCTTTGTTATAAAAGTGCTTTTAAAAAAGCTTAGAAAGCTCCCTTCCATTGCACCGTATCTATAAACCAACGCTCTTCATAGACTTTTTCTCCTTTAAATTTAAAGAGAACACTCAACTGCGAGCTTGCCACTTTGTTAGATTTCCACTCAATGATGGTGACCACTTCGTTTCCGCCTTCAATTTGACGCATCGCAGTAATTTCAAAACCTGGTGGAAGAATTTGACCTAAAGAATTCAGCGCCTGACGGAATGGCTGACGCCCCTTAATGACATCAGCCTGCCCAGGCATGATAAATATCATGTCCTCTTGGTAATCAGCCACCAATGTATCAAAATCTCCAGCTGCTAAAGCTTCCCAACCTCTTTTTACAATGTCTGTTAATGTCATCGTTTTCTCTTTCTTTATTTAGTGTTTTAAATTATTCATAACCATGGGTCACATAAATTTTAACATAAAGGGCGCTTTGGCGCATTCCGTTGGATGAAAGGGTCATAAAAAATAACTTTGATATAAAGATAGCCCGCCGCTCATAAAGCCAAAACTGTAAAATGGCACCTAACACAGAGCACACCACGTTAATTAGCAGAAACACCAAACAAAACGAAGCTAAAAAACGCTGATAAATACCTCCGAGCAAAAAACACTGCCCTGTGAGCCACATAGAATAAGGTTTGCAGGGCAGTACGTATAAAGAAGCCTTAAATTTTAATAAAACTGCGTCAAAAAATAGCATCAGCTTGAATGCGTAATTAGACCATCCTCTAACTACATTAAGAGTAATCGAAAGTCAGCCACGCAATGCGTTCAATAGGCTCGTAGTAAAGTACAATCCAATCCGCCCCGCTGTAGCCATTTGTAATGTAGTGCCACTCGGGCACACCCGCGATAAAGTAAAATCGGTTTCCGGCAGGAGAAATAGGAAAAACATCATCATCCGCATTAGGGTCTGATTCTGATGCGATGTTTAATTTGATGCCGAATTCGTCACAGTAGTTTGTCCAATTGGCAAAGCCAATTTCGCCGCCAAGCTGGTCGATTAAATTAAATGATTCCCCGTAATACTGCTTTTTTTCTTCCAGCGACTCACCTTTATCGCCATAAAGTTCACCAAATTTGGCGAATCTCTCTTTAGCTTCAATCAGCCCTAGATGGTTCTGGGTGTAATGCTTATGTAGATCTGAGAGAAAGCCTGAAAAGGGTTCTTTTAGATCATCATTCTCAAGTACAAAGTATTTAAAATCACCAAGTAGTTCGTATTTTGAGTCTTCAGTCAGCCTAAACGCGATCCAGTTAGGTTTTAAGAACTCGTTATGGGCATGTTGCGTATATTCTCCGATGAAGCCCTCATAAGGCTCTACGGGGGCGATGAGATGAATTTTGCCATGCCATTCTGAGTTTACCGCACTCAGATCAATACTCAAAAGTGCATGAAGATGTTTGACATACTGATCAATTGGCGACACAAAAACGCTTGAAGGTTCTGGAAATACCGTTAGATAAGGTTTTGCTGTTTTAATACTCTCTTTCATGAGATCTCCGAAAAAATGGTGTACGCCCTTAAATTCCGTGATTTGCACTATAAGCCGACCACGTTGATCTATTAGTTAAATACGTGCTTTAGTTTGCTCAATCACAAAAGAACCCAATGCCTATTGATTTGTAAGGTGCTAAAGCTTGCACCAGTTTGTTGATTTAAGCATTTGATTGCTTGATTTTGTCATCATTCTCTCCAAATGGTGAATGAGCTGGCTGAAGTCACCCCAGAGAATTAAGTCGTCATATTGATCAATGTTTAATCCAACTTGCTGATGCAGTAACGAAAAGACTGGCGCCATAAGTTTGAAGCTTGCGTCACCTATTTGAAAGATTAACTTCCCAGGGATCGCACCTTTTTCCAGCTGATGAATATCTAATGGCATGACCCAATGTTAATTTAAGTGACTGGCTATGGCAAGTGTAGCTAGATGGAGAGGTCAGACATTTTTCCAGAAAAATACCCCTTGAAAATGCGCTGAACCCTTTCTCGAAGATCAAATACTTCGTTTTTATTTTTGTTTTTAATAGAAAAGCTGTCATTGGGGTCATAGTGTGCGGAAAAAAGCAAAGTAGAATAACTGAAAATTTTGAAAACTCGCCAAGTAAGTGCCTTGTTAAACTTTGGTTTGTTAAGAATAATGGCTTCATTAAGAAACAGATCTTCGTGCAAAGCGTTATTCTGCATTTCAGAACCTTCAAAACTGACCATCGCTGGCCCATTAAACTTTTTCATTAGAAAAATGGAAACCACAGAACCCAAAGTAAGGCCAATTAATAACGTCATTGGTACCAAAGAATTGAATCGATTTTTGGCCATTTGTAATATCCTTATTTGAGATATAACGTTTGAAGTAAGGAGCTGATGTTAGACAGTCGCCGCTTGAATGATAACTTATGGAAAAGCCCGCTATAAGATAAAAACAACCCTCTCCAAACTAAAGGCAAAAGTAGCGCACAACACAGCGCAAGCCGCTAAGCAAAACCATACTCAAAAACTATACCTAAATCTAGCATAAAAACCAAGCAAAAGGAGGTTAAAAAATGCTGAAAAATCCATCTAGAAAAGTACACTGACCTGTGAGATGCATAAAATAAGGCTTACAGGTCAGTGTAAATAAAGGTATCCCTAAAGCTTAATTTAAATGGCGCCTACAAAGGTTAGCACTCAACTGAGCAGCGTGCTGCTAGAAGTTGGCACATGTGTGATCTTAAGTTGAAAAAAGCGGTTGAGGAAACCGCTTGACTCCCACCACTTAGTGAGGCGCTTTATATCTTTAAGCGCTTCGATTCGAAGCGCAGACTAACTACCGTAAGCTATTTCACCCTGGGTGGTTAAAATAGCTACGATAGTTATTCAAAGCAAATACCACCATATGCGCCCCTGCGAGAGGGTTGCCTTTAGTTTTACCTATCATAATATCCGCGCCCGATATCATGTCTGCAATGACAAAGTGCAGCATTTCATCAGCCGCTGGTTCTAGCTGCACTGAGAAACAATATTTCCAACCTCGTTTTCTAATTTTTCTCCAAGAGCTTCGTATTCAGCGTTAGACAGTTCTCCCTTGTGAATTGCAACCTGGTGCTTGGCAAAAGCCATTCGTAGCGTTTCCATGCCTTTGCGTAAAGGTTCGTCTGTTGACCATTTCTTGCCATGATCAAGAGATGGCTTTACTGACTCATGTTTGTGATGAGAGTGATTTTCAGTTTCGGCGCAGGCTTGATTGAATGTTACGAAACACAAACAAAGCAAGACCGCAAATTTTTTTGGGATATTTTCATCACGAACTCCTAGGTGGCGAGGTTGGAACGCAGAACCTAAGCGCAGTTCCTTTGGTATACAGTAAGACACTCAGGAGTTGAATTACTACAGCACCATCCCTTAAAGCAAACTCAATTATGCTGAGTATAAGCCACTCGGAGAGTGTTAGTCACCAGTTCATCCTAATTTTAGTAATCAAGGATGTACGCACAGTGTTAACTGCGAGTAGCATCCTCAGACAACTCAGCGATTTAGTGTACTTTTAAACCTCAGCCCCCTAGAAATGCACAACGTTAGCGGGGTTATCCGTTTGACCGCCATCACTATGCATTTACTTTGGGGACGTTCTAATTACATTAACATCAATCTCAGGTGACACTAAAAAATCTTTCTCAACTTCGCCTATGATCTCGACTCGAGTTTTCGCATCCACTGTTAGACCGTGGAAGTCCTCAGCATCAATCTCCACTCGAATTTCATTAGAGCCGTCAGAGAATATATATTTCTCTGGTCCCACTTGTTTGATCAAGTAACCACGAAGCATCACACGCTGGTCATCCTTTGGGTTCTTAAGAATTTCAGCTACAGATTCGATAGTTTTATGTGCAGATGGACCAATATACTCAGCATGGGAGGTTGCCGTTGCAAAAATAATAATTGCACAGGCCATAGAAATAGCACTGGATTTAGAGTTTATTATCATAATATATTATATCCTTTTTGGGTGTAAGTGAATAAAATGCATGGATAAAGTTTAACTTTCGACATCAAGGGGGCGCTTTAGTTCGCTTCGCTTAATGGCTGAGTTAAGGAAAAGTCTACTTTGAAGTAAAAAACAAAAAAACGCATCCAGCACAGCACACGCCTCAGCATCAAAACTATACCTAAAACTAGCAGGAAAACCAAACAAAACGAAGCTTAAAAGTGCTGAGAAAAGCTCCCAGCAAACATTGCCGCCCTGTAAGGCATAGAATAAGGCTTACATGGCAGTGCGAATAAAGCTAGCCCTGAAGTTTGCATTTTTCGCGCCACGAAGCGGCTTAACTTGAAATAATGGTTAAGCGAAAATCGACATTTGAGGGAACAAAGATTTTGCTATTTCCCAGTTTACTCCGTCACCACCGCGCCAGACCGACAGCGGCCATACGGGGTCGGCACGAACAGGGGATTGATCGTGCATCTGCTGTTCCCAAGCATCTCGCTTTGTAAAGTCATAAAAGTGCAGGGCACCCGAATAGTCAGGCACAACCCTGTTACGAATGACGCCTATTTCAGCAAGAATTCTTAAGACCCAAGTTCTAGATGCTAAATTACTTTTTGGAAGAATTTTGGCTTTAGATACTCTCTTTTCAAGCTCTGATGGTGTTTCTCCATGAGGAGCCTCATCAATGGTATTTAAGAGTTGTTGGAGGGTTTTAACGTGATCTGCTTCGAACTTTAAGTCTATGTTATCCATATCGTTCAAGTCAACATTGTGGCTATATGAAGCAAAAAGGTAGCACCTGCCTGAAAAAAATCTGCAATAATCTCTTGCGGCTTCACTTCCATATCTTTAGTTAGGCCGCAAATCGCACAAGGCACTTCACTTGGTTGATAGTAATGTTTTTTTTGATCATATACGAAAGGTGTCCATGTGTGAGCAAACAAGTTTTTTGAGCTATAAAATGCTGAAATTGGCGTAATGGCGCGCTTGTGACCTGTTGCAAGCGCAGATAAAAAAGTTCTGTGACTTTTCTTTGAATGTCTGGCCTTTGTCCGAAGTTGACTAGCTCATCTATTGTAGCATCATGCGTTTTTTTTAAGGTAGTCATCATTACTCCTTTTTTCGCTTCACGTTTTAAATAACGAGCGCGCATTAGCGCATCACGCTCAATGGGTTAGGCAAAAAAATCACCATATTTTCCGCCAAGGTTTTGTTTGCGTAATAGGCGTAACTTCTGGTTTTGCGTATTCAAAGGCAGTGTTGAATTTTAGCGCATCACCTACTTGATTAAGTGAAATAATTGCCAAAATCCAAGTTTCATCATGATTAGCCATACGAACATAAAGCTCATCAATATGATCACGTAGTTTTTCGCTAATGTTAGCAATGCCTGCCTGCTCTTCATTTTTAAGTTTGTAATTAATACGAACACCATCAGACTCAATAGTGAGAATGCCTTTTTTTCACTCACTGGGTGTACATGCAACGGTTTCCGCTTCTAGGTGGTTTAAGACATCGGTATATTCATCAAATTTATCTGCCATGCTGAGTTTATATCTCGTTTAACATAAAAAATAAGAGTCTGAAGCATTATGCTGGTGCATCCGTTAAAAGGAAAGATTAAGTTTCATCAATATAGCCACGTTCATGAGCAAGACCTTGGTTCTCAAAAATTGCCATGGCAGTGCGCATACGTCGAAACCCAAATTTTTTGTAGAACTGCTCTTTTCCAGGGACGGAGTATAAGATGATTTTCTTGTGATTGGCAGAAAGGCTCACCAGTTTAGATACAATTTCTTTCCCAAGGCCAGTGCCTTGATGGCTGGGCAAGACCGCCACATCGCAGATATATGAACAATCAACGCCGTCGGCAAGAGCTCGACCGACACCAACAAGCTTGTCGCCTTCGCTAACCAGACAGACAAATCTACTATTTGTGAACGCAACTTTCAAGTCGTCTGGGTTTTTATTCCCTAGCGGCGCTGCGCGATAGAGCGCTGCAAGTTCATCCCAGTTGAGATACTCGATAGAATTTGACCAATTTAGCGACATAAGGGTTTTTTTTAAGTTTAAGGGTTAAGATCACCAGCTTACGCGGCTTTAGCTACAATCTGGTAGAGCGGGTGAGTTAACCACTGATAAATAGTTATTTTGTCTTTTCAAGGCGATCATCCAGCTCGCCTATATAGGCTGCGATTGAGTTTCCTGAATGCTCTATAGCCGTGTGAAGATTGCCTTCAAGCTGTGTATGCTGATTGGTGAGCTTCAATAACTCGGCCTCTAAAAAACTGCGTAGCTCATTAAAACGTGATGCTTCCGCTTTATCTGCAAGATCTCTGCTGGCTTGCAATTCGCGCGTGTGACGACGGGTTTCAAGAAGAGCAGATGTTTGTAGGTAAACTACAAAACCGAGAAAAAAGACCGTCAGTAAAGTCAGCAGTCCAAGCATAACAAGTCCTAATGGCATTAGGACTTTCGTGAAGCCAAGCGACAGCTCCGTCGGTGTAATGAAAACGGTCCAATTGAGCGCCGCGAAAACAGCGATGGCAACCAAAATGATAAGCAGTAGAAGTGTAGAAAGTTTCATGAGAAATATCTCCTATGATTGATTGTGCGGGCTAACGTTTTTTTTCTGTTACTTGAGGATACAAATGACTGAGCCCTAGTAGAAAAAGATTGCTTCGTCGAGTTTTTCTAGTTTTGATTGGATATACATGACGCTTGCGAACATTGGCTTTCTCCTTCGTAAGTATTTGGATTAAACACTATATTCACCATATTGACAAGTTATAGCCTAAGAGCTTGAGCTCTGCCGCTGCCAAAGGCAATCCGCTGGCATGAGTAATTATGCGCACTTTTCGCAGTATTTCGAGGGAGAGATAGGATGAAAATCGCTCACCAAGGCATCGGATATTTCGACGTGACAACACGCTAGCAGCTTCTCTTTCAGCATCACGCGCGCCCGCACGACTCGGCTTTTGATGGCAGACACAGACACTTTTTGCTTTTCAGCCCACGAACCTCAGCCACCGTACCATTTGATACGCCTTCGCCCAAAGGGACGTACTCGAGGATAGTGAACTCGGGAGCAATTTCGATTCGTCGTGCCGCGGATTTTGGTACATGTTGCATTGAAGTTCTCGGCATGATTTGTTAGTTGATGGTTAGATATCCAAGTTGTAATCTTGAGTAAGAATTTCAAGTACATGGCCATTCATGTCTTTGAAATACATGCCACGACCCGCATTGTTGTAGTTTATTTTACCATCCTCTTGAGCGGAGGGACTTGAGCCATAGGCAATGCCTTCATTTTTGATATTATTAAATATTTGGTCAAATTCTGATTCAGAGACTTTGAATGCAAAATGTAATGAATGGAATTCAGCTTTATTCATAAAATCAAGCGTAAGACTTGAATTCACTCTGACGACAGCAAAATTCCCCCACTCTTTGACAAATTCAAAACCAAATACTCTTTCGTAAAATTTGGCAGAGTCAATGTGGTTGTGAGTAGGGATGATGGTGTGGTTTAAAGTTATTTCCATATTTGAGTAAATAGTATAACGTTTAACTTAAGAAGCTGGCTTTAGCCAGTCTCGCTTGATGGATAGGATGGGTGTTGTGTATAAATTAACCATAGAAACAATGGTACTCATCATTTTTAACAACAATAAGAAAATCATCAATATTTTTAACGGTTTCAACTGGTTCGTATGTGTGCCACTTTAAATCGGCTCTTTGCCAGTAAACCTTCCATAGATTTTGAGTTTTCACAAAAGTGGCTTTTGCAACATTGGATTCTATAAATTCATTTGGCTGCTTCCAGCAGGGCGAATTTCATAAATGATGACACTTTGGCCATCTATACGAAAGGCAAAGTCTAGTTCTTTGCGAATATGGGCAGATGGCCGCTGCTTCTCGATAAAGCTTCCGACGGTTTTCTCTAATTTCTTTATTTCAAATTCACTGAATGCCATTTGCACCTAACGTAAAGTTAACTGGAGGTGCTTTAGAGCCACCCAGCGACCGCAGAGGGAGTGGTTGAGCATCATGTTAGAAAGCGGAGTTGCTACTCTGGGCTTTATTCATGAAATCAATAACAGCTTGCTGATATCGGATATCCGTTAACTCAAGACCAGTGCCAGGGTACTGCAATTTAGCCCCCCACAAAACCAAAACTCAAAAGTAAGTACCAAACTGTAGCACGCGCCACTGTATTAAAACTATACCTAAAACCAGCAGAAAAACCAAACAAAACCAAGCCAAAAACACTTAGAAAGCACCCGAGCAAAAAAACACTGCCCTGCGAGCCGCATAGAGTAAGGCTTACAAGCCCATGTGAATAAAGACAGCTCTAACGTATGAAGTAATAGGCGACTCTATCACTCAGCATTCCTGTTGACCACTGGGTTGGGCGCAACGACGGAAAATCACCCGAAACTGCGGGCGTGCCTATGGTCATTTCATCCCCTTCAGCCAGCCTCGTGCTTCAAAACTCAATTTGCCTCGCCGTATAGTCTCGCCAGCAACAGATTAAAATCTGCGCTGCGTTGCGGTTCGGTCGGGTTGAGAATTCCATTTTCCTGCAGTATGGTGATAAGTTTGACTGGAGAGACACGCTTGTCGCCAACGATCTCGACGTGGCCCGCCTTGACTTCCACGACTCTTGTAATGGGGTCGCGGTCTATAATCGCGTTACGCTGCTCTTCTAGGCTGAATATTTCATCTGACTCTACGCATGTGCCTTTGTCCAAGCGGCGGCAGGTTCCGCGTTCATCGGTATCTATCTTTAGATAATCGTGCACCTGCTTGCGCAACGAACCAGGCTGGAGGATGAATTCTGAAGTGTAGGTGATCTCGGACCACTTATCGCCTGTCACGATCTTGCACGCCAGTCCGATTAAGCCGAGTGAGAGCACCCGCGTGACTGGATTGCCGCATTGGTTGGCAGCGGCGATGCCCGCGAACGGCCCCGACACTGTCACCAGACGTAGCTGCAGATCGTCGCTGCGAATTGGGCTGGACGGTTGATGACCAACGACTTGCGCGCAATCAAAGCGCCCTGACTATGGCCGATGATAGTCACGTGTTTGTTGGTCATCTTTTGCGCAAGCTGCTCGATGGACGCGGTCAGCTGACCCGAACTCAGCATCATACTGTCGCGATCGTTATAGGTGAAGCAAGCCGTCTGCTGGCCGTGGAAGGCAAGCACCTGCGCCAAGCCGCGAAACTGCCCAGATGAACCGAAGCAGCCGTGAACAAGAACGTTTACCGCCTGTTGCGAGTTGAGGTGCAGCGACCGATCTGGATTATCGGTACAGGGTCCTAGTCCAGGAATGTTCAAGGTGATGTTCGCAGTCGGCAGGTTGCCTTGATCGATGGTTTGCAGTTCGGGATCGATCGTGCCTTTGGTGGCGCAGCCTACCAGCAACGCGATCGCGGCGGCTATCGCTGTAGATACCAAGCGCTTCATTCTACCCTCCAGCAGTACGCCCAACGTTTGGCATAAGGGGCGCATTCTAGCGCGTCCCGCTTAATGGATGGGTTTGGGAATAGCCTGCTTTGAAGTAAAAACATAACAACCCCCACCAAACTAAAATCCAAAAAATGGGCACCAAACATTGCGTGCATCATAGACTAAAACTGACTCTAAAACTAGCTTAAAAACCAGTAGAAAAACCAGTAGAAAAACCAAGCAAAACTAAACCAAAACCCCTCGAGCAAAAAACACTGCCCTGCGAGCCGCATAGAATAAGGCTTACAGGCTTGCACCAATAAAGACAGCCCTAACAACTAAATTAAGCTGTGGCGAAGCCGTCCGCTTGAATGAAGGGTTAGGCGTCATTCTACTTGGCGGAGTCAGGCGCTTGTACCGTTCAACTTTGCTGTTGGGAGTCAATGAAAACCGACCACTGAGCGGCAAAAGCGCGCTTGAATGCTGGTCGTGCTTCGGCGCGGACAACGTAAGCCGCGAGGTTCGGAAACTCCCCTAGCATGCCCGAGGATTTCAGTCTGAGCAGCACATGCACCATCATCAGATCGCCAGCGCTGAACGCACCATCAAGCCACTCTGAATCGTCTAGTCGAGCAGAAAGCTGGATCAGCCGATTGCGGACCCGATCCTTGATCAGAGGCAGGCGTTCCTTGCTCCAAAGCTTGTTGCCCTCCAGAACTGGAACCGTGGCGGTTGCGAGTTCCAGAATCGGTGGCTCCACAGTGTTGACCGCGGCGAACATCCAGGTGATCGCGCGCGCTCGGGCGTTCGCATCCTTAGGTAGCAGACCAGAATGCTGCTCCGCGATATGGAGCACTATCGCGCCAGACTCGAAAAGGGCGAGGTCGCCTTCCTCATAGGTCGGGATTTGCCCAAACGGATGCAGCGCCAGATGCGCAGGTTCTTTCATCGCTTTGAACGAAACCAAACGAACCTCGTAAGGTTGGCTCACTTCCTCAAGTGCCCAGCGCACGCGCATGTCCCGCGCCAGTCCTTGCCCACGATCGGGCGAGCTTTCAAAGGCGGTGATGGTAATTTCCATGATGTGACCCCTTGTGGTTAGTAACTATCGTATTTTAGTTAGGCGTCGCCACTACTGGTGTTAGCGATGTAATATTGCATGCCAAGGTTCACTTTCATTTGTGCGTTACTCAATCCGCTAAAATGACCTTTTTGCTTTTCATACCATATTTTAAACGGTATATATAGCGCCATACTAGGCATTACATGGAATGGAAGCCAATCTTATTGCCTTCCGTATCATACGCAATGGCGTAGAAACCATGCTCGCCAATAGATGTTTTTTCTTTGAAAATACTGCCACCATTCTTAGCAGCGCGTGAGGCTTCCACAGCGCAGTCGTCACAGCCAAAATATACCATTGTGCCACCACTTCCAGAGGGAGCACCTTTCATTTTTACCAGCATGCCGCCAGCACCGTAGGTGGTCATGGTCGTATCCTTGTCGTAAGGAAAAGACCACATTTCCATATCATTATGCTCAGATGTCGGGGCAGCGCGGTTTTCCAGTTTAACTGCGAGTACGGCTTCGTAGAACGCTTTTGCACGCCCCATGTCTTGTACATAAATTTCAAAATGGACGACTGGATTACTTTTCATGGTATTTCTCCTTTTGAGGGTCAGTTTTAATAAAGCCTAACGCTGGAGTTAAGCGGCGCGCGGCTTTTTCGAGCGTCCGCTTGGACGAGTGGTTTGGCGCCTGGCAGCAGCACCCAATTTGCTCAGCGTACACGTTGCGAATGATGTTGCATGCTGCGCTCGTAGAAGCCTTGCCAATCTAGCGGCTCTGGAAATTGGCCCGCGAAAACTTGGCGAGCATGCTCGGATTGCAGCGCGAACCAATCTTGGAAGTCGTACCAATACGTCTCGCCAGCACCCATGCGCCAGCCAAGTGAACCAAGCGGAATCTTAGGGTATTTGAGCCAAGGTGGGGACATGCTCATGTTTTTCTCCATGAAGCCTAACGTTAAATTAAGGGACGCCGTTAGGCGTCTCGCTTGAACGATGGGTAAGGCAAAGACTGCTAAGAAGTAAAAAGCGTTGCATACCAGCACCCAATAAAAACGGTGGAAAAGATCACCGCGCTATCAATTATTAACCACTTTTACGGCTTATGTCATGCTTAACAGTGCTAACAAACCATCGCAACATAACACAGCATGACGTAAACGGATTGTGCCTTAAAATCATTGAAAAAACCAACCAAAACCAAGCCAAAAATCCCCGAGCAAAAAACACTGCTCTGCGAGCCGCATAGAATAAGGCTTGCAGACGAGTTGCAGCAAAGGTAGCCCTATCGTTTGAGTAATGCACCTACCTCATATTGCATTGATCTAATAGCGCTTTGCTCTTCATGTTGCTCCAAATCATTCCAGACTTATTATAGTAGTAGCTAAGCCCGCCAACCTTTTTTGATAGCTCTTGGCAGACTTCCATATTTAAACCTTCTCCATATGGGCCACGAAGAACGCATGAGCCTCCGCTACACTTCCATTTAAGACCTTGAGTCATAACGGTGCCGTTGTATTTTGTTCCTGCGTACCATTCATTAATTTCTTCCGAATTAGCAAGAGCGGAATTTGAAATCATGATTACTACAGCAACGAAAATACTTCTTTTCATGGTGATATCTCCTATTTTGGACGCATAACGTTTGAATTAACGGGCTGGCTTTAGCCAGCCCCACTTGAATGAATAATAGTGACTACTCCCACTCGGAACGGCATCATCGTGCCAAGATTGAGTTTTACGAAATGTGATTAACATTGTTCAATCAAAATGAGAGGAGAAGTCATGCGACATATTACAACGATTGGGATTGATTTGGCAAAGGAAGCATTCGCGGTGTGTGCAATAGATCAAACAGGCGCTGTGGTCTACAGTAAAGTGATGAAGCGTGATGCTTTACTAAGCCACTAGATTTTGAATTGGTCATGTTCAATTTCATAATGCCTAACGCCTGAGTTAAGCCGCCCCGCTACGGGGTCGGCTTGAGCGAATTGTTATGGCTCGCCTGGTAGAAGCCTGAGTTCATTGGTTTGCCGCATGCGCTGGCCGTGGAGACCAAAAAAGTGCGACCGTCCGTCACATCCCATTGCAGCACGTGAACCCCCGACCCCACATCACGTGCTGCGGGGCCAAGTTGCTTAACAATAGACTGGACTGTCATCGTGCGATTAATATCACGGAATTTCTCCGCAGGCAAAGGCTTCACGGACGATGAGACGAAGGATAAGTCCCACGGACAATCAGCTGCTTGTGCGCTAACAGCTGCTAGAACGCTAGCAATGAAAAAAAAGATGCGCATACGTGTGAGCCCTAACGGTTGAGTAAAGGGGCTGGCTTTAGCCAGTCCCGCTTGATGGATGGGTTGAGCATTACCATGCAGGGCAACTTAAATCACCCTCTTGGCAGTTACCTAGAGTTTCAAGTTCTTTGTTACGTTGGCGCGTCTTTTCAGTAAGGCAGCCAGCCAAAACCATTGAATGAGCTGACCCGCCCTCAACACCAGAGGCTTCAAATTTACACGCTAAATCTTTGAATTTAATCCAAGCCAACTGCACCACTTTGAATTGTTGTTTTTGTGTTGTATTTAACTTCGCTCTGAAATTGTTGTAGGTTTTGTTTATTCTCTTTGTTTCGCGGTCTAGGTCGGTAGATGCGCATTGGTTCATATCGGTTTGTGTTTGAGGGTTCTGACAATCTAAAGCTAAAACAGAGTTTGAAACGAATAAGCTGGATAAAAACGAACAAACCAAAAGTGCTTTATATAACTTCATAGATTTCCCTTTTTGTTATGCCCAACGCTGGAGTCAAGCGGCAGAGTAGCCGTCCGCCTTGAACGAGATGTTAGGCGGCAGCATGAAGGAGCGACAGCAGCCAACATGATAGCGCTGCTTTGAATGACCCGCAAGACTACCTCGCCTCCCGAAGATTTTTGCAGTTTTGGCTATCCTTTTCGAAAAATCCCGAGTCGCACTGTTTTTTGACGTAGTTGTACGTGCTGTCGTCATACTTGATTTCACTGACTGAAAAGACATTGCTTTTCTGCTGATCATTGACGACCAGTTTCAAGCCAAAGTATGCAATAACCAGCACTGCAACGATGACAAGCGCGATGACCTTGATATTTTTCATATTATCTCCTGATAGTGGATGAGGAATTGGCGCCTAACGCCTAAGCTCAGCCGCTGGCAGCCCGCGTAGCGTGTTGACTGTCGGCTGGAGCGCTCTGTTAGGCCTCATTTTTGTCGGCCACGGCAAAGTGCGCTAACTGGTCTGCATACGCCTTTACGAACGCCGGACGTGCTGTGGCGCGAGCGACGTAGTCTCGACAGCCTGGACAGTCCGCTAGACCGTCGAGCCGAAGCACCAGCCGAAGCACATCTGCCATTGCGATGTCAGCGATCGAGAAGTTTTCAGACAACCATTCGCGCTTCGAAAGAACCAACTCCATATGCTGAAGGCGGGAGTCAAGGAACCCGTTTATTAGTTTGCGTTCTGGGGATTCTGCGTCGCCGCCAGTAGTCTTAAAAATGAACCAAGGCAGACTTGCCATTTCGACTGAATTCAGTGCGGCGAAAAGCCACTCTAGGACATGCGCTCGCGCATGCGGTTGAACTGGCAGAAGTGCCTCACAAAGCTCACCAATGTGGAGCAAGATTGCACCGCTCTCAAAAACGGAAATGTCGCCATTGGTGAGCCAAGGTACTTGACCAAAGGGCTGATGCACGAAGTGCTCCGCGCTGCGATCCCGAAACGGTACGCACTCTACGCTGTAGCGTAGATCGGCTTCCTCCAAAGCCCACCTTGCCCGTATATCGCGCACATAACCTCGTGGGAACTCGGGCACCCAATCAAATGTCGTAAGAATCAGATTTGTCATACATTGGTGTCTTTCAGTAGTGTTGTTTGCTCTTCGCGTCAGAGCAATTTAACTCATTTCTGAGTTGGAGATAAGATACAAGGGGCGCGCTTTAGCGCGTCCAGCTTGATGGATGGGTTAGGGGTGAATAGCCGCTAAGTTTTTTGCTGCTAACAGAATTGTGCGTAGCGCATCATTAACAGCCAAGCTATTAGGGAAAGCAGATGCAACATCAGGCTCAAGCACTGCAATATTAGACGCCGTAGCTTGAACCGCGTATTTGCCACGAACAAAACCATCAGGAAAGTCTGATTGTTTATATTCGTTGCGAAGTGTGTCTTTAGTAGAGTTAGCTTTTTTCATATAAATTCCTTTCAAACTTCGTGCCTAAACGTGCACTAATAATTCTGACAGTTTCACCGCTATCAGTGTGCGCGACCACTAGAAATTTACTTAGTGCTGAATTGCCAAAAGTAATCCAGCGCTCCTCGCTCTCAGAATGGTCAGGGTCTGCGCCAGTAATAGACAACGCATCCAAAAAAACGGTACTTGCCCTCGAAGCTAACCCCGTGTTTCTTGATGTTGCTTACTGCTTTTTTAGCGTCCCAGATGAAATTCATGTAAACAATTATATCGCTTTTTTGCGCTATCGGTGCGTTGCTTGTAACTTACCCCTAACGTTTGAATTAAGAGGCGCGCGTCAGCGCGTCCTGCTTGAATGATGGATTATGAATTTTTATCACCTACTAAGCGTGATGCAGCACGCGTAAATATGTAAATGTTGTCGCCTTTTGAGTTGTAGTCATGGCGAAGAAGACCATATTCAAAAAGAGTGTTAAGGTCATCCTCTACAAATCTTTGCTCTGTTATTTCTAGGCCACCACTTACTTCAAGAAATTGGTATATCGTACCGCCCATCATTTTAATTTCAAGGACTTTGGTTGCTCCAGATGTTTGAAATTGCTCAAGTATATTTACCGCTTGAGCGGAAAGACTTGCGTCAGGATTTACTTCGCGAGCCAACATATCAAAACCTTCGATAGCGCTTGCGAAAGCGGTAATGGCGGCATCAATCTTATCTAATTTTTCTTTAAATATTTTATGGTCTTGATTTAGCAGTGCTTTTATATGAATTGTGGCTTGAGTGTTTAATTCAAGAAGGTCTTTAATTTCAGTGTGATTAGCTTTAGCAAGCCACTCCATAAAATCGTTGAATTCAAGCTGAGCTTGTGCGCCTTTTTCTGAACGGTATTGCCCAAGTAGTCCAACTATCGTTGCAAATGATTCGGCTAACAAAATAACCTCCCTGATGCTCTTGATTCATAACGAACTAGCTAAGCGGCTTGCCGTAGGCAAGTCCGCTTGAGCACCGGGTTAGCACAGCCTTAGCTACTATGTGCTGATTGCCGCATTCGTATGGTGATTTGTTCAGTACAGCCATTTTCTTACCATTGGCTGGCCGAAACGCTGAATCAAAAGCGCCTCACCTTCGCTATCGGCGTCGTATATTTCAGTGAGGGTGCGGATCATCAGCGCGTCAAGATAAGTTTCAACGTTTGGGAAGAATATAGTCAGGGATAGACCATCATCATGATCGAAGTAATAGACCACACCGCTATCTTTGTGAAAACAAAAGAGGTTTCCATTACCCAAATAGTCACCAAAAGCTACGAGTTTTTCTGCCAAAATTAGTAAATCTTCGCCACATTCGTCTTCGCTGGCCATCTCTGTAATGCCTGGATAAGCTTGCAGCAGTGGCTCTATAGGAGACCAACCGCCTTCTACGCTACAAAGCCGCTCAGCCAAAGATAGAACGCCATATTTTTTGTGATATGTAGTCAAAAAAGGTGGTAAAGCGCAGCCAAGACGGTGCTCGAGTTGGCTTAGAGCATCATCGCTAACAGGAAGAATTTTGGGCTCACTACTGTGGCCTTCCCATAACTTTTGGTAGGCGCTAATTACCGCGCCGTACCAAGAGAGACGTGCCGATTGATTTTCGAGATCTGGCCATGCTAAAGATGGGCAATCTGTAGGGGGCCATTGGTCTTCGGAGATAGTCATAAACTCATGGATTGCTAACGTAGAAGTCACCGGTGCTGCGCGGCTTTATCGCGCAGCGTCCGTATGGACTGCCGGGTTGGGCCTTGGAGCGCCAGCTTTGTAGGAGCAACTGATTGGTGCCCCAGTTCTCCGGCTATCAGGCGGTAATACCAAAATGCCTCGTCGTTAGTTAGTCTTTCACCAAAGTGGGCTGGCGATACGCCTGTGACTCGACGTATTTCACGCCCCATGTGTGACTGGTCGGCGAAGCCTGCATTGGCGGCAATTGCAGCGAGGCCCTGCTTGCAGTTGCCGTGCGCCTCAAAGCGGCGGATGAAGGCCTCCTCGACGCGAACGAAAAGCTGTAGATCGCGGTAGCTCTGGCCGGTCAAGTCTCGGATTCGGCGTTGCAATTGGCGCAAGCTCAGCCCGGCGGTCGAATGCACTGCACGGGTAGCGAGGGAACGCACCCAGTCGCCGAGATAAAGCGCAGGGCTGGTTTGGTCCGGTTCGCGCCATAGGGGCTGGAAATGTGCTTCCAGTATTTCGAACGGATCATCACTGCCAGCATTGAGGGCTGCTTGGCAGGCCAGCAATAGCGGTGGTGGCGCAACCGTTTCGAGCGGAAGGTGCTGGTCTAAATAGGGTTCGATGGGACGGCCAATAAGGCGGCTGAGGGCTTCAGGATAAAAGGCGACCGATAGCGCATGTACTGCCCCCGGCGACCAACTGACCGAAGGACTGCGTTGCGGCCCGGATAAAACAAGACGCGGCAAGGCCGGGCCAAGCCCTGGCGGGGAGGGCTGCGTGCGTTCTTCCACCATATGCAGTGTTCCCTCGAAGATCCACGAAATCACCGCCATCGGCGTCGCCGGATAGTAATTAAAGCGCGCTGCATCGTCCAAAATACAGCCGCGCGTATCGCGTTCGACGCCAGCCAGCACGCAAGCGCCGAGGGCGGGTGAAGGGATGTGCATCAACGCAGTGGTGCGGGGCATTTGATGTCGTTTCTGTTCTAGCAAGGGGAAATATCTCTTTGGCAAAATGGCGGCATATGCAAACGATGGAGCTTCAGATGAGAAAAACGATTATTCAAGGCAGTTTTTCGCACAAGTTGCGAAGCATGGCAGTTTCGGGATGGATCGCTGCCAAGGTGCTGATCCGGCGTGCGCTGGGACGGGGACTCGTGGCAGAGTGGCCATTTCTCGTCGAATACGGAACGTTGTATATGCGCGCCCAGTTCAACCATGCTTTTCGTCTTAGCAACGACATTGCGGCCAGTCGGGCCTATTTCGACAGTGTTTATGCGTTGCTCGAAACGTTTCCCGATGTCGACGTTCGGCCCACCTGCGAAGGTGAGCCGCGCGGCCATTGGTTCTTGCCGCAGGTTCGCCACAGCGACGCCACGCTGCTTCATTTTCATGGTGGTGGCTACACTTTTTACGCTGGCGTATCGCATCATTTTGCTGCCTGCCTTGCTCACAAGCTGGGCATCGCAGTGTTTGCGCCTGACTATCGGTTGACGCCAGAGCATCCGCACCCGGCACAACTCGAAGATGGTCTGGCGGCATACAGCTACCTGCTCAAACAGGGGATCGAACCGGCAAGCATTGTGCTCTGCGGCGACTCGGCCGGCGGCCACCTGGCCTTGATGACATTGGTCAGGCTGCACCAGGCGGGTTTGCCGAAACCCGCCCTGACACTTGGCCTCAGCCCGTGGACCGATGTCGGTCGGCGTGGTGAGAGCCAATTCGGCAACGATCCCTATGACCTCGTTCAGGGATACATGACCTTGCAATTTGCAGATTGGCTTAAAGGGGACCAAGCACTGAGCGACGCCGAACTGTCGCCGATCTGCCAGGATTTCCACGATCTGGGGCCGATATATCTTCAAGCTGGCGGCAAGGAAATTCTCGTCGACATGATTCGTGATTTTGCGGCGACGGTCGCTGCCCAGAGTGGGCAGGTGCGCTTGGATGTCTGGACGCATATGAACCACGAGTTCCATGCCTATGGAGACTATCTACCGGAAAGTCGCGATGCACTGAACCGGCTGCGCGAGGCCATTGCCTGGGCGCGGGATCAGCCGAGTCGGTTTGAAACTGATGGATGTACGGAATTCGATTGTCTGAGAGGTTGAATTACCTGCGCAGAAATAAGTCGCCCGATCCATTCGCTTGTGGGGTGGCGGTCTTTGTGTTTGGCGAGTATCCAACGAAGGATTCATGTAGCGCTTTCGTCTTTGATGCAATGCTGAGGTCTAAGAGGCCCAACGTTTGAATTAAGCGGGATTTAAGAATTGGCTGCGCGGAACGTATAATCACCCTCAGTGGAGCGCAGCCAATTCTTGAATCTCCGCTTGAATGAATGGTTAGGCACCTCTCGCCGGCTGGTGGCGAGCAAGCATTCCTCGAATTCTCGCATGTTCGACACGTTCCGCAGCAGCGCCCTCACGATTGGCGTAGTGCATCATACAAATAACATCTGCCGTCGGTGATGACGCAGTGAATAGCGGTGCAAAGCTATGTGTGCTGGACCCGGATAAGAGGATAACATTTGGCTGCAACGCCTGCGCAATCTCTTCGGTATGAGTGCGATAGCAATTATTAAGCATGCCTCGTGGATACTTATCACCCGCAGTTGCACACAAAGCTATATTGAGAAAGCTCAATTCATCTAGTTTGAGGCCTAAGGAAGTGGTAAAGAAGGACAGAAACTTGCCGCCTCTACCCCATGTCCGCATATGATTCTTCTGAAATTCGAATACTTCAGCGAGCCGCACGTCACCTCTGCTGTAGCGATGGAGAAGATTTTTCAGATGAATATTCTCAGATGTCTGTTGATCGCCTCCGGCGCCTGGATTTATTGAGACGATCAGTACGCGGGGATGAGCCGAGTGATACTGCGGACCAACCCAGCGTGGCTGCGGGACATCGATGGCGGCACGGTTGACGACGCTCGCTGGCCCAAAGCATGACGAACAAGCCATGGCGTTGGAGTAAAGCGCTTCGACCGCTGCAATTGTTGTCATGAGGTGCCTAACGTGAAGTAGGCATCCTATTTGACGGGGAGTTTTCCGTCAAAGGTGCTTTATTGTTTAAAAAATTGTACACTGGTATCATATCAATCAATATGTTAATTAATTTTAGGATATCATAAACTATT
>JBATAW010000090.1:0-10954 GCA_049662045.1 Methylophilaceae bacterium | reverse complement strand
TGCAACAGACTGGTTATGGACATACAATCACGAACGTCCCAACATGGCATTGGGCGGCATGACCCCGAAGCAAAAGTTAGCCTTGGCGGCTTAGTTTCTACTTTTAGCTGCAATTAATAATGGGGGGGATTACCTTTTCACGTGTGAATAATGTGCTATAGCATATACATTTACGGGGAAGCCAAGCGCTGGCTTGAGGGTTTTAACCATATTGCCGTTACGGTAGTTGGCATTGTCTGTGGCGATATTGTTTTACAGGTGATGGCTGAACTCTGCTTGGTGCACGCGTTCAGCCACTTGTTACATCAACTGATTGGTGATGTGCCTGGAGCCTTGTTCTAGTGGCGGCTCTACCGTTCACCCAGCCGTTACGTGAGCCTTTTCAGGCTTATAGATTGTGACCATGATAGTTCCCTATGAAAGTCCTTGGTAAAATTTCATTCGCACAGATTTTTTTAAACTGGGCTCAATTTTTACTTGCTAAAAATTCACCCAACCCAAGCGTCATCATAAGTAAAGTTAAGGTAGGGTTGCAACCGCTACCTGTAGGGTAAACGCTAGCGCCAGCGATATATAGATTATCAAATCCATGCACTTTTTGATTTGTATCTACAACCCCATCTTTAGGATCTAAAGACATTCTTGTTGTACCCATTTGATGACAATGATGACCGTAATCACTAATAGGAACCTCATCATCTAGAATAAAGTCTTTAAGTTTAATACGTGCCACTTTTGTACGTGCTAGCTCTTTGGCAATCTCTCGGCCAAGTACTCGAATGGTTAAATCATCTGCTGGACTAGCTTGCCAGTTTAAGCTCAAGCTTCTTAAACCAAACCTATCTTTCTCATCATTTAATGTAATTCGGCTATTTTTATTGGGTACTTGCTCGATCAAACTTGTAATAACGCCATCACCATCACAATCGAATTCGCCTAATTTTTTGGCTACATTTGTTATTGTCTCAGTTTGGCAGATAAATTCACGTGCAGTTTTTTTCAACTCTTTCAATCGGCCAAAATCTCTAGCTTGTATATTAGCATCAAAATCAAAAACAGCATTTCCAACATTATGCTTTCTCATAAAAGCCTCAGTTGGATTAAATTGCAGATGTGGCGCTTTGAATAACGAATAGTCTTCAACCACAAAGCTACCATAAATTACATTAAAATGTTCCATAAAACAACGGCCGACCCAATCATGTTGGTTACCAATACCATTTGGAATCTGCTTATTGAAGTTTAATAATAGCTTAACGATTTCTGATGCACCTGCTGCCAACACATATTGCTTACCTGAAAAGCTAAAGGAATCATTTTTATAATTTTTAATTTCAAAAGAATTAACCACATTCAATGCTTCATTTAACTTAATATCTGAAAGATTGGCATTAATGTATAAATCAATCTTATCAGATTTTTTTAATTCTTCTATATACTTAACACGAAAACGAGTTGGTGGGCTAAATGCACATTCAGATAACCTAAAATTCTCACCTTTCCAATGACTTTTTGGTAACTCTTTAAAGCTGTCTCTAGGAACATCAACTATTTCACATGCATCTTGCAGGTGCTTAAACATCTTTTCATGACTACCCGCTGGCCAGCCTGTCATATCTTCAAACATGGGCCTCTGCTCAAAATCAATTTGATCGAAAAATGCACAGCGTCCACCCCAGTGATTAGATGTACCTCCAAAAAAGCGTAATCTACAAGTTGAAATGGCATCCCAGTTATTTAATCCAAGACTTTGACCATGATAAATTTCTTGTGATTCATCTGTATACTCTAAACCACCAGCTTCAAATAAAGCCACTGTTTTACCTAATGCGGACAATGTTCTAGCGAGCGTTATGCCAGCTGGCCCACCACCACAGATACAAACATCATAACTTTTACTAACTGGGATTTTTTTTAATGCATTTAAATCAATGAGCATATGTTTAACCTTCAGTACTTAAGAAATCACTTTTAAGTAAAACCCAGCCACCTACGATCACAAATTCTGATGGGTCTGAGTAAGTTAAGTTTGCTACTGATGGGTTGTTTGAGAGTTGTCCCATAATATTATTGAGCACTAACGGTTGCACCGCAAGGGACAGTAAAAAACTTCTACGGTTTATCATATTTAAATTTATTTATAGCGTTATTTTTATATTATTGCAGTATTAGTCATAATAGCTTGTCTGCGTTTTTGTTTCTGACTTGTTAACAATCACTCCCAATATATTAGACTTTGTGAGTAGTCTCATCGTATCTGATAATTCAGCCTCGGTATGCTGCCCATCGCCAACGACTAATAAGACACAGTCCACTTGTGGTAATAACACCATAGCATCATCTGCATTAAGAATAGGGGGTAAATCAAATATTACTACGCGTGAATCATAGCGATCTTTTAACTCAATCACCAGTTGTTGAATGCTGGCAGAAGAGAGAGTTTCGGATGATTGCCTAACTGGTGAGTTGGTTGGTATAACAGTCAAACGTGGGATGCCTGGGTTCACCATAACTTCTGACAGTTCTGCGGTACCAGAAAGTAGATCATTAATTGATTTTTCTTGCTTTAAACCTAAATATTGTGCAACGCGTGGTTTACGTAAATCAAAATCTACCAACATAGCCGTTTTTTGTGGCTGTTGGGCAATACTAATAGCCAAATTAATGGCTACTACTGTTTTTCCTGCGGCTGGTGTAGGAGATATTATAGCTAACGTACGCCAATTATTTTCTTCCATTGTTTGCAATACTTGTGTTCTTAATGAGTCAAATATCCAGCTGGAAGGATCATGCTTATTTTGAGCAATGATACGATTTTTTTCTAGATGCGCAGCATCTAACTTAACAATAGCGGTTTCACTATATACAATAGACTTAAGTTCCTCATCAAGCCGAACAAATTTAACAGCCTTTTTATTCTGGATTCCCTTTTGGGCAAACTGACTGCCTTTAACTTTACTTAAGGCATCCTTAATTTTTTCCATGCTACTCTTTCTTTAACTCTAGAATTTTGCTGACAATTTTGCCATGATCGAGCCTAATGGCATGATAAATTGCACTAGCACCAATACTACTACTAAGCCTACAATTACTTTTATTAACATAGAAATAAAATTACGTTTTTTAAGTTCCTGTTCAGCTGCATTTTCAATAAATGGAATCATCGCAATTGGTTGCATTTTCATAATGGTTGCAAGTGCATCGACACCTCTAATACGTTTATCTAAAATTTCTAGTAGCACTGCCAATCCTAAAGCTGCAGCAAGTGAGCCAAAAAAACCAGCTAAAACTAAAAGCATTCTGTTTGGCTTAATGGGTCTTTCTGGCAAAATAGGTGCTTCGCTTACAACAAATCTTTCACCTTTATTTTCCATTTCAATATTATTGGCTATTTTGGCGTTGTCTTGCTTAGTTTTAAGCTCAGCGTAGGCGGATTTCGCACTGTCATAGTCACGCGTTAGCGACCCAAGTTCACCTTCTGTTTGAGCTGTCTGTGTAACGCGGCTTTGTATTTGATTCATTTTGTTACGAGTTGTACTTTCTTGTCCTTCCAAAAGTTTTAATTTAGCATTTGCGCTTTCAATCTGAGCCTGAATTTTAGCAACCATAATTGATTGCGCCGTTACAGGTTTATTTGACCCACTGGCTAATTTAACCTCATCACTATTTTCTAAAACATTAATCCTGCGTTTTAAAGCACGCACTGTAGGGTGATCATCACTATAAACGCCTTTTAGATTTTCTAACTCTTGCTTTAATTTAGTTAACTCTGCCACACTACCACTGTTAGTAGCACCTGCACCTTGTTCAAGTCCTACATTAATACCAATGCCAGCTTTAGCTGAGTCTAAACTAACATCAAGTGCCCTTAACTCCGCTTGCGTACTGCTGTACTGTCTCTGCGTATCACGTAAATCCAGTTCCAGACGATCTATGCTTTCTAGCTGCATATCTCTGTGCTCTGGTAAAGAGTTTGCATGATTTTGCTTATACTTTGTTATGTCATTTTCAATTTTCAATAAAACAACTTTTTGTTTTTCTGCTTCTGCTGCATAAAACTCGGCTGTTTCATTTGCGCGCAACTTACCTTGCTTATCATTCTCTTGCAAGAACAAATTCACAACGTCTTTCGTGACGTTATAGGTTTCATCTGGTTTATTATAGCTATAAGAAATTTGTAGTGCTACAGTTGGCTTGCCCTGCCATGCCTCAGCTTCAGCTTTAAGCAGCTCTGCTTTAATATTTGCACGTAATGCAGAAGCAACATCTTCAGCAGATCTTGGATACTTATCTAATCCATATAATTTATATTTATCAGCAATTTTAAACAGCTTTTCATTGCTTAGTGCTACTTGTTTTAATGCTTCAAAACGCTCAGAAGCAAACTTTTCTTTTGCATTTGGATCGCCAGATTGAATCTGCTGAGACTGAATTAAGATTGTTGCATCAGATTGATAGACTTTAGGTATTTTCAATGCAACTATTAACGCAATAAGAAACATTAATAAAAACACACCGATAACAAGAGGAAGTCTGCGTTTGATGATATTAACATAATCACCAAATGACATTTCACGTTTTATAGCCATTAACTTGTACTACTTTCTTTTATCAAAATCTATTAAAAACTAAGCGTATTAAATATGAAAGTAAAGCCAATCACATTACCTTTTGGATTATTATCAGAAAAATCAAGCTCTTTATGGCTTGCGTACACTTTTGCAAGCCACTGCTCTGAAATACTACGTGTATAAAACACACCTAAAGAACGTGAATCAAGTTTGTCAACATTTAAGATATTGTCTTTTTTGAATTGATTAAAGCTATAATCCGCACCAATCCTATCACGCTCAGTAATACTGTATTCTGCTCCTAATTTAATAGAATCTACGACCCTAAAACCCAAGCCAGAATCTTCTACATTACGCGCGATTGCGGCACTAAACAATGATTTTCCAGTAGTTTGCACTGCCTTTATCCCACCCTCCCAATCAGTATCTGACTGACGACCAGACATGTTATACATACCTAAGTAAGGTGAAATCGTTAACTCTTCGTTCAGTTGATAATCTGCACCAACTCCTGCACGCGCGAGATTGGTATTACCATTATCAGAATTATAATGAGAATAGCCAAGTAGGCCATACGTCGTTAACCGTTCAGAATTTTCATATGATAACTTGGACTTAATTCCTGCTAGTCTATAATCATCTAACAAGCTTTTGTTGCTATAAGAAACATCACTATATGCGCCATCTGTTAAAATTGTCCATCTTGGCGCAATACTATGTTGCCAATTAGCACCAATCAACTTGGTGGTTTGCTTATTATCTGGGTTATCAAAGGCTCCTAAATTATTTAATTCAGCATTACGAGCTGTGGTCTCTTGATAACTAGCCTTCACACCATATATTCCAGACTCATACGTTCTATCCCAGCCAACTAACAATTGAGGATTGACCTGATTTGCGACAGCTTTTTCATTAGAATATCTCAGCATTTTCAGACCAGCATCAACATACCAACGATTCAAATCATCTTTAATATCTAGTTTAAATTCTGGTAATAATGAAAAAGTCCACACTGAGTCTTTATTTGCTACAGACATCGCTGGATTTGAGTCATATTCAAGTCCAGAAGTGACGACTATTTTTTTATCAACTTCATATGATTGTGCGGCTGTAGACAGCAATACACATGCTAATGCTACGTATTGTTTTAAACTTTTATTATTACGCTCTTGAATCCTGCTCAATAAAATACCGTTTGATTTCATCATAACTCTCTGAATTTAGTCATTAATACGCAGGCATTATACCCAGTATTATGTAGATTTGTAATGGAATTATGTGAACTATGGCACTAAAATAGTATCACCAGGCATTAATGTAATATTGCCATTTAAATTCTCACCTCTGAGTAGTTGATCATAATTAACTGGTATTGCTTTTTGACCTTGTGGAGTCACTCTCAACACTTTAATTGCACCTTTATCAGCAAATTTATCTAGTCCGCCAGCCATGCTAATCGCATTTAATACTGTCATTGGACCTGACATTAAGACTTCTCCAGGTTTTAAAACTTTACCCAAAACATGTGCTACATTACCTTCAATTTTTGCGATGACTACTGACACTTGCGGATCTGGTAAGAAAGCTTTTAATTTTTCTGCGATTTTCTTTTCAGCTTCCGTGGAGGTTAATCCTAATACCTCAACTCTGCCTGCAAGTGGGTAGGTAACACTGCCATCAGGTAATACCAAACTTTCCCTTTGCATTTTATCTTCACCCCAAACTGATATTTGAATCAAATCTCCATGGTGCAATTTATAACTCTGTGGCACTTCTGCTGCTTGAGCCATTGAAATTGCCGCCATTAAAATTTGACCCAAGACCATCCATAATATAGCTTTAAATTTCACTTCAATTTCCCTTCAAGAAAATAATATAAAAAATATAATAATTAAACAAATGTATACAAAAATTAAACGTTACTACGGTTGGATAATCCAACAAATCCAAGTAAACCTAAAAATAACAATATTAAAGTAGATTGCACTGAAACATCTGTTTTTTCATGATGTTGTTCTGACAAATATTTTACTTCCGAAACCTCATGCCTAGTAGATAAGCTATCTATAACAAATACCTTTGAGTGTCCTGTACTATCTTCTTTAAATATTACATTATCAGCTACCGTATTTAGCATTTGCGCTGTTGCTAAAATAGGTAACGAAATCAACACAACAAAAATTAACTTATTCAAATAAAGCTTCATTGTTTGACTGCCTTTCATTAAACAAACGCCTATATTTAATTAGGTATTCATCTTACGACTTGCATGTCAAGTGAACAATAGCCCATAAGGGTCACGTGTTGCGTTTGAGACACTTAAATTAGGATGATTGTTAAACTTAAAAACACATTTAACTTATTTTTTATTATTTAAATTAGCCGCTATTCGCATCCGTAAAGCGTTTAGTTTAATAAAGCCGCCTGCATCTTTTTGGTCGTAAGCGCCTTTATCATCTTCAAAAGTTGCAATAGACGAATCAAATAAAGAGTTAGTCTTACTGTCTCGCCCAGTAATAATAATATTGCCTTTATAAAGCTTAACGCGCACCCAGCCATTCACTGATTTTTGAGTGTGGTCTATTAAAGTTTGCAAGGCCACACGCTCGGGACTCCACCAATATCCATTGTAAATCATACTTGCATAGCGCGGCATTAAATCATCTTTTAAGTGAGCTACTTCACGATCTAACGTAATGGACTCAATTGCACGGTGGGCTTTAAGCATAATAGTGCCACCTGGCGTTTCATAGCACCCACGAGACTTCATGCCAACATAACGATTTTCAACCAAATCTAACCGCCCTATCCCGTGTTTACCGCCAATTTTATTTAAATGTGCAAGTAAATCATGCGGCTTCATTTTTTCACTATTCAAACTAACTGGGTCACCGTTTATATATTCAATATCTAGATACTCAGCAGCATCAGGCGCATTTTCAGGGCTAACTGACCAACGCCACATGGACTCTTCGGCCTCAGCCGCTGGGTTTTCTAGGTGGCGGCCTTCGTATGAAATATGCAATAAATTAGCATCCATACTATACGGACTGCCACCTTGTTTGTGCTTCATATCCACTGGAATGCCATGTTTTTCAGCATAGTCCATGAGTTTTTCACGGCTGAGCAAGTCCCACTCGCGCCATGGGGCAATAATATGAATATTCGGATTTAATGCATATGCGCCTAGCTCAAAACGAACTTGATCATTGCCTTTACCTGTTGCGCCATGCGAAATTGCATCTGCGCTCGTTTCACGGGCAATCTCAATCAAACGTTTTGCAATCAATGGGCGTGCAATAGAGGTGCCAAGTAAATATTCGCCTTCATACACTGTATTTGCGCGAAACATAGGAAACACAAAATCGCGTACAAATTCTTCACGCACGTCGTCAATATAAATCTCTTTAACCCCAGCCGCCATGGCTTTGGCACGGGCTGGTTCAAGCTCGTCACCTTGACCTAAATCTGCAGTAAATGTCACCACTTCGCATTGGTACTCATCTTGTAGCCACTTTAATATCACGGAGGTATCTAAACCACCAGAATATGCTAATACTGCTTTTTTAATATGACTCATTTCTTAACCTTTAACTTAAATTCCTTGATATAAATTGTTCCAAGTGACTAAAAACCAATCAATGCCATTGCTGCAAACAAAGGTAACCTGATACGGACTTACACTTACTTAAACGGATACCTTACCTAGCAACAGATATTCCATGAGTGCTTTTTGTACATGTAACCTATTTTCTGCCTCATCCCAAACCACTGATTGCGAACCATCGATGACCTCTGCAGTCACCTCTTCACCACGATGCGCTGGCAAGCAATGCATAAATAAGGCATCGCTTGCAGCAACGCGCATCATGTCTGCGTCCACCTGCCATTCAGCAAAGTGAGACTTGCGTTCATCATTTTCAGCCTCATAGCCCATGCTAGTCCACACATCTGTTGTCACTAAGTCTGCACCAATAGCAGCTTCCATTGGGTTGGCAAACACTTTGTAATGTGAATATCCATTTAAATTTGCAGCTTCGTGCCCAATTTCGTAGCCTGGCGGTGTTGAAACATGCACGTTAAACCCCAGCACTTCAGCGGCTTGCAACCAGGTATTGCACATGTTATTGCTATCACCTATCCACGCAACTGTTTTACCTTTAATTGATCCTTTGAGTTCAATATAGGTAAAAATATCAGCTAAAATCTGACATGGGTGATACTCATTCGTGAGGCCATTAATGACGGGGACGCGGGAATTTGCAGCAAAGCGTTCAATAACACTTTGCTCAAATGTACGAATCATTACAATGTCACTCATACGAGAAATGACTTGCGCAGCATCCTCAACGGGCTCTCCGCGGCCCAATTGTGAGTCGCGCGTGTTTAAATAAATCGCTGACCCACCTAATTGATGCATGCCTGCCTCAAAGGATAAACGCGTGCGCGTGCTCGCTTTTTCAAAAATCATGACCAAAGTACGATCTTGCAAAGGCCAATATTGCTGATAGGCTTTGAACTGTTTTTTAATGACTTTAGTACGCGCAAAAACGTGCTCAAGCTCAACAGAAGTTAAATCATTAAATTGTAAAAAATGTTTGATTGCCATGTTGTTTGCTAAATATGCTTTGTTAAAACATAAATCATTTCAATAAAAATATTTTAATTAAAGCTGCCAAGCGTTTTACCAGTTCACGAGCTTCATCTTCATTCATGACCAAAGGCGGTAACAAACGCACTACTTTATCAGCCGTCACGTTTATCAGTAACTTTGCCTCTAATGCCATTGGTACCAATTCACTACAAGGTCTATCTAGTTCAATACCAATCATTAATCCAGCATTGCGTGCAGCCACGAATCCTTTGGTCTCTTTCAATTCATTTACAAAAAGTTCTCGAATTAAATCCCCTATTTTAGCAGCATTTTCACGCAACTTTTCTTGCTCTATTGTGTTTAGAGTAGCCAAACCTGCTGCTGCCGCTAGTGGGTTACCACCAAACGTAGAGCCATGTTTACCATAAGTAAACACCTCTGCTGCATCGCCGCGAGCAACACAAGCACCAATTGGCACGCCAGAGCCCAAACCTTTAGCCAAACTCATCACATCTGGGATAATTTTAGCATGTTGAAAAGCAAACCAAGTGCCAGTACGGCCTATGCCTGTTTGAACTTCATCCAACATCAATAGCCAACCATTGGCATCGCAAATTTCACGGAGATTCTCTAAGTAACCACTAGCATCTTTAGGGATATTAACGCCACCCTCGCCTTGCACAGGCTCGACTAGAATAGCGACCACATTATTTTTACGCGACGCTATATTTTTAACGGCTTCTATATCGTCATATGGCACTCTAACAAAACCACTGACTAAGGGCTCAAATCCTGCTTGCACTTTGCGATTACCCGTTGCAGAAAGCGTAGCCATGGTGCGCCCATGAAAAGACTTATCCATCACAATAATTTCAGGATTCTCAACCCCTTTATTGTGTCCATAAAGTCTAGCCAGTTTAATGGCGGCCTCATTTGCCTCGCAACCTGAGTTACAAAAAAACACTTTATCCATTTTAGATATTTCGCACAATTTATCGGCTAAAGCGGCTTGTTCTGCAATGTTGTATATATTTGAAACATGAATTAGCTTAGCTGCTTGCGTATTAATCGCCTTAACTAAGGCTGGATGTGCATGACCAAGCCCATTGACGGCAATACCAGCAAGCGCGTCTAAGTACTTTTCGCCTTGCGTATCCCATAGCCAAACACCGTCACCTTTTGCAAAGGTGACAGGCTGACGGCTGTAAGTGTTCATTAAATGATTAGACACAGTTTGATTAGACATGGTGTATATTGGCGCTTGAAAAATGGCAATCGTAAAACCTTGCGAGATTAGACTAAAACCTAGATTTTGGCAAGTTCACCAGCACTTTAGTCAGCTTAATTTTACCAACTATAACTAGAAAAGTGTGGTTATTTAGGTGAAAATTCGCACAAAAAAATAATTAATTGTTAAGATTTATAGGATCAACCTTTCGCTTTGACAACGCAAACAAATTCCAAGCTAGTGATTAATGAGGATAATTCACTATTACCCGTCTCATGGTATGTGGAACCAAGTATTTATCTACTAGAACAAAACACTTGTTAGCGAATGCACCGCAAGTAATTAGAAGCGCATTTTGCAAAAAACAATAGCTAAATGGCCCATCATGGTAGCCTTTGAATGCTAGTAGCAGCCTTTGGCTTTGCCATGATGGGCGTCTTAGTTAAAATAGCTGCGCAAAAGTTTAATAGCGCAGAGCGCTGTATTTTACCGTTTATTTTTTGGCTTAATAGCCGTGTGGACTAATATTGCAGCAGCTCATAAGTTACCACTAAGCACTCC
>JBATAW010000089.1:0-4516 GCA_049662045.1 Methylophilaceae bacterium | reverse complement strand
GTTCGGTGACAAGCTTAATGGCTTCTCTTTTAAATTCTTCTGTAAATAAACGACGAGGTATACGTTTCATGGAAACTCCTAACAAGTTAATAAAATATCATCAACTTACCCTTCCACAAAATCGGGTTTAGTTCACCTTGCTAGTCAATGAAAGCTGCTTGAGCTTAGTTGACCCAGCAGCGCGACAGTACTTAAGAGGACAAACCGAAAAATACTTTTTTGGTGAAGGCGCTGATACTGTTATGGGTTATGTGCCACCTACAAACTAGGCTCTGAATCAAAAAACTCAAGCAGATGCTTGGGTAACCACTCAACATCTCCTGGGAATGGTGACGTTACAAAACCAACGTGTCCTCCATCCTCGGTGTATTCTAATGTCACAGTCGGCGAAACCTCATCTGGCGTAGGCAAAAATTTAGACGGCATAAAAGGGTCATTTTTTGCATTAAGAATTAACACAGGCACAGTGATTTTATCTAGCCACGGTTTAGATGCATTTTTATTGTAATAATCGTCTGCACTTTCTGCGCCGTATAAAACTGCTGTTACAGCACCATCAATATCATGGATGGTGCTGGCAGATTTAATTTTCTCATCATCTAATAAGCCCGGAAAACGCTTCGACATGGCTAGTGCCTTAGGGCGCATAGAGTCGACAAAGCGTGGTGTATACACTAGTCGATCGAAGCCTTTATCCAGTGCATTGGCAGCTTCGATTAAGTCCATAGGGGCAGAAACAGCAGCGGCTTTGGTGATAACGCTGTTGGCATGCTCTCCCGATTCCCCTAGCCACTTTAATAGGGCATTGCCGCCTAATGACACGCCAACCGCATAAATTTTGACCCCAGGAGCACTAGCACGCACGCGTGATAGCATCATTTCAATTTCTGGAGTATCCCCCGCATAATACACACGTGGCAAACGATTAGGCTCACCTGAGCAGCCTCTAAAGTGAATTACCACGCTACGCCAACCTTTGGCCTTGGTAGCAGCCATTAAGGCCTTGGCGTACTGGCTTTGCGAGTTTCCTTCCAAACCGTGAAACAGAACCACAATAGGCCTATTATCAACAACTACAGAAGGAGCATCTTTGGGAGGAGTAACGTCAGGATTGTTTTCATTAACGACTTTGCTATCAGGATTGGTATTATCTATCCAATCCACATCAATAAAATCACCATCATCCAGTTCCCAGCGCTCACGACGATATTGTACTTCAGGCACTGTAGCAAAAAGTGCCGAATAGATAGTCTGCAAATTCCCTCCTGGCAACCAGAATGGTGCAGAATATGGCTCTGCGCTAGAAGTGATAGGCACAGTTGCAAATAACAAAGTAAATAACAAGAATAGATGCTTCACAAAAAACTATACTCTTAAACTAATTTCAGCCGCGTACCAGCAAAACACAACCGCTTGCCGCCGTATGAATATCTTTGTGATAGCCGCCTGCAGATGCATAATGATAATCACCGGGATAGCACAAAATACCGTCTAGCCACACTTCACCTTCAACCACAAAAGACTCTTCATCATGCTGATGCTCATGATAGGGAATACTGCTATTGGCGGCCAATTTGATTAAAAATGATTTACCAGTTTCACCCTTGTGCAGCAGCTTAACTTCTACGCCCCTTGCCAAGGTTTTCCATTCACCTTGATTAGCAAATATAAACTCATGATGCCCGGCGCCGACTTCAATACGGCTCATTAATTTTTGTTTAATACGGCTCGCAACTTCAGGTGCTGGTGCTGTCGGCAACAAACTGCTGGCAATTGCCGCGTTAATTTCATCACCCAGTATTGCATTTGATTCTTGGTTAGATTTCTTCATTGTCATTCCTTGTCCACCATCCTATCTTGCATCAGCGCCGCTTTTAATTTAGTTTGCGCACGTTTTATATTTGACTTTACTGAACCTAAGGGCATCGCCATTTGTGCAGCAATATCTTCATGCGTGAGCCCTTTAAAAAAGGCCAGCGCAATCAACTGGCGCTGTATAGCGCCTAATGTTGCCATCGCTGCATACAGTGCCGAATCGCGTTCCAAGGTAAGCAAGTTTTCAAGTGGCACAGAGGCAACTTCTTCATGCGCGACCAAATCCTGTGGTTCAGGATGTGACTCGGCTTCATCTAAACGACGTAGCGCATCAATAGCACGTGAACGACAAATCATCATTAACCAGGCCATAGTGGGTCCACGTGTACTGTCAAACCTTGGCGCTTCTTGCCAAGCTTGCCAGTAAGTATCACCCACCACATCCTCTGCCAAGTCATGACGGCGCGTAATTTTTAGCGCAAGCCCATATACTTTTGATAAGGTGCAATCATACAACTCTACTAATGATGCCTCGTTGCGCTCCACCATGCCTTGAATAATATTGCTAAATTGGTCTGCAGGTAGCACAGTATTTTCCATCGGGCGAGTTAAGAGATTAAAATTGGCTAGTATAGCTTTTTGCTCTGATCGTATGTGATGGTTAATTGTCATTTCCTTGGTCTAGCTCCATTAACTTACTAAGTTTAATCATTTTAATTTGTGCTATTGAATAACTGGCGCTACTGCATCACCAGTGGTTGTTTCAATTTCACGATACATTGGCGCTAGTTTTGCCAGTAGTTTGTTTTGCGCTGAAAAAGGCACATTATGCTTATCCATCGCATATTGAAGCTGCTCTACTAATGCGTTAAATGCTTCACGATTAACTTTCATATTGGCATGCGTTGTTTTCATATCACGCCCTGGATACTTACAGCCTCCATTCATTAATTCACACATTTGCTCTACCAACATGGCTTTAATGAAGGCCTGTTTGCTGTTATCAAAAAATGGCTTTGTACGTGGATCAGCTACCAAACCAATCATGAAGTCATCCATAATTTTTATTAAGCCTTCTTTGCCGCCAAATGCTTGAAAAGTAGCTGTACCAGTCATTGGCGTATTACCCAAATTTGGACTTGGAGATTCAGGTGCTTGCCCATCCGCCATTGCAGTTAATGAAAGAGTGAGTGCAACACTGGCTAACATGCCAGCGAATATTGATTTAAATTTAAAATTCATTTTTTTTAATCCTTAACTAAGTTAGTTTGATTCTCAATTGTTTCTATAAAAGTTTGTATTTGTAACTAGCTTTAAAAACCGACTTGAGCTGACAGATAAATCGCACTTTGTTTACCATAATTAGCACCAACAGGCGCTACGGTTGCAATATTGCCCAAATAAACGTAAGCCGCAGTCAGGGAAACATTTTTAGTAGGCGCATAAGCCACAAATAAATCATAAGCATCATCCTCTTTTAAATTAACCACGTTTGCACCACCAAATAAAGCCGCATTAGCTGGGCTTTCTAAATTATTTGGCTTCATACGATATTCAGCACCAACAGCTAATTTCTTATCTAGCAAATAAGCCGCTGACAATTCAAGCTCAGGTTCATAGCTATTATTACGACTACCACCAAAGCCTAACAAGCCCAGCTGATTAGCTTTAGTCAAACGTAATGTGCCATTTAGTAGCAAATTCTCATCCAGCAGCAATTTGGTCGCCGCCACATAAAAATCGACTCCATAATCTTTTTTAGCACCAATAACCGCGCTTTTGACAAAATCGCCATCATTATTCTTTTTATACTGCACGCCTACCGCAAGCTGTGGCAGCCAAGTGTCAGCATCTAAGACAGCGTCACCCAATACGCGTAGTTTTGCACCAATAATAGTTTGTGAAAGCTCATCACGTCCAATAGCATCAGCACCTAAACCTGCCCGCACTTTGTTGCGTAAGTCCGTAATATCAAAATTTTGTTCGGCTACTGAAAGCTCAAAGCGGTCATAAAAACCAACCGTGACACCATAACTTTGCAATTTAAAGTTATCTGTAGGTGCATAGGTATAATGCACATTCGCGCCAATTTCATTATTAGTTCCGTAACCGCCAATGACCGCCCACGGCGTTAAACCGCCACCTGCCGCACCTTCTATTTGCGAAACGCCGCCAGTAAGTAACAGTTTATTACTGAAAGACTCTGCATGAGCTGCGCTCTGAAAGGCCGCCAATAAAGGGGCGGTTAATAATAGACTGCGTAGCAGTTGCTTATATTTAAAAGGATGATGCATTGTCGAACTCCTATAGTTTTTAGGTTGATAGTCATTTTGTTTAATTGTTATTAAACGAATTACTGGCTATACGATTAAAAACGGTGGATAGATGCAATGGCTAAATATAAAAATAAAAACCCCCGCATAGCGGGCTTTTCATACATCTAAAATTTACTAATTGATTGCGGCTACAATGTCTCGCGTTCCATTTCTTGCATACTGATATGGCACACATATTTACCTTTCACCATATACACCACATATTCTGCAATATTTTTTGCATGGTCACATAAGCTAGACCCGATTTTGTGGAAGGGTAAGTTGATGATATTTTATTAACTTGTTAGGAGTTTCCATGAAACGTATACCTCGTCGTTTATTTACAGAAGAATTTAAAAGAGAAGCCATTAAGCTTGTCACCGAAC
>JBATAW010000088.1:0-15592 GCA_049662045.1 Methylophilaceae bacterium | reverse complement strand
CTACTGCACCGCATTTTAACCACATTGCAGATGTCGATTTTGGTTTTCCCAAAGTCGATATGATGCTGTAAATCATCCACTTTTTGAAAGGAAACAACATGAGATACCAACTGACACTTCTACTTTTTGCTACATTAACTGTCCCAAACTTAGCTCAAGCTGAGCAAAAAAGCACTAAGGCAGGTGACGTTGCCAAGAGTGATGCTAATGTGCTGTTGCGCACGTTTAATAACGGTTTAGTAGATAAGGCTGGAAACATTAGATTACCCAAAAACTTCCGGCAGAACTGGGTTCATATGGGTTCTTGGATAGTGGCTGATCCTAAAGCACCAGGGAATGGTTTTCATGATGTTTACACACAACGTGAAGCCGTAAAAGCATATCGCAAAACTGGCAAATTTCTAGATGGAACCGTGCTGGTAAAAGAAATACGTAATGTAGAATCTGGTGACCAGACCACTGGCCATGTGCAGTGGGCAGGCGATAATAAAATATGGTTTGTCATGGTCAAAGACTCCAAAAACCGCTTTACTGGCAACCCTAACTGGGAAGAAGGTTGGGGCTGGGGATTATATGAGGTTAAAAATCCAAGCCTGAATGTTTCAAAAGGCTTCAAAGCGACTTGTCTGGGCTGCCACACGCCAGCCAAGAATACAGACTGGGTATACATAAACGGTTACCCAACACTTAAGCCTTAGGCATACTAAATACTGCTCCTGTGCTACGTGGTGACGATGTGTAGTTAAATCTCTAGTACTGCTTTCTAGGTACAGAGTTAACGAAGCAAAAAAGGAGCAGCATGATTAAAGTTTCCACAAGCTAGTTTATAGGATAGATGTTAAAGAAATTAAAGACGATTAGCAGCCACATCGTTTCAAGCTAGTAATAGGCTACAACGTTCACTAGGTGAGACTAGGGGTGGGAGTTAAATTTTTGGCAACGTCACGCCGACTTGCCCTTGATACTTCCCACCACGATCTTTATAGCTAGTTTCGCACACGTCATCAGCATCCGCCTCAAAAAATAGCACTTGCGCGCAGCCTTCGTTGGCGTAAATTTTAGCGGGTAGCGGTGTGGTGTTACTGAACTCTAGCGTTACAAAACCTTCCCATTCTGGCTCGAATGGCGTGACGTTTACAATAATGCCACAACGTGCGTAGGTGGATTTACCTAGGCAAATCGTTAGTACATTACGGGGAATACGGAAGTACTCTACTGTGCGCGCTAATGCAAATGAGTTGGGGGGAATAATGCAGTAGTCTGCATTTACTTCCACAAATGAATTAGGATCGAAATTTTTTGGGTCAACAATCGTGCTATTGATGTTGGTGAATAATTTAAATTCTTTGCTACAGCGAATATCGTAGCCATAGCTTGATGTGCCATAAGACACCATACGCTCACCAGCAGCATTTAATTTTACCTGATTAGGCTCAAACGGCTCTATCATGCCGTGATCTTGTGCCATTTTGCGAATCCATTTATCTGATTTTATGCTCATACATTCACTCTAATATTTGTACTCAAAAGTAATAAAAAATGCCCAACGTAGATAGTTGGGCATTATAAGGCGCATCACTTATTTTTGTATTAAAAATTAGTGCTTATCGCCACCCAATTCAATACTGTAACGCCAAAACTGGTCTTTGGCCTCAAAAATAACGCTAGATTCTTCAGAGTCACGGTTGCCAGCACGGTATTGATGCAATGGTGCTTTATCAGCTGCCCAAGTTTTTACAATGGGGTCAACTAGCTTCCATTGTGCTTCTACTTCATTAATGTGCAGATACTGTGATGGGTCGCCTTCCATCAAGTTAAGCATTAAGGTTTCATAAGAATCAATACTTTCATCGCCCGTTTGGCGTTGTGGCGCATCAATACTTAAGGTGCGTGTGGCAATGTCTAAACCAGGAATTTTAGATTCTATTTCCAGTTTAAGGCTCTCACGTGGCTGAATACTGATAATCAGCCAGTTATGGTGTTGATTATCCACTAGTTGCAGGGGGGATTTTTTAAAGCGAATAGAAATCGCTACATTGCCTTCATGCATACGTTTAGCCGTGCGAATATAAAAAGGCACACCTTGCCAACGTGGATTATCAATAAACAGTTTTACCGCAGCATAAGTTTCTGTATTGCTAGCTTCAATGCCATCACGTTTTAATTCATCTAAATAACCCGGTACGTTTTCACCATGACCATCACCTACGCAAACGCGGCCTGCAGCATATTGCGCACGGAATGTTTGCTTGCTCATGTTTTTCACGTCAATGGGACGAATGGATTGCAACAGTTTGACTTTTTCCGCGCGAATGCTTTCAGGTTTGAGATCTTTTGGCTTTTCCATGGTCGTCAACGCCAATGTTTGCAGTAAATGGCTTTGGAACATATCGCGTAACGCACCTGTTGCATCGTAGAAAGTAGTGCGCTCACCAACGCCTAAAATCTCATTATTGGTAATTTGTATGTGGTCAATGTGTTCTTTGTTCCAAATGGGCTCAAACAAAGCATTGGCAAAGCGGGTCAGCATAATGCCTTGTACGGCAGATTTGCCTAAATAATGGTCAATGCGGTAAATTTGGTGTTCTTTTAGGTGTTTGGTTAAACGCGCTTGCAAGTCTTGTGCGGAGGCTAAATCAGTGCCAAATGGTTTTTCAATGAGTACGCGGCGCCAGTGTTTGCTTTCATCTAATAAGCCCACAGCTGAAAGTTGCTCTACCACTGGGGCAAAATCCGTTGGGCGTACAGATAAAAAGTAAGCTAAATTTTGTGGAAAAATTTTAGTGTCGCCTAAGGTTGCCGCCATTTTTTGATAAGCATCAGGGTCATCAGCGCTATTGGCAAAGTAGTGGTTGCGCGCAATAAAGCGTTCAAACACTTTTTGATCGTAACCATTTTTAAATTTAGCATCTAACATGGTTTTGATGTCGGCACGCCAAGCTTCAAGCTCTACTTTGCTTCGGCCTACCGATAAAATAGCCATGTGATCTGGCAAGCGGTCTGCAGCATCTAAGCGGAATAAGCCTGGCATGAGTTTAACGCGCGATAAATTACCACTTGCGCCAAATAATACGAGGGTACATGGATCAATTGTTTTTGCCATAATGATTTAAAAGCCTTAAAAAATTAATTTGATAAAAATTACATTAAAATTTAATGACGCGATTCACTTACTGTATTTTCAGCATCACTATTAATATCGCCCCAGCCTAACTTACGGTTGAATAGCTCTAAAACTAAGTCCAAACCTAAGCGGAAAAGTGCAGGGTCGAAGCGGAGGCCTTCATCGCGTAAAAATGCGTGCTGGGCGTTAAATTCGTGCCAAGTGTAATTTGCACCGACTTCTTCTAAACGTGCTTTCACTAAATTGCGGCCTTCTAATGGCACATGCGGGTCTTGGCGACCCCAAACATGGAGTAACTCACCTTTAATATCGCCTGCGCGCGCTAATGAGTTATCATTTTTGCCTAACCCGAGGGATTTTTTGTGAATGTCGGTTGCGTAAAAACAAACGGTGGCTAATACGTCTTGATTCATGGCTGCGCGAAATGCTAAATGCCCACCAATGCAAATACCTAATACGCCCAAACGGCCAGTGCAATCATTGCGAGTTTTTAAGTAATCAAGCACGGCACGTGCATCAGAATCATAAGCATCTATTGGTTTGGTAGTTTTTAGTTCGTTACCTCGCGCAGTGCCTGCTTCAGTATAGCCAAGTACGGTACCTAATGGCTCATATTCATGATAAATCTCTGGGCAGGCCACAATAAAGCCGTGGCCAGCAAGCATGGCAGCGAAACGACGAATTGGCGCAGTGATTTGAAAAATCTCAGAAAACATTAAAACAGCGGGGTATTTTCCTGGGGCAGCAGGTCGAAAAATATGCGCACGCATATCGCCCGTTGGCGTTTGCAGGTCAACAACTTCGCTGTCTTTGATAATCATTGTCTAGTTCCTATTATGTCGATATAAGTAAGATAGATATGATAATGCAAGGCGATGCTTTCATATAGTGATTTGCGTTAAAAACTTAGAAAAAGCATGACAAATTTAGCTAAATAGTGTCAAATGCGACCTCAATTTTATTTTTAATATCTAAGATTAGTTTATCAAAATTATGTACTCAAAAAATACCCGTTGGAACCTATTTGATAGCATTGAATCCTTAAGGCACATTACATGCGATGTTATTATGCGTCGGGCAGAAGAGGCCATTGCCGCACATGGTAGCTTTTCAATTGTATTGGCGGGCGGTAACACGCCACGTGCTATTTATCGCTTACTACGCGATATGCCCGCTGACTGGTCAAAATGGCATATTTATATTAACGATGATCGTTGCTTGCCAGCAGACCATGAAGATCGCAATAGTTTAATGGTAGAGCAAGCGTGGCTAAGTCATGTGGCGATTCCAAAAAGTCAAATTCATCATATTCCAGCCGAATTAGGCCCAATTGAGGGTGCAAAAGCTTACGCAAAAACCTTAGAGAATGTTGGCACTTTTGATTTAGTCATATTAGGGCTAGGCGAAGACGGACACACAGCAAGCTTGTTTCCAGGCCATGCATTAGATAATAGCGCAGATGCCGTGCCTGTATTTAACTCACCCAAACCGCCCAGCGAACGCATTACTATGAGCCAAAATCGTTTAAGTAATACCCATGCGGTTTTATTTATTGTGACTGGCGCTGGCAAACAAGAGGCGGTTGATAAATGGCGTCAATGCGAGCAGATTCCAGCCACGTTAATTCAACCCAAAAATGGCGTAGATGTTTACTGTCATGAAGTAAAATTAAACTAGGTTTTTAGTGGTAATTTTTCTATCATTTTACCCTCATCTTATTTTGATGCTCTGGAAGCCGCCTAGAATAAGGCTTCCAGAGGTGAAATTTTTTCTCGTAGTATAAATGCTTAAAAAATAGACAGTAATTGAGACTAATAATCAGCAGAAAATGCCTAAAGCAGAATCAATAAATTCAGCGTATAATCTCGCACATGATGGAACTAAAGTTAAGTTTCATCATCATAGCAATAACTGTTTTGGGGCTGACCAGGTTTCGACGTGGGTTACAAAGCAGCGCAGGGCATACCGAGGCTCAGTTCCCTCGTAAATACAGCTGAACAAGTATAGTCGCAAACGACGAAACTTACGCTCTAGCAGCTTAGTCCTGCTAGACGCTGCACCATCTCTCCCGTGGGGTGGGTGGCCTTAAAACCATCGCAGCGTCATTAACACGGGATACGTGTAGTGTTGGGTGACTTAATACTGCATTAACCTTAAGGTCGCTCGTCTGTACACTGCTTGTCTGTTGGTGAGGTGCAGATTAAATTAAACAACAAGGCTAAGTATGTAGAACTGTCTGTAGCGGATTTGCGGACGCGGGTTCGATTCCCGCCAGCTCCACCATAAAGGCAACTAACCCATTGATTATTCAATGGGTTTTTTGTTTTTAATAGTGGTAAATACCTAGGCGATTCAAAACAGTGCCATAAAACAATGTCCCAAACTGGTATTGATATGCTAACTTAGTTTGGCTTCGCACCTTCATCGCAATCATTGTAGAACTGTTGATTTTCGCTTTGTTATCTCTTAAGCTTTTCTGTGTGTATTTTTCTAAAATGAATATTACTTCAGCGTAATTTTCTTGCGCATCTGCTTGTAAATAGCTTGTCAAAATGCGTTATTATTACCTGCGAATTTAATCCTGCAAATAGTATTGCTAATATAAAACAACAAAAAATTGGAAATCCATGTTTGAACAACCCTTTAAAAATATAGACGACATCCTGCATAAAGACGCAGGTTGTGGCAGTGAGCTAGACTACGTTGAGCAAACCTCATGGGTGTTATTTCTCAAATATCTTGAAGACTTAGAAAAAGACAAACAAACCGCCGCAGAGCTCGCTGGTAAAACTTACCAGCCAATTATTGAAGAACCATACAAATGGCATGTATGGGCAGCCCCCAAAGGCGCGGATGGCAACCTAGACCACCATAAAGCCCTCATAGGGGATGACCTCACTGACTTTGTGAATATTCAGCTGTTCCCCTACTTAAAAAAATTCAAGGTCGATGCCTTACGCCCAGACACCATTGAATACAAAATCGGTGAGATTTTTAGCGAGCTTAAAAACCGCGTGCAAAGTGGCTACAACCTGCGTGAAGTGATAAACCTGATTGATACATTACGCTTTAGGTCAAAAGAAGAGAAGCACGAAATGTCGCATCTCTATGAAGACAAAATCAAAAACATGGGCAATGCAGGGCGTAACGGTGGCGAGTATTACACCCCACGCGCACTCATTAAAACCATTATCAAAGTAGTCGCGCCACAAATTGGCGATAAAATTTATGATGGTGCAGTAGGTTCGGCAGGTTTTTTAGCAGAAGCATTTGAGTATCTTCGTACAAGTAAAGAACTCACGACAAAAGATGCAGAAACACTGCAAAAATCTACTTTCTACGGTAAAGAGAAAAAAGGCTTAGCCTACATCATCGGCACCATGAATATGATTTTGCACGGCGTAGAAGCGCCTAACATCGTGCATGCTAATACCCTAGCTGAAAACCTTGCCGACATTCAAGAAAAAGACCGCTACGATATAGTGCTAGCTAACCCGCCATTTGGTGGCAAAGAGCGTGCAGAGGTGCAGCAGAACTTTCCTATCAAAACAGGTGAAACCGCTTTTTTTGTTTCTACAACACTTTATCAAAAGCCTCAAAGCGGGTGGTAAAGCGGGCATTGTGATTAAGAACACGTTTCTATCCAACACCGATAACGCCTCAGTCAGCCTGCGTAAGCTACTGTTAGAAAGTTGTAGTTTGCATACCGTGCTAGATATGCCAGGCGGCACCTTTACAGGGGCGGGTGTTAAAACCGTGGTGCTGTTCTTTGAAAAAGGCGCACCCACTAAAAAAGTATGGTTCTATCAGCTTAACCTTGCCCGCAACCTTGGCAAAACCAACCCACTCAATGAAGCAGACTTGGCGGACTTTGTAACATTGCAAAAAACCAAAGCAGCTTCTGATAACTCATGGTCAGTTGATGTCGCAGATATAGACCAAAGTACTTTTGACCTCTCAGTAAAACACCCAAACCGTAATGATGAAGTGCAGCATCGCAACCCACAGGATATTATGGCTGAGATTGCGGCGTTGGATGCTGAGAGTGCTAATGTACTGGCAAAAATCAGGAGCCTACTGTGAAACAGCCCGCTGTCTATATGCTCGCCAGTCAGCGCAATGGCACACTATATATTGGCGTCACGTCTGATTTGATAAAGCGTATCTGGCAACATAGAGAAGGGCTGGCTGAAGGCTTTACCAAAGAGCATGGCGTAAAAATGTTGGTGTGGTACGAACAGCATGTCACCATGGAAAGCGCGATCAGCAAAGAAAAGGCCATGAAGAAATGGCTACGCGAATGGAAGATTAAAGCTATAGAGCAATCCAACCCAGACTGGAATGACCTCTGGTACGAAATTAACGGTGTTAGCAACCCCACCTCGTCCTCCGCCACTCCTGACTCCCCCGTCATTTCCGCATCCATGCCCGTCATCCCCTCGTCCATGCCCGTCATCCCCTCGTCCATGCCCGTCATTCCCTCGCAGGCGGGAATCCAGCAAAACAAACAAAGCAAAAATGCCTTTAGTTTAAACCCACTGGATTCCCGCCTACGCGGGAATGACGGCAGTGTGGAGGCGTTGCTATGAAGGCAGGATGGGAAATTAAACCACTGGCGGAAGTTTGCGATATTGTTAACGGTTCAACGCCTTTAAGAAGTAACAAAGCGTACTGGGAAAACGGAAGTATCAATTGGTTTACTATTGAGGACATTCGTGAGCAGGGTAGAAAAATTGCCAGTACAAATCAAAAAATAACTCATCATGCTTTAGAAAAAACTAGCATTCGGATTTTGCCATCAAAATCAGTGCTTTTATGTTGCACGGCATCAATCGGGGAGTATGCAATCACTGAAGCTCCAATGGCGACAAATCAGCAATTTAATGGACTTGTAGTCAAAAATCATCAAACTCTTAAGCCTTTATTTCTTTTTTATTTTTGTGCAACCTTAAAAGACAAGTTAGCAGAGTTGAGTGGTAAAACAACTATAGACTTCATTCCAATTAGCAGGCTTCGGAATATTCTTATTCCAACCCCCCCCATTCTCGAACAGCAACGCATCGTCACCATTCTTGACGAAGCGTTTGAAGGCATCGCCACAGCCACAGCCAATGCCAAGAAAAACCTTGCCAATGCCCGCGAGCTTTTTGAGAGTTGTTTGCAATCGGTATTCACTACTCAAGGTGAGGGATGGGTTGAAAAAAGATTAAAAGAGCTTTGCGAAAAAATTACTGATGGTACTCATCAAACACCGACTTACTATGATGATGGGGTGATTTTTTTATCATCAAGAAATGTAAAAGCTAGAACGATTGATTGGGAAAATATTAAATATATTGATACTAAGCAACATCTTGAAATGCACAAACGAGTTGCTCCGCGCATTAACGATATTTTATTGGCAAAAAATGGCACTACTGGGGTAGCTGCCATTGTTGATAGAGATGTGACTTTTAATATTTACGTTAGCCTTGCTTTGCTAAGAGCTTTGGATGTGATATTGCCTAATCTTTTGCTATATTTCATTAACTCCTCAGTCGCCAAAAAACAGTTTAATAGCAGGTTAAAAGGTTCAGGGGTTCCAAATTTGCACTTAGAGGAAATTCGTGAAGTAACTATTTCATTTCCAAAATCAATTGCTGAGCAACAATCCATAGTTGCAAAATTTGACGAGCTATGCGCAGAAACCAAAAAACTTGAAGCCATCTACCAACAAAAGCTAACAGCACTTGAAGAACTCAAAAAATCCATCCTCAACCAAGCATTCAGCGGTCAGTTGAGTTAAGTGACTGTGACGATAAGCCCTTAGTTACGGCGGCGCGGATGTGTATAGAGAATCAGATGATTGAAACATATACGCAATGACGTGATAAGAGAATGCGATTTTTTATACACATTAGCGCTGACGTGATAAGATAATTGCAATTTCTTATCCTATTAAAAAGGTTAATCACGTGATTGCGTTAGATATTCCTGATAATCAAAGCTTAGAAGTGAAAGAAGTCTGGCAAAGCTTGGCTGAGGCGCATCGCTACTTGGCAGAGCTTAAAGGTTTGTGTGAATCACTGCCTAATAGCGCACTTTTGCTAGATACACTCTCTATACAAGAGGCGAAAGATAGCTCTGAAATAGAAAACATTATCACCACCCATGATGAGCTGTATGCGTTTGACCAAAGTGGCACATCGTCAGCGGCTACAAAAGAAGTGCGAAATTATATTGCCGCTTTACGGGTGGGTTATCAAGACGTGCTTGATTCTGGCTTAATACGACTTAATACCATTTTGCGCGTACAAGAACAGGTTGAGCAAAACAATGCTGGCTTGCGTAAACTACCAGGTACATCGCTTAAAAACCAGACAACGGGCGCAACGGTGTACGAGCCACCGCAAGATGCTTTCATCGTTGAAAAGCTCATGACAGATTTAGTGGCATTTATACATGCTAATGGGACGTTAGACCCGTTATTGCGTATGGCAATTGCACATCATCAATTTGAGAGTATTCATCCTTTTTACGACGGCAACGGACGCACTGGGCGCATATTGAATTTGTTGATTTTGCAACGTGAAGGTTTGCTAGATTTACCAGTGCTGTATTTAAGCCGCTATATCACCTCGACTAAAGCCCAATATTACCAACTGCTGCAAAGCACGCGCGAAACAAATGATTGGGTGCAATGGTGTGTTTATATGCTAAAAGGGGTGGCTATTACTGCTAAGAGCGAAATTAAGTTAGTGAAAAAACTACGTGATTTAATGCAAACGACTAAGCATGATTTACGCGATACGCTGCCCAAAATTTATAGCCAAGAGTTGTTGAATAACTTGTTTCGCTACCCCTATACAAAAATTGAGTTTTTGGAGACAGATTTAGGGGTTTCGCGCATTACCGCCGCTAAGCATTTAGATACTTTAGCGGCGCATGGTTTTATTGAAAAGAAAAAAATAGGCCGCAAAAATTTTTACATTAACCATCCTTTATTTACTTTACTCACACAGATTAACTTAGACGATGAATGAAGCTGAAACCCGTGCAGAACTAATAGACCCCAAGCTAAAAGCCAGTGGCTGGGGTGTGATTGAAGGTTCAAAGGTGCTGCGTGAATTTCACATCACCGATGGCAAAATTCAAACGGGTGGCGCTCGTGCAAAACCTATGATTGCCGATTACATACTGGTGTATAAAAACCGCAAAATAGCTGTGATTGAAGCCAAAAGTGACCAGCTAGAAGTGGGTGAAGGAGTTGCCCAAGCCAAAGCTTACGCATATAAAATGCAAATTGCTTATACGTATGCCAGCAACGGTAAAGCCATTTACGAAATCGCCATGGATGCCAAGCATGCAAAGCATGAGGGCTTGGTTAGCGCATTCCCCACGCCTGATGAATTGTGGCAAAAAACATTTTTTGAGCAAAATGATGGGCAAAGAAATTGGAAAGACAAGTTTGACGCTGTGCCGTTTGAAAGTGTGGGTGGCAGCAAGGGCGTGCGTTACTATCAAGAAATCGCCGTCGCCAACACGCTCAATGCCATTGCCGAAGATAAACAGCGCATATTACTTACGCTGGCAACGGGCACAGGTAAAACTTTTATTGCTTTTCAAATCGCATGGAAATTATTTGAAACCCGTTGGAATCTAAAACATGATAGCGCACGCCGTCCGCGCATTTTGTTTCTAGCAGACCGTAATATTCTAGCAAACCAAGCCTATAACGCTTTTTCAGCATTCCCAGAAGATGCGCTAGTGCGTATCAGCCCTAAAGAAATCGCCAAGAAGGGCGCAGTGCCAACCAACGGCAATATATTTTTCACCATTTTTCAAACCTTTATGAGCGGTAAAGACAATACCCCCTATTTTGGTGATTATCCAGCTGACTATTTTGACCTGATTATTATTGATGAATGTCACCGTGGCGGTGCTAATGATGAAAGTAACTGACGTGGCATTTTAGAATACTTTAAACCAGCCGTGCAACTTGGTTTAACCGCAACACCCAAGCGCGTGAAGATTTTCTTGAATGAGATTAACCAAAAAGAAAAGACCATTGTTTTTTGCGCTAACCAAGCCCATGCCGCGCTAGTGCGAGATTTAATTAACAAATACAGCGATAACAAAGACCCGTTTTATTGCGTGCGGGTGACTGCTAATGATGGCGAAGCGGGTGAGCAATTTCTACGTGAATTTCAAGATAATGAAAAAACACTCCCCACCATACTCACCACCTCACAAAAGCTATCAACAGGCGTAGATGCCCGTAATGTTCGCAATATTGTGTTAATGCGCCTAGTGAACTCGATGATTGAGTTTAAGCAAATTGTGGGGCGCGGTACGCGGCTTTTTGATGGTAAGGAATTTTTTACCATTTATGACTTTGTCAATGCCTATAAAAATTTTGCCGACCCTGAGTGGGACGGTGAACCCATAGTGCCAGAAGTTTGCGCCATTTGTGGCAATGAGGCTTGCATCTGCAAATCACAGCCACCAAAGCCCTGCAATGTGTGCGGTCAGCAGCCTTGTGACTGTACGCCTGAACCTTGTAAGGTATGCGGTGAAAAGCCTTGCGTGTGCAAAAAGAAAGTTAAAATCAAACTGCGTGACGGCAAAGAGCGTGAAATCCAACACATGATTTCAACCTCATTTTGGGGTGCGGATAGCAAGCCCATCTCAGTTGAGGAGTTCATTAACAATCTTTACGGCATGTTACCTTCATTTTTCAATACCGAAGAAGAGCTGCGCAAGCTTTGGTCAGATCCCATCACACGTACAAGCCTGCTAGATAAATTAGCCGATGCTGGCTATGGGAGTGCTGAACTGGCAGAGTTGCAAAAAGTAGTGGATGCGGAAAATAGCGATTTGTTTGATGTGCTGGAATATATCGCATTCCATATTCAACCCATTGCGCGTACAGATCGAGCTTCGCAAGCCCGACCCAAAATCTTTGAAAGTTTAACGTTAACGCAACGAGATTTTCTTGAATTTGTATTGTTTAAATACATTGATACAGGGGTTGGCGAGTTAGACCAAGCAAAACTACCTCATCTAATCGAGCTGAAATACAGTTCAATCACGGACGGTATGGAGGTGCTTGGTGGGGTTAATGAAGTACGCAATCTATTCTTCGGATTTCAAAAGCATTTATACGAAGGTGATAGTTCTCCGATTTATTAGATAGTCAGTTTGACTATTACTTAATCTGCACCTATGGCAGAAGCATTTAAGATACGCGCCTTAATGAAAACGCATTTTTCATTAAGAGTGCAATTTGAAAGTAGCCTGCAAGGTATCACCGCTTCATTGGTTGCATAGATCAAGTATGTTCGTTAACGCACAGTTCACCGCTTGGTTATGTTGTATAGTGCAAAGTAGATGATTGTTGCAATCAGCAATTGGTGGTGTTCCGAATTTTGCTGAGGAAGCCACTTTTATATACGAGTTGATTAAGCAATATTAAAATACTGCCACTTAAACCTGCTTAGAATGGAGAGTCAAAGATGGATAAACTACATACGCATGCCAGTACGAATAAATCATGTTGCGATGGTAGTATTGCGTCCCTTAAAGCCGCCGAAAATGCACATATTGACCCTGTCTGTGGTATGCAAGCTAAAGCTGATCCAAAAAAATCTGTCGAGCATTCTGGTATTACCTACTATTTTTGTAGCCAGCACTGTGTAGAAAAGTTTCGCGCTAGTCCGCAGCAATACCTAAATCCACAAACCAGCGTAACTATTGATCAAGGTAAAGCTAGTACTAAAAATGCACTTTACACTTGCCCGATGCATCCTGAAGTACAACAAATTGGGCCAGGTAGTTGCCCCAAATGTGGCATGGCGTTAGAGCCCATGGATGCTGCCACTGAAGAAGATACGACTGAGCTGAATGATATGACGCGCCGCTTTTGGGTGAGCTTAGTACTCAGTGTACCATTGCTTTTTATTACCATGAGTGAGCTTATTCCAGGTGTGAATATTCATCAATGGATGGGCATGAATACCTATAATTGGTTGCAAGCCATCCTTGGCACGCCAGTGGTGCTTTGGGGTGGTTGGCCATTTTTTGTGCGGGCGTGGGCTTCGTTTAAGACTTGGAATCTCAATATGTTCAGCCTAATTGGGCTGGGTACCGCCGCTGCATTTTTATTCAGTGTCTTTGCCTTGTTGTTTCCTTCACTGCTACCCCCTGCATTTAAAATGAATGGTATGACGCCGCTTTATTTTGAGGCGGCCGCGGTTATCATCACTTTGGTGCTGATGGGTCAGGTACTGGAATTACGTGCCCGCTCCAAAACCAATAGTGCCATTAAATCCTTGCTTGAACTTGCACCTAATACTGCGTTTCGCATTAAACCAGACGGGTCGGAAGAAGAAATTCATCTTGACCAAGTACAGGTGGGCGATCAGTTACGCGTTAAACCAGGTGGCAAAGTGCCAGTGGATGGCGAGTTAGTGGAGGGGCGCTCAAATATTGATGAATCGATGATTACTGGTGAGCCTGTTCCAGTAGAAAAACAGTTGGGTAGTCAGGTAACTGCTGGCACAGTCAATCAACTTGGTTCGTTTGTCTTGCGAGCAGATAAAGTTGGCGCAGATACTTTGCTCGCACGCATCGTACAGATGGTGAACGAAGCTGGCCGCTCGCGTGCACCGATTCAAAAATTAGCGGATAAAGTATCTGGTTGGTTTGTACCTGCGGTGATGGCTATCGCCGTGCTAGCTTTTGTCATTTGGGCAATGGTTGGCCCTGCACCCACACTGGCGAATGCATTAGTGGCTGGCGTTTCGGTGTTGATTATTGCCTGCCCTTGTGCGCTTGGGCTGGCAACCCCTATTTCTATCATGGTAGGTATTGGCCGTGGCGTGCAGGAAGGTGTGTTGATTAAAGATGCGGAAGCCCTAGAGTTGATGGAAAAAGTAGATACTTTGGTCATTGATAAAACGGGCACCTTGACCGAAGGCAAGCCTAAAGTGCAGCGTGTGATTGCCGCGACTAGTTTTAACGAAACGGAAGTGCTACATTATGCCGCCAGTTTAGACGCATTGAGTGAACATCCCCTAGCGGTGGCCATTGTTAGTCATGCCAAGCAACAAAGCCTAGCGCTTAAGCCAATCACGCAATTTGAATCTGTTACTGGGCAAGGCGTACGCGGTCAAATCGATGGTAAGTTGGTATTGCTGGGCAATGCACGCCTGATGGAAGCGCAAAACATCGATGTGTCCACTTTGCAGCCAGAGGTAGAGGCATTAAGAGCGCTAAGCCAAACCGTGATGTTTCTTGCGGTTAATCATCAAATCGCTGGTATTGTTAGTGTGGCGGACCCCATCAAATCCACAACATTAGAGGCGATTCAGCAATTGCATGCAGCGGGTCTGAAAATTGTGGTACTCACTGGTGACAATGCGACGACAGCCGCTGCTGTGGCTAAGCAGCTTGGGCTTGACGATTTTAAAGCAGATGTGATGCCAGAAGACAAACTCAATTATTTAAAAGAGTTACAGCAACAAGGCCGTATTGTGGCAATGGCGGGGGATGGTGTGAATGATGCGCCAGCACTGGCACAAGCCAATGTCGGCATTGCGATGGGTACTGGCACAGACGTTGCTATGAACAGCGCACGCATCGTGCTGGTCAAGGGCGATTTACGCGGTATTGCCAAAGCGCGCTTACTTAGCCAACATACCATGAAAAATATTCGGCAAAACCTGTTTTTTGCATTTATTTATAACTTTATTGGGGTACCCATTGCCGCAGGGGCGTTATATCCATGGTTTGGTATCGTGTTAAGCCCAATGATAGCGAGTGCAGCGATGTCACTAAGTTCAGTGTCGGTCATTGCTAATGCATTGCTTTTGCGCAATGTCTCGTTAGCAAAAAACTAAACGATTATTAAGTTACACCAATCAAGAATCTAGGCTTGATTATCAATTCATTAAAGGAGTAATGCGATGCAAACAGCAACATTAAAAATTACAGGAATGACCTGTGGTGGTTGCGTGAATGGGGTCACTAAAGCCCTACAGGCTGTGTCAGGTGTAACTGACGTATTTGTATCCTTAGATAGAAAAGAGGCTATTATTCAATATGATGAGTTGTCTGCCACCAAAGATGCAATGAAATCAGCTGTGATGCATGCAGGGTATGGTGCACATGATAATGGTGAGACTCCATCCAGTTCAACTACAGGTGGTTGTTGTGGCTAATTTATACTTATGTTTTGGTTGAGTGGTACGTTGACTGAGTACAAGCTGGGTTGTCCATATATCTGGATACGAAGTTTAGAGTGTGATTGTATTTATATCAAGCTTGATAAGTTAGCGAGCTTAAGAGCTTGTAATTAATTCAGGAGCCTGTAAATAATTCTGTGTAAATGCGGTTTTGAGTGCATTAATTTAAGGGTGGCACTCTGTCACCCAATTCAATACTAAAGCGATTCAGCGCAGCCTTCCAATCCCGTAGCGGCATCGTCCA
>JBATAW010000087.1:0-4408 GCA_049662045.1 Methylophilaceae bacterium | reverse complement strand
CGAGCTGTTCAACGAGCCCTGCTGGCAGTGGGAGTGTTTCATTTGCTGATTTGTAATTTGTGGACATGATAATTTCCTTTATACGTCATTGGTAAAATATCATTTACACAGATTTTTTTACAGGCTCCAATTTCTTGTGCTTTTTTAATATCATTAGCCGTTTTAGAATGCGGGTTTTACTTCAGCATTTGCATAACGCGTTAAGCCATCCATAATTTCTTTGTGGGCTTCATCAATATCAACCCAGCCTTCTATTTTCACCCATTTGCCTTTGTCTAAGTCTTTGTAATGCTCAAAGAAGTGCGCAATCATTTCTAAGCGCCAAGGTGAAACGTCTTTATAGGTTTTTTGGTAAGCGTATAACCCGCATACTTTTTCAATGGGCACAGCTAATAATTTGCCATCTTGACCCGCTTCATCGGTCATTTGCAGCATGCCGAGTGCGCGGCAGCGCACAACAACGCCTGGCAATAAAGGCACAGGGGTAATAACTAACACATCAACAGGGTCGCCATCACCAGCCAATGTGTGGGGAATATAGCCATAATTACATGGATATTGCATTGAAGTGCCCATAAAACGGTCTACAAAAAGTGCACCGCTATCTTTATCAACCTCGTATTTAACAGGGTCTCCTTGCATGGGAATTTCAATAATCACGTTAAAATCGTGCGGTAAGTCTTTACCAGAGGGGACTAAATTGAGCGACATGGTTTTTTCCGTTAGTTATGTTAATTAGGTTAAATAAATTTAGTTAAGTCAATTCATGTTATGCAAGCATTGTATCAAACCCATGCTTAATATTGTAGGCTCACTTGAGCGCGACATGCCTCAATAATCTCTTTGGGTGTGAGCCAAATGGCTAAATAGAGTAGAATTGGGATAATAATGACATCATCTAACTGTCCCAAGATAGGGATAAAATCTGGAATCAAGTCAAAAGGCATGAGCAAATAGCCAATGGCTAATCCAAAAAATAATTTTGCAAATTTAGGCGTCTCAGGATGCTTTAATACCAATTGATACATTGTTAATTCTTTTTTGAGTGTGCGTGTAAAAGCTTTCAGCTTTTTAAACATCCAGTTTATTGCCAGTTAAGCGCTCAAAAGCTTCCATATATTTTTCAGAGGTTCGCAGTGCAACGTCATCAGGCAGCGCAGGGGCAGGTGGCATTTTATTCCAATAGGTACTTTCTAACCAATCACGCACAAATTGCTTATCGTAACTGGGCGGGTTATTGCCCACTTTATAGCTATCTGCTGGCCAAAAGCGTGATGAATCTGGCGTAAGCACTTCATCCATCACATGCAGCACACCATGCTCATCCAAGCCAAATTCAAATTTAGTATCGGCAATAATAATACCGCGCGTCAGGGCATATTCAGCGGCTTGGCTATAAAGCTCAATGGCCACTTTTGCCACTTGTGCTGTCAACTCTTTGCCAATCAGCGCTTCAACTCTTGCAATGCTAATATTTTCATCATGCTCGCCCACTGCGGCCTTGCTGGAAGGCGTAAATAAAGGCTGTGGTAGCTTTTGCGCGAGTTGCAAACCCGTTGGTAATGTAATATCACACACTGTGCCTTTTTGTTGGTATTCTTTCCAACCGCTACCGACCAAATAGCCACGAACAATGGCTTCTATCGGCAAAGCTTTAAGTTTTTTTACCACCACAGAGCGGTGAGATACTTGTTCTTGTTCGTCAGCGCTTACTACTGACGTAGGATTGATGCCTGTTAAATGGTTAGGTACAACATTTTTGAGTTTTTCAAACCAAAAATTGGCCATTTGTGTCAGCATTGCGCCTTTGTTAGCGATGCCTGTAGGCAAAATCACATCAAAAGCAGAAAGCCGGTCAGTGCTCACTAACAACATGGTGTTGTCATCAATACCATAAATATCACGCACTTTACCTTGGTGAATGCGTTTTAAACTATTAATGGTGGTTTTAAGTAAAGGCGGTGACATAGCTAGCGCGAATGAACGATTAAATAAAAAGGATATTATACAAGTGAAAGGCCAAGTTAATCATGCCCTTTTAATATAGTGCAAGATTTTAGCTATGTGAAAATTGAAAGAAAATATTCATATATTTATCACAAAAAATTGTCAAAAATTTAAGCAAATTTAGCCATACATTATCTCATCACCGCTACGAGCCAGTCTGCATGCGGCTCACAGAGGCATAAAAATCGCTCGGAGCATTTTATAGGTGTTTTTTTAATCATAGCACTGACTAATTAACCCCAGCTACGCACTCGCCCAACATCCATATGGACGAAGTTAGAGCCTGGATAATACCCTACACCACCGCCTTGCAATGCAATGGCCGCTTGGCGTAAATTGCTTAAATTAATGCCATCAATCCGTAAATCAATGGCTTTACCTTCCATATGCAAGCTATGTTTAGCAACTCCGTCCGAGTTAGCGGCTAAATTAGCATTAGTTACGGGTGAGCGATAGCCTGAAATAATCTGAAAAGGCTGAGTAGTATTGAGTGATGTACGCAATTGATGCAATAAATCGAGTAAAAGCGGCTCGATAGGCAACACTTGGTTGGTGCGAAAATCGCGCAAAATATGGTTAATACCTGCTAGCTCATCTGTTAGATAGTGACCATCCGCCCAATATTCTGCTTGTAAGGCTTCGCCAGTGTGTAAGTTGTGAAAATTCAGCACGCGCGCACTATCTTTTGTTACATATGAGTTAACGGTAGCTAGGGCAGAGGGAATGCTAAAGCCAGTGACAGCAAGTGCCACACTACTTTTTAGTAGTTTGCGGCGTGTCATACAAATTTGATTTTTCATGATATGAACCTCATTTTTACCTTAATTAGATAATGTCTCGTTTGAAATTGTCACGTCACGCGCAATGCCATCAAGCGATTTAAGAACATTTTCAGCACGTTGCCAGTCAATACGTTCTGATAGCATATGCTCTTGAGCTATTTTTTCAAGTGTTTTTAGAGAACCAGTGCCAAGCTCATAGATGTCTGCGTGTGCTTCAATATACACTTTACCTTCAACCTCTGCCATCAATAGGGGTTCATAAATAATTGTGCCAGTCGCGCCACGTTCAGTTTGTAAAAACAACGCCTCTATATCATCAGGATGCAAACGTATGCAACCGTGGCTTCGGAATTGGTAAATGCTGGCAGGCGCAATCGTGCCATGTATGCCAATGCCTTCTAAACTCAAGCCGAGCCAGTATTTACCAAGCGGATTATTTTTTCCAGGCGGGACTTTTGTTAAGACGGTTCTACCCTCACGTCGCATTTCTTCTTGAATAGATTTTGGCACCAGCCAAGTTTTGTTAGCGACTTTATTATTGACGCTAAATTCACCTAAAGGGGTTTGCCAAGTAGCTTTACCTAAAGCGACAGGGAATGCATTTAATAATTCTCCATTATTAAATGAAAATAACATTTTCTGCGGTACATTAATCAGTAAATTACCTGTACTAAAGCTTGGCACAATATGCTGGTTATCAATCTTGATCGTTTGCTGAGGGTTTAATTTGCTGTTGTAAAGCAAGCCGTTTTCACTTGCTAGCAACTTGGCGGATACTCCGAACCGAGCCCCAATTTTTGTTAGAGTGTCGCCAGACTGTACCGAATATTCAGACACGCCCCCAATCATATGCATAGAAATCGGTTCAGCGATTGCTTGAAATTGAAATAGTAAGCAGGTCATTAGTAATAAGTTGCTTACCCTATGCAACATACTTTCCCCTTTATTTTATTATATTGATAGTTTAACAGTTATACGTCTTAAATATTCTAAGTGCTTGCACGCATTGGACTTTCAGGTAAAGCAATATATATTAAAAAGAATAAGTAAACTGTTTGAGGAGATGAAAATGTCGACAATAGATTGTCAGCAATTAGCCGTTTTTAAAGACTCATTAATTGCTGAACTTGATAGACTATTAAACCGCACACCGACGAATATGAGTCCTGTGATAAGGGTGAATTTTGCTGAGGTTAATGGAGATGTGGTTGATAATGATGATGTAGCAGTTGTAGACAAATTGTCTGATTTAGATAATGCGATTGTCGGATTACGCTTACAAAAAGTAGATGACATAAACGGGGCATTAGAGCGCATGCATGCAGGAGCGTATGGCCTGTGTGTCGATTGTGGTGAAGCAATAAACATTGAACGACTTAAGGTTTATCTAACGGCTAAACGTTGCATTCAATGTCAAACGCAACACGAAAAGACGGCGGTAGCTTATTAAGTTACGCTACTTTAATTTTTATGAAATTTTTATATGTGGAGATCGAGCCTGTAAATAATTCTGTGTAAATGCGGTTTTGAGTGCATTAATTTAAGGGTGGCACTCTGTCACCCAATTCAATACTAAAGCGATTCAGCGCAGCCTTCCAATCCCGTAGCGGCATCGTCCA
>JBATAW010000086.1:0-2761 GCA_049662045.1 Methylophilaceae bacterium | reverse complement strand
GGACGATGCCGCTACGGGATTGGAAGGCTGCGCTGAATCGCTTTAGTATTGAATTGGGTGACAGAGTGCCACCCTTAAATTAATGCACTCAAAACCGCATTTACACAGAATTATTTACAGGCTCCTTACCCATGCAACTTATCCAAGCATGCTCACCATCTTAACCGCCTGATATTTAAAAGCGAAAGCTTATGCAGTTGGGCTGCACAAGCTTTTAGGAAGCCATCCTCTGCGCATCTGACATGGCTGAACGCCAAGCAGCATGCGCATTCACCTCACGCTATCAGTCTGGACGACTGCTTTGCTTGGTAGGCTTTCAGCCTCTTTGAACCATGTCTGCGCTGTACGCTTGCCAAGTCTCAAATTCACCTGCCGTCGCCGTCGCTGGCGCTCGACCAAAGAAGAAAACACAACAATTTAGACACGCCTCTGCTGACGCAGACACGTTTACTAAACAGTTGCCCGCCACGATGTTCTGGGTTTCGCTGGACGCTACATATTATCTTCTTTGGTCGAGCGCCAGCTTGTGCTGTCACCGACGACGGCAGCTACGCACGCCCTTGTTTCGCTGGGGCGAACGCTCCGCTAACAAGGTCTTATCCGCACTAGGGTGCGGCTATCGCAGCTTGAGTTGCCACTCTGAGCGATTGGCAATTTTAACCACCTGTCGGTAGTTAAAACAGGCACAGCTATTTTATGCTTGGACAGAAAATAGCTTCACTCACCTTGGGGTGAGCGGCCTGCATCTATCATGATGAGTCTTCTATAAGTTTATGCTTATTGATATTTGCATAGTAATAGCATTCAAAATCCTATTTAAATAAACCAACATAAATGACTTTTTTGTTTCTGTGAGGCATGACAACTTTTATAGTATTAAATTACTTCTGTAACCCAAAAAATCAATTGGACTAATAAAATCCTCCTAAAAACTGCCGCTAAATCTGAAATATTGCCGCATATGAATATATTTTGAGAGCATTGACCGCGCGGATATTTTTCACATAAAATAGAGTAACGCGGCTAAATTTCAGATTTAGCGGCAGTTTTTAGGAGAAAATAGTGGCTATAGAACTAATTGGATATGCTAGATTAATAAAAAAATACAACCTTGAGTGTATTCCACTTGTGCGCACAGCAATAATAGATACCGCCATAAAAGGCAGAATAGCCACAGATGAAATTTTAAAATTTGAGCCGAAATACAGGCCAGAAGATAATTTAACTGACGATTTGCAGTTTGCCTTGAGTTACGAGGGCATTAATTTACAAGTACTGCACTTTCTTTTTAAGGAAAATGTAAAGGAGCTAATTCAAAGCTGGCTGAATGAGCTACCAGAATCAAAATATACGAGACAGATAGGTTTCTTATATGAGTGGTTGACCAATGATTATCTTGAGTCAAATGTTTCTGCAAAGGCCTCATACGTGCCCGTGCTAGATGAAAAACTACAATTTGGACTATTAAATGGCGAAAAAAACCAAAAATTCCGTGTGATTAACAACTTACCTGGCAACCAAAATTTTTGCCCACTAGTAAGAAAATCTAAGTTTTTAAAAGAGGTGGTTAATAAAAACCTTAAGTTGCGTACTCAAGAGACTTTAGCAAAGTACGATCCTGATTTACTAAGACGCGCCGCAGCCTATCTGTATTTAAAAGAAACACAATCATCATTTGAAGTTGAGCGTGAAAAACCAAGCCCAACCAAGGCACAAAGATTTGCAGATTTATTAAGAGAAACAGAAGCTGGCACACCGCTTTCTGAGGATCGCTTAGTAGAGTTACAAAATGCTGTATTAGATCCTAGATTTCAAGATTTTTCGTATCGCAACCAACAAAACTGGATTGGTGAGAATAAAGGTTATCGAAATAAAATCAGTTTAGTACCTGCACGTCCCGAAGATGTTCGGGATTTAATGGAGGGATTAGTTCAGCAGGCTGAAAGCTTTCGTCAAAACAACCAAAGTATAGATGCCGTCATAATGGCGACATGTGTAGCATTTGGTTTTGTATTTATTCACCCATTTATGGATGGAAACGGCCGCCTACATCGCTATTTAATTCACGAAATACTCTCCGCTGCTGGTTTTACACCAAAAGGTATTGTATTACCTGTATCTGCGGTTATTCTCGCTAACTTAGATCAATATGTAGAAGTATTAGAAGCGTTCTCTAAGCCGCTAGTTGCAAGAACGGAATATAACCCTGACACACCCAATGTGCCTGCTACTGGAAATGATGCCATTTTTTTTAAATACTTTGATGCAACCGAGCAAGCATCATTCTTATATAAATCACTTGAGAATACTGTAGAAAACGATCTGCAAAATGAAATAGCGTTCTTAATAGGATTTGATAAAGCAAGAAGTCAGCTTAATGAACTCTTTGACTGGTCGCCACACTCATTGGATCTGTTTATTAGATTAGTTCATCAAAACAATTACGAACTATCTAAAACAAAAAAACAGTCTCACTTTGAGTGGCTAAGTGGTGATGAGGTATCAAGATTTGAGCATTTGGTAAATGAAGCTTTTAACTCTGTCTAAGATTACTCTTGCCTTTTATTAAGAAAGATATAATTAATGAAGTGAGCGCATCTTCTGATTAGAAATAAGCAATTTCAAGAGCATCATACGAGCCTGTAAATAATTCTGTGTAAATGCGGTTTTGAGTGCATTAATTTAAGGGTGGCACTCTGTCACCCAATTCAATACTAAAGCGATTCAGCGCAGCCTTCCAATCCCGTAGCGGCATCGTCCA
>JBATAW010000085.1:0-11581 GCA_049662045.1 Methylophilaceae bacterium | reverse complement strand
TCTGATTGGCTTACTTTGCTATTCACATCTTCTGCATGGCGCGCCTTCATATAGGCCGCGTATAAAGAAAAATGTGCTTGATTAAAGCTAATGGGTAAAATACGGGTGGTTAAGTGTTGATGCTGTTTAATGGCGCGTTTTTGGCTACGGTTAGGGTTAAAATCTTTTAACACCACTCTTATAGAAATGCAGGCTTGGCAATGTGAGCAATTTGGCCGATAAGCAAAGTCACCACTACGCCTAAACCCTAATTTAATCAGATGATTATAGACATTAGCATTGACTAAACTCTGCGGCGTTGCCATTAAACTCTGTGCGGTTTCATCTTGCAAATAACTGCAAGGGTAGGCTGCAGTGAGATAAAACTGAAGTTGATTAAGCGGTGGCTCATTAGGAGAGGTCATAGCGTTATCATAACCCTAAATATGCTTTACATTTTGATTTTAACAATATCAAAAATACCGTTATTTTTCGACGAAAGCTTTTAAGCCAGCTAAGCCATTTTCATAAAACGCGATAATGGCGCTAATGGCCGTTGCATTGTCTTGCCCAGCAGGTGCTGCTAACATATTCGCTTTATTATTAAAGCGCGCTGTCCAAGTGACAATGGTTTGACCCGCATTAATGCCTGGTTTAACCACCATTACACCGCGGTAGTTACTGACAGGAAAATCACCTTTGGTCATTTGATAATCAAGCTTCATTTCATTGCCAGCAGTTATTCGCCGTTTCTCTTCAATAGTTTGACCATTTTTGAGTGTGATTAATCGATAGGTGCTATTTGCATCTTCTTCATCAAGTTTTTGTTGAATACGGCTAGATTGAACATCAGGGTGCCATTGTGCAATCGCATCAAAGGCATTAATGGCTTGCCAAACGGTTGCTACGTCAGCATTAATCACAATTTCCTTAGAAACTTTTTGCGGGGTTGGACCACAGGCAACCGCCACCATGCTGGCTAAACTTAAACATAGCGTAATCAACAGTATTTTTAATCTAATCACAAAAAATTCCTAATGTTTTATAGGCTTACTTATTGATCAATAAATTGACCAAGCGCTCTGCTACGCGCTGCAGTGGGGATACTTGGTAATATTTTATTAGTCTTGGCATCAATCACTGAAACGCTGTCATCCATCCAGCTGGCCACATACACACGTTGATGTGTGGCATCAAAGCTAATACCTTCTGGCGAGCCGCCTACATCAATGGTGGCGATGACTTTTTGTTGTGCTACATCAATCACAGACACGGTATCCGCACCAGTATTGGTGACATATAGGCGAGTGCCATCTGTGTTTGTCGTTGCGCAATAGGGATGCTCGCCCACTTTAATGGAGGTGGTCACAGTGTTGGTTTGCATATCAATGACCGAAACGTTATTGCTGTACACATTAACCACGTAAAGGCCTTTGCCATCAGGGCTTAAAGTCATGCCAAAAGGGTGCTTACCTACGGCAATTTTGGTGATAATTTTCTGCGTTTTAGCATCTATAACACCGACATCATCGCTATCACGGTTTGCGACATACAATTGTGTGCCTAGCGCATTAAAAACCATGCTGGCTGGCGCTTTTCCTATGGCAATCGCGGTACGTTTTTCTGGGTTGTTAGTATCAACTACCCAAATTCGGTCACTGTACCAATCTGCCACATAAAGCTGCTTGCCATCTTTTGTGAGGGTTAAGCCTACAGGAGCGGTTGAAAAGTGAATTTCATTCATGACTTTTCTGGATATAGTATCTATGACGGAAACTGAATTACCATCAACATTAGAAACGTAAACTCGCTGATGTGCGCCATCAATGGCAACGCCTGCTGGGCCAATCCCAACGGCGATGGTGTCAACCACTTGATTGCCAGCTAAATCAATGACAGAGACTGAATTAGCGCCTTGATTAGTAATGTAAGCAAATGGTTGCGCAGAAGCATGCTGCGCAAACCCGCAAGTCAAAAAAAGCGCAATAAAGAGTCTGCTAAAAGTTGAGCTGATTTTCATAAAATAGAGAATGGCCTTGAAATAGGGGTGTATATTTAATAACGAGAAATGCATTAATAATGATGACAGGTTTGAAAAATAAAGCCATGTTTCAGTTTGTTAATTTGGTCAGTTGCTCAATAAAATCATCACGCTTAATTTCTCTAGCTCCTAAGCTTGCAAGGTGCGCGGTTTTCATTTGGCAATCAATTAACTCAACTTGCTGACTTTTAAGATAATTCACCAAGTGCACAAAAGCCACTTTAGAAGCATCGGTTTTATAGTGAAACATACTTTCACCATAAAACATACGACCAATTTTAACCCCATAACAACCACCAACCAGTTGATTATCTAACCAGCACTCTGCACTTAGTGCAAAGCCAGCTTCATGCAATGCACAATAGCCATTGATAATATCGTTGGTGATCCAAGTACCCGCTTGCCCTTGGCGTTTTGCTAAGCTGCATGCGCTAATCACTTCTTTAAATGCGGTATTAATGCGGACTTCAAACGTATTATTGTTAAGTGTTTTTTTGAGAGATTTTGAACTTTTTAATTCATCAGGATACAAAACCATGCGTGGATTGGGGCTCCACCACATGATAGGCTCGCCTTCACTAAACCAAGGAAAAATACCGTGGTGATAAGCATTAAGTAATCTCGTGATAGATAAATCACCACCAATCGCAATGAGGCCATTGGGTTCAGTCAAGGCGTAGGCCAGTGGCGGAAAATCACAATCGCCATCAATCGCGGCAACGCGGCCACTAGGGAGTTGGTAATAAGCGTGGCTCATAAACTTTTTGCGAATAAATAGTTGTATTTTTAACTAAAAAGATGTGTTAACTTAATTGCTATGGTGGAGTTTATATGAAATTTTACAAATTAACGATGATTAGCCTTGGGATTGCTATAGCCTTAGGTGGTTGTGCGTCATTTTCAGCCGATGGTGGCTTGGGCGATGTCAAAAAAATAACGGCACAGCATATTAAGCAAGAAGTCGTTTGGGCTAAAAATTTGGATGCACAAAAGCAAGCTTCAGATCAAGTGAGTGCTTTATTAAATGACTGTATCAATGCCGATGAAGCGGTGCAGATTGCGCTGCTGAATAATAAAGGCTTACAAGCTGCATTTTATGATTTGGGTATTTCTGAGGCTGACATTGTGCAAGCAGGACGTTTGCCAAATCCTAAATTTAGTATGTTATATGCTAGAAATAACGGCGATTACAAAATAGAACAAGCGTTAACGTTTAATATTTTTTCGCTAATTGTCATGCCAAGAATACTGGCGGTAGAGCGTCAAAATTTTGAAAAAACTAAGCAACATGTAGCGCTTGAAGTGCTTAAGTTGGCGTTTGAAACGCGCATGGCTTATTTTAACGCTGTTGCGGCCAACCAGCATTTAGACTATAGCGAACAGGTTAAAGAGTCAGCCGAAGCCAGTGCAGAGCTTGCAAAACGTATGGTAAAGGCGGGTAACTGGAGCGCGCTAGAACAAGCAAATGAGCAAAATTACTATGCACAAGCCATGCAAGAATTTTCGCTTGCCAAGCAGCAAAAGGTGAACAATCTTGAGGCGCTATCACGCACTTTAGGTGTGGCGCCAGAGATGATTCAGTTACAAGAGCGCTTACCTTATTTACCTAAAACGACAGCTGTATTACAAACAATAGAAAAAGATGCCTTCAAACAACGCTTAGATTTACAGGCCATGCGACAAGACACTGAAAGTTTAGCAAAGCAACTAGGCTTAACTAAAACCACACGCTTTATCAATGTGTTAGAAATCGGACCAGCCCGCGTTTTAGAAGGTCAGCGAAGTGACCCCTATAAAAAAGGCGTAGATATTTCATTTGAGCTGCCATTGTTTGATTGGGGTGGTGCAAAGGTTGCGCGGGCAGAGGCCGTTTATATGCAAGCAGTTAACCGAGCGGCTCAATTAGTCACTAATGCGCAATCAGAAATTCGCGTGGCACATAGTCAATATTTAACTAGTTATGAAATCGCAAAACAATATCGTGATGATATTGTGCCGCTCAGCAAAAAAGTATCAGAAGAAAATTTGTTACGCTACAACGGCATGTTAATCAGTCCATTTACTTTGTTTACCGATGCTAGAGCGCAGGTTAACAATGTGAATACTTATATTAGTAAACTACATGAATTTTGGTTGGCTGATACAGCATTACAGCGCTCGTTAACGAGCAGTATGGAGAAACAATAGTCATGGATAGTAAGCATTTTAGCCGCCGCAATTTTTTTAAATTAGCGGGTGCAAGTATCGCTGCGACAGCGGTAAGCAAAGTAGCTTTGGCGGCTTTGCCTGAAATAGTCTCAGTCGAGCAAGCTAGCACACAAGCACCGCTTCACCCTAATACAGGTAAGCCTTATCATCCAGTGGTTACGCTTAATGGCTGGAGCTTACCTTGGCGTATGAAAAATGGCATAAAAGAATTTCACTTGGTTGCAGAGCCTGTTGTGCGTGAAATTGCACCAGGGATGAAAGCGCATTTGTGGGGCTACAATGGGCAAAGCCCAGGCCCAACCATTGAGGTGGTTGATGGAGACAGAGTGCGTATTTATGTGACTAATCGCTTACCAGAGGTCACAAGCGTACATTGGCACGGTCAGCGTTTACCCAATGGTATGGATGGCGTCAGTGGCTTAACGCAACCAGCCATTGAACCTGGCAAAACCTATGTTTATGAATTTGAAGCCAAAAGAGCGGGGACTTTTATGTATCACCCGCATGCCGATGAAATGACGCAAATGGCAATGGGCTTAATGGGCAGTTGGGTGACGCATCCAAAAAATCCAAAATTCATGGCGGTAGATAGAGATTTTATTTTTCTACTTAATGCTTATGACATCGACCCTGGCAGCTATACGCCAAAAATCAATACCATGCTGGATTTTAATTTATGGACATGGAACAGTCGTGCTTTTCCTGGAATTGACCCACTAGTGGTAAGCAAAAATGATAAAGTTCGTATTCGTATTGGCAACCTCACCATGACCAATCACCCCATTCATATTCACGGGCATGAATTTCAGGTGACGGGTACAGATGGTGGCTGGGTGCCACCAAGCGCTCGCTGGCCAGAGGTTACAACCGATATAGCAGTGGGTCAGATGCGAGCGATAGAATTTGTGGCTACAGAGCTTGGCGATTGGGCATTTCATTGTCATAAATCGCATCACACCATGAATGCAATGGGTCATGAAGTACCAACTTTATTAGGTGTTAAGCAAGCTGATTTGGTGAAAAAAATTAACAAATTAGTGCCTGACTACATGCCGATGGGCGAAACAGGGATGAGTGAGATGAGTGATATGGCCAGCATGATGGACATGCCACTGCCTGAAAACACTTTGCCGATGATGTCAGGGCAGGGGCAATATGGTGCCATTAACATGGGCGGAATGTTTAGCTTACTAAAAGTGCGTGAGGGCTTAACCAAAGGAGACTACAAAGATCCTGGGCCATATCAGCACCCAAAAAATACTCGGGCTTATGAGTATTTGGGTGAAATGCCTGAAGTCAACAGAAATGAACTGAAAAAACCAGTGACGATAGAAACAAAATCAACTATCGAGCTACAGGTACGTAAACCTACAGGGCATGAAGGGCATTAGTTTGCGTTACCTCATTTTTAAATATTTAATCACCGCTGGCTTGGTAGTGTTGATTTCTGAGTTTGCCAAACGTAGCGATAAATTGGGTGGTTTGGTGGCGGCATTGCCAATGGTGACGGTGTTAACGCTTATTTGGCTCTATGTTGAGCATCAGCCCGCCAGCAAGTTAGCTAATCACGCTTATTATACCTTTTGGTATGTGTTGCCCACCTTGCCCATGTTTATATTGTTTCCTTATTTACTGCCCAAAATAGGTTTTATTTACACGCTAGTGAGTTGTTTGATGTTTACTTTGCTGGTTTTTTGGCTGTTTGCACTCGCTATAAAGCCATTTGGGGTTGATTTACTTTAATGCCTAATTTTTATAGGGTTATAGTTACGATTAACTGACAAAAAAAAGCTTTTTAATCAAACCATTAGCGCGTAAAATGCGCGCTTACTTTACAATCAAGACAAACACCTTGGAACAATACACCACCATGTTGGCCAAGCCTATTCAATCGTATCGTCCATTTTGGGCGAAACGATTCGGCACGGCTAAAATGTTGCCGATGACGCGCGCTGAAATGGATACACTCGGCTGGGATAGCTGCGATATTATTTTAGTGAGCGGTGATGCCTATATTGATCACCCTAGCTTTGGCGCGGCACTCATTGGACGTTTGCTTGAAGCGCAGGGCTTTCGCGTGGGGATTATTGCTCAGCCTGATTGGCAAAACGCCCATGCATTTAAAGCGCTTGGCAAACCTAACTTATATTTTGGCGTCACGGCTGGAAATATGGACAGCATGGTGAACCGCTACACGGCAGACCGAAAAATTCGCAGTGATGATGCTTACACGCCCGATGCCGCTGCAAACAAACGCCCAGATCGAGCTGTGCTAGTGTATTCACAACGTTGCCGCGAAGCGTACTCTGATGTGCCGTTGGTGATTGGCAGTATAGAAGCCAGCTTGCGCCGTATTGCACATTATGATTATTGGTCTGACAAAGTGCGCCGTAGCATACTGGTTGACTCTAAAGCCGATATTTTATTATATGGCAATGCTGAACGCGCAATAGTCGAACTTAGCCACCGCATTGCTAAAGGTGAAAAAATTAGTGAAATTCAAGATGTTCGTGGCACGGCTTTTTTACGCAAACAATGCCCTGAAGATTTTGTAGAAATTGAATCAACCCGTCTTGATAGAGTAGGACCAGTTGATAAAGCGGTTGACCCTTACGAAATGAAGATGGGTAAGGCTGATGCGAGCTGCGCTACTGAAAATGATAATAATAAAGCAGCGGATAATGGCAACATTATCGTCATGCCTTTACCGCGCAAAGCTGCAAAAGTGCCACGTGAAAAGCAAGTGGTGCGTTTGCCCGCGTATGAAGCAGTGGCGAGCGACCCCGTGTTATACGCCCATGCATCGCGCGTGCTGCATTTAGAAGCAAACCCTGGTAATGCGCGCGCTTTGGTACAAAAGCATGGCGACCGCGAAGTCTGGCTAAATCCGCCGCCTATTCCGCTCACCACTAAAGAAATGGATTATGTGTTCGACATGCCTTATGCGCGTGCGCCACACCCCATTTATCAGCAAGCAAAAATCCCCGCGTGGGAGATGATACGCTTTAGTATTAACATCATGCGCGGTTGCTTTGGCGGCTGTACATTTTGCAGTATTACCGAGCACGAAGGGCGCATTATTCAAAGCCGTAGTGAAGAAAGTATTCTCAAAGAAGTGGAAGAAATTCGCGATAAAGTAGATGGCTTTACTGGCGTAATTTCAGACCTTGGCGGCCCAACGGCTAACATGTATCGCATTGCTTGTAAAAGTGAGACGATTGAAAAAAATTGTCGCAAACTGAGCTGTGTTTACCCAGTAATATGTGAAAACTTAAACACTGACCACAGCGCCTTAATACAACTTTACCGTAAAGCGCGCGCCATTAAAGGCGTTAAGAAAATTCTGATTGGCTCAGGCTTGCGTTACGATTTAGCTGTAAAATCGCCTGAATACGTCAAAGAGTTGGTGCAGCATCATGTCGGCGGCTATTTAAAAATTGCGCCCGAACACAGTGAAGAAAACGTGCTCAGCAAAATGATGAAGCCTGGCATGGGTGCGTATGATGAATTCAAAGTTATGTTTGAAAAATTTAGTGCGGAAGCCGGTAAAAAGCAATATTTGATACCTTATTTTATTGCAGCCCACCCTGGCACCACCGATGAAGATATGCTCAATTTAGCGCTATGGTTAAAAAAATACGATTTTAAGCTAGACCAAGTGCAGACATTTACGCCCACCCCCATGGCCATGGCCACTGCAATGTATCACAGTGGCAAAAACCCATTGCGTAAAGTGACGGCAGATTCTGATAATGTACCGATTCCAAAAGCGGGCAATGTGCGTAAATTGCACAAAGCGTTTATTCGTTTTCACGACCCCAACAACTGGCCGATGTTGCGCGAGGCGCTCATTAAAATGGACCGTGCAGATTTAATTGGCAGTGGCAAGCATTGTTTAATTCCCGCTTGGCAGCCACTTTCAACCAAGCCTATTACTACCGTGCGTGGTGAGCAGCTAGAGCGCAGCGTGCGGCCCAAACGCAACCCCGAAAAACGGCGAAAATTCTCTTAACTATTGTTGTTCAAATCGTGTTTAAAACGCCTTAGTATTGATACTAAGGCGTTCTCATTGATTAGTTTAGCTTTGTCTAATTAATTAACTGCAAGCTTTACCGTGATCAGCATGGTTTCCTTGTGCCTTAGCTTCCGCTTCAGTCATATAAGCGCCAGCTTTAGTTTTACCGTAATATTTAGTACCTTGGCAGTGATAGGTTTTAGATTTGCTATTAACCCACACTTTTCCAGCACCACCGCCTGGAGCTTCAGCCATGGTAGCAGTTGAAGCTGCCTTAACTTTAGTAGTATCTTTCGTTGTTTTATCCGATGTAGCATTATTAGCAGGAGCAGGCTTAGTATCTACAACTGCAGCAGTGGCTGTAGCAGCACCAGTGGCATCCGCCCACGCTTTGACACCTTTATGTCCTTTGCAAGCCCCTTTTTTGTTAGCCCCAGTAAATGCTGTACCGTCTTTGCAAGTGGCTGATACTGACGCAGTCGTAGTCGGAGTATCTGCAAAAGCAGTATTCATAAAGGTAACAGAGCTAGCGAGAGTTAGCATGCCAGCTAAAATAATTGATTGAATTTTCATGATGATTTCCTTGTGTGATTAAAATGTATTGATATGTTAGATTTCACTGTACTACTGGGAAGTTCTATTAACTACTTTTTTGTGCTTCTGCCATTTTTGCTAAAGCAATGGTCAATGCCGCACCTCCTAATGTTTTAATTAAACCAGAATGTTGAGCATAAAAATTACTCATGTGTTCAACAATACCAGGGCTATTTTGCTCCGCATGCGCGGCGATTTGTTGCACCTGGTCAGGGGTAAGCTGAGAAGCTTGTTCTGGTGTGATGGTGTTATTGGAAGTAGCAGCATTGCCAATAACACCAGCTAACGCAGCACCACCCGCTCCCCTTAATAGTGATGAAATTGCATTTGGCCCCATTCCTGCGGTTAACTGATTAAGCATTCCAGCTTGTTGGCTTGGGTTGGCTTGTCCAAATAAGTGTGAAGCCATTTGTGCAAATGGGGGCGTCTGATCCGAATGAAACATGGCTGATAGCCCTTGACTAACGACACTTGGTGATGCTCCTTGCGCTGCTTGTTCAAAGTGCTCTGGCGTTTCTGCAGATGATGCATTGCCGCCTAAATATTGTTGCAATAGCCCACTTAAACTAAATCCCATCATGCTCTCCTTTATTATCTAACGTTAAATACGTAAAATGCGCTATTTTTTAGTGACCATGTGATAAACACCGAGCAATATCATAGCGCCTATAATCGCCCCGATAAAGCCAGCCGAACTTCCAGCTCTATATAAGCCAAGCATATGGCCAAGATAAGTTGCAGCTAAAGACCCACCAATGCCTAATGCGGCGGTCATAAAAAAACCACTTGGATTATCACCACCAGAAATAAACATTTTTGCAATCATCCCCGCTACGAAGCCAATCAAGATCGTCCAAATTAAATGCATTTTATTTCTCCTTTAAATATTATTTATCGGTCTTAATACCTTGCAATGGTTTAATTGCGTGTTTGTATTTGACACCATAGAGCAATCTCAATTGTTTCAATAGCCTATAGATTTGTATCAGCATGTATCCATTATAATAATGGTTTAAAAAGACAGAGGTCATTACGACCATTGCCGTAACGACCCCCGCATTATTTTAGATATTTTATTCATTATAAATTTCCGTTTTTACGGTTTAATTTAATTGTAGTAGCCTGGCGGGGGTGGGGGAGGCATATACGCAGGGTCGTATGTTGGTTGAGAAGGTTGCTGCTGTGTCATGACATGGCCAGAAACTGGCACTTGATGACCTTTTGCATACATACATTGCGTATAGGCATTGTCGTAATTATTTTGTGTACTTTGACCAGAAGCATTTGCTTCGTTAGCACCAACGCTGCCACCAAATAATAGGCCAGTGGCCGCACCAAAGCCTGCACCATGATGACCACCTAGCGCCGCACCCAATGCGGCGCCAATTACTGTTCCCACAATCGCATTTTTAGCAAAGGTGTTATCAGAAACCTGATTAGCAGTAGCGCCGCCAATGTGATTATGCGCAAATTGCATGCAACTTTGATCATCGGCTTGAAACTGATCAAAACTTTTGCCTGCTCCTGGTAAAGCCATTCTGCTTGGACCGTTGGGCATAGATGCACAGGCATTAAGTAGCAATACGGACATTATTACAGAAGCGATTTTAAGGTTATTTTTCATGATAATTTTAATTCCTTTAATTTTCTCCAGGAGGGGTAGGCGCTACTTTTTGCCATCCTGCTGGGCACTCTTTTACATAAGGGTAATAACCTTTGGGTTTAAGGCAATAATACCAATAGTTGTTTGCCTGAGGCGCAGATGGTTGTTGGGCTGCAGGCGAGGTGTTATCTTGCTGTATGTACACTTGCGGTTGTGCGGGCGCTACTATAGCCTGTGGTGGGTAATATGCGTATGGATATGCATAAGGGTAAGCGTAATAAGGTGAGCCATAATAGGGTGAACCATAGTAAGCCGAACCGTAAAATGGCAATCCTATAGAAAGGCCAAAACCGCCATGCCCCCTATGCCCCCCATGCCCAAAACCACGGTCAGCGAGCGCGACTCCACTGAACGCAACACCGCCTATTAATATCAAACTGCATATCAATTGCTTATTTTTCATGATTGACTCCGAGTAAATTAAATGCCAGTTAATTTCAGCACATGCCACCATTTAATCGCAGCGAAGTATCAGGAATTTTTCTAAATCAAAGTTTTTGTATCTGCTTGTATCAAAATGATATGTGGCGTGAGAAATAGCTTTAAATGCCTTAGCCAAAACACCTACTAACCGTCAAATCTAAAGATAATAAACGTTATAAATATGTTGAGTGATGTTTATAAAGTGAGCGTATTTAATTAATAAAGTCGCACATTATGTCGTTAAAATTAACCTAAATAACTTTAAGCTCGCTTTAATTAATACCTTTATTATCGTATACAGAAAAGCTTTGAGATGATTCAGGAATATCACCTGGTTGTATTGGGCGCTCTACAATGTCGAGAGTGCTGTTAATAATTTTACCGCTTCGAAAAATCTTGAGTTGTAACTTAGCCCCTATGCGCACTAAATCTAGCGCCTTAACCAGGCTTTTTTCATCTTTTAGTGCAATGTCGTTAATAGATGTAATAATATCGCCGCCTAAAATGTAAGTTTTAAAGTCTATTTTAACTGTGGACCTAGTCAATTAAATGAACAGGCATCCCCTCGATGTTGCTGTAATACGCAGTCTCATAATCTACTGGACTAAGCCAGTTGTTGGTTGAATGCCTGCGCACACGATTATAGTAACACTCAATG
>JBATAW010000084.1:0-1992 GCA_049662045.1 Methylophilaceae bacterium | reverse complement strand
ATTTTATCTGCTGTGTTGAATATTTTTCGTTACATATCTTACAAAATTATTACATTTATTGTTAAATAATTCTGTCCGATTATTTAAGGGGCTGAAACAGCAATTGGCAATTTAATTATTAATGATAAATGATAAATTATAAATGATGGGTGGGTGCGAGCGTAGTTAGTTTCGCGAGAGATGGATATGCAATTAGCAATTGTTTCAGCCCCTTAAATAATCGGACAGAATTATTTAACAATAAATGTAATAATTTTGTAAGATATGGAACGAAAAAGATTCAACACAGCAGATAAAATTGCCATCTTGAAGGAGGCAAGCGAAAATGGTGTAATCATCACATTAGATAAACATGCAATCTATCCCGCAACCTATTATAGCTGGAAACGCAAACTGGAGAGTATGGGCGAAGTGGGTTTTGTGCATGGCATGACGCCCGGCCATCTTAAGCGTATTCGGGAACTTGAGAAAGAGAACAAGATGCTCAAGGAGATAATCGTAGAGAAGGATTTGGCGGGCAAGCTAAAAGACGATCTGCTAAAAAAGAAATTTGCCTTGGAGAAAAAAAAGCACTCGTAATGCGGTACAACTCACAAGGCTTAAAAAGGGATACCGCCCTGCAAATTGCAGGAATTTCCAAACACCAGTATTACTATAAACTCAGAAAAGGAAGGCGTGGTAGGAAAGCAAGCTGCGTTACAGTACATATTGACGGTACAGTGGTACACAATACAACTATTGTAGATGAGATCATAGAATTACAGGTAGATCCGGATACCTTGTACGGATATAGAAAAGCCACTAAATCGCTGAATCTGAAGGGGTATCTTATCAATTCCAAAAAAGTGTACCGACTGATGAAAAAGCACCAGTTGCTACAGGAGAAAGCACCGAAGCCGGCAAAAACTTTTGCCAAGTATCGCAAGCTCTTGCCGGAAGGACCCCTTCGGTTACTTGAGATGGATATAAAGATGACTTGGATAGAATCCGTAAAAAAGCATGCGTACACGCTCACTTTGATCGATACCTATACACGAGTATTATTGCATAGGTTAACGCAGTATTCCATCAAGAAAAACGATGTAAAAATGTTTTGGGATTATGTAGTACAGGAATATTTGCAGACTGAAGATTGTTTGAAAAGGAAAATCCATATAGAAGTCCGCAATGATAATGACAAGAGGTTCTCTGCGGCACTGATTCAAGATTATTTTAAAGAAAACCACTTGAACCAAGTATTTACGCACCCCTACACACCGCAAGAAAATGGACACATTGAAAGCTTTCATGCTATTTTGGACAAACATTTGCGTCCTTTTCTGTTCTGGGATATAAAAGAATTGGAAGACAATCTGGAGATATTTTATAATAAATACAACCATATGCGCTTGCACGGCTCTACAGCGTATTTACCACCAATTATTTTTTGGAAATTGAACGATATGGGATTAATAAATAAAAAAGTAGATGTAAAAAATCGAAAACTCAAATTTAAACTCAAAATTCCTTACCACGAAGTGGCAAAACATACGGGCAATAATGAGCAGGAGGGCAGTTCTTTGCATGATTTTGAAAAAATCAAAAAGAACAAAAGAGGGTCGGCGCCGAATACCTCTCACAACTTACGGTATAAAAAATCGCCGTCGGTTGTTCCTTGCACAGCAAAGATAGACCAAGAATATGTACTTTAGCAATACCAATATAAAAATAGTCCGATTAATAGGGGGTTAAACCATTACTTCTTGTACAAAAGATCAACCTGCTACAAAAGAAGGAGCGCCGAGTATCTTACAATTAAGGAATAATCCAACAATAATCAATGGTATGATTAGCTTCTCAGACTATACAGAGTTTGAAACTTACATTTCAGCGTTGGAAACAGCCGAGCAGGATACTAATAGTTTAAAAGCTGCTTATGCTTCATTTGGCATCAATGTTAATGACACAGTAATTTCAAACTTAACTGATAATCCCATATGCCTTCAAACAGAA
>JBATAW010000083.1:0-90872 GCA_049662045.1 Methylophilaceae bacterium | reverse complement strand
ATATGTCAAATGAAGGTTATCACGAACCAATAAACGAGTTATCTGATAAAACAAGAGATATGCACCGGGCAATTACCTCGCTTATGGAGGAGTTGGAGGCGGTAGATTGGTATAACCAAAGAGTAGACGCGTGCAAGGATGAGAATTTAAAGAAAATTTTGGCGCATAATCGAGATGAAGAAAAAGAACATGCGGCCATGGTTCTTGAGTGGATACGACGCAAAGACCCTGCTTTTGATAAGGAGCTGAAAGATTATCTATTTACCAATAAGTCTATTGCTCATGAGTAAAATTATCTAACAAACCTCTCAAGCTTACAGCTTGAACTACTGCTTTGTATTTTTGTATTGGTTAGGCGCTTTACGCTCCAACTACCTAGCCTAAAATTGGGCAAATCACCACCATCACGTTATAAGGAAGATTTAAATGGAACAAAGAATACCCATCACCATATCATCACTTGATGTCGCGCGGCTCGAACGCATGCTTGACGCATTGAACATCAATCAGTTTCCCGACAAAGACGACCTGCTAGCCGAGTTGGCACGGGCAAACATTGTAGAGCCGCAGGAAATACCCCCTGATGTCGTCACCATGAACTCAACGGTCACCTTCAAGGTTCAGTCATCAGACAAAGAGTTTTCATTGACGCTGGTTTATCCAAATGAAGCTGGCGACAATGCGGGGAAGATTTCAATTCTGGCACCAGTGGGTAGCGCGCTACTTGGCCTGCGAGAAGGCGAAGAAATCTCTTGGCCAAAACCAGGCGGTGGATTACTCTTAGTTCGCATCCTGAAAGTAACGTATCAACCAGAACGTGCGGGTGAATTTCTGCGGTAACCCGCGCCCTGTCATCACATACCTAATGTTTAGTGAGTGGTTGCCAAAAGCCTAGTTTCACCAGCTTTTCCAAAAATCCCTAAAGCTCAACATTAGTTTGTGATGGTAAAAATGCGGGCATTTTCTTGCTTGCTGAAAAAATATGCCATTATTTTTCAGCTTCATTAGGCGTAAACCAATTCAATTTTCCACGCAGTTGCACTACTTCACCGATAATCGTTAAGCATGGCGCTTTAATGGCTGCTTCAGCCACTTTTTGTGCTAAATCCTTAAGCGTTGCGCTTACCACGCGTTGGCGTTGTGTGGTGCCTTGTTGCACCACAGCGGCGGGCATATTTGGTGATACTCCATGTATTATAAGTTGCTCACAAATTTGTGCCAGCCCGACCAAGCCCATATAAATCACCACCGTTTGGCGCGGGCGCGACATAGCCACCCAATCTAAATCTAGCGTGCCGTCTTTTAAATGCCCAGTAATAAATAAGCAAGCTTGTGCGTAATCGCGATGCGTGAGTGGAATGCCAGCATAGCTGGAAACACCATTGGCCGCTGATATACCAGGCACTACTTGAAACGGCACATTTTGCTGCATTAGAGTTTCAATTTCCTCGCCACCACGCCCAAAAATAAAGGGGTCACCGCCTTTTAAGCGCAATACGCGTTTACCTTCAAGCGCTAATCTTGCCAGTAATTGATTAATCTCTGCTTGTGGCAGCGTGTGTTGGTCGCGCGATTTTCCTACATAAATCATCTCTGCATCGCGGCGCACCAAGGCCAATACCTCAGGGCTAACCAGTTTATCGTAGACGCAAACATCACACTGCTGCATGAGGCGTAAGGCTCTAAATGTAAGCAAATCAGGGTCACCTGGGCCGCCACCCACCAAGTAAACTTCGCCATGATGTTGGCTTTCTAATGACTTTTCTAACACTCGCGCGCTTAATGCCTCACGCGCAGCGCCTTCTTGCCCGGCTAAAATGTGCTCAACAATGGGGCTTTGCAGCACTTCTTCCCAAAAAATACGGCGGTCTTGTGTGGTGGTAAATTTAGCTTTAACTTGCTCTCTAAACTCCCCTGCAATCGCCGCAATGCGCCCATAATTAGTTGGTAGCATGGTTTCTATTTTAGTGCGCGTGTAGCGTGCCAACACAGGCGCATTACCCTCGCTCGACACCGCAATCACTATCGGCGACCTATCCACAATCGATGCCATAGTAAAAGTGCATAAAGCGGGCGAATCTACCACATTCACGGGGATATTACGCGCCTTTGCGGCTTCAGAAACCGCTACATTAACAGCTTCATCATCTGTCGCGGCAATTACCAAGCATGCGCCATCTAGCTGGTCAACTTTAAAAGAGGCGTTTAGAACAATTATATCCGCCGCATCTGCCAGCGCCTGCAATTGTGGGCAAATATCGGGCGAATAAAGCATCACCTGCGCATTCGCCTTAAGCAAGCTCGTTACTTTGCGCAAAGCCACTTCACCGCCACCTATTACCACACAAGGACGGTTAGTGATATTTAAAAAAATTGGGAGTGCTTGCATTCGTCTTTTTATTGCTCATCAACCGTTACCACCAATGGCGATTCAAACATCGCCTTTGGTGAAATCACTGGTTCATCTAGTGGAATATGATTGCCATAACGCTCGTGTAGTTTTTGGCGCACGGCGACATCTTGCAAATTAAAATCGCGCAATTTTTGTACCGTACCAATTTGAATGCCTAGTGCGCGGTCATAACTTTTCCATACCAGCTCAGAGCAATAAATTTTGTCATCTTGCCAGCCAAAAGTAATGTCATACGGCCGTCCAGAAAATTGATTAGCAGCGTTTAATAATTTCTCACGTGCAACTGGGGTCAGAATTTTTTCGGCATTTTTAAGACGCTTCACCACAAAATGCTGCCCCGTTCCACGGGTAATCCATTTATCTAGCGGTGTTAAGCGCACAGTTGCTACGGCTTCAAACACGAATGCTTTGCCTTTGCGATGAACAATTAAACCCATGTGGCTATATTGTGAGCCTGTAGCGCGTTGCACGGCAACTGATTGCGCAGATTTTGACGTATGAAAAATGATATCGCCATCTTTCACTATCAAACCGTCTGCATTGGCCGAAAAAGCCAATGTGAGCAACACAAAAACAACGAAAATGCGCATCACTTACTCTTTTAACACCATATCAATACAAAGCACCGCCGCCATAATTAAAACACGAACACTGTCGTTAGCTGGAACCGACTCATTGATAATCAGCATATAATTATCGGCAGTGGTGAAAAGCTCTTTGCCAAAGCCTGACCACTTTTTGGTCACTTGCGCGAGTTCTTTGCCATCTTTGTTAAAACGAAAATCCCAGCTGGTCCATTTACCTTGCAATGTGCAGGCAACGTTACCTTGCATGTCAAGTACATCAAATTTACCCCCAATTGAAAAAAATTTACGCCTAAAAATGCCCACAGGCTTTTCGTTCTCATCAAATACTTCTGTTTTTGAGTCAAAAATTGAAAATCCACGTTTGACTGATAGAATTTTTTTACCTTCTGGCGTACTCACTTCAACATGAAAAGGGGTCATGCGTTTGTAGTCGGTAAAGCGGAATATTTTGGTCAAAAACCCTAAGTTTGGTTCACGGCATTCAATCACTTTTTGGCTGGTTTGTGGGTCGAAAATATCGTAGCTATTTGAAGCTTTAAAAATGCCAAGCTGTTCTTTTACAAAAAATTGGTTTTTATTGAGAAGTGCGTTCATAATTCACCTGATGAAAAATTGTAGACTCGCAATTTTAATGCATTACTTGTTTTCGGCAAAAAAAGACCTCATAAAAATATGTATAAAAATAAGAAAAAATTTAGCAAAAACCTCTCGAACATAAAACAACGCCCTGTAAGCCGCTTGTTATAAGGCTCGCAGGGCATTGCTAATAATGTAGAGGAAAAACACTTAAAATTAAGCTATTTTTACCGCTTAATTTAGGGTAATTTTTTCACCACTATCAGCATGATAATACGTTAAATGGGCAAAATTGCTACCGCCTGTGGTGAGAGAACCATCAAATAAAGACTGACCATCGACATCTACCATGGCATAGCCATTATGATATAAAGTGACCTCAGCTAGGCTAGGCGCTAAATTAAGGGTTAATTTTTGCGCACGCTGCGCGTTTTTACGCATCGCAAAACTAATGCAGTTTTCTGCTTCATCTTCAGAATACACTTCCCAATCACTGCCCGTTAATTGCCTCAACCACTTAGATAAATCCACCTCTACGCGGCAAACAATTGGCTCATCCCACTCTGGGTGATTAATTTCCGCATTGTTAAGTTCTACTGCCTTATATTGATTGGTATTTTCTGTCATGTGAACTCCTTATTTCTAACTAACCGTTGTAACTATTAACATAATTACCTTAATCATGGAGGCTTCTAAGCTACTTTTCAAGTTAAATTTATAACTTAGCGCATTGCCACAAGCTATTAACGGTGCGATGATGCACTAAGTTTACAGGATGACTATTAAAAAAACGTTAAAAGGGATATTTATGCTGGATGGATTTGCTGGGATTTCAAGTTTCTTACAACAAAATAGCGCTGTGTTTATTTCGCTATCTGTTGTATTTGGGTTGTTGGTGGGGAGCTTTTTAAATGTAGTCATTCATCGACTGCCGAAGATAATGGAACGTGAATGGCACAACAATTGCCTAGAATTACAAGGCCAAGTAATCCCAGCGCAAGCGCCTTATACGATTTCAAAACCGCGCTCCGCTTGCCCCAATTGCGGTCATAAAATTACCGCATTTGAAAATATTCCTATCTTAAGTTGGCTTACACTCGGCGGCAAGTGTAGCGGCTGCAAAACGCCCATTAGCTCACGCTACCCATTGGTTGAAGCTTTAACTGGCACGTTAATTGGCTTGGTCGCCTATAAATTTGGTTATTCATACGTCACTTTATTTTCATGGTTTTTTGTTTTTGCGCTCATTGCACTCACCTTTATTGATTTCGATACGCAACTATTACCCGATGATATTACCTTGCCGCTGCTTTGGTTAGGCCTGCTGTTTAACTTAAATGGCGGCTTAACTGATATAAAATCAGCAGTTGTTGGGGCGATGGCTGGCTATCTCATTTTATGGTCAGTTTACTGGCTGTTTAAAATTGTCACGGGCAAAGAAGGTATGGGTTATGGTGATTTTAAACTTCTTGCCGCTATTGGTGCATGGTTTGGCTGGAAAATATTACCCGCGGTCATTTTACTAAGTTCTGTTTTAGGCGCAGTGATTGGCATAGGGCTAATTTTGTTAGCCAAACGCGGGCGCGAAGTGCCCATGCCATTTGGCCCATTTTTAGCGCTTGGTGGCATTGCCGCTTTGTTTTATGGGCAGCAATTGGCTAGTTACTACGTGCATTAAAGCATGTCCATTATTGCGCTCACAGGTGGCATTGGCTCTGGCAAAAGCGCTGTGGCGCAATTATTTGCCAAACTCGGTGTGCCAATTGTTGATACGGATGTTATTTCACATCAACTCACTAGCCTTGGCTCACCCGTATTAACGCAAATAAACCAGCTTTTTAACGACAATTTTATCGCAGAAGATGGTCATTTAGACCGTACTAAACTTCGCACTTATGTTTTCAATAACCCTGCAAAGCGCAAAAAACTTGAGGCGTTATTGCATCCACTTATTCGTAGTGAAGCTCTGAAACAATTAGCCGATAATGAACATGTGCTTAAACCAGATTATCAAATATTAGTGATTCCCCTATTATTTGAGGGCGATCAATACCCAGGATTAGTGAATAAAACGATCGTGGTTGATTGTGATGAAGGCTTACAAATTGAGCGTGCTATGGCACGTAGCCAATTAAGTGCAGAAGAAGTCAAAAACATCATGGCAGCGCAAACCTCACGCGCAAAGCGCTTATCACTTGCGGATGAGGTGATTGAAAATAATGGTACGCTGGTAGAGTTAATGTTAATTGTCGCCAAATTGCACAATAAACTGCTAAAAATTATCCATTAGGCTTGCTAAGCACGTAAAATGCTTTGATAATTTAAAGTATTAACAAAATTATTTTACTGATTGTTTTTTATTCATATTTTTAGGAAATTAATGTCAGCACTTGTTTTAAATATACATGCCTAAATACGACTACCCTTTTAATGAGCGAATTCGTACGCTATTGCGTATTGAGGACTTATTCATCAAGATGTTAGAAAATATAGCATCTAGTGAAGGAAGTCGTCATCACAATGCATTGCTCACATTACTTCAGATTTCTGACATTGTAGATCGCTCTGATTTACGCTCAGATTTACTGCAGGAATTAGCCCGTCAAAAAAATGCGATGGAAGCGCTAAAGGGTAACCCTGCTATAGCCGCTAAAAAACTGAGTGGTATTATAGATGACCTTAGTCAAGCTGAAGAAACACTACGCACAGAAAACAATAAACTAGGTCAAACGCTACGCAACAATGAATGGCTTATGTCTATTAAACAACGCACGGGTATTCCTGGTGGCGTTTGTGAGTTTGATGTGCCCTCCTACCATTTTTGGCTTAGTTTAACTGAAGCCAGGCGCAGGCAAGATTTACTTGCTTGGATTCAACCCCTTATGCCGATGTACCAAGCCATTGTTATCATTCTCAAAATTCTTCGCGGTAGTGGTGCTACACACAAAATTGTTGCATTAAATGGGCAATATCAAGAAATGTTAGCTGGCGCAAAACCTGCCCAAATGCTTCGTGTCGAAATGGCTGATGATATGCTGTGTTATCCAGAAGTTAGCGCCAATAAATATGCTATTAATATACGTTTTTTAACTTTAGATAGCGTACAAAAAACACAAAAATATGAGGGGGATGTTAGCTTTTCGCTTACCCTTTGTAATTTATAATGAATCATATGGAAATGAATAAACCTCGCCTAGTTGCATGCCCACAGTGTAAAAATTTAAGTGAATATTCAGCTGGCAACGCGTTTCGGCCTTTTTGTAGCGAGCGCTGCAAACTCATTGATTTAGGCGTATGGGCGACAGAAGGCTATGCCATACCTGAAGCCATCAAACCTGAAGATCTGACCGATGAAATTGAAAATAAATTAATGGGACATTAACATGCAAAGCTTTTATCGAATTATCTTATTGATTTTAATGACTTTTTTAGGAGCATCTAGCCATGCAGCAGATGCAAAACCTGTCACCGTACAAGACGCTTGGGTACGTGCAACCGCCCCTGGCCAAAAAGTGGGTGCAGCTTATATGGCGCTTTCAAATAATGAAAATACAACCCTAGTGGGTGCCGAAGCCGATGTTGCTGGCAGTGTAGAAATTCATAGTATGGAAATGAAAAATGGCGTGATGAAAATGCGCATGCTAGACAAGCTAGACATTATCGCTGGTAAGCCAACAATACTCGCGCCTAACGGCCTGCACCTGATGCTATTTGACCTTAAAAAGCCACTCAAAGTAGGTGATATAGTTAAATTAACATTATGCTTTAAAGGCAAAAATGGTGAAGTCACACACCAGTCGATGACGCTTCCCGTTAAAGAATTTACACGCTAAAAATTTGCTTAATTTTTAAGCAACAAATCTACGAGCAAAAATAAATGCTCTGTAAGCCAGCCTGCATGCGGCTTCCAGAGCATCAAAATAAGATGCGCTTTTATTTGCTTAAATTTTAAGTAATTTTTCACCCATCACAGCACTTCACCAAAGTCCGCGTTGCATGGCAATACCGTGTGCGTTGTGTTGCCAAGCAGTCGTTAAATCTTGCATTTGCATACCGCCCAGCGCGTAAACAGGCAAGGGGTAATCATGAATCAATCGTTGAAAATTTTGCCAACCTAAAGGCGTTGCATTTGCATGACTTTGGGTTGAGTTGACGGGTGAAAGTACCACAAAATCTAAGCCTAATTGCGCGGCTTTTTGCAACTCAGCCGCGACGTGGCAGGAAGCCGCACATAACATGCTTTCTGGCTTACTTTCTAAAGCCAATAATTGCGCTGAAGTAAGATGCACTCCATCAGCACCTAGAGCTTGTGCTAAGTTTACATCTCCATTCACTAGCACTCTGGCTCCGTAAGCGTGCGCCAAGTTAATGATCTGTTGTGCAAAAGCCTTTAGTGCCGTAGTTGATAGTGGTTTTTCTCTAATTTGTACCAGTTTTAAGCCATTTCCTAATGCTTTTTTAAGCTGCATAAAAAATGCTGTTTCTCCTAGCTCAGTCAAATTAGTGATGGCATAAACGCTAGGCAAGCAAAGCGCATTAATAATAGGTTTGTTAGCGGGCAACATGGGCGCAACTTGTAAGTTGGTTGGGTGCTGCCAACTGAGTTGTTGGCCTTCACAACTCTGCGGCTCGCCCTGCCAAGCGTGCACCCTAAAAAAATGCAGTTTAACGGCTTTTTCGGGGTAATCAAAAGTGCGTGTTAGCCACGGGTAAAGTTGTGTGACCTTGATGCCCAGCTCTTCATTCAGCTCGCGTTTTAGTGCGCATTCAGCCGTTTCACCTGCCTCAATTTTGCCACCAGGAAATTCCCACCAACCTGCCCATGCTTTGCCTGCTGGGCGCTCGGCTAATAGCACCATGCCATCTTCGCGCTGAATCACGCCTACAGCGGCATGCGTAACGTTATTAGCTTGAGACATGTGGGCTTATTTGGTTTGCAATGCAGCAAGGTGCTGCTTGCCTGTGTAATCACGCGCAAATTGATAAGCTACACGGCCACTGCGCGCACCGCGTGTGTGTGTAAATTCTAATGCCGCTTTACGCGCAGCTTCATCAAAGGCTATACCGTAGGTTTTGAGCCAATTTTCACAAATAGCCAAATATTCATCTTGATCAAACGCATAAAATGATAGCCATAAGCCAAAACGCTCTGCCAAAGCGGTTTTTTCTTCGATGGTATCACTTGGGCGAATTTCGCCATCCATGTGTTTGGTCGCTAAGTTATCCATCATAAACTCTGGCATCAAGTTTTTACGGTTTGAGGTTGCGTACACTAGCATGTTTTCTGATGCGCTGGCTACTGAGCCGTCGAGCACCACTTTGAGCGCTTTATAACGCTCATCACTGGCTTCAAAGGTTAGGTCATCACAAAAAATAATAAACTTTTCTGGGCGATGGCGAATCAGTTCTACAATTTCTGGCAGATGAATTAAATCATGCTTTTCCACCTCAATAACGCGCAGCCCTTCAGCCGCATAAGCCGTTAATAGCGCTTTAATGAGTGATGATTTACCTGTTCCACGCGCGCCAGTGAGCAACACGTTATTGGCAGGTAAGCCATTTAAAAACTGTAGCGTGTTACGCACAATTTGCGCTTTTTGTGCATCCACAAAGTGAATATCTTCCAGCGCAATATGGTGCGGGTGAGCAACGGCTTGCAAACTGCCTTTGTTGTTGATTTTGACCCAACGCCAAGCGGTCGCCTGCCAATCTACAGTGTCAGGTTTAGCCGATAGCAAACTTTCAAGCTTGTCGATTAAGCTTTCAGCCCGCGTCAGCAGATGCGTTAGTTTATCCATTATGAACGGTAATCTGCATTAATTTTGACGTAATCATAAGAAAAATCGCAGGTCCAAACTGTGCTTGTTGCGTTACCACGATTTAGCACTACGCGCACTAAAATGTCTGATTCTTTCATAATGGCTACGCCCTGATCTTCCACATAGCTTGCTGCACGGCCACCTTTTTCTGCCACCAGCACATCTCCTAAATAGAGCTCCATATTATTCACCTCTAAATCATCCACACCCGCATAGCCAATGGCGGCAAGAATACGGCCTAAGTTAGGGTCTGAGGCAAAAAATGCAGTTTTAATGAGGGGTGAGTGGGCAATAGCGTAGGCTACTTTGCGACATTCCGCTTCATCTTTGCCAGCCTGCACCTGAATAGTCATAAATTTGGTTGCGCCTTCACCATCACGCACAATGGCTTGCGCAAGCTCTATTGCAATATCAGTCAAGGCATCACGCAGCGTAAAAAAGTTAGCACTTACTTCTGTTATTTCTGCATTGCTTGCTTGATTAGTCGCCATCAAAATTAAGCTGTCATTGGTTGAGGTATCACCATCCACCGTAATACAGTTAAAGGATTTATTGACTGCATATTGAATAATGTTATTTAGCGCAGATTGGCTCACGGCGGCATCGGTGGCAATATAGCCCAGCATGGTGGCCATATTGGGGTGTATCATGCCACTACCTTTACTAATGCCCGTGATGGTGATGGTTTTACCATCCAGCTGAATTTGGCGTGAGGTACCTTTTGCCACAATATCAGTGGTCATAATGGCTTCTGCTGCGTTAAGCCAATTATCTTCTTTGAGGTTTTTAATTGCAGCAGGCATGCCTGCAATCACCTTATCCACAGGTAACGGTTCTAAAATGATGCCTGTAGAAAAGGGTAACACTTGGTTGGCTTGCAAACCAAGTAAATTGCCTAAAGCCTCGCAGCTTTTTTTGGCACGATTTAAACCATCTTCACCTGTGCCAGCATTAGCGCAACCCGTATTCACCAAAAGTGCACGAATACCTTTAGCTTCAGCTAAAAATGCTTTGCACAAAATAACAGGCGCAGCGCAAAAACGATTTTGAGTAAAAACACCCGCCACACGGCTATTTTCAACTAACTTGATCACTAATACATCTTTACGATTTGGCTTGCGCACATGGGCTTGGGCAAAACCAAGTTGAACGCCTTTTACAGGCAATAGAGAGGCCGCTTGGGGCGCCGTGAGTTTAACTGGCATAGCATTTTCCAAATATGAACAATGCGGAATATTTTAACGTATTATTTGCTTACACGTTGAAGTGAATAGTCCCTTGTTAAATCACTTTGTTTCATATTGCTAAATTCGCCCGTTAACTTTAATAGTGCATGAATATTTTTAAATATTACGGCTTAAGTGCTGATTTAAGTCTGGCTTGATTGATGGTGAAAGCACGAAAAATTACAATATAGAGATTTTTCGTTTTGAGATATAAAAAAGCAGCGTTTAATAACGCTGCTTTTAGCAAATTTGATTTAAAGAAATCTATTCAGATTAGGCTAATTTACCCAATAGTTCGTTTTTAAATTTACGCCACTTTTGTCTTGGGTGAAAATATTTCAAAGTATTTGCAATACTATTTTCGCCTTCTAATGTATCCACATACTCAAGATGCGGTTGGCTATTTTTAGCAACAATTAAATGTGGTTTCTTAATATACGGGTCAATATGTTTGATGTCCATATATTCAACCACATAAGCCCAGCGACTTTCTTGAGTGATATTTGGTGTAGTTGAGTGTAGCGTAAAAGAATTAAACACCACGACGTCGCCAATTTCTGCGGAGATAAATTCGGCATTAGTATCATCACAAACGGCAACCGTATGACAACCTTCTTTTTTATGCTCATATTGTTTTTTATAACTGCCTGGAACCATCCAAATGCCGCCATTTTCTTTAGTCATCTTGGTCAGTGAAATCCAAAATTGGCAATGCGGATCTTTTAGGCGGCTATATGAATTATCTGTATGCCAGGGAAAAGTGCCTGCCCCAGGACCTTTTTCTACCGCTTGGTCCCAACGTACCCAAAAATCAGGGCCAATAAACTGGCTGATTAAATCAACCACTTTAGGTTGTGAAATAAATTCACGTAATTTTTGGCTTTTATGCATAATTAGGCTGTTAAATTTAAGGTTACCTAAATTTAACTGATCCGTTGAAACATGCTCGCTTGAGGTTTTTTGAATTTCTTGAATTAGCGCTTGAATTTCAACTGGGCTGAAAAAGTTGCGAATTAAAACATAGCCTTTTTCATTATATTCTTGCTGTAGTTCCATACATTTTCCTGATGTGATTTTTCAATGGCAAATTTATTACAATTTTTATCATCATATCAGTTAAAAGCTCAGCATCACAATAGCCCATTTGGCCAACTTAATGCCTGAAGTCAAGTAAATGAATATCTATAGCAGAGCTCTCTCTGAGCTATGCCTTATATAGCTGGCTAAAAGCGGCATTCTAGGGCATTTTAGAAGATTCTTTGATATCAGATCGTCTATACAGGTTACATAATAAGAGCGCTTAGCGTACTTATTATTCACTTATATTTATTTAACCTCAGTAGTTGCTGTAGGCGTTTCAGTACTTGGCGTAGTGTCAGTCACTGGTTCGGTAGTTGCATCCACAGTGATGCCCGGTACGCGCTCTTCTGGCGTAGGTACATAGCCACCACCTGACTCTGTTGTAGCAGGTGCAGTTGCAGCTGGTGCAGTTGTAGCAGGCTCGCTTGAAGTAGTAGCTTCAGCTGTTGGTTTGACCACCTCTGCTGGCACCGTTGCCTGCTCTGGCGCGGCTGCTTTTTGCTCACAACCAATTATCAATAAACTGGTAAAACTGAATACGATTAGCGTGCGCAATAATGTTGGCATTTGAAATCCCTTTCTTTATTAAAAATAAAAAATCCTTGAACTAAGCTAGCTTCAAGGATAGCACTTGCTAACTAAAAAAACAATTAGACTATCGTAGCTTGAACTAATCTCTTTTTAATAATGTAGTGACAGAAAAATTATTTTTTATGCTGGAATACGCAAAGATTGACCAGGGTAAATTTTATCTGGGTGACTCAGCATAGGTTTATTCGCTTCAAAAATTTTCATATAGTCATTCGCATTACCATATTGTTGTTTAGCAATTTTTGATAAAGAGTCGCCACTGACTACGGTGTAAAATACTGGGTCAGCTACTGCTTCTGGTGCTGAAATGACGCCTAATTGATCTTGTACATTTTCAACGCCTTTTACGTTGCCACAGCATAGCAAGATTTTCTCTTTAATTTCTTTGCTTTCGGCCATGCCTTGCACAATCACCGTGCCAGACGCGCCATCAAAGCCAATATTTAACCCTTGCGCACTTAAACCCATTTTTGCCACATAACCAGCAATGGCATTGGCCGCTGCTTGATTTGCTGTATCCACATTCACTGGCGTTGGATCTGCTTTTGCAACATCATCTGCTGCTTTAGCCTCACCTGTTCCAAATAATTTCTCACCTGCATCTTTAATAAATGAAAATAAGCCCATTTTCTTCTCCTAAAATTGAATATTTTGGTTAAACGATGCCCTTTCGAGCAACCTCGGCCTTTATCATAGCACCTTTCGCGTAAGCTGCAACCTCGTAACAATTTTTTACGTAACCACGTCGAGATTCCCATAAATAGTGCCATACAGTCATGCCATGTAGATATTGCTCTACATGGGTAATTTCGTGCCCCAGCAACTCCACACCGCGCAAAGTGTACGGCTGATAATGTCCAGCGCGAAAATAAATAGTGCAATTCAACACGACAGCGCACATGCTTGGGCGCAACCAAAAAGGCGGTTTGCCATCGACAACCCGCACTTTCTGCAGCACTTCTGGCGCAAAAAATGGAGTGTAAATCGTTACCTCCTGAATACTTAATGCCCTAGCTTGTAAACTCAAATTCATTCACCGATTAAATGAAAAATTACGCGTCGATTAGCAGGCATATGCCGATGCTCATACAAAAAGATACCTTGCCATTGCCCAAGCGCTGGCTTACCTTGCATTAGCGGTATCGACAAGCTGGTTTGCGTAAGTGCACTACGCACATGCGCTGGCATGTCATCAGGGCCTTCAATGGTGTGGATAAATAACGTATCGCCATCAGGTACTAGGCGATTAAAAAACGCCTCCATATCCACCAGCACGTCAGCATCGTAATTTTCATTGATGAGCAAGCTAGCTGAAGTATGCTGAATGTACAGCGTGAGCAAGCCTGTGGTTAGGCTACAACTCTTAACCCATTGAAGCACCTCAGGAGTGATGTCAACTAGTTTTCGGCCTTGTGTGGAAAAACTAATCTGATGGGTGAGTTGGCGCATTTTTAAACCATTTTAAACACAAAAAATAATATGAAAATGCCCCTAAAAATGCCTCGAGCAAAAATAACACCTCCGCAAGCCGCATTCCAAGCCGCTTAGCGGGCAGGTGAAATAATGTTAAGTACTTTAAGTCCAAAATAAGTTAATTTTACAGTTAGCTTTTTATACCTTATCAAGCCATTTAATTTTGCCACTTATCTTCTATGGCGATGTTGCCAATACAAAGAGCCGCCCCAATAAGGGCCATAGCCATAAAAAGGAGAGTAAAAAGGTCCATAAAAAGAATCATAGAATGGGTCGTAACGATTATTTCGCCAAGCTTGTTCTTTCAGTTTTTGTTGGGCCGCTTTTTCGCGCTTATTAATTTCATCGGCGATGCTGTTTTGGCGAGCTTTTTCACGTTCAGCTTGAATATAATCCAGCACTTTTGCATTCACGCCTTGCTTGCTTAAATCCACCATTTGGCTGGCAGTTAAATCGTATTGCGAATTGCTTGCTTTAATTTTTGCAATAATATCGTCTGCCGAAACTTTTTGCTTAGATAGCGTCACCACCTCTTCTAAGCTCAAAGTTGGTACTGCAACGGGTGTTAACTTGGCGACCTCTTCAGGTGTTAGGCGATGAATTTGAGGTTCTCTTGGCAAATCACTAGCACAACCCGCCATTAGCATTGTCAGCACCATTAAACTTAACATTAAATCTTGTTTTTTCATCGCACTACCTCCTATCAATTAACCCTTACTAAATTGCATTTTACCTGCTTTATAATCCACTTCGACCACATCTTTAGCCATAAAATTCCCCGCTAATATTTCACGTGCGAGCGGATTTTCAATTTCACTCTGTATCGCCCGCTTTAATGGCCTTGCGCCGTACACGGGGTCAAACCCTGCGCTTGCAATTTCTGCCAATGCTGCATCAGTCACTTTCAAGGTCATGTCCATCGCCACCATGCGCTTTGCCAAATACTGCATTTGAATGCTGGCAATTGATTTAATGTGCGTATCACCTAATGCGTGAAAAACGATTACTTCATCTATACGGTTGACGAACTCTGGCCTAAAGTGCGTTTTAACCTCCCCCATCACCGCCAATTTCACCACTTGGTAGTCTTGATCTGCCATGCTTTGTATCATTTGCGAACCTAGGTTAGAGGTCATGATAATCACAGTATTTTTAAAATCTACCGTGCGGCCTTGGCCATCGGTTAAACGACCATCATCTAACACCTGCAACAGCACATTAAACACATCAGGATGCGCTTTTTCAACTTCATCTAACAAAATCACGCTGTAGGGTTTGCGGCGTACGGCTTCGGTCAGCGTGCCGCCTTCTTCATAGCCTACGTAACCTGGTGGCGCGCCTATCATGCGTGCTACGGAATGTTTTTCCATGAACTCACTCATGTCTATGCGAATGAGATGGTCTTCAGAATCAAACAAAAAGCCTGCTAGCGCTTTACACAACTCGGTTTTACCCACGCCAGTTGGTCCTAAAAACAAAAAGCTACCATATGGACGATCAGGATCACTCAAGCCTGAACGTGAGCGACGAATCGCATCAGAAACCAAACGCACCGCTTCATCTTGCCCGACCACGCGCTCGTGAAGTTTATCTTCCATCGTCAGCAATTTATCACGCTCTCCAGTCAGCATTTTGCTCACAGGGATACCCGTGGCACGGCTCACCACTTCAGCAATTTCATCTGCGCCGACTTCTGTGCGTAGCATTTTATGTTTTGTTTGCGGCCCAGCGGCTTCTGTGCTGGCTGCATGCTTAAGTTGCGCTTCTAGCTGTGGTAGTTTGCCATATTGCAACTCTGAAACTTTTTGCCACTCACCTTTGCGCGTAGCTTCTTCCATCTCAAACTTCACTTTCTCGATGGCTTCTTTAATATGTGCAGAGCCCTGCACCTGTGATTTTTCAGCTTTCCAAATTTCGTCTAAATCAGCATATTCTTTACTCAGCTTAGCGATTTCTTCTTCAATCAATCCAAAACGTTTAACTGAACCTTCATCTTTTTCGCGCTTAACCGCTTCGCGCTCAATTTTGAGCTGAATGATGCGTCTTTCCAGCTTATCCATCACTTCTGGTTTAGAGTCTATCTCCATTTTGATGCGGCTCGCCGCTTCATCAATCAAATCAATCGCTTTATCAGGTAAAAAGCGGTCGGTAATATAGCGGTGTGATAGCTCTGCGGCCGCAATAATGGCTGGGTCGGTAATTGCTACGCCGTGGTGCAGCTCATATTTTTCTTGCAGCCCACGCAAAATCGCAATGGTCGCCTCCACGCTTGGCTCATCCACCAGCACTTTTTGAAAACGACGCTCTAACGCGGCATCTTTTTCAATATATTTGCGGTACTCATCTAAAGTTGTAGCACCCACGCAATGCAGCTCACCGCGTGCTAAAGCTGGTTTGAGCATATTGCCTGCATCCATTGCGCCCTCCGCCTTGCCTGCGCCCACCATGGTGTGAATTTCATCAATAAACACAATGGTTTGACCTTCATCTTGCGCCAGTTCTTTTAACACGGCTTTTAAGCGTTCTTCAAAATCGCCACGATATTTTGCGCCCGCTAATAAAGCCGCCATATCGAGCGACAATACTTTTTTGCCTTTAAGGGATTCTGGTACTTCATTATTGACAATACGTTGTGCTAAGCCTTCTACAATCGCGGTTTTACCCACACCAGGCTCACCGATGAGCACGGGGTTATTTTTAGTGCGGCGGCCAAGAATCTGAATCACCCGGCGAATTTCATCATCGCGTCCAATAACGGGGTCTAACTTGCCCAGACTAGCGCGCTCAGTCACATCCACGGTATACTTTTTAAGTGCCTCTCGCTGACCTTCTGCTTCTTGGCTATTCACCGCGTCATCGCCGCGCACCGCTTGGATGCTGGCTTCTAGGGCTTTTTTATTTAAGCCGTTGGCTTTTAATAGTTTGCCTGTTTCACCTTTGTCATCGGCTAAAGCCAATAAAAACATCTCGCTGGCAATGTAAGCATCATTACGCTTTTGCGCGAGCTTATCGGTGACATTTAGTAAATTATTTAAATCGCGTGAAATAGCCACTTCGCCACTACTATCGGGTGACTTTGGTAAGTTCGTAATTGCCGCATTTAGGCTGGTTTTAAGTGAGTTAAGTTGTACGCCTGCACGAGATAATAATGAAGCCGTTCCGCCATCTTCTTGATTGAGTAACGCTTGCAACAAATGTTGCGCTTCTATTGCCGTGTTGTCTGTACCCAGCGCAATACTTTGCGCATCTGAGATGGCTTGTTGAAATTTAGTGGTCAGTTTATCAAAACGCATTGCCCGCTCCTGAAAATTTAGTCTTAAGTTAGGATTAATATGGGGGGAACTACAGTGCATTTCAATAGGCGTTAACCCTTAGAAAGCAGCCTATTATTGTTGCGCAGGTTTTAATGTTGTGTAGCTGAAACTTGCCAGCCACGGCCTTCATCACCAGAAGTCAGCCATTGCTTTGCGCTATTTTGTCGTAGTTAAGTGCATACTAAAATGGTAAAGCACTTACTCCTTTCCAGTTGGGTCTGTCACAAAGCCAATTTTAGTCAACCCCGTTTTAGCGGCGATAGACAAGACTTGAGCAACTTTTTCATACTTAGAAGCGCCATCAGCTTTGATGTGCAGTTCGGGCTGCGGGTCTTTTTTGGCCTCTAGCGCGAAGCGAGATGCGAGTGATTCTTTAGCAATTTTCTCGCCATTCCAATATAACGTCTCATCTTCTCTAATCGCCAATTCAACATGGTCTGGTTTTGTGATGTTAGGGTTACTTGACGCTTTGGGTAATTCAATTTTCACCGAATGGGTGAGTAAAGGTGCTGTAATAATAAAAATCACCAATAGCACCAACATCACATCCACCAGCGGCACAACGTTGATTTCAGCTTTGGCTTGGGGTTGCTGTGAATTAAAGCTACCGAAACTCATGATACGCTACCTGCTTGCATAGTTTGATTATTTTCACTGTTGCTCACAGTTAGCATCACAAATAAGTCATGCGCAAAGGCATCTAATTTAGCTAACCACACGCGATTACGGCGGTTAAATGCGTTATAAGCAAACACCGCAGGAATAGCCACCGCCAAGCCAATCGCCGTCATAATTAACGCTTCACCCACTGGGCCAGCCACTTTATCCAGTGTGCCTTGTCCGCTTAAGCCAATGTTGACGAGTGCATGGTAAATCGCCCAAACCGTGCCAAATAAGCCAACATAAGGCGATGCTGAACCTGCAGAAGCTAATATCGTTAAGCCGTTTTCACTTCTGGCAGATTCTTGGTCTATACCATTACGAATTGCGCGCGTCATAAATTCTGACATGCCGCCTGCGACGGCAAGTTTTTGGCTACCATAGCCACCTGCACTTCGTAGCGCAGTTAAGCCTTCTGAAGTCAAATTAGCAAAAGCGTTATCTGCTTGACTTTGCTTTAATAAACCACTTAGTTGCTCTAATGAGCTGATATCTCTAAATTTGGCTAAAAAAGCTTTTGCATGTTTCGCTTCTAACCAGTTTGCGAAAGTTTTGGTAAAAATCAAATACCAGCTTGCAATTGATAGTATCAGCAAGAAGAATAAAACCACTTGACCAACGATATCTACATTCGCAATAAAATTTGCAAAGCCTAGTTGTTGTGCTGCGACTGCTGCTTGCGCCATAATAAAACCCTTTTTTTAATAATCACTCTAATTTGAAATCAAAAACTTGCGTGGCAACTGCCTGTGCTGGCTTACCATCCCTTGTTGCTGCTTCACATTTCCAGTTTTTTATGGCGCTCACACCCGCATTGTCTAACCGAGCGTGTCCAGAGCTTTCTATTACTTTGACTGAAGTAATATGCCCTTCTTCATCGAGCTCTACGCGCAATTTAACTGCGCCTTGCTCGCCCATGCGCTTAGCAGCAGCTGGGTAATTAGGTTCTGGGCGATTTGAACAAGCCACTGAAAGCTCAGACATTTGCACAGGTGCCGCAGGTTTTACAATTGTATTTTTAGCTGGCTCAGGTGGAGGCGTAGGCGGCTCCTGCTTGATTGATTCTGGTTCTGGTGCCACAGGTTCACGCGTTGCAACCAAAGGCACTTGCGCCACAATCACAGGTTCAGTCTTTACTTTAGACTTAGGCTGAACTACTGGCTTCGGTTGAACCACTGGCTTTTCTTTTACCAATTTAATTTTTTTAGGCGGCGCGCTTTTTTGTGGTTCAGGTGGCGGCTCTTCCTTTTTAGGTGGGTTAATTAAGTTCACCATTATAGTCACCGCTTCTAGTGGCGGTGGAATGAGTTTGTAACTCATTGCCAAGTAAAGTAATCCAACATGAATTGCCAGCACAAATATTAAGCCCACTAACTTACTCGAGCGATTTTTTGTTACGTTTTCTCTCATTAACCTAATACTTTCAAGTAAACCCAGTGACTTATTTTTATAAAAACTCGCCTAACGTCAACTAGAAAACGAAACAAAAATTTAGTTAAATATTTAACAAGCAGGCTTTAAATGCTAATGGTTAGCTATTGTACTGTCAACCATAACTTAAGTACCTAAGCATTTCTCATTGTAGCGGGCTTAAGCAACGCTATACTTTGCTGCGCGACAATTTGTCGAAGAGTTAATATTTGCTTAGGCTTTATAATGGAGCTTATTTATTGTTATTTCAAATTAAACCACTTTGCTTAAAACGCCCAACCAACTATTAAGTGCCTCACGGCAAAATATGCAACGTTTAATCATGCTGCGTGGCGTGGTGATGCTTTTTCTTGGCTTGGTAATATTGGGCTTAAGTTTAGCTGGCATCCCATTGAAATTAACCCCTTTAACATTTGGCATTGTATCGCTGGGCTTATTAAACATGGTGGCATGGTGGCGTTTAAAAAGTGCTGCGCACCCTACACAATATGAATTATTGTGTCAGCTCATTGGCGATACAGCGGTTTTTTCATTTATATTTTATTTCAGTGGCGGCTATAGTAATCCATTTATTTGGATGCTTTTACTGCCCATTACCGTTGCTTCTGTAGCATTACGGGTGCGTTATGCTTGGCTAGTAGCCGCATTCAGCATTATCAGCTATACCCTATTAATGTTTTACCATATTCCGCTTTCACATTTACACATGCACGTTAATAGCAATACGCATCTTGATATTCACTTGGTGGGCATGTGGATAGGCTTTGTAATCAGCGCGATTATTGTGGCTATTTTTATTTCGCGCATTGGCCAAAATTTACGTGATTATGACCAAAAGCTAGCGGATGCGCGTGAAAGCGCCCTTGAAAGTGAACGCATGTTTGCTTTAGGCACGCTCGCCGCTAGCGCAGCGCATGAGCTAGGCACGCCATTAGCCACCATGGCGGTGATTAACAATGAGCTCTCACAAGATCTTTCGCTTAAGCCTGACACGCTTGCGCAGTTAACTATCATGCGCACGCAAATTACACGGTGCAAAGAAATTTTATCGTCTATTACGCAAAATGCTGGTAAAACGCGTGCAGATGCTGGGCAAGGTGTACTTTTACTTGACTTTATAAACGTGTCTATTCAGCGCTGGCGCGACACTCGTCCCGCAACCGAGCTTGTTGTGCATCTGGCAGAAAATGCCTTTAACCCAACTATTTTTGTAGACATTACGCTCACGCAGGCCATACAAAACTTGCTAGACAATGCCGCTGACGAGTCACCAGAGCGCGTGTTGTTTGATGCAAATTGGAATCTCGAAATCTTGACTATTCAAATTCGAGACTTTGGTGAAGGTTTAAGTGCTGACGCTAAACAAAAAATTGGTACGCCATTTTTTAGCTCAAAAAATACGCTCTCCGAAAAACAAGGTTTAGGGCTAGGCATTTATTTAACGCAAAGTATTCTTGCCCGCTATGAAGGCACGCTGAACTTAAGCAACCACATAGATGGCGGCGTGCTAACGACGGTACACTTACCTTTAGTAAATTTAAAAATCAACTAAAATGCAGATGCATCATCAACCACTCCAAAACCAAGACGAAAAACCTAGCTTATTGCTGGTGGACGATGATGAAGCTTTTTTGAGCGTACTCAGTAGTGCGATGAAAAAGCGTGGATTTATGGTCACCACCGCCAACAGTGCCGAAAGCGGCTTCGAGCTGGCTAAAACTGACCCGCCTGAATTTGCCGTCGTGGATTTAAAAATGGGCGGTAACTCTGGCTTGGTCTTGGTGCGCCAGCTCGCCAGCCTTGATGCAGGAACGCGCATTGTCGTGCTGACAGGTTTTGCCAGCATTACTACAGCGGTTGAAGCGATTAAGTTAGGGGCTACGCATTATCTGGCTAAGCCAGTCGATGCGGACGAAATTGTGGCCGCTTTTGGTAAGCAAACAGGTGATGTGGCGGTAGAAGTCGCACAAAATCCGCTTAGCATAGACCGTCTCGAATGGGAGCACATACAACGCGTGCTGGCTGAAAACGATGGCAATATTTCTGCCACTGCGCGCAGCCTCAACATGCACAGACGCACCTTGCAACGCAAATTGAATAAAAATCCAATCAAGCCTTAATACTTTGTTTTGACCTATTTTAGGTTAAAATGACCGCCTTAATTTATCTTCAAGACAATCAGGAAAACGCATGGCCGTTGGTAGCTTACTCGCACTTTTAGATGACATCGCCACCATGCTGGATGACGTATCAGTCATGACCACCATGGCCGCCAAAAAAACAGCTGGGGTATTGGGTGATGATTTAGCACTCAATGCGCAGCAAGTCAATGGCGTTGATGCCTCTCGCGAGCTGCCAGTGGTATGGGCCGTTGCAAAAGGCTCTTTTCTGAATAAGCTTATTTTGGTGCCCACTGCACTCGCCATTAGCTATTTTGCCCCTAGTGTGATTACGCCTTTACTGATGCTTGGTGGCGCATACTTATGCTTTGAAGGTTTTGAAAAAATTGCCCACAAATTTTTGCATAGTGCAAAAGCTGAAGAAAAACACGATGAAAAAATCGAACAAGCTATTGCTAACCCTAAAGTTGATTTAGTGGCACTAGAAAAAGATAAAATTAAAGGCGCCATTCGTACTGACTTTATTTTATCGGCTGAAATTATTGTCATTGCGCTGGGCACGGTAGCGACGGCGCCTTTTGGTAAACAAGTCACGGTGGTTTCAATCATCGCTATTGTGATGACGGCTGGCGTTTATGGGTTAGTGGCTGGCATTGTTAAGCTAGATGACCTTGGGCTTTACATGATGTTGCGTAAGGGTAAAAGCTTAACCAAACAAATCATCCGCAAAATAGGTAATTTACTGCTTAATGCAGCGCCTTATTTAATGCGTTTTTTAACCATTGCGGGCACAATCGCCATGTTTTTGGTCGGCGGCAGTATTATTGGTCATGGCATTCCTGTTATTCACCATTGGGTAGAGCCGCTAAAAGAAATTTCAGCTTTACTGCCCATGTTAATGGACGCGCTACTAGGCTTAAGTGTAGGGGCAGTTTGCGTTGCAATATTTTCAATCATTAGCAAAGTTTTGCCAAAAAAATCGCATTAAATAGTGGCGCTATTTTAGCCGATTTTTAGACTTCATCATTTCACCCCCTCTGTGAGCCAGTCTGCATGCGGCTTACAGGGCATCAAAAATCTCTCGGGCATTTTTAAGTAGTGAAATTGTGCTTTAACTTGATATTTTTATGGTTAAATTTCGTAGTTAGATTTATAGTTAAATTTTGTGACAAAGATCATCATCACTTACAAGTTACCATCCTCTGAATAGCACACTTCTTTAAACAGGTCAGCTTAAAAATGTCTGAAGTAGTTTATCTTTTTTGTCTCCATAATATAGCTCTGAATGTTCGGTCTCACCTACTTCAGTAAATAATGTAGATAAAATTTCTACTGATTCTGACACCTCTATGGTGAAAATATCCACACAGCACCCGCAACCATCATTTTCACTAATAGCCAATATATTTTGTTTGTTTATTTCAAGCCAGTCCTCAAATTCTTTAAGTTCAGGCTTGTCAACTTCAATCACAATTTGATACTTTTTACCCATTTTGTCAGCGGTTACCCTTAAGGTTTTGTTTTAAAACTATCGAGCAACAGCAAGCCTACACCAATACAAATTGCGCTATCGGCCACATTAAACGCTGGCCAGTAATGATTTTGATAATGAAAATTTAAAAAATCCACCACATAGCCCAGTGTAATGCGGTCATACAAGTTACCAATAGCGCCACCTAATACCAATGCAAGCCCCCAGCAAAAAAGTTTTTGTTGTTGATTTTTGATAATCAAATAGCTCATCACCGCCACGGCAACAATAGAAATGATGGCAAAAAACCATTTTTGCCATCCTCCTGCATCATTTAAAAAGCCAAAGGCCGAGCCTAAATTGTGATAATGCACTAAGTCAAAAAACGCATTGATTGGCAACAGCTCACCATAGGCAAATGCAGATTGTATTAAATATTTGGTATATAAATCTAGCGCAACAATTACAGCACTTAATGAAAAATACTTAAGCATATTGGCGCGCCTCGCCTTTGCCAAATAGATTGCTAACACAGCGGCCGCAAATATGCGGATGTGCTTTATCTGCGCCAACATCGGCGCGGTAATGCCAGCAGCGGTCACATTTTTGGTGGGCGCTAGGTTTAACCACTATTTTTTGCTCAGTCTCACTATTTACTTTCGTTACTTTTGCGGCCGAGGTAATGGTGATAAAACGCAAATCATCTTCTAAGCTATTCAGCGCCTCAAACGTTGTATCCGAAGCATAAAATTCAAGTTCAGCTTGCAGTGAAGAACCTACTTGCCCAGCGCTGCGTAACACCTCAATTTCTTTAGCCGCCAAGCTACGAGCAGAAATAATCGCCTGCCAAGCCTCTATTTTATTGGCTTCCAGATCATGCGCAGGAATGTCATACCAAATTTCTTCAAAAACTGTGCTGGCTTCGCCTAAGTTTAAGCTGTGCCAAATCTCATCTGCCGTAAAGCTTAAAATCGGCGCAATTAGGCGCATCAATGTGTGTGTAATGTGATGCAATGCACTTTGTGCGGCGCGACGTGCTGGTGAATTTTCACCTGCCGTATAAAGTCTGTCTTTTAAAATATCTAAGTAAAAGCTACCCAAGTCATCCGAGCAAAATGCTACCAATTTTTGTACGGCTAAATGAAACTCATAGCGCTCAACATCTGCCAGCACTTCGGTTTGCAATTTTTGCGTTAAATAAAGCGCATAACGGTCAATCTCTAGCCATGTGTTAACAGGTAGTAAGTCTTTACTGACATCAAAATCCGCCAAGTTAGCCAATAAAAACTTCATGGTATTGCGCAGTTTGCGATAACTATCTGCCACACGTTTTAAAACTTCATCTGAAATCGTCAGCTCACCTGAGTAGTCTGTACTCGCCACCCATAAACGCAAAATGTCCGCGCCATAAGTGTCCATCACCTTTTGTGGCGCCACTACATTGCCTTTTGACTTGCTCATTTTATGGCCACTACCATCCACCACAAAACCATGTGTCAATAAAGCTTCATAAGGCGCGCGACCATCAATTGCACAGCCAGTCAGCAATGAGCTTTGAAACCAACCACGATGCTGGTCAGAGCCTTCTAAATACAAATCCGCCGGAAAAACTAAGTCTGAGCGGCGCTTTAATACTGAGGCATGCGTTGTACCTGAGTCAAACCATACGTCTAAAGTATCGGTGACTTTTTTGTATTGCTCGGCGTTGATGGGAGCGTGTTGCGCTAAGAACGCCACGCCGTCTAAACTAAACCAAGCCTCAACGCCTTGTTGCTCTACTTGCCTGCAAACCATTTCTAACAAGTGCGACGTTTCAGGATGCAGCTTGCCTGTTTCTTTATGCACAAAAAATGGCATAGGAACACCCCAACTACGTTGGCGTGAAACACACCAGTCAGGACGATTTTTAATCATCGCCTCTAAACGTGCGCGCCCCCAAGCTGGAAAAAACTCAGTGGTATCAACCGCTTTATTGGCATACTCGCGTAAACTAAAACCAACGGCATCCTCTTGTTGCATTCCAATAAACCATTGGTGCGTGGCTAATTGCATTAGCGGAGTTTTATGCCGCCAGCAATGCGGGAAGCTATGGTTTAAACGCGCACTGGCGATTAATGCGCCGCTTTCCTGCATGTTAGCTAAAATGACTTTATTGGCTTCTTGACGGGTTAAACCACGAATCGCCTTAAACTCAACTAATTCGCTATTAAAGAACTTGCCATCACCACCCATCAACACACGCGGCTTTTCATTTGGTAAGTTAGCACGCATTACCAACCAGTCATCGTTACCATGCGCTGCGGCGGTATGCACTAAGCCTGTACCTGCATCGGTCGTCACGTGGTCGCCACAGATAATTGGCACTTGACGGTTATCGAATGGGTGCTTCAAAAATAAACCGTTTAATTTCGCACCGACAACTGCACCTTTAGGGTTAGGATTATGCTTAAACTGCTCGCCTGTCATAAGCCCATAGCGTTCAAAACATTTAATTTGTAGTTCTTTAGCTAGAATCAAATTTCCTTCGTCAGTCTTAAATAAAACATACTCTAGGTCTGGATGTACTGACACCGCTTGATTTGCAGGTATTGTCCAAGGGGTCGTTGTCCAAATAACCGCGAAAGTTTCACCTTTTACTTCCACACCAAACGCTTTACTCAAAGCAGCGTTATCCACCACCTTAAACCCTACATCAATCGCCGGCGAATTCACATCCTCATACTCCACCTCAGCCTCAGCCAGTGCAGAGCCGCAATCTACACACCAATGCACAGGTTTACTACCTTGGTAAAGGTAGCCGTTTTTATAGATGTCGCCCAAAGCGCGCATGATGTCTGCTTCAGTTTTGAAGTCCATGGTCAAATACGGGTTATCCCAATCACCCAACACGCCCAGGCGAATAAAGTCTTTTTTCTGTTTTTCGACTTGCTCAGCCGCGTAGGCTCGGCATAGCTCGCGAAATTTCGCTGGAGCTATATTTTTGCCATACGTTTTCTCAACCACCAATTCAATGGGTAAGCCGTGGCAATCCCAGCCCGGCACGTAAGGCGCATCAAAACCACTCATGGTTTTAGATTTAACGATGATGTCTTTTAAAATTTTATTCACCGCATGCCCAATATGAATATCACCATTGGCATATGGCGGGCCGTCATGCAAAATGAATTTTTTAGCGCCCTTACGTGATGCGCGAATACGTTGATAGAGCTTTTTATCCATCCATGCTTTTAACCAAGCAGGTTCACGCTTGGCCAAGTCGCCACGCATAGGAAAACTGGTTTCAGGCAGGTTTAATTTGTATTTTGAATCTTTATTGTCTTCTGTCATTTAAATTTCAACACTTTTCATTTTCGTCATTCCCGCAAAAGCGGCGATCCATTTTTTTAGCTGGATTCTTCGCTCACGCTCAGAATGACAGCTTAGGAGTTTAACTGTGTATATCTGTATGCATCTGTATTTATTTGTGGCTAAAAAATGATCTAGCTTCTAAAACATCACGTTCAATTTGTGCTTTTAATGCTTCTAGCCCATCAAACTTCATTTCATTGCGTATTTTATGTAAAAACTCCACATGTACATGCTGGTGATATAAATCATCATTAAAATCAAGCACATGCACTTCTAAAGACATTTTTGGTTCACCTGCAATTGTTGGGCGCACACCTAAGTTTGCCACGGCGTTTAATCCGTCCAATTTTACTGCATATACCCCTTTTACCGCTGGCCGCTCATGACGCATATGCACATTGGCGGTAGGAAAACCCAGCTGGCGGCCGCGTTTGGCACCGTGCACTACTTTGCCACTAATGCTGTAAGGTCTGCCTAGTAAATTTTGCGCTATGTTTAACTCGCTTTTTTCTAATGCGCTACGCACTAACGTACTTGAAACACGCACGCCCTGACTTAACACTTGTGGAAAATCTATTAATTCAAAGCCAGCTTGCACAAAGTCTTGCACACTGCCTTGACGTTTTGCGCCAAATCGAAAATCCGCACCGACTAAAATAGCGTGAACATTAAGTGAGTCACGCAAAATCGACATGTACTCTACTGCTGAAATGCTGGAAAATGCCTGATTAAAGCGCACTATAAACACCTGCCCTATACCCGCCGCTTCAAAATACTCTAGCTTTTCGCGCATCGATGATAACCGCGCTGGTGCCTTTTGTGGATTAAAAAACTCTCGAGGTTGTGGCTCAAAAATCATCACCGCTGGCGTTAAGTTTTTGTTTTTGGCTTCTTCAACTAAGCGAGCTAATAAAGCTTGGTGCCCTAGATGCAAGCCATCATAATTGCCAATCGCCAATACTAATTTCGCGTGATTACTTTTTGGAAAATGCCTAAAAACTTGCATAAGTTTGTATCCTTGTTTTAATGCAAACTACGGCGCATAAAGTCTTTCACACGAATACCCATGAGCCATAGTGATAAAAAGTAAACGCCAGACCCTAATGCCAGCAGGCCAAGTAAATGCAGCATTTTAGGCAGTAAACGATAAGCTAACCAAGTTGAATCACTACCTGCCGCAAAATAAAGTGCTATTGCCATGGCAACCACGGCCACTACAAGTTTAATTAAAAACGCTAACCATCCTGCTTGTGGTTTATAAACATTACTTTTTCGCAAATAGTAATATAGCAAGCCAGCATTCATACAAGCCCCAAGGCCAATAGAGAGTGCTAAACCCGCATGTTTAAGATCTAAACCAAATACAAAAATAAGGTTCATCAATTGTGTAGTAGTTAAGGTAAAAATAGCAATTTTAACGGGCGTTTTGACATTTTGTCTTGAATAAAAAGCAGGTGCCAGTACTTTCACCAAAATTAAACCTAGCAAGCCCAAGCTATACGCCATTAACGCTTGTCGGGTCATTTCAACATCCAATACGCTAAATTTTCCATAATAAAATAAGCCCGTGACTAAAGGCACTGACAGCACAGCTAATGCCACGGCAGCAGGCAACGCTAAAATAAAGGTAAGCCGTAAGCCCCAATCTAACAGTTGTGAATATTCGCCATCGGCTTTGTCAGCCACGCTTTTTGATAAACTTGGCAACAATATTGTGCCTAATGCCACGCCCAACACACCTGTTGGAAATTCCATTAATCGATCAGCGTAGTAAAGCCAAGAAACACTACCTGTTGCCAGTAAAGAGGCGAAAATCGTGTTAATTAATAGTGAAATTTGCGCGATGGATACCCCAAATATTGCTGGCCCCATGAGCTTTAAAATGCGCCACACGCCTTCGTCCTGCAAATTCAGGCTAAATCGTGGTATTAAACCAATTTTAAGCAGATAGGGAATTTGATAAGCCATTTGTAACAGCCCACCCACAAACACCGCCCAAGCCAGCACTCTAATGGAGTTATTAAAATAAGGTGCAATCACCAATGCTGCTGCAATAAACGCGACATTTAGCCAAACTGGCGTAAAAGCAGGCACTGAAAAATTGCCGTAGGTATTGAGTACGCCACCAGCAAGGGAAACTAAAGAGATAAAAAAGATATAAGGAAAAGTAATACGTAACAAATCAACTGTTAAATCAAATTTTGCTTTATCTGCAGCAAACCCTGGCGCACTAATCTGTACCACCCAAGGTGCGGCTAGCATGCCCACAATAGTGATGACCACCAAAAAAAGACCTAGCAAGGTGGCGACATGATTAATTAATGCGTGTGTTTCATCATGTGTCCGTTGTGTTTTATACTCAGCTAGAATAGGTACAAACGCCTGACTAAATGCGCCTTCGGCTGAAATTCTGCGTAATAAATTGGGGATTTTAAACGCAACAAAAAAGGCATCCGTCATCACACCCGCGCCAAAAATTCTCGCAATAAGCGTATCGCGTACAAAGCCTAAAATGCGCGATATAAAAGTCATACTGCCGACTTTAGCGAGTACTTTCAGTAGATTCATGCGGGGCTTAAACTTTAAGAAGTGAGATATATTAAAATGGTGCGCTATTTTAACATGCTAGCCGCTCTAAATTAGCGACTATATTCAGACGAGATAAATATCAATTAATACCATTAAACAGTTGCCAAACGACTGAAAAAACACTAATATGCACGGTTTCGTATTTATACAAGTTTCGCATTAGGATAAACAACCCATGGCAAATACCGCACAAGCACGCAAACGCGCGCGTCAGTCTGTAAAAGTAAACGCACACAACGCAGCGTTGCGCTCAACTTTGCGTACTGCAATTAAAAAAGTAATTAAAGCTGTTGAATCTGGCGACAAAGCCGTAGCAATGGCCGCTTACCAAGAAAACGTTAGCGTGATTGACCGCATTGCTGATAAAAAAATTATTCACAAAAATAAAGCCGCCCGTCATAAAAGCCGCTTAACAGCTGCTATTAAAGCGTTAACGACTTCTGGTCCTGCAATGTTAGCTAAAAAAGCGGCGCCTAAAGCCAAAGCGGTGCCAAAGGCCAAAACAGCGACTAAAGCAGAAGCTAAGCCAAAAGCTGCCGCAAAACCTAAAGCCGCACCAAAAGCAAAAAAAGTAGAATAATTTAATACAAGTAAAAAAGCCTCGCAAATGCGGGGCTTTTTTATTTTACAATCAAGTTAATCTCAAACGTAAGAATGTTTGCGCGTAATGTCCGTGATAAGTAGCGCATTATCGTTACGCATCAAGTCCATTAGTTGCTGGCAGCGCCCCGTTGTTGAGTCTTGAGAAACCCACTTATACTCCGCATCTGTTAAACCAACCATTTGCAAAAAATCCAGTTGCCCATGCGGCGTGCTGATGCTAGCCAATTCAGGGTCTGGCACAAAGGCTAGTGCGGTTAATAAAGTTTCTGTTTCCAGCCGAATTGGGCCATTTGCTGGCGTATAGTGATAAGGTTCAAACCAACGTTTACTGCTATAAACATAGCGCGCCAGATTATTCATCACAGCCATCGCCCAATAGGGTTCATTTTTACAACCGTCACCGTCTGGATCACCTAAAAAAGGAGCAACACGCATAGTAAACTCAAACCCCCATCCACTAAATTCACTCGCCGCACTTTCTTCATCGTAATACAGTGAAGACATGCCATAACTGACGATATGCCGATGAAAAACTTGGTTTTCGTTATCATAAACACTGCTACCATCTATAGGGTCTTCTCCACCAAGGCGGTAATGAATAGGCGGGGCGTAGTGTCGAAATGGCGCTTTACCATAAACTTTCCCTAACTGCTGGTCGATACATTCCCATCCTACAGCGTCATCTTGTTTATACCGTTTTTTGTAAGCTTCAAGTTCCATCTTAGCCACTATTCTCCGATATGCAATTCGCTACGTGCGATTAGCGCAGTATTTAATACAGCTTTTGCATTTTTTCCAATCACCGTAAAGTGTCCCATTTTGCGCGCTTTTCGTGGCTCGGCTTTGCTGTAAAGATGCAACTTCAGGTTAACATGGCTGCAAGCCTTATTCCATGCGGGTTCCAGAGGTGTGTGTTTCTCTCGTGCAAACCAGCTATCGCCTAATATATTCACCATCACGGCATTGCTATGCAAACTAGCATCACCTAAAGGCAATCCAGCCAGCACCCGCACTTGCTGCTCAAATTGGTTGGTGACACAAGCATCAATCGTGTAATGCCCTGAGTTATGCGGGCGTGGCGCGATTTCATTGACTAGCAATTGTTTACCAACCACAAAAAATTCTACGCCTAACACACCCACGTAATTGAGCTTTTCAGCCAGTTTTTTGGCTAACTCACGCGCATTGGCGTTAATGACTGTTGAGCAACGCGCCGGGGCAATACTAATATCCAAAATACCATTGAGGTGACTATTTTCGGCGGTTGCATACGCCTCAATATTACCGTTGTTATCGCGTGCCAGCACTACTGATATTTCTAAATCTAACGGCAACATTTGCTCTAACACGCAAACTTCTTGTTTAAATAAAGTAAAGGCAACTTGCGCTTCTGCTTGGTTTTTCACGCGCGCTTGACCTTTACCATCGTAGCCAAAACGCGCTACTTTTAGAATGGCTGGGTATAGCGGACTACCATCTTCAGGTAAGTCAGTCAGCGCGTTAATGACGATAAATGGCGCTACAGGCAGACCTGCTTCTTTAATAAAATTTTTCTCTAACACACGATTTTGTGCAATTGCCACACTCGCTGCACTTGGCCTAACAGTTGTAGTAAGCGCTAACTTTTCAAGTGTGGCAGCAGGCACATTTTCAAATTCCGTGGTCACTGCTTGACATGTTGTAGCCATGGTGTCTAAAGCAGTCTCATCATCATAGTTAGCGCACAAATGTACATCTGCAATCTTGCCTGCTGGGCTATTTTCATCAGGATCTAGTACCGTCACCGCAAAACCCATTTCATGCGCAGCAATTACAAAAAAGCGGCCTAGCTGACCGCCGCCTAACATGCCCAACATAGCGGGTGGGTTAATCACATTTTGCATAGTCATGGTTGATCACTTAGCGCCATTGCTTTAACTTTTTCTGCTAAATTTTGACGAAATTCCGCCAATTTTTTGGCTAAACTGGCATCATGATTGGCTAACACTGACACTGCAAATAAACCCGCATTGGCAGCACCTGCATCACCAATGGCAAACGTTGCTACAGGTATGCCTTTTGGCATTTGCACAATTGAAAGTAGTGAGTCTTGGCCTTGCAAATGTTTGCTAGGGACAGGCACACCAAGCACAGGCAACATAGTTTTAGCGGCCACCATGCCAGGCAAATGCGCCGCACCGCCAGCACCAGCAATAATAACTTGATAGCCATTGTTTGCTGCTTGCTCAGCAAACTGAAACATTAAATCAGGCGTACGATGGGCTGAAACCACTTTGGCCTCGTAGGGCACACCAAAATCCGCCAATATTTGTGCGGCATTTTTCATGGTGGGCCAATCACTATCTGAACCCATAATAATGGCGACTAATGGTTTTTGACGCATGTTCTAACCCCCTTTACATCACAATTAAACTATCACGATGAATTAATTCAGCTTCATCTACATAGCCTAAGATTTTTTCTATTTCATTGCTTGGTTTTTTTAAAATTTTCGCAGTTTCGGTCGCAGAATAATTGACCAAACCGCGCGCAATTTCCACACCTTGAGCATCCATGCAAGCCACCACATCACCGCGCTCAAAGTAGCCTGTTACAGCAACAACACCGATGGGTAATAAGCTTTTACCCTCAGTCTTTAATACTTTAACCGCACCTGCATCTAGTATTAATTGCCCCGTCGTGCGTAAATGATCAGCCAACCATTGCTTGCGTGCGGCTGTTTTCATTTGCAAAGCTTCAAGATGCGTGCCAATCGCTTCACCCGCACTAAGCCTTAACAATACATCTTTTTCACGCCCTGAGGCAATGACCGTATGCGCGCCGCTTCGCGCGGCACGTTTTGCCGCCAGTATTTTAGTCAACATGCCACCCGTACCCACGCTACTGCCAGCACCGCCCGCCATTTTTTCTAACGCTACATCGCCTGCTATCGCATGATTTACAAAGCTAGCCTGTGGGTCATTACGTGGGTCTGCTGAATACAAGCCTTGTTGATCTGTCAGTATCACCAAAGCATCCGCTTCAATTAAATTCGCCACCAAGGCGCTCAATGTATCATTGTCTCCAAAACGAATCTCATCGGTAACAACGGTATCATTTTCATTAATAATTGGAATCACATTTAAATCTAGCAAAGTTCTTAGCGTACTGCGTGCATTTAAATAACGTTTTCTATCTACCAAGTCGTCATGCGTGAGTAATATCTGTGCCGTGTGCATACCGTGATTAGCAAAGCATCGCTCATACATTTGCACCAAGCCCATTTGCCCAACTGCCGCCGCGGCTTGTAGCTCGTTGACAGCTGTTGGTCGCTTTTTCCAACCCAAGCGTTGCATGCCCTCTGCTACGGCACCGCTAGACACTAGTACCACTTGCTTGCCCTGCTTAGCAATCTTAGCAATTTGCGCCGCCCAGGCTACAATAGCCGTTTGGTCTAAGCCATTGCCATTGTTAGTCACAAGGCTAGAGCCCACTTTAACGACAATTACTTTTGCCTCAAGGACTAATGATTTCATTTTCTTGCGTTTCTAATCTACTAGCCAAGATATGCTCCATAATGGCATAGGTTAGCTCTTTACAGCCTACACCGCTAATGGCTGAAATGGCAAACACACGGCCTTTCCATTGATAATCTTTAACAAATTGCTTGATGACCTTATCTGCATCTTCTAGCATATCAATTTTATTTAAAATTAACCAGCGGGGCTTTTCATATAAAGCTTCATCATATTTACGTAACTCTTCAACGATGGCTTTGGCTTCATGCACGGGGTCAATGGCCTCATCAAAGGGCGCAATATCTACCAAATGCAGCAATAACGAGGTGCGTTGTAAATGACGTAAAAATTGATGGCCCAGCCCTGCACCCTCAGCCGCACCCTCGATAATGCCAGGAATGTCCGCAATTACGAAACTGCGCTCTGTATCCACGCGCACTACCCCTAAATTGGGGTGCAAGGTTGTAAAAGGATAATCCGCCACTTTTGGTTTAGCGGCAGAAACTGAACGAATAAAGGTAGATTTTCCCGCATTAGGCATGCCTAGTAAACCGACATCGGCCAAGACTTTAAGCTCCATATAAAGCTCAAACTCTTCGCCAGCATCGCCTTTGGTACACTGGCGTGGAGCGCGATTTAAACTGGATTTAAAATGCACATTACCTAAGCCGCCTTTGCCACCTTTGGCAAATAATACCCGTTGGCCATGCTCACTTAAATCTGCCAGTAGCTGTTCTGAAGCCTTATCAGATAACACGGTACCCACAGGTACACGCAAAATCATGTCGTCGCCTTTTGCGCCATAACATTCTGCGCTACGCCCATTTTCACCGCGCTGTGCTTTAAAAGTGCGGGTGTAGCGATAATCAACCAAGGTGTTCAGATTACAATCGGCTTCAATATAGATTGAACCGCCACGCCCGCCATCGCCGCCACTCGGGCCGCCCATCGGCTCATATTTTTCGCGCCTGAACGTAGCAACGCCATTGCCGCCATCACCTGCGTAGATTTTTATTGTTGCTTCATCAATGAATTTCATATATTAAAGTGTACCAAATAAAAAAGCCTCATCGACCGATGAGGCTTTAATAATTAAAATGATGACTTAAGCTGTAGCAATAATGCTAACCATATGACGCTTTAACGCACCCTTAACAGCAAAAGCGACTTTACCGTCTACTTTAGCGTATAGAGTATGGTCTTTACCCATACCTACATTTTCGCCCGCGTGCATTTTTGTGCCGCGTTGACGAACAATAATGCTGCCAGCTGAAACAACTGTTTCGCCAAACGCTTTAACACCTAAACGTTGTGAGTGTGAATCGCGACCGTTACGTGAACTACCGCCTGCTTTTTTGTGTGCCATGTTGCTTTTCCTTTACTTAGTATTGAATACTTAAGTCTAATAAGTAGCTTATTTAACTTTGCCGCCGTCTAAAACGTCTTGCAAAGCTTTTAACTCATCCATTTTACCATCACGCGCCAATGCCGCTTGTTGTGGCCATGTATCTGGTTTGTGTGTGCTGAAACGCGAGCCTGCTTTTTCTAAAATAGCTGCAATTGCTTCAACTTTAGCGCTGGCTAAATCGGCAAAGGTCACAATACCATCAGCCGTTAACAATTCAGCAATTTTTGGACCAATGCCTTCAATCAGCGTTAAATCATCTTTTTTCGCTTTTGCAGCTGGCTTAGCGGCAGCTGGTTTCGCAACAGCAGACTGACCACCAATATCATTAATCAAAATTTCAGTATAACTTTGACGATGACCTTGCGTTTTGCGGTAGTGTTTACGACGGCGGAATTTAAAAATCATGACTTTGTCGCCACGGCCGTGTGAAACAACCGTTGCATTAACTGCTGCACCGATAATAATGGGGGCACCAATCGTTGTCGTTTCGCCATCTGACAAGACTAGAACTTGGTTGAGCGCAACTTTGCCGCCAACTTCAACTTCTAATTTTTCAACTTTTAATCTTTCGCCTGCTACTACGCGGTATTGTTTGCCGCCTGTTTTAATTACTGCATACATGATTGAGCCTTAAAATATTGCTTTTCTAAAGAACTGGGCATTATACGCAAATTCATCGACAAAGCAAATCATAAATCACTGCCCAATACAAATTTATTCATCCTAATATAAAGGTGCAATTTCAACTTTAAGCGTGTGTTAAAATGCCAGCTAAATTTTATAGGTGCTAACGTCGTGACATCCAGCAACAACCAGCTTCATCTTATACTATCGCCCGTCGCTAATGACATGTTAGCGGTCAATGCCGTTATTGAGAAATCATTATACTCAGAAGTCAGTTTGGTGAGTCAAGTCGCCAACTACATCATCAACAGTGGCGGCAAACGTTTGCGCCCCATGTTAGTGCTACTTTCAGCGGGGTTATTTGGCAACATTAAGCCTGAGCACCATCAATTAGCCGCAGTTGTAGAGTTTATTCATACCGCCACTTTATTACATGATGACGTGGTTGATGCGTCATCAAAACGTCGTGGCCAAAACACCGCTAATGCGCTTTTTGGCAATGCCGCCAGTGTTCTAGTGGGTGATTTTGTTTACTCTCGCGCCTTTCAAATGATGGTGAGTGTGCAAAACATGCGTGTGATGGAGGTGTTAAGCAATGCCACCAACGTTATCGCCGAAGGCGAAGTCTTACAACTGCTCAATGTGCACAATGTAGATATTACTGATGAAGCATATCTACAAGTCATTCAGTATAAGACCGCTAAATTATTTGAAGCCGCCGCACGCTTAGGCGCGATTATTGGCAATGCATCAGCGACGGATGAGAACGCTTTAAGCCTTTACGGCATGCATATTGGCACGGCCTTTCAGCTTGTGGACGACGTGCTTGATTTAAGCGGCAATGCACTTGATATTGGCAAAAACCTGGGTGATGACTTAAGTGAAGGCAAGCCGACGTTACCCATACTTTATGCTATGCGCCATGGCAACGCGGCAGAATCTAGCGCGATTACGCACGCCATCAAACAGGGTGGATTAGATGACTTTTCTACCATTTTAGGCGCCGTGCATCGTACTGGGGCGCTTGAATACGTTAGGAGCCTTGCAGAAAAAGAAGCCAACGCGGCACGAGCAGCCATTATGCACTTGCCTGAATCCACTTACAAAAGCACTCTCATTATCCTAACTAATTTTGCGGTTAATCGCCACTTTTAATCAGCGCAACACCTCATCATGGTGATGTATGTTTCTGAGCAACTTTATGAAGGCCATAAAAGCAAAGTAATCAAGTTAGATAAGCTAGCTTTTTGGAGCATTGTATTAAGCTACATCGCCATCAGCATGACGCTGTTTTTTAACGCACTTTCAAGTTAAATTTACACGTCTTTGTTAGCAATGCCCTGCAAACCATATAAAATGCGGCTTGCAGGGCATTGTTTTTTGCTCGGCAAAAACTACCCGCATTTATTAACAAATTAATTCCGTTTAAAAACCAATTAAACGCTATAATTGCGCCTTGTTGTTAGGTGCTTTGTTTGACTTCTTACAAACAAAGTGAAACTGGGAAATAGGTGCTTTTTTATGTCAACATAAAAAATATTCCTACGCTGCCCCCGCAACGGTAAGTGATTTAACGCTTTGCAATATGCCACTGAGCTAGCTTTAAAGCTTGGGAAGGCGCAAAGAATATTGTCACAAGCCCGGAGACCGGCCTCGCAACTAAAAAGTTGAAAATACCGCGGGGTGACGGTGTGTGTAAAACGTTCGGTATTTGCTGCTGCGTTTTTTCATTTTGTCCCCCTTAAGTACTTTCTGATCATCAATCACATGCGGGGACGCCTGTGGGCTCAGGAGAAGTAATATGAAAAAATCCACCATCGCTAGTTTAATTACGCTAGCTTTTACATCAACGTCTTATGCGGCAGAATCTGTCGATTTAAATGCCGTTGTAGTGACCGCGAACCGCTTTGAAAATAAAGAGACTGAAACAACTTACGCTTCAGAAATACATACTTCAAAACAAATTGAAGCCTCAGGCGCTGCCACGCTTTACGATTATTTGTCACAGCAAACTTCACTCAATGTACTCTCTAACTTTGGCAACAAGGCCACGCCATCTATTAACTTGAGGGGTTATGGCAGTGCGAGCGGTGCGCAAAATGTAGTGATTACCATTGATGGGCAACGCCTTAACAATATTGATGGTCAACCGCAGCTACTTGGCGCTATTCCACTTTCAAATATAGAGCGCATTGAAATTAGCAAAGGTAGTGGTTCAGTCGTTTATGGTGATGGTGCAACTGCAGGTGCCATTCAAATTTACACAAAAAATAAAACGGGTATCACGGTAGGCACCTCATTTGGTAACTATGGGCAACAAAACCATTATTTAAACGCTGGCATTTCAGAAAAATATTTTGATATTTCTGCTAGCCTTGCACATGACAGCTACAATGGATTTAGCGAACCTGATAAAACTGGCAATAAAGATAAATTCAACAGCAACACCCAAAATGTAAAGTTAAAAATTAAACCTACTGATGATTTACGCTTTATTGCACAGGGAACAAGTTCGCGTAATGATTTACGTTATCCAAACTATCTAACACAAGCACAATTTAATGCAGACCCAAGTCAAAATGGAAAACCAGCAAACAGCTATACCCACCAAGGTTTAGATAGCGACCAGTGGCGCATCGGTGCAGAGTATGATATTACTAAAGAATTTAAACTTTCTGCTACGCATTATCAAGAAGACAAAACCTCAGAATATCCTTTTTATGTTGCTAATTATGACTACGCCTCAAATGATATAGCACTTAGTTTTAACAATGAAACCCTAAGCACAATGATTGGTTATCAAGATTTTAATGGTGACCGTAATACCAGCACCGATGTCACAACTAAAGATAACAAGGCAGTATTTATGCAAGCTGAATACCGCCTTGCTGCACCACTTACACTATCAGCTGGTTACCGTAATGAAAAAGTAAAATATCGCTATAAACCCGCTGGAAGCTCATCCATCAGCGCGTCTGAGAATCTTATTGCTTGGGATATTGGCACAAATTACCGCTTTAATGAGGCACTATCTGTTTTTGCAAACTACAATCAAGCTTTTCAAGCGCCTGATATTGATCGATTTTTCGTGAGTGACTATTCTGCTTATCCAGTTGTAACAACGTCATTCAATGGCTTTATTCAACCTGAAAAATCAAAAACGATTAACCTAGGGTTAAATTACGTTACCGAGCGTAATCGACTAAAAACAACCTTATTTTACGCACGTTTAACAAACGAAATTTATTACTTCAAAGACAACATCAACTTCATTGAACGAAACACAAATATTGATAAATCACACAAGTATGGCTTGGAAATTCAGGACAGCTTCAACATTAATGATCAATTAGGCACTTCGTTAATCTACAACTATACACGAGCCATTATCGATAAAGAAAATGAAGCTTTAGGTGCCTATAATGGTAAAAATCTGCCTGGTGTACCTCAACATACAGTAGTAGCTAACTTAAATTACCGCTTTTTAAACCATGCTAGCTTAAATCTGAGCCACACTTGGCGCTCTAAGGCGTATGCCGCAGATGATTTTCAAAACAACTTTTCGCAAAGGCAAGAAAGCTATCAATCCACCGACATTGCACTAAGCTATCAGTACAAAAATTTGCATTTTTTTACCTCTGTCAACAATCTGTTTGAGCATGAAAATGCTATTCAAATTAAAGACGATGTCTTATATCCTGTGGACTTTGCACGTACTATTCGCGTTGGTGTAAAGGCAGATTTTTAATATAATCCAACATTAAAATAAATTAAAAATGTTATGATGACGCTTTGAGCGTTTTGCACGCTTTTGCACTAAAAGCAAATAATTTCATTTAAAGTTATTCACCAGATTTGTAATGGAGAACACAATGCAACAATCTACCCAACAAGCTTATACCAAGCCTCTTGCCATCGCAGTCGTCATGGCCTTATTAATGCTGCTCACACGTGGCAGCCACGTGCTTACTCATGTATCGTTACCTGACGCGAGCTTAGCGCTATTTTTAGTGGGTGGTTTGTTGTTACGTAAAGTCAGCTGGTTTGCCTTATTGGTCGTGTTAGCCACCGCGATTGATTTTAGCGCCGCTGCGGTTGATAGTATTCAAGCCTTTTGCTTGACGGCTGGCTATTGGGGCATGTTGCCCACTTACGCGGTAATGTGGGTAGCGGGTATGTGGTTAGGCCGCCAAACTAATCGCTTAGATATTTTAAAGTTTACTTTGGCTGGCGCAATCGCTACCTTTTTAGCGTTTGTCATTTCTACACAAACGTATTATTTATTTTCTGGCCGCTTTCCTAATACTGGCTTGCTTGAAACACTTCAATACGGCTGGAATTACTTACCAAGCTATATGGGCTATACCACCATGTATTTAGTGGCTTTTTGGGCTGCGGCTAAGTCTTTGCCCAAGCTTGGCGCGCTGGTGAAGTCTGCTGCTACCGCATAATTTCTAATAACCCATTACAAACCGCGTTGGTGTATCACTAGCGCGGTTTTTTATTGAAAGTTAACCATCATGACAGACGACAAAAACGCAAAGCATAGCACGCGCATGCAACGAAAAAAGGCGATTATAGACACCGCCATTGCACAGGCCGACCAAGACAAAGGCTTGCTGTTAGTGCTAACAGGTAATGGCAAAGGCAAAAGTTCATCCGCGTTTGGCATGGTGGCGCGCGCGCTCGGTTATGGCATGCAAGTAGGCGTGGCGCAATTTATTAAAAGCCGCAAAGATACGGGTGAAGAAGCCTTTTTTTCAAAGCAACCCAATGTTGAGTGGCATGTGTTGGGTGATGGCTTCACGTGGGACACCCAAGACCGCGAGCAAGACATTCGCACTGCACAGGCAGGTTGGGAAATTGCCAAAAAAATGTTGCAAAACCCTAACATTAGCTTGGTAGTATTAGATGAACTCACCTACACCTTAAGCTATGGCTATTTAGACACTGCGCAAATCATGGCAGATATTGCCGCGCGCCCACCCATGCAACACGTGGTGGTTACTGGTCGCGCCGCGCCACAAACCCTTACGGATGCGGCAGACACCGTGAGCGAAATCATGGATATTAAACATGCTTATCGTGCGGGCATTAAAGCGCAGCCAGGCATTGATCTTTAATGGCCTTACATTTCATCTTAGGGGGTGCACGCTCTGGCAAAAGTGCTTTTGCAGAAACATTAGCGCTTGCAAGCGGATTGCCTGTAACTTATATTGCCACTGCACAAGTTTACGATGCAGAATTTGGCCAACGTATTGCGCATCATCAAGCATGTCGGCCTGCGCACTGGCGCACCATTGAGCAGGCTTTTAACTTAGGTGAAATATTGCTTAACACCGCTAAAGCGAATGAGTGTGTTATTGTAGATTGCCTTACGCTTTGGCTTGCGCAATGCATTTGCCCCGATTGCGAACGCCCAGCCCATTTAAACTGGCTAGACGAACGGCAAGCCTTATTAGACGCCTTAGCTAAAGTAGCTGGAACCGTTATTTTGGTCAGTAACGAAGTCGGCATGGGGATTGTGCCCTTAGGTGAAATTAATCGTCAATTTCAAGATGAACAAGGCCGACTTAACCAAGCCGTTGCTAAAATAGCCACAAAAGTCAGCTTTATTGCCGCTGGCTTACCCATTAATTTGAAAGCATAACCATGCAAACTACCACATTTGAACTCAAAGGTGAGTACATCGCCCTATGTGATTTACTTAAAACTGAAGGTATTGCCGACAGTGGCGGGCAAGGCAAAGCCATGGTAGCCGAAGGCATTGTGCGGGTGGATGGTGAGGTTGAACTGCGCAAAACCGCTAAAATTCGTGCAGGGCAAGTGGTGGAATGTTTGGGCAACACCATCAACATTGAAGCACAAAAAATAAGCTAAAAATAAACCTCAAAACACTGCTTTTAATACGCATCTTATTTTGATGCTCTGCAAGCGGCCTACCATGCGGCTTGCAGAGCATTTTTATTTTCTCGGCGGTGTTTAGCCGTTTTTAATGCCTAGTTGTTGAGGTTCTTACAAGGTGTACTTATTTTCAGCACATTAAGACGATTGATTACCCTAAAAACGTAAAAATATACGATATTTGAAATTTTTTTATTGGTATGATTATTGCTTGTAATAACGTAAGTTTAATTTTTCACATGAAATCATCATGAAAAAAACAAAGTCAAGAATAGCTAGCTTCGCGCTATTACTACTAATTTCGGTAAGCGTGAGTGATGCCGCCTGGTTGTCCACATTTTTTAGCGCCAATGAGCTTGATGAAACGGTAGGTGTTGGCTACTTTAATTTTAATGCTTTAGCGAGTGAGCAAGCTAGCTCTGCTACAGGCTACTTCAACGGTTTGTCTATCACAGGCACATCACCCGCGGCTGGCAACCTCTTTTTAACGCCGACCACGGCAAAACCGTATTTCGCTTCATTGGGCGGTATTTTATTGTCCACAAGCAATAATATTTACAATTTATCTAGCGATCCAATTAATCATTCAAAGATGTCTATTACTGATTTTGCTACAGGCTATGGCACGTTTAATAGTGCACTTACCTTCTCTGTTGCTGCTGTACCAGAGCCAGAAACGTATGCCATGATGCTGTTAGGGATTGGTTTAGTTGGATTTGTAGCACGTCGTAAAGCCTAGTGATGAGTACCGCTTTCTAACACTGCTAAAAAATCGTCGCCATATTTCAACAACTTGGCTTGGCCAATACCCGAAATTTGCCCCATTTCAGTGAGGCTTTCGGGTTTTTGATTTAAAATTTCTAGCAACGTAGCATCGTGAAAAATTACATACGGCGGCACACCCTGCGCTTTTGCCAGTTCCATACGCTTGGCTTTTAGGGCATGCCATAATGGGTCTTCATTGGCTTCTTCATAGCCTTCTTTCACGCGTGCGCCGCGCTCTGCTTTACTTGATTTGCGTTTTTGCACTTCGGCATCGTGCCGCAACCACACTTGCGCCTCACCTTTTAGCACGGGGCGCGCCAGGTCTGTGAGCTTTAATCCACCAAACGCTTCCATATCGCTTGCCATATACCCCGCTGCCACCAGTTGGCGAAAAACACTGCTCCATTGCTGCTGCGTTAAGCCTTTACCAATGCCAAATACGCTGAGAGTTTGGTGATTAAATTGGCTCACTTTGACATTGCTTTTACCCAGCAGTACATCAATTAAATGCACCACGCCAAAACGTTGCCCTGTGCGATACACGGCTGACAACGCCATTTGCACGGCTTGTGTTGCATCCCAAGTATCTACTGGGCTTAAACAGTTATCGCATTGCCCGCAATTGCCTGGGTGTTGCTCGCCAAAATAACGCAGTATGGTTTGATGGCGGCACTGGGTTGATTCACAAAAACCTAATAGTGCATCTAGCTTTTGCCGCTCCACTTGCTTACGCGCTTCTGGCGCATCACCAGCATCTAGCATTTTTCGCATATTGACGACATCGCCCAAGCCATACACCATCCAAGCATTCGCAGGCAAGCCATCACGCCCAGCGCGGCCTGTTTCTTGGTAATAGCCTTCCATGCTTTTGGGTAAATCTAAATGCGCTACAAAGCGTACATTGGGTTTATCAATGCCCATACCAAACGCGACGGTGGCGACCATCATCACGCCTTCTTCACGCAAAAAGCGGCGTTGGTTTTGATTGCGGACTTTCGCATCTAACCCTGCATGATAAGGCAGTGCATCCCAACCACGTGTTTTGAGCCACTCAGCGGTTTCTTCAACTTTGCGGCGCGATAAGCAGTAAATAATGCCCGCATCATTGGGGTGCTCAGTTTCTAAAAAAGCCTCTAACTGCTGCAAGGCGCTCGCTTTTTGTGCAATGCGATAGCGAATATTAGGGCGGTCAAAACTGGCTACAAATTGCTGTGCATCTTCTAGCTGAAGCCGCTCAATAATTTCAGCCCGTGTAGGCGCATCGGCCGTGGCAGTGAGCGCAATGCGCGGCACCTGCGCAAAACGCTCATGCAACACCGTAAGCTTACGATATTCAGGCCGAAAATCATGCCCCCATTGCGACACGCAATGCGCCTCATCAATGGCAAAAAGCGCAATGCCAGCGCCATTTTCAAGCTGCGCCAGCAAGGTTAAAAAGCTTTCCATCAATAAACGCTCAGGTGCAACATAAAGAATCTGTAACTGTCCACGCATCAGTTGGGCGGTTACCTCGCGTGCAGTATCGGCATCCAAGCTAGAGTTTAAAAAAGCGGCTCGCACGCCTAATTGCTTTAAGGTATCGACTTGGTCTTGCATCAAAGCAATTAACGGTGAAATGACAATGCCAACGCCTTCACGCAATATTGCAGGCAATTGATAACATAAGGATTTTCCACCACCCGTGGGCATTAAAACAAGAGCGTCACCCCCCGCGGTGACGTGCGCGACGATAGCCTCTTGTTCACCCCGAAATGAGGAGTAACCAAAAATCTCAAGAAGCGTTTGTTTGGCTTGGTTTGCCATATTCACTTAGCAGCGCACTTTTACTGAGAAGCGCACTTAATATTTTTTCGTCAGCGTTAAAGCAATATCTTGCCGCTTCATGTCTAGCCGATTTAACGCGCTCATGCCCATTAAAATAACAGGGGGTGAGCCGCCTTCTAATACGCTGGCTTCAACTTGATTCAGCGTCACCGCACCCATTTTAAGGCTAGGTAATATCACCTGATAAGCCGTGACAACGCCATTAGCGGTACTCATTTGCACTGGTGTGCCGCGTTTGTAATCAATATTGGCAAATTTTGCATCGCCACTATTCATGGCAACGGTGGTTGCACCTGTATCGACTACGTATTTAAAACTTGCACCATTAATGGTGCAATCAGAAATAAAATGGCCTTGCTGATTTGCATATAAAGTCACGCTAGATACGCCCGCCGAAGTGCTTGAACCACCCATCTTAGCCGCTTGTCCCATGCCGAGTTGTTGGGTTTTACCTTCCACCTGTAAAGTGGCCGATTGGCTATTGGCAGCGATTAATTTTACCCCTTCTCTGGTTTGCCCAACGCTGAGCGTTTTTGGCTTACCACCATTGATAGTAACAACAGCTTTATTCGTAAAAAGCCCCACCACATTCACTTGCGTTTCAGCAACGGCCTGACCTGCCAAAAATGGGCAGGCAAGTGACAACATTATTGTGATTATTTTGTATTTTTTCATCTAAACATTCCCTTTTCTTGGCTACCTGCTGTGAGGTTTAAGCCAAGCCAAATCACTAAAAATCCGATTAACGGAAAAATGGCCGCGAGTGCAAAGGTGGTTTGTCCGCCCAAATACTGCAAGCCGTAGCCACCCGCTAATCCCCCTATCGTACCACCTACGCCATACGCAACGCTGTTATAGATGGACTGCCCTTTTGCTTGATGTCGGCCAGTAAAGTATTGTGTAATCACCTCAACAGACGCCGCATGAAAGCTACCAAAGGTAGCTGCATGCAAGGTTTGTGCCAAAATAATTAGCCACAAGCTATCCACAGCACCGCCGATTAGGCTGAAGCGGATCACCGCGAGTAGCAAACTCGTCAATAAAACTTGCTTTAAACTAAAACGTGCCATGATTTTAGGCATGAGCATAAAAATACCAATTTCACAGATAACACCAACCGACCACAATAAACCGATGGCGCTTTTACTATAGCCATGTTTTTCTAAGTAGATGGAGTAAAAGTTATACAATACCCCGTGTGCAGTCACCATCAAGGCACAACCCACTAGCAACGCGAGCACATTGGGCTGCTTGACCACTTGCCAAATATTAAAGCTATCATGGGCGTGTGGGGCAATGTTAGCTTCTGGCAACCTAAAAGTGAGTGAAAATAGTGCCAGTTGCGCGCCGAGTAAAAACCATAATAAACTTTTGATGCCAACAATATCGGTGGCATAACCCAGCAAAATAGATGCGACAATAAACCCCAGTGAACCCCACATACGAATGCGGCTGTAATGCCCATTGGTGGTGGCCAAATGCGCCAATGTAAGTGACTCTGAAAGCGGTAAGGTTGAGCTGGTAAACAAGCTTAATGCCGCCATCACCAAAAACAATGCCCAAAAACCATGCGCCCAAAATACTAAAGTGAAGCCCAATAAACCGAGCAAGGCGGTTAGCTTAATCCACACCACGCGTTTAGCGGTATGGTCAGCCAACCAGCCCCAAAAATTGGGCGCAAAAATGCGGCTAATTTGAAATAAAGACATCAAAATGCCAATATCCGTAGGCGAGAATTTCTCGGACTTTAAATACAAGCCCCAGTAAGGCACAAAGGAACCCACAAAAAAGTAGTAAATAAAGTAAAAGCTGGAGAGGTTAAAATGCAGTTTATAGCTCAAGGTATATTTCGATTTAACTAGTTGATGCAACAATAACAAAGAACCATGACTTAGTACCTTTAAATTAGCCGCTTATTTTGCGTTTGCATTGCTTGCAAACCATGTAGCTTATTGGCTTGGTTGCAACACCAGAGAAAAATGCCATAACAGCACTAATGGCAAATGAATCAGAAGAAGATTCTTGCATGGTTTCTGTTGAGCCACATTGCGGACACGCCACAGCAGCTAAGTTAAATGCCTCTATTAAAGGCGGCTCAAACTCGCCATTATTGTACCGTGCCAATACCTGTTGTGCTTGCGTTAATTGCAGCGCTGGCACTTGTAGGCAAATATGCGTAAGCCCTGCATTAAAAAACATTTGCGTGCTAAAAAATTGCTCGCCTATCAAAAATGCGGAAATTGCTTCGCTTTCTAACAAACCTTTAACAATATGTGCTTCAAGCGCGCTGTCAAAAGTGGTCAGCGTTAGCTGATTGATCATGGTTATAGTTTAGGCGTATCGCACACCACATCAGCATTTTGTGCGCGGTGACGCAAGGCGTGGTCCATTAACACCAGCGCTAACATCGCCTCAACAATTGGCGTTGCGCGTATGCCCACGCAGGGGTCGTGGCGACCTGTGGTTTGCATCATCACAGGGTTGCCGTCTTTATCAATTGAGCGGCGCTCTTGCGGAATACTTGAGGTTGGCTTAAAAGCAATATTCACACTAATAGTTTGACCAGTAGAAATACCACCCAAAATACCGCCTGCATGGTTGCTGACAAAACCTTCTGGCATCATTTCATCAGAATGCACACTGCCACGCTGTGCCACGCTGGCAAAGCCATCGCCCATTTCCACGCCTTTTACCGCGTTAATGCCCATCATCGCGTAAGCAATTTCGGCATCTAGACGGTCAAAAATCGGCTCGCCTAAGCCTACTGGCACACCTTCGGCTACTACGGTAAGTTTTGCGCCAACGGAATCGCGCTCACTGCGAATGTTATCTAAGTAAGCTTCTAATGTCGGCATGATGGCCATATTAGGCGAAAACAATTTGTTTTCTGGGTCGTTTAAGGCATCCCAACTAACAAATGGAATGGTCATTTCACCCAACTGGCTTAAATAGCCACGAATTTGTACGCCATATTTTTGCTTAAGCCATTTTTTTGCAATCGCGCCAGCCGCAACCCGCACGGCGGTTTCACGCGCGCTAGAGCGCCCGCCGCCACGATAATCGCGAATGCCGTATTTTTGCATATAGGTGTAATCCGCATGGCCAGGGCGGAAGGTGTTCATGATTTTGCTGTAATCTTGGCTGCGTTGGTCGGTATTACGAATGAGCAAACCGATGGGCGCACCAGTGGTTTTGCCTTCAAACACGCCTGATAAAATTTCTACCGCATCGGCCTCGCTACGTTGTGTTACATGGCGCGAAGTGCCAGGTTTACGACGATCTAAATCGATCTGCAAATCTTCAACACTTAATTCTAAACCTGGCGGGCAACCATCCACCACGCCGCCAATGGCTGCGCCGTGTGACTCGCCAAATGAAGTGAAGGTAAAAAGTGTGCCAAATGTGTTGCCCGACATAGTCAATTCTCTTAGTAAATTACCGCTATTTTAACTGAAACTCGCCAAGATGGTTTGACCAGTTTGGACAATCCAATTTCAAGCTAGATTTGCACTTTTACTATGTTACAAAATATATGTTAAAAGGCGTTGAAATTGTGCGAGCAAAAAATACTGTCCTGCCAGCCTTATAGATACTGGCTGGCAGGGCAGCATGAATAAAGAGGTTATTAAATAGCTATAAATAATTAGGTGCTTGGTGTTGCCGCAGGCGCCGCTTGAGCAGGCGCTGGCTCAGCCACAAAAATCTCTACACGACGATTTTTTGCTTTATTGGCAGCGGTGTCATTAGCTACTAACGGCTGATGCGAACCATGCCCTTCTATTACGAAGCGGTTAGAGGCTACACCACGTGTAGCAAGATAATCACGCACGCTGGCCGCACGGCTATAGGATAATGGGTTATTGACAGCATCACTGCCTGAGCTATCTGTATGCCCAATTACGGTGACATTGCTATTGGGGTTGCTGACTAAGCTCTTAGCAAACTTATCTAATACCGTTTTAAAGTTAGGGCTAATATCTGCACGCCCCACTGCGAATGAAATATCGCTTGGCACCTCTAATTTTAGGCGATTATCTTCAGTTTGTGTCACCGCCACACCTGTACCTGCGGTGGCCTCTTCCATCTGTTTTTTCTGTTCTTCTTGGCGTTTGCCCCATACATTGCCAGCCACAGCACCCGCCGCACCGCCAACCACAGCGCCTATGGCCGCGCCCTTGCCTTTACCCGCAATTACCCCTATAACAGCGCCTGCACCCGCGCCAATGGCGGCGCCTGTCGTCGTGCCTCTTTGAGTTTCTGTCATGTTGGCACAACCGCTCAACGCAAATGCCACTAAAACTGAACTGATGATGATTTTATTACGCATAAAAAACTCCTTAAATTGGATAAAAACACTGACGATTAAGACTGGCTTAACGTAAAAGTCCAGCGAAACCTGCTAAAAAACTTCAAAAAAACGATACTGCATACTGTAACGTTTAAAAATGCAATACGTTTACCAAACGGTTTGGGCTAAGGTGTTAACCATTAGTAATAGTGGATGTAATCTTAACGTTAAAAACGTTCTAACGTAGAAAATAATGCCCGAGTAAACGCAAAGGCCATACCAGTAGAATATATGGGCTACTAAAAGTAAGCATCTCTAGACAAAGCGCATTATTCGACCGACAAAAATTTATGCCTCTGCGAGCCAGTCTATATGCGGCTTCCAGAGCATCGAAATAAGATGAGGCTAAAACACCATTATCCTCGCACAAGCGGCAATCCGTGTTGAATTTGAAATAGTGATAAATTAGATTCCCGCTTGCGCGAGAATGACAACTAGTTTTGACTTTGATTTCCCCTCTACCGCGCCGTGCAGCGCAAGCTTGATGAGAGATCTCGGAAAGCGACCTATTTCAAGAAAAAAGTGGTCGTTTAAAATACTCAACAACGGCTAGCTTAAATCCCAAACCATTATAATCAACGGCTCATCAGGAGCGCATTCCGCTATATTTTTATCATTGAACTCAATATTGCCTGTCCAACTTCCTGGCAAGACATAGTCATCGCCAATAACAAGAGATCCTTCATGTTTAGGAGGTCCTGAGACAATGACGTTTAAAATGTCAGAGGCTATTGCCTTGTAGCGGTATGGGTATCCATCACCACTTTTTTCTGCTTGACCATTGTTAACCAATTCTTCTAGCCAGCGAATTCCATTCACAGCAGACTCCCAAGTTGCCAGCCTGTGCTCATTTCTATCAGCTTTATCGAGTCCAAAATCTTTTTGTTTATAAATTGAAATCCACCAACCTAACATAACTTTCTAGCTTTCTTGATATTAAACAGAATTGAATTACAACAATACCTTCTCAATGCCCCCATTATTCACCTTAGCCACATAATCTTGCATCCAATTTTCGCCCAGAATATGTTTTGCCATTTCAACCACAATATAATCCGTCGTAATGCCTGTATCATCCTCATAGCGGGCTAAACCTTGCAAACAGCTTGGGCATGAAGTGAGAATTTTAATTGGTTGCTCTGGTGCGCCAACGGTTAAGCCCATTTTTGCCATACCGCTTTCAAGCTCTTCTTGCTTGCGAAATTTTACTTGCGTGGCAATATCAGGCCGTGCGGCTGCAAATGAGCCACTTTCACCACAGCAACGGTCGTTAAGTGCAACCTCGGTGCCCATCAACGTGCTAGTGACTTCTAACGCTTTGTAGGTTTTCATCGGCGTGTGGCAAGGTTCGTGATACATGTAACGCGTGCCAGTAACCTCTTTAAGCTTCATATCTTTTTCCATTAAATATTCGTGAATATCTAACAGCCTGCAACCAGGAAATATTTTTTCAAATTGGTATTTTTGCAGTTGATCCATACAGGTACCGCAAGACACAATTACCGTCTTAATATCTAAGTAATTGAGGGTATTGGCTACACGGTGAAATAGTACACGGTTATCGGCGGTGATTTCTTGGCCTTTATCATCATTACCACTGGCGGTTTGTGGGTAGCCACAGCACAAGTAGCCTGGTGGCAATACCGTAATTGCGCCCACTTCATAGAGCATGGCTTGCGTTGCCAGCCCGACATTTGAAAATAAACGCTCTGAACCACAACCAGGGAAGTAAAATACGGCTTCACTGTCATCCGTTACTTTTTGTGGGTTGCGAATCACCGGAATCATGTGATCGTCTTCTATCCCCAGCAAAGCGCGTGAAGTTTTAGACTGCATTTTTCTCGGCAAAGGTCGGTTAATAAAGTTAATCACCTGCGCTTTAATTGCAGGTTTTCCGACCGTGGCTGGCGGCGCTTTTTTATCTTTTAGCAACTTAAATTTTTTGGCTAATTGATACCCAATATTTTGTGCTTTATAGCCCCAGCCTATCATGGTGGTACGTAAAAACTTAATGGTTGCAGGATCTTTAGCATTTAAAAACCACATAGCGGCTGTGGTGCCCGCACTAAATTTCTTTTTGCCTTGCTCGCGCAAGAAGTTACGCATTTTGATAGAAACATCACCAAAATCAATATCCACTGGGCAAGGCGTTACACAACGATGGCAAATCGTACAATGGTCTGCTACGTCGTTAAAATCATCAAAATGCTTAAGTGAAATACCGCGTCTAGTTTGCTCTTCATACAAAAAAGCTTCAATCAACAATGAAGTTGCTAGAATTTTGTTACGCGGGCTATACAGCAAGTTAGCGCGTGGCACATGGGTGCTGCATACGGGTTTACACTTACCACAACGTAGGCAATCTGAAATGTCATCAGCAATTTCACCAATGGCAGATTGCTCCATGATGATACTTTCTTGCTCAAGCAAGCCAAAGCTTGGCGTGTAGGCGTTTTCTAGTCCTGAGCCTGCCAGTAATTTACCTTTATTGAAGCGCCCTTCAGGGTCCACTTTATTTTTATAGGCGGTAAATGCATCAATGGTGGCTTGGTCTAAAAATGCCATTTTAGTAATGCCAATGCCATGCTCACCAGAAATGACACCATCTAAAGCACGTGCAATATCCATCACGCGCGCAACTGCGGCGTGCGCTTCTTGCATCATGCCGTAATCATCAGAATTGACGGGGATATTGGTATGGACATTGCCATCACCTGCATGCATGTGCAAGGCAATAAACACGCGGCTTTTCAGCACTTTTTTGTGAATTTCATCAAATTTTTCTAGTATTTTTTGATATTCACGTCCCGCAAAAATATCCCCCATTGAGCGTTTGAGTTCACGCTTCCAAGAAATGCGCAAATCGTGGGACTGCACGGCACGAAATACGCTTTCGTGCTGATTTAAGCCTTCACCTAACCGGCCTAATGCACTGACAGGCTCATCTAGTGTTTTTAATATCAAGCGCCATTTAGCACGCAAATCACGCAATAGCTGCATGGCCATCTCTTTCTTACTTGCCACCATTTGTGCATCAGCATTGCCATCTTCATCAGGCTGTAGCGGTAAATCACCTTGCATGAAAGTTTCTAACGCATCGACTAATTTAAGTTTATTTTTAATACTTAATTCAATATTAATATATTCAATGCCATCAGAATAATCGCCTAAACGCGGCAACGGAATCACCACGTCTTCGTTAATTTTGAAGGCGTTAGTATGCTTGGCAATGGCGGCCGTACGTGCGCGGTCTAGCCAAAACTTTTTACGTGCTTCGCTTGAAACCGCAATAAAGCCTTCACCATTACGGGCATTACACATGCGCACCATTTCAGAGGCCACTTTACCCACTGCATCTTCATCATCTGAGGCAATATCGGCAATCAACACCATTTTTGGGCGTTGCTGGCGCGCTGCTTTAGTGGCGTAGCCCACCGCTTTAATATAGCGCTCATCCATGTGCTCTAAGCCCGCCATAATAACAGCAGGGTCTTTTTTAGCCGTTGCGTCGAGAAAGTCTTTAATTTCCACAATCGCTGGCACAGCATGTGAAACGTTACCAAAAAACTCTAGCGCAATAGTTCGCACATATTTAGGCATGCGATGCAAAATAAAGGTGGCTGACGTAATTAAGCCATCGCATCCTTCCTTTTGAATACCTGGTAAGCCAGATAAAAATTTATCCGTTACATCTTTACCCAAACCCACTTTTCTAAAGCTTGGCCCTGGAATTTCTAACACATGTGGCTCAGCCAGCAATGTTTTCATGTCATCTGCAAAGCGGCTGACTTTAAAACGTGCCATTGCTATATCGTGAATTTTTCCTAAATTATGGTCAAGACGCTCAACTTCCATCCACTCACCATCAGGCGTCACCATGCGCCATGAGGCGAGGTTATCTAAAGCCGTGCCCCATAATACGGCTTTTTTTCCTCCAGCATTCATGGCGACATTGCCGCCAATACAGCAAGCATCAGCAGAGGTCGGGTCACACGCAAACTCTAAGCCCGCATCACTTGCAGCCTCCATCGCACGGCGCGTAACTACGCCTGCACCACACTCTATGGTGGCCACTTGCCTTGCCACACCAGGCAAAGTGCGCATTTGCACGCCCGTATGCCTATCTAGCTTTTCAGTATTAATTACTGCTGATAGTGGCGTAAGCGGAATTGCACCACCCGTATAACCTGTTCCACCACCACGTGGGATGATAGTAAGCCCTAACTCTATGCAAGCACGCACTAATGCGGCTATTTCTTTTTCTGTATCAGGGTTAATCACCACAAACGGATATTCAACGCGCCAATCGGTAGCATCGGTGACGTGAGAAACCCGGGCTAGGCCATCAAATTGAATGTTATCTTTAAGTGTTAGCTTAGTGAGTTTACTCAACGCTTTTTTGCGCAAATCATAAGTTTGACGAAAATCCTCAGCAAATTTTTGTACGGCGGTTTTAGCGGCAGCTATCAACTTTTGAACTTTATCGTTGCCCGCACTACGCTCATCAATGGCGGCAATACGATGATTAAGTGCGTCAATTAGCGCATGGCGGCGTTTAGGGTTATCAAGCAAATCCCCTTGTAAATAGGGGTTGCGCGAAACCACCCAAATATCTCCCAGCACCTCAAACAGCATGCGTGCAGAACGGCCCGTTTTGCGTTCAGCCCTGAGCTCATTTAAAATTTGCCACATTTCATTTCCCAGAAACCTAATGACAATTTCACGGTCAGAGAACGAGGTGTAGTTGTATGGGATTTCCCGCAAACGTTGTGTTGGTTGTGGCTCAGAATTTTGGGTAGTACTTGGGAGTGGTGCGTTCATGTGCTTTATAAAATGACATCAACAATTAAAATCAGATTATATCATGCCCAAACCTAGTAAATAAGCGTAACGACAATGTGGGTATTCAACACAAACATCATAATTGTAAGCACGAACTACCCTTGCAAAGTACAATGTAAGGGCACCAAGGATAAAATCAGGATTAAATTAGGAATAGGGCTAAAAAATGCTATGGATTAAAGCGTTACACATTATTTTCGTGACCAGCTGGTTTGCTGGACTTTTTTATTTACCAAGACTTTTTGTGAATCACGCCATGGTGATCGATCAAGCCACATCAGAGCGTCTTAAACTAATGGAGCAAAAACTTTATCGATTTATGTTGCCTTTAGCCATTTTAGCGCTCGCTTTTGGTTTAATGCTATGGCTGCAATACGGCATAACTGGCAAATGGATGCACCCTAAACTAACCCTGGTTGCGGTGCTCATTGGCTATCACTTTTATTGTGGAAAATTATTAAACGATTTTAAACACGATAAAAACAAACATAGCCACACATGGTTTCGCTGGTTTAATGAAATTCCTGTGATTGTACTGACTATTATCGTTATTTTAGTGGTCGTGAAACCCTTTTAATAGCATAACTAAAACTAAATTTGGATACCTCTAGCTCAAAATAAGCAATGCAACTTAGCGAACAGGTCACAGCTGCATTACTTATTTTGTATTACATAAAGATTAGGTCACTATATTTATTGCGACTTACTCAGAGATTTTCTTTAAGTTATCTAAGCCACCACGATAAACCGCATGGATAGTATTAGTTGCTGCCTCATCATCTTGACCCTTAGCAGGTGTTGCGGAAGTATCTTTACGCTTAAAGTCACCATTCCAAGTCACCTCTGTAGTTGAAGCAGTTAAAGGTTTTACTACTATGGTTGATGAGTAATCACTCACGGGCAACACGCCTTCATTAATAACATAAGAATACGTCATGCTCGCGGCGTTATAGCTGGTTAATTTTTCAGTAATGCCACCGCCATCTTGCAATGTCAGTTGACGCACAGCACCTGGCTCATTATTAGTGCCACTAACAATTTCTGTTTTTGCAACCGCAGGATGCCATGCGCCTAAATCTCCAAAACTAGATACTTTTGACCACACCTTTTCTGCAGGTGCATTAATGGTCACTTTTTCAACAGCAGATAGTTTTGCAGCACCGCTATTCATCCCGTTTGTTGCACAGGCACTCAACACTGCCGCGGATATTAATACAGATGATAAGGCTATTTTTTTCATAAAATTTTCCTAAGTTTGTTGGACGATATGTAAATATACCGCTTATTATATTTTATTCCCTATTTTGGCGCAGTCAATCATGAAAACCATGATATTAAATAGCTACTATATGAGTATTTACAATAGTAATTGCCTTAAAATAAATTAAACATAGTGAATACTGAATGGCTATGGGCATACAACTACGAGAGCCCAAGCGTCGGCAGCGGCAGCACCACTCCAATGTAAAGGTTACAAGATGCCGCCTAAGCGCTACTTTTAGGAGCTACTAATAATGGGGGAGTGATTACCCGCTTAAGTCAGATAATAGCCAAAATGACTTGATCGCTGACAATCACCGCACTCCCACTCATTACAGCGAGTATGAATGTAGCGATAATTGTCAGCATGTTTACTGTGCTCTGAAGCGGCAGTATGAGTTTTATCTGTAGACCTAAATGCGTACGAAATCGATCACGATTTGCCCAGGCTCTCGTTGCACATACTGTATCGTGACAGCCTCGCCATAGCGTTGTTCAAGCTGGTTTAGCAAGGGTAATGGATCGTGGTCGTTGACGAAACGCATGGTTTCGCCGCTATTTAATGCATCAAGTGCACCAAAAATGGCTGCATGACGAAAACGTTTAGCAATGCCGCGCGCATCAAATGGATAGATTTGTTCTGGAAGTAGATGGAGGTGAGTCAGTGACATAATTGTTCCTTTTTTAGGTTAAGATGGATTGAAAAAATGAATGTTACCGTACTGATAATGCTTGGCTTTTCCCACGGATTACCGCGGCAATCATGGTCAATATAAACAGTAATAACGCAACTGTATTAAGTGCCACGCCAGCGCTACGATACTGCGGAATCTGCAGAAAATCACCCGCGATTCGGATGATTAGCGAAGCGTTCAACACAATAAGAGGTAGGTAGAACGTAGGGTGATAAGGGATTTTTATTTTGGCCACTGCTGGAAAAATGATGGGGGCGTGACCAAATATCATAGAGAAGACGAAACCTATCAAAACGGCATGCAGGAAAGCATCATAACTGGAGCTAGCTATTAGGCGATGTGAAAACACACCAATTAGACCACCAACCATTAACCAAACATATCCAGACAGCAGGCAAGTTGCTATGAAGCGAGTTAAGCCTCGTTGTTTAATGGTATGACGTGCCACATCCTGTTGCAGCAACCACAAGGCAAGTGCTAGCAAGGCAGCGGAAAGCATATGCACATCCCACCCACTTGAGTAAGTTGCTAAAGCTGTGCCGATTAACAATAAGACGATGATGGCAACAAATGTGATTTTTTTGTTGGAAGATGGTGGCATTAGTCGCGACAGCTCAAGTCGTTCACCAGCAATTGTCAATACCAGAAAGCCTATCCACCAAGGCACTACTTGCGGCATGATAAAGCCGCCTAGCCAGAGTAGGTTGCCAAATAACCAGGACAGGCTCCCTAGCAACAGTATTATGATAAACAGTGCACGTTGACGTGTAAAAATAATAGCTGAGACAACACTGAGGATGGCGCTCGCAAGCGTAATGAGCCCCGCTCCAATAATCCAAGGAAGACCAGTAATGATCGCCATGCCACCCAATGCCGCTGACAGTGGGCTCAAATAAGCCCAGCGCTGGCCAATGGCAACGGCACGTTCCATGGAAATTACCGTGCCTAAAAATCCGCACACCATCAATGATCCGTGAAAAACCACTAGGTCGGCAGAAGCCAAAGGGAAATTCCACCCTAGTCGCAACAAACCGCTACCAATGCCAAAGGCTAGACTGATAAAGCCTGTTATGAGCATCGGGATGCGATATTGTACTGAAAGATTACGGTTCATAGATGCTATTAATCATAGATAACAAGTAGTGACTCGACGGACGTGAATTTAGCAAACTTCAGATCCCTGCGCAATGCGGTTCCAAGTAATGGTATTCCTTAACCCTGTCAGAGACTGGTAATACAAATACTTGAGATAATGATCATTAACCAATAGTAAAATTTTATTCAGTACCAGCTGATTGAACATGTTAAAAATCGCCGAGTTTCACTGTCATAGAGGCATCACGCGTACGCCTAAGGTTGTATTTTTGCTTGTATTACTCATGGCTGTTATCCTAATACCGTCAATAAAACGGAGTGCTAACTCCAGCCCATCCGTAGCTTTGCTTCGGTAGACATCATGTCTGGGTTCCAAGGGGGCTCCCAAACTAAATTTATCTCTATACCCATGTCGCCGAGCATCAACTTGGTTAATGTAGTATGAACATCATCTAAAAGCATTTCACCCATCGGGCATGCCGCACTAGTCATAGTTAGCAGTACAGTAGCGACATTCTCTATAATTTCAACGCCATAAACTAACCCTAGATCTATAATATTCTCGCCAACCTCGGGATCGATCACTTGCATCAAGGCATGTCGAACGGTTTGCTCCAGCGACAACTGCTGCTCGTTACATGTTTTCATAAATACTATTTAAGATATATTTAAAGTGCATCTTAAATATAACACAGCATGTTTTTATAATCAATATTATTAATACATCTTTATATCAGAAGCATTTACACACCTCATAACACTTTACATTTATGCTTGTAGGTAATGGTGTCCTCAGGCTTCTAACATTGGCAACTGACTAGTAGCGCGTCACATAACTCACCCTGTCTTTTACCCGACTTAGGCTGACGATGTAATACTACGCTAACATACGAAGTTTTAGCATTTCATAAGGGACTCTCCCTGCGTGTGTGTCAAACAGCCTGACCATTTCTAGCAGTAAAAAGCCGACACCTAGCGACGGCTTTTTCGTGTGAATTGAAATTTTTGCGCTGGCTAGTCTCGTAAATAAATCCTCATCTGACTATTTTCAACAACTTCAGAGCCTATAATTTTTAGCAAAGTATTCTGAACTACAACTTCAAATGATGAAAGTATTGGATTTTTTATAGACATTTTAAAACGTGCATGTAAAATACACCTTAAATATAGCACTCTATTTTTATATCAATAATAATTTACATGACATATTTTATAGATTGGACATATGCAAATCACGACATTCTCAGATTACTCTATGCGAGTAATGATGTATTTAGGTCTCCAACATGGTCAGATGGTTAATATTTCCGATATAGCAGAAGCCTACTCAATTTCTGAAAACCATTTAATGAAGGTAGTGCACTACTTGGCTCAGCGGGGTTATGTGGAGACAATTCGTGGAAAAGGAGGCGGTTTAAGACTTGTGAAAGACCCTAAATCGATTAAAATTGGAGAAATGTTGCATGAGTCTGAGGGTGGCTCTGGCTTATTGCCCTGCCTAGATGGAGCAAGTTCTTGTTGCATTTATAAATCTTGCAAATTAGTAGAAATATTACGTGAAGCGCAAGCAGCTTTGTATTTGGTTTTAGACAATTATACTCTTGCCGATCTTCTTAGTGATGAAGCTCCTCTAGCTAAAATTCTAATACATCCCAAACCAAATAAAAAAGACCTAGATACAAAGCGGGATGTTTCATGATTATCTTCTCTGAAACTCCCCTGCCAACTTCAAGATGCGGGCCAATTCTCGCGCAACCGACGTGCTTGTAGCGCAACTTCGGAAGCAATTTGATCTGCATGTTTCTGATCAAAATCCGCATGATAACGTTTTTTTACGCCATGTTCATGCAGTTGCAAATGATAATCTGCGGTAACGCCTCGCTCGGACAAACAATTTAACGCACAGGCCAGCGGACAGCCGTCCAGAGCCAAAATTGGTCGCTGTGAACGGGCGATATTAACCAAATGTGCTACATTTCCACCAACACCAGAAATGCAGGACATTTCTGCTTCTCCGTCACGGTCTAGTTTGAGCGCAATATAGTTGGCGGTCTGGGCGGCGCTTGAGCAGCCAGAGCACGAATACACCAAGGGTAGCTTTCGATAATCTTGTTGTTTAGTCACTTTATTCATTTTTCGTTCATCCTTTCGATTTTAAAATACATAGAACACATCTAATTGATCTTAATAATTGGTAGGATACAGATGATAAATTTTGGCATGGTAAGTAGCTTTCAATTAACCACCCGTATGCGACATGAAGCGTATTACTGCTGGTGCGGCTCGGCTTAAATCAAAATCATGGCCTTTAGGTTTTGCTAGCATGCTATGTACAATAAGTTCCTTAAGTGGTCTATCGTCATTAGGAAATCTTCTTAATAATGGTGCTAGGTTAACTTTATTTTCTTGACCTAAGCATAAATAAAGCTCCCCTTTGCTGGTAATGCGCACACGATTACATGATTCGCAAAAATTATGGCTATGCGGGGATATAAAACCAACTTTTGTGCCAGTACCAGGAATGCGCCAATACCGCGCAGGGCCACCTGTTGATTCAACACTGCTAATTAAATCATAATGCTCTTTAAGCGACTTTAAAGTTTGCTCATTACTCACATAGGTAGAATTACGATGATGATTGACTTGTCCAAGCGGCATTTCTTCTATAAATGAAATATCAACCCCCTGCTCTATTGCAAATGCGACCAAGGGAATCGCTTCGTCATCATTTATTCCACTCATCAGCAATGTATTGAGTTTTATATTTTCAAAACCAACTTGTTTAGCTGCAACAATCCCGCGTAATACTTTGCTAAGATCTCCTACACGCGTAATTTGATGAAATCGTGTTGCATCCAAACTGTCTAAGCTAATGTTGATGCGCCGAACACCAGCTTGCTTTAGCGCGTACGCTTGATGCTCTAGCTGTGAGCCATTGGTTGTGATGACAAGTTCATTTAAGCCTGGTAACCAGCCAATCTGATTGAGGAGCCATAGCGCATCTTTACGCACTAAAGGCTCGCCGCCAGTAATGCGGACTTTTTTTACCCCTAATGAGACAAAGGCTTTGACCAGACGAGAACATTCTTCGAGCGACAACACTTCGTCACGTGGTAAAAACTGCATATCTTCTGACATGCAGTATATGCACCTAAAGTCACAGCGGTCTGTAATTGACAGTCGGATGTAGTCTACTTTACGTCCAAAGCTATCAACTAACATAGGAAAACTCCCGTCTTTTTTCATAAAAGATATAATTAAAAAGCATACATTACTGACAACCAAAGTTTTTCAGTATCACGTTTACGCGCTCCGTTGTACTGAGCAACTTCCTTAAAGTTAGCATATTCAACTTTTCCGCTCAATTGCTTGTTATAGGAATAAGCAGCGCTAACATCAAACTCTTTACCATATTGGTTGCTTGTTCCGCCGCCAACTTTTGCAAAGTCTCGATCTGAGTTAATCCAGTGATACTCTGCTTTTAAATCAATCTTCATCAACTTGCCGCCAGCAGTAATGAATGTATCTTGAATACCTTCATTCGGCGTGGTTAAGAATAAATCTGTCCAACCTTGAAATAAGTGATTCGTCCCCAGCTGGGTTTGAAATGCTTTTCCTTTACTGTTACCAGAAAGCAACTCTTGGTCTAAGCGCGCATACCAGTTGCCATAGCCTGCACCCGCGCCAACGAGGTAATAATAATTATCAATATTACTATTACCATCCTTGTAATTATCCTGTTTAGCGTATTCCGCTGTGTACAAGACTTTCCATTTTTCATTGAGCTTTCTGTCTCCATTTAGGCGTAAACCAAAGGTTTTGTTCGAGGTTGCAGGCGAAGTCGCCGCTAATTGTGCAGAATCCCAATCCACAAAGTAAGCATAGCCTGCCAGACTTTCAGTTGGCGTAAACTTATATTTGATATTTGCCAATTCAAAATTACCATCTCGTAATAAGGTGTTAATCTGTTTAACTCTTCCAAAATGTGCTAAATATATGTCAGTATTTGGCAGGCTTTTATTCTCGACTGCAACGCCATCATATACTTGCATCACCTGACGAAACTCCACATTACCGACGAAACGTACATTATCAAGCTTTACAGACTGGCGACCCAATCGAACCTTGGTTTTTGGAATACCGCTCCACTCTATCAACAATTGATTGATGCCATAATTTTCAGGATCAAGGACAACAGGGTAATTACCCTTTCCAGGTTCAGAAACCCCTTTATTAGAGTCATTGTATTCATTATTTAGTGGTGACACGCCGATCACTTGTGCAGCAACGCTAACATCATGAAATGGCTTGGTTTGCCAGCCGATTAAACTACGTAAGGTCCATGCGTTAGCATTTTCTGTTTTGCCATCCTGATCAACATATTCATAACGTAGCCGAAAGTTGGTCAATGATTTTCCTTCAGAAATAGCTTCACTTAAAGTTGTAGCTTGTGGTGAAGCAGCATCTGCTGCTATTGCTGGCGACACGCCAAATACTACTATTGCCGCCAGATCTCCAATTTTAATTAGGTGTTTCATTTTAATTTCCATTTTAAATAATCAGACTTTTATTGAGTGCTAATAAATCTGCACAACTAATTTATCTGAATTTACGTTTGCTACGGACAATCTGATAAGGCCGATTGATGTAGCTAAATGGAGCGCTCCAAACATGCACCATCCGCGTAAATGGAAATACCAAAAACACTGTCATGCCAAAAAACAAATGCACCTTAAATATGGTGTCTACACCATCTAACAATGCTGGGTTAGGACGTAGGTAGACAATACTCTGCGCCCATTCTGCCAGCGCTATCATCACACTTGGATTATCATGATTGGCATGACCGATAGAAACAGGAATGGTAGAAAGACCTATAATCAGTGTAAGAAGCAACCATGTTAGGATAAACTTATCAGAACCACGACTAGTCGCTGATATGCGTGCATTAAACATACGTCGAACCCAAAGAATTGCACCGCCAATTAAACACAATCCACCAAAAATTGAGCCAGCCCAGATAGCGACCATCTGATGCGCCATATCTGAAACACCTAGCCCAGTAAATAGATGATGTGGTGTCAACAAACCTACCGCATGCCCAAAAAAGATAGCAATAATACCAACATGGAATAAATTGCTTCCAAGCCGCATATTGGCCTTGGATAGCAACTGACTTGAGTCACTTTTCCAAGTATATTGGTCACGGTCAAATCGTAGTAAACTGCCCAGTAAGAATACAGAGAGGGCAATGTAGGGATAAACCCCGTAAAGAAAATTTTGCATGTTCGTTCTCCTTATGCCGTAAGTCTGGTTAAAGTAGCGCGGCCTTCAACAACGGAAAGTAGCGCTACGTATGGGCTTTCAGCTTTTTCTAGATTTTCAGTCAAAGTAGTTAACACTTTATTGGCGTCAGCTAAAAATACGCTGGCTTCACTATCATCCATATAAGCGGCAAACTCTAAAATAATAGGTAAATAGTCTGGCAGTTCGTTAGTCACTACTTCCACACCATAATCTTTGTACAACTCACCTAAATCAATCAGTGCTGGTCCGCGATTCTTGTCATCACCAAACAAATGATGTGTCAGATGCAGGCTATGCTCAGCCGTCATATCGAACGTCTGCACATAGTTTTCTTGTAACGCTGTGAGCGATTTATTTTTAAGATAACCGTAAAACTTGAGTAGCGCAGAACGTTCATCGTCTTCAATCTCTGTGCTGACTTGTATTTCATGGTAAACCTCTGGCAGATGGTCAATAAGTTCCTGATCTGGGTATTCCAGCAAAACTGATAAAATTTTATAAAGTCTCATGTGGTTCTCCTTTTCATTCATCTGCAGAAGGCGCTAATTCTTTAGGCTCAACTGTTTCTTTGCGGCGGCGTGGGAATAATGTAATTTTGCTCACACCAGCTGATGTGTCATTACCAAATGTGAACCCATTTTGACCTTGAAAGCCAAATGAATCATCTAAGGTTTCTTCCGTATGCCCAGTAGGTATCACAAAGCGGTCTTCGTAATTAGCAATCGCCAAGTAGCGATACATTTCCTTCGCCTGATCTTCTGTTAAACCAGCAGCATCAATAGCACGTGTATCCACTTTGCCTTCCACGTGCAAAGAGCGTTGATAGCTACGCATAGCGATAAGTTTATTCAGCGCACTTTCAACTGGCGCTTCTTTGCCCGCGGTAAGCAGGTTTGCCAAGTATTGAATTGGCAAGCGCATGGTTCCAGCTAACGGAATTGCACCATCTGGACCCACTGGCAAATTACCTTGGTCAATCTGTGATTGCACTGGTGAAAGTGGCGGTACATACCACACCATCGGTAACGTACGAAACTCAGGATGTATAGGGAAGGCAATATTCCAGTCCATCACCATTTTCCAAATGGGCGATCTGCGCGCAGCATCTAACCAGTCTTCATTGATGCCCTCAAGACGGGCAGCAGCAATCACCTCTGGGTCGTTTGGATCTAAGAATATACTGCGTTGCGCTTCGTAAAGGTCTTGTTCGTCTTCCATACTTGCAAACTCTTCTATACGGTCAGCGTCATAGAGCATAATGCCGTTGTAGCGAATACGCCCCACGCAAGACTCTGAACACACTGTTGGCATGCCTGATTCCACGCGTGGGTAACAACCAACACATTTCTCAGCTTTGCCAGATTCCCAGTTATAAAATACTTTCTTATACGGGCAAGAGCTTACGCACATGCGCCAACCACGACATTTATCTTGGTCTACCAACACGATGCCATCTTCTTCGCGCTTGTAGATAGAGCCAGAAGGACAAGCAGCTACACAAGACGCATTGAGACAATGGTTACAAATACGTGGTAAATACATATGGAAAGTGTTCTCAAACTGACCATACATTTCTTTTTGTATGTTATCCATGTTCTTATCTTTACTGCGTTTAGTGTACTCACCTGCGAGGTCGTCTTCCCAATTTGGCCCCCAAGTAATTTTTTCCATACTCTCGCCCGTAATCTGCGAGATAGGTCGTGCTGTAGGTGAAGCCTCAGATAACTTTGCATTTTGCAAATGGGCATAGTTGTAGGTAAACGGCTCGTAATAATCATCGATTTCTGGCATGTCAGGGTTAGCAAAAATGTTCATCAGTTTAGATGCACGATTGCCTGACTTTAGCTCCAACTTACCATTTTTCAGCTCCCAGCCACCATGCCACTTCTCCTGGTCTTCCCATTGCTTTGGGTAGCCCACACCTGGTTTAGATTCAACATTATTAAACCAGGCATACTCAACGCCTTTACGGTTCGTCCAGACGTTTTTACAAGTCACAGAACAGGTGTGACAACCGATACATTTGTCCAAGTTGAAGACAAAAGCGAATTGTGCGCGTACTTTCATGATGTTCTCCTATATTCTTTACTTAGCGCCAACGCCGACGGGATTAAGTTGTTTTTCGCGTTCAGGGGTTAGTGGACGTTCTAACCAATCCACATCCTTATCTGCAATCTTATGTAACGCCACCATGGTGTCGCGCTGGCAGCCCACCGTTCCATAATAGTTAAACGCATATGAAAGCTGTGCGTAACCACCAATCATGTTGGTTGGCTTCATAATCACCCTTGTTACAGAGTTAAGGATACCGCCACGTTTACCAGTTGAAGGCGACCCTGGAACGTTTACGGTCTTCTCTTGCGCGTGATACATCATGGCCATGCCTCGTGGTATGCGTTGTGAAACCACTGCGCGAGCTACCGTAGCACCATTGTGGTTTACCGCCTCGACCCAATCATTGTCTTCGATACCAATTTGCTGGGCATCTATTTCAGATAACCAAACGCAAGGCCCACCACGGAATAGCGTTAGCATACGCGCGGTATCTTGGTAGCTAGAGTGGATACCCCATTTTGAATGCGGTGTAATCCAATTCAATGAGAGGTGTGGTTTAGCAAGCACTTTAGCGGGTAGTGCGTTTAATTCACCTAAATCTACCATCGGTTTGTATGTACAGAAACCTTCACCAAAATCTAGCATCCATTCATGGTCTTGATAAAAATGTGCACGGCCAGTTAACGTACGAAACGGAATATGCTCGTGAATATTAGTGTAGCCCGCTGTGTAGGAAACATGCTCAGACTCAATACCAGACCAAGTAGGCGCAGTAATAATTTTACGTGGCTGCGCCTGAATATCTTTGAAGGTAAACTTATCTTCATGACGGCCAGCGTAAAGATGATGATGGTCAATACCAGTCTTGACGGACAAGGCGCTCCATGATTTATGCGCAACCTCACCATTGGTTTCTGGTGCCATACGCATCACAGAGTCACACACCGCCATATCTTCTTCCAGCGATGGCATGCCAAAAGAAACACCTGGTTCTTTCACTGTGTAATTGTGCTTTTTAAGTTCTTCATATTCCTGGTCGGTATTCCAGTCTATGCCTTTGATGTTGTTACCAAGCTTAGTCATTAAAGGTCCTAAAGCGATATATTTCCGATAGGTATCACCATAAGTACGCTCAACTAGTTTGATAAACGCCATGGTTTTGCCAGGTATTGGATCAGAACCGTCTTCTTTCCAGTTCTTAACTTCGCCAAATGGCTGTGCAAGCTCCGCTGCCGAATCATGCTGCATCGGAAACGCCACCACTTCTTTCTTGGTGCCTAGGTGCTTTTCAGCTAGTGGTGAAAAAGTCTTAGCGATAGTCTTAAAAATCTGCCAATCAGATTTTGATTCCCAACCAGGGCTAACCGCTTCAGATAGCGGATGGATAAACGGATGCATGTCAGTGGTATTGAGATCATTCTTTTCATACCAAGTAGCGGTTGGCAGAACGATATCCGAATACGCTCCAGTAGAGTTGAGTCGGAAGTTAATGTCCACCATCAAATCTAGCTTGCCAATAGGGGCATCTTCATGCCATACCACTTCTTTATTGTTGCGGCCTGCACCACCTTCTTGTAGCACGCTATTTTGTGCACCTAGTAAATGCTTAAGAAAATACTCATGCCCCTTGGCAGATGAGCCAATCAGATTAGCACGCCAGACAAATAGATTACGAGGCCAATTGACTGGGTTATCAGGGTCAGCATAAGCCACATCTAAAGCACCCGATTTAAGTTGTCCCGCAATATATTGCGCAACAGAAGCCTCATCTGTAGCGCCACTTGCCATGGCCTCTTCAGCCAATTCAATCGGGTTACGATTAAAATTTGGTGCCGAAGGCAGCCAACCCATACGTGTTGCTTTGACGTTGTAGTCCGCAATCGAATTACCCTTATTTTTACATTTTCCTGCTGGAGATAACAACGCATCTGCATCCATGGTTTCGTAACGCCATTGATCAGTATGAAAATACCAATAGGACGTTGCATTAGTGTGGCGAGGTGGGCGATGCCAATCAGTAGCAAAGGCGATTGGTGCCCAACCTGCTTGCGGACGTAATTTTTCTTGGCCAACATAATGCGCCCAACCACCGCCAGATTGCCCGACGCAGCCACACATATGCAACATATTCATAATAGAGCGATAGGTTAAGTCATTGTGATACCAATGGTTAATCCCTGCACCCATAATCACCATAGACTTACCTTTGGTTTTAGAGGCATTATAGGCAAACTCACGACCTGTACGCTCAATATCCGCCGCTTTCACGCCAGTGACTTTTTCAGCCCAAGCTGGCGTATAGGCAACATCAGCATCGTTATAGCTCTTGGCAACGTTACCGCCACCCAAACCGCGGTCAATACCGTATTGCGCGATTTGCAGATCAAACACAGACGCAACCAACACCTCTTCACCGTCCGCTAACTTGACCTTACGTACTGGCACATTGCGGAAGAGTAAATCATCTTCATCATAGTTAAAATGTGGAAAGCCAACTGAAACTACTTCATCTCGGTCAGTGATGCATGTTAACTCAGCCTCAATTTCTTGTTGATTAGCACCATTCTTTTCAAGAAGATTCCATTTACCATCTTCACCCCAACGGAAACCAATACTGCCATTCGGCGCTACAAAAGTCAGGCTCTTTTTATCGAAAACGATTGTTTTCCAATCAGGGTTATTAGCCTCGCCTAGTGCTCCATCAAAATCAGAAGCGCGTAAAAATCTATCAGATACATAAGCATTCTCTAGCTTGCGTAACATGACTTGCATTGGTAAATCAGTATATTTACGTGCATATTCCTGGAAATATGGGTCTTGATTGTCAATGTAATACTCTTTGAGCGCAACATGCCCCATTGCTAGGAAGGCTGCGGCATCAGTTCCTTGGCGAATTGGCATCCATAAGTCAGAGAATTTACAGAACTCGGCAAAATCTGGTGCCATCGCCACAATTTTTGCGCCTTTGTAGCGTACTTCTGAGGCAAAATGCGCATCAGGCGTACGGGTCATCGGCAAGTTAGCGCCAAGGATGATAATGTAAGTTGAGTTATACCAATCAGCTGCTTCTGGTACATCCGTCTGCTCACCCCATACTTGTGGGCTTGCTGCTGGCAAATCACAATACCAATCATAAAAAGAACCGACGGCCGCACCGATAAGGGAGAGATACCGAGCACCTGCAGCGTAAGAAATCATTGACATTGCTGGAATAGGTGAAAAGCCAAAAATGCGGTCTGGCCCCCATTTTTTAATGGTGTACACATTAGCAGCAGCAATGATTTCATTGACCTCATCCCAAGGCGCACGTACAAAGCCACCTAAACCACGTACCGCCGTGTATTGCTTACGTTTACCTTCATCAGATTGGATTGCCGCCCATGCCTCAACTGGGTCTTTGCCAGACTTACGCTCAGCGCGATATAAATCAATCAAGCGACCCCGAATTAGTGGGTGCTTGATACGGTGCGGGCTATATAAATACCAAGAGAACGATGCGCCGCGTTGGCAACCACGAGGTTCGTGGTCGGGCAAATCGTCGCGGGTGCGAGGATAGTCTGTTTGTTGCATTTCAAAAGACACTAGGCCATTTTTGACAAAAATCTTCCAAGAGCAGCCACCCGTGCAGTTCACACCATGCGTAGAACGTACCACTTTGTCATGTTGCCAACGATGACGATAAGTATCCTCCCATTGGCGATCCTCAACGGTAACAATGCCGTGATTATTTGAAAAAGTTGCTTTAACTTTATCGAAAAATTTCAGCCTATCTAAAAAATGACTCATGCTTTTCTCCTAACGTTTTCTTTAAATTTACTTGCCGCACGCTATCAACGTTCGGCTGCCTTATATACAGCTTTATGGGTTTTTAATTTCGCTACTTGGGCGTAAGTAAAACCACCAATTTAATACCAAACTCAATGCATAAAATACTGCAAAACCATACATCGCCATTTCTGGGGAACCCGCCTTAATCTGTCCATTAATGACTTCTGGGGCAATAAAAGAACCATATGCCCCCACCGCAGATGTCCAACCTAATACGGGCCCCGCTTGCACCCTGTCAAAAATGACGCCTACAGTGCGAAAAGTAGAGCCATTACCAATGCCACTTGCTGCAAATAACACCACAAACGTGATGAGAAATTTCATAAAGTAAATCTCTGGTGTTGCTGAATGAAAGGCTTGCATCATGATATAACCTGCATAAATAGAAGCCACCACCATCACTGCTGAAATTACTTGGGTAACAATCGAACCACCGACCTTGTCTGAAAGCCAACCGCCAACTGGGCGAATCAATGCTCCAACAAAGGGGCCAATCCAAGCGTAGGTCAAGGCAGCTGGTCCATTTGGGTTTTTGACGTGTGTCCAGATGCCGGTGGCGGCATCCAACGTGTGTACATCGCCGAAAATGATCTTAATCGATAGTGGCAACGCCATCGAGAAACCGATGAAAGAGCCGAAGGTCACCATATACAGCGCGGTCATCGACCAAGTGTGTTTGTTTTTAAATATGGCGAACTGTTTGGCGATATTTTCCTTCATGGCACCAAATGCAGCCAGCTTCATGATCAGCAGGGTACTGCCGATGATGAGTGGCATAGCAACCCACATATTGAGGATGCCTAGCCCAGTTGGAGCAGGCAGGTAAAAGTACATCCCAGCGATGGCTGGAATGAAAGCCAGTGTATACAGCCACGTAATTTTAACGAAGGCGAGAAAAGTGTTACTGCTGTCGGACGATATTGTAGAAAGATTATTCATCCCGAACCAGCAAAAAAATGCCAATGGAACCAACGATAGCACCCATGTAAAACCTGCATTTTGGATATAAGTCGGCGTTCCAGCAGGGATTTTACCGAATAGCCAGCCACTACTCTTGAGTAGCGACTCTGGCTCTCCTCCCAATGCGCCAAAAATACCGACTGTCATGAGCAAGGGAATCAGAATCTGCATGGTGGTGACGCCAAAATTACCCAACCCAGCGTTGAGACCCAGTGCCGTACCTTGCAAACGCTTGGGGAAAAAAGTGCTGATGTTTGACATAGAGCTGGCAAAATTACCGCCGCCCACACCAGACCATAGTGCCATTAACTGGAATACCCACAGTGGCCACTCGGTATGTTGCAGGGCGATGCCAGTGCCGATGGCTGGACTTAGCAACATGGCCGTGGTCAGGAAGATAGTATTGCGGCCACCTGCAATGCGGATAAAGAAAGAGGACGGGATACGCATAGTTGCACCTGCTAGACCTGAGATCGCCGTCAGTGTGAATAACTCATCCTGACTAAAAGTGAAACCTAGGTTGGACATTTGTACTGTGATGATTCCCCACATCAGCCAGATGGCAAATCCACACAGTAAAGCTGGCACAGAAATCCAAAGGTTACGATACGCTATTTTCTTACCCGTGGATTCCCAAAATTTGGCGTCTTCTGGATCCCAGTTTTTGATATTTGTTGGCATAATTTTCCTCCTAAATTGATGCAGCTTGTTTTGATTCTTGTTGTTTGGAATGACGTTCAATTTTTACTGGTCGCACCTCTGTCCAGTACATCCAGATAAGTGACACCCACACAATGCCAAACATCAACATAAATGCGGATGTGCGCACGCCTGTTAAATCTAGCAATACGCCAAATATTATCGGCATTAAGAATCCACCTAAGCCGCCAGCCAAACCAACCGCGCCTGAAATCACGCCAATATTTTTTGGGTAATCATCTGCAATGTATTTAAAAACTGAAGCCTTGCCGATGGCAAAGGCTGTGCCCATAGTAAACATAACAATGGTGAACATGGTGGCGTTTAGACCTAGACGAAAAGTCTGTGGACCTTTTACCGTGATAATGGAAACATCAGTTTGTGGATAAGATAAAAAAAACAAACAAACCAGTGATACCCAAAGCACCCACCAAGTCACTGTATGCGCCCCATATTTATCAGAAAAATAGCCTCCTACTGCACGTAGAATTCCGCCAGGAATGCTAAAAGCAGCAGCCATCAATGCAGCTGTTTTTAAGTCAAAACCATATTCACCAATGTAGTATTTGGTCATCCATAGCGCCAAAGCAACATAACCGCCAAATACAATGGAATAATATTGGCTGAGTTTCCAGACTTTAGGGTCTTTTAACACCACCATCTGTTCGCGCATAGAGATTGATTTACCAACTTTGTGCGCTGGATTTGAAAAGGTAAATAGCCAAAATAAAACGGCTGTCACTAACATTAGTACTGCGTAAACTTGAGGCACCATCGTCCAACCGTAGGCCACAACGATGAGGGGCGCAACTAACTTGGTCACCGCTGCGCCTGTGTTGCCTGCACCAAAAATGCCCATGGCCAGCCCCTGACGATTTTTAGGAAACCAACGTGCGCAGTAGGCTATTCCCACCGTAAACGCACCTCCAGCAACACCCACAAACAATCCAGTTATCAGAAATTGCCAATATTCAGTACAGCGAGAAATCAGCCAAATAGGAATAACGGTAGAAAGCATGAGTACAAAAAATACAATGCGACCACCAAACTTGTCTGTCCACATGCCAAGCGGCAGCCTAATCAGAGAACCTGTAAGCACTGGTGTGGCAATTAAAATACCAAATTCGGTTTCATTGAGACCTAACGCCGCTTTAATTGGTATGCCAATCACAGCAAACATCATCCAAATCATAAAACATACTGTGAAGGACAATGTACTTGCCGTGACCACTGACCAAGCCTTGTATTGTTCTGTCGCCATCATTACCCCTTCGATTCCAATTACAAATTACTGAATTGCAGTCTAAACGCCCATGCACTCACTCACTTTGACATACATCAAATTAAGCGTGTGCAAGGGTATGGATTGGATGAAGCATAAGAACTAGTACTTAAGACTAGTACTAGAGTTGGCACTCAAGTGCTTATAATGACCCCGTAGGTTTTAAAGATTAACTTGAAGATAATTAATTTGGAGAGGTAACTTATGTTAGATATATTAATTGCTGGGGCAGGCCCAGCGGGGCTTAGTCTTGCAAGATTATTATCAGCGCATGGCCAAGCCATCGCTGTATTAGAGCAACAATCTTTAGACTCCATTGCAAGCCCAGCTTTTGATGGGCGCGAAATTGCGTTAACGCAACATTCTATGTCCTTACTCACAGACATGGGCGTTGTGAACCATTTTGAACATGATGAATTTTCAAAACTGAGTACCGCCAGCGTACTCAATGGTAACTCACAATATAGATTAGACTTTTCGGCCCCTCCAGCTTCAGATGAAGGTTTAGGTTTTATGGTATCTAATCACGCCATTCGACGCGGCTTATTTCAAGAAGTAAAAACCCAATCTGATGTACAAGTAATGGCAGGTGTAGGATTACAAAACATCAACGTCCATCCCGATTACGTGCAGGTCACGACTACCTCTGGTAAGCAACTAAAAAGCCGCTTGCTTGTTGCTGCCGATAGTCGTTTTTCTGCGATGCGTAAACAAATGGGTATTGGGGCTTCCATGACGGATTTTGGTAGAACGATGCTGGTTTGTCGTATGGCTCATGAAACACCTCACTTTGATACCGCCTATGAAATCTTTGATTGGGAGCAGACAATTGCACTCTTACCGCTGGCTGGCAATTGCTCTTCTGTGGTGATTACCTTACCTACACCACAAATTGAACATTTACTTGCCTTAGATGAAACATCGTTTACGCACGAGATAGAACGTCGTTTGAAATGTAAGCTAGGAATCCTGCAATTGGTCAGTAGGCGCTTTGCATATCCGCTTGTGGCGGTTTATGCGAATCAATTTATTGCCCACCGTTTTGCTTTAATAGGGGATGCTGCTGTAGGCATGCACCCAGTGACGGCTCACGGCTTTAATCTAGGACTATTGGGCGCTGAAACCCTTGCAAATCAGCTAGTTAAGGTAAGTGATGCGGGTTTAAAATCAGCCTTAAGCAAGTTTGAACGAATTCACAAACGCGCAACCTTGCCTTTATACTTAGGCACCAATGCCATTGCTAAACTATATGCTGATGAACGTTTACCTGCGCGATTGGCCAGAAGGGCTGGTCTGCGGGTTGCTAATGTATTAAGCCCTGTTAAGCGCAACGTAGTCAGACGATTAATGAGTGCATAACCCTAAGCACCCCTTACCATCCCGTGCTCCACCGCATAAACAGCGGCTTGCACACGGCTGCTAAGGTTGAGTTTGCGCAAAACACCTTGCACATGAATTTTGACGGTAGATTCTGATAAGTCAAGTATTCTTGCAATTTCTTTATTACTGGCACCTCGCGCTAACATCACAATGATTTCGCGCTCGCGTGGCGTAAGTTTATTAATTTCTGCTGCGGATGATGATGTTTCTTTTGGTATAGCTCGCATAGCATCTGCCAACTTGCCAGCCATTTGCGATGACATCACAGACTCGCCATTTGCCGCACTGTGTATGGCATTTAATAAAAAATCGGTTTCGATATTCTTAAGCAAATACCCACGTGCGCCAGCTCGTAGCGCATCAAGTAAATCTTCTGCATCTTCAGAAACTGTCAGCATGAGAATTTGTGCCTCTGGCGCTTCTTCCTTCAGTAAAGGAATTGTTTTCAATCCGCTGGTAATTGGCATGTTTAAATCAAGCAACACAACATCTGGTTTGAGTTGCTTGGTCAGTTTGGCTCCTTCTAAACCATCCCCAGCCTCACCGACCACTTCAAATTCTACTTGCCTTTCAAGTAGCAACTTGACACCACTGCGAAATAAGGTATGGTCATCAATGAGTAGTATACGAATAGGTTTCTTGCCAAAGTCCATATGCGTTAACCTTCTTGTAATTGTTCAGGCAGTATAAGGCTAATATGCGTTCCACTACCTAGTGTTGAATCAAAAGATAGCTGCGCGCCAATACGATGTGCGCGTTCACGCATAATTCGCAACCCTACATGTGTTTCACCCGCATCACTTTTGACATCAAAACCTATACCATTATCGCGAATATCAAGGATGGTTTTTTCATTTTTATGTAGCACCACTTCAACTTTGCTGGCTTTAGCATGCTTGCGCACATTAGAAAGTGACTCTTGCACAATATGCATCACTTGTAATACTTGCTCAGGTTCTAAAGCAGGCGTTTTACCCTCAACGATGAAATCACTAGCAATGCCTGTTTGCCCTTCAAATTTTTCAAGTGCACTAAAAATGGCTGTTATTAAATCTGTATTTCCAATGCGGGTACGAAAATGCACAAGTAATTCGCGCACATCATCGTAACTTTCCTGAACACCTTCGCGGATTTGTGCCAGCACGTTGAGTGCTTGCGTGATTTTGTTATGTTGCAAATCATCCTGCAATAACTGTACTTGTATATTCAAAAAAGCAAGTGATTGAGCAATGCTATCGTGTAGTTCTTGTGCGAGTAAATTACGCTCTTCAGACACTGCCATTTCTTTGTCCAGTGCTGCGAGCTCTTTATTTTTTGCTTCTACACTGCGTGATTTCTCTTCTACGCGTTGCTCCAGTGTAGAATAAATATCTTGTAGCTGACCAGCCATGCGATTAAAGCCCTTGGCTAACTCACCAAGCTCGTCATTGCTAGTCACAGGCAAACGTACACTAAAATCTGCATCGGCCATCCGACCAATGCCAGACTGCAAACGCGTTACTGGGCGCACCACCATTTTTGAAAATAAGTAAACCAATAAAAGTGTACCAATGACAGCGAGGCTCACAAGCGAGATTTGTAAAAAGCGTAGTAAATTAGTTGCACGTGCATTGCTATGCTCCACCATACTAACTAAATCATTAATCTCTTTAACAAATGTCTCTAAAATTGGTCGATATTCTGCTAATCGCTGTTCAGTACTCGCGCTATCTTTGTGAAGAATATCGTTAATTTTTGGTTTTACCTGATTCTGCCATGCATGGCGAAGGCTAATCATTTTAGCTTTAACATCATTATCTTTAGGTAAAAATATGGGGCGTTGAGGGTTACCCGATTCCAATTCGAAAAGTGTACCCTCAAAAAGTTTGATTTCATTCTCAAAATCTTGTTGCAATACACTGGAAGGGTAACGTGCCTGCTGAGTTAGTAGATAAGCAATTCGATAAGAACGCATACGCTCACGTCCAGCATCATTAATGGCCGCTGCACCACCCTCTAAACGCCAAGAAACAAATAAGGTTGAACCGATAGCAACTAAGGCGACTACAAAGTAGAAAACTAGTAAACCAACGATTTTTTGACGGATATTTAACTTAATCAAGCTTGTCACGCTCAATCACAAAAGTAACAATATTATCAAATATTTTATTTCTCATATTCTAGCTGTCAGTTATCAATGCTTAACAATCTTACATGTAAACTTTGAGTTCCCCTATTTTTTTGTTTTATGGGTATGATGGTATACATGACGGCATATAAGTGCCGTCGCAGAAAATGGAAAATAACACACGCTGTTTGATAAGCACATAAGCTACTAAGCAAGCATTTAATCTGGCTTTAAACCAGCATTTGCAAGATAATAGGGCTTTATCATTATACTTTAAGTCTATATGTCTATACTTATCTGCGGCTCACTCGCTTTTGACACCATTATGGTGTTTCAAGATCAATTTAAAAACCACATTTTACCCGATAAAATTCATGCGTTAAGCGTAGCGTTTTATGTACCTGAAATGCGCCGTGAATTTGGTGGCACCGCAGGAAATATTGCTTATAACCTTCAATTACTTGAGGGGGAGCCTTTAGTGATGGCCACGGTAGGTGAGGACTTTAGCACTTACGCCGCATGGTTAAATCAAAATAAACTGAATACTACGCACATTAAAACCATTGCGAATAGCTTTACAGCGCAAGCCTTCATTACCACTGATATGGATGATAATCAAATCACCGCATTTCACCCAGGTGCGATGGTGGAATCCCACCAAAACAGTGTGAACGATGCGCAACATGTAAAAATTGCCATTATTGCGCCTGATGGTCGCGATGGCATGTTTCAGCACGCAAAAGAGTGCTTTGATGCAAAAATTCCATTTATGTTTGACCCTGGCCAAGGCCTGCCGATGTTTAACGGAGAAGAGCTAATGCACTTTATCGAAATGGCCGATTATTTAGCTGTTAACGATTATGAGTCGCAAATTATTCAAGATAAAACGGGGCTAAGCCTTGAGCAACTCGCTGCAAAAGTTAACGCCTTAATCGTTACTTTAGGTGGTAGTGGCTCTCAAATTTACGCGAATGGTCAACGTTTTGATATACCAAGCGTTAAAGCTAAGAAGATTGTTGACCCAACAGGCTGTGGTGATGCTTATCGTGCAGGATTGCTGTTTGGTATGGCAAAGGGCTGGGATTGGCCAACCTGTGGCCGCTTGGCCGCCACAATGGGGGCTATTAAAATTGAAAGTCGTGGTGGACAAAATCACAAACCAACACGTGCAGAAATTGAAGCAATTTACACGCAAGCCTTAGTCAATGATATAAAAGTGAATGAAACTAAACTAAGCGCATAAAGTTAAGATGGTAAATTAAGGAAAATTGAAATGAAAACTACGCAACTATTGGCAATTGGCTTATTAAGTCTTTTTTTAATATCATGCGCCAGCTCAAATTCAGGTGGCGTTTATAGCCGTGAAGAAGCACGCAAAGTACAAACAGTAAAAACGGGCATCATTGAAGGTGTTCGCCAAGTGAAGCTTGAAGGCACAAAAACGCCTATCGGCACCATTGCAGGCGGTGCCGTGGGCGGCATCGCTGGCGGATCTGTTGGTGGTGGTCGCGGTAGCGCAATCATGGCGGTATTAGGTGCAGTTGCTGGCGGACTTGCTGGTTCCGCGCTTGAAGAAGGCGTAACGCGTAAAGACGCGTTAGAAATCACTGTTAAAATAGACGGTGGTGGCTTAATTGCAATCGTACAAGAAGCAGATGAAGCCTTTAACATTGGTGAAAAAGTGCGCATTATTGAAAATGGTGAAAACTCACGCGTATCTCACTAAATACGCATATTGAATGCATTACATTAGGCGATGCGGTTAGTCGCCTTTTTAATTATCAACTTCAGATATGCCACGCACTTTTTGAAATTAGGTATTTGAGCCTTTTTGAAACTTGCCAGATAAATAAAACCCTTGCCAGCCAAAAACCACACCACTAATGCTTTCACCCGCGGTTTTAGAATTTGCCGCGTGACTTCTCATACCCTGTTGGGTGTGGTCATTGTGAGCATAGTATTTCCCTTCTCAAGCCCATCGAATAAGTTGAACCTGATTCGCTGGTGGCATAGACGTTTGCTAGCGGCTTTAAATTTACAAGTCACTGCACACGGTTTTGTGCCGCAAGCTCATCAAGTGATAGTTAGCACCATGATCGTCGCAAATCATATTTCATGGCTCGATATTCATGCCTTAAATAGCATGGTACCACTGCGTTTTATTGCTAAATCAGACATCAAACACTGGCCAGTCATTGGCTTTTTAGCTAAGCGAGCAGATGTGTTATTTGTTGAGCGTGACAAACGCAAAGATGCCGTGCGTATCGCACATTTGACCGCCAGTAGCCTTAGCGCAGGTGATAATTTATGTTTGTTTCCAGAGGGCGCAACCACAGACGGCACAAAAATGATGCCGTTCAAAAGCAGTATTATGCAAGCGGTTATTCATGCCAACGCCACTGTACAAGCGGTCGCTATTCGCTATCCGCATCATCATGGAGGCATTAATACAGCCATGGCTTATGCTAATGAAACCACCATGAAACAATCTATTTTTCAAATACTGCAGCAAAAAAACCCAACCGTTGAGCTGCATTTTTTAGCGCCCATTGTCACTGCCCAATTAACGAATGAAGACAAAGATCGCCGTAAATTAACCCTGCAAATTGAACAAAATATTAGAGCAACTTTGGGTTTATAAAACCCTTAATTTTAGATAACAATTTAAGGCAATATCCCTCTCTAAAAATCTACGAACGATTTTAACACCTCTGCGAGCCGCATTCTAGGCCGCTCACAGAGGTGATAAGATAAAGATGGGTGAATTTAAGTGATTTTTAGCTATTTTTCACTGTGAATTTTTATTGGCTTATCTAGCGGATTTGATGGCACTTGTGTAATCGCTTTGGTCTCTAAATTCATCGCCGTGAGTTGCCCACCCCACAAGCAACCTGTATCCAACGCGGCCACATTGGTACGCTGCTGTAAACCAAGCGCTGACCAATGCCCAAAAATCACCTGTATTTCTTGGCTGGCACGGTTTGGCACATCAAACCAAGGCATATAGCCACTAGGAATATCTTGTAACTCGCCCTTAAAATCAAACTCCATTTCACCTTGCGCGGTGCAAACGCGCAAACGCGTCATGGCGTTGGTGATGACGCGCAAACGGTCTAAACCTGTTAAAGCGTTACGCCAAATATTGGGCTTGTTGCCATACATATGGGCTAAAAAATGTAAATAATCATCTGCTTGTAAGGCAGATTCAACCTCTTTGGCATAAGTTAAGGTTTGTGCTACAGTCCATTGTGGTAACAAACCCGCGTGTACCATTAAATATTGCGCATTGCTTACCACTAGGCGTTGATGGCGCAACCAATAAAGTAAGACATGGCTATCTTTTGCCATTAATAAAGCGGTCAGTGTGTCGCTACGTTTTGGTTTTACAAACCCAGCGGCGACGACAAGCGCATGTAAATCATGGTTACCTAGCACGACTTTTAAACTATCTTGATGTTGATAACACCAGCGCAACACTTCTAACGAGCCAGTACCACGATTAATTAAATCACCCACCAACCACAATTCATCTTGGCTTGGTTTAAAATCAATCTTAGCTAACAATGCCTGAAAAGCATGATAACAGCCCTGAATATCGCCAATTGCATAAGTTGCCATTTTTAAGTCTCAATCAATAAAAAAGCCACTTAATTAGGTTAAGTGGCTTTTTACTAACGCAAAAGTAAAGCATTAACTAGTTCATTATTTAAATCCAGCACCAGCATCATTGGCCATATACTTAACTGCACCTGCCACTTCATCATCACTTAGGCTTGAATTACCACCTTTTGCAGGCATCGAGCGAATACCATTCACAGCATGGTTCACCAGCGTGTCGTAACCTTGGGCAATACGTGGTTTCCAAGCCTCTTTATCGCCAAATTTAGGCGCATTCATCATGCCAGTATTGTGGCACATGGCACAGGTTGCCTTAAATACCTCTTCACCAGATTTACCTGCTACTTTGGTTTCTGTTTTAGCAGCCACGGCAACTGCAGCAACCGCTGTCGCTGCCTCTGCTACTGGTTTAACTGCCTCTACTGGCTTTGTCGCTTCGGCCGCTGGCGCTGCATCCGCTGCTTTTGGCGCAGGTGCTTTGAAATTAGCGCCACCTGAATCAGCCATAAATGCCACTGCGTTGGCTATTTCACCTTCTGATAAAGAAGAATTACCACCTTTTGCAGGCATACCGCGAATACCATGAATAGCGTGATTGACTAGCGTATCGTAACCTTGCGCAATACGTGGCCCCCAAGCTGCTTTATCGCCAATTTTTGGAGAGCCCATTAAGCCACCGCCGTGACAAGCCGAGCAAACCGCTTTAACGACCTCTTCCCCACTTTTATCCACATGTGGGCCAGCATCTGCACTTGCAACTTCAACAGTTGCAAGTGGCTTAATATTTTCTTCCACTTTTGCAAGCGCTGCAGCAGAAGGTGCCGATTCAGATGATGTGCTAAATGATTTCGCCAACAGTGAAATTAATAAAGTCAATATTAAAATCGTACCTGGAATGACTAAGATCAACTGCTTAATCGTAGAGCCCTTGTATTCATTTCCTTGATTGCTCATTGCTGTTTATCCCCAATAAATTATATATCCATGCAATATTATACCTACACTTTAACTTTAGGTAAAAGAAGACTTTCAATGCAAGCCAACAAGAAACAAGTGGTTTTGCTATAATACCCGTCAATATCAATCACGCGCCTGTAGCTCATTTGGATAGAGTGTCGGTTTCCGAGGCCGAAGGTAGTGGGTTCAACTCCCGCCAGGCGCACCATAAAAAATTAAAAAACTGGCTCTATCTAGGTTTCAGCTTTTTTATTTGCATCGTTAAATTATATACTGGGCTGCACTGGCGATAAATTATTGTTCGCAAACGACCAATGCAGACGTTTAATTTTTAATTTAGTTGCCCTATTATTCTAGTGCATGGAATAATATTGTTTACTATACTCAATCAACCAGGAAGTCATTGGAAGCTACCAACTACACCTCATCTCCAAAAAAGTTTGGCGATAAGTTATTAGCGATGATAGGGCTTTGTTTTGTACTGATCATGGTAGCCCTTGATCAAACCGTCATAGGTACAGCTTTGCCAACTGTAGTAGCAGAACTTAATGGGTTTGAACTTTATGCTTGGGTAGGAACTTCTTATCTACTAACCTCAGTTGTTGCAGTTCCAATTTTTGGAAAATTAGGTGACGAATATGGACGCAAGTCATTCATCATTATTGCAATAGTTTTGTTTACAGTGGCATCAATGCTTTGTGGAATGGCTCAAAGTATGCTTCAATTAGTCTTAGCTAGAGCCTTGCAAGGCATTGGCGGTGGAATGTTAGTCGCCACATCTTTTGCTAGCATTCCAGATATATTCCCAGACACCCATGAGCGCTTACGTTGGCAAGTTCTATTCAGCACAGCTTTTGGTTTAGCTAACGCCGTTGGACCTTCAATTGGCGGGTATCTGACTGAATATTGGGGTTGGCGCTGGGTATTTTTTGTTAACCTTCCAGTTGGCATTTTAAGCCTTGCATTTATTTGGCGATTTTTACCAAAAATTCGTCACTCAAATCAGCCTCCATCACCGATGGACTGGCTGGGCGCTTTTCTTATAGCCCTAACGCTTGGTAGCCTACAACTGATGGTTGAATGGCTACTACAAAATAAACCCGCTATTCAGCTAGTTCCATTAGCAATAATTGGCTTCGTTTCAGGCTTCACTTTATTTTGGTGGGAGCTTCGCTGTAAAAACCCAGTTATACCATTAGGAATGTTTAAGGATAATATTTTGGGTCCAGTTTTTGCACTGTCATCTATGATGGGATTTTGTTTATTTGCGGTCATGTATTACGCCCCTCTAATGTTCCAAGGTGGCTTTGGACTATCACCAAACCAAGCAGGTGCTTTAGTAACCCCTTTAGCTGTTTTTATCACCGTTGGTAGCATTGTGAATGGCAGGATTATGTCGCGGATAGACTCACCCAATTTAGTTTTATATTTTGGACTGTCTGCTTTTTTAATATCAGCAGTGACGATGACTCAAGTCACCATCTTAACATCCCATACTATGATCATCGTTGCAATGGCATTAGGTGGGCTCGGTATGGGTCTATTACTACCAAATTTAACACTCATAGTCCAAGCCAGTGCAGCAAAAACACAACTCGGCATTGCCACAGCAATGCTGCAGTCAATGAGAATGGTTGGAAGCATGATGGGGGCAGCGGTGATTGGCTCAATTATTTCAAGCCAATATACTTCAAAAATACATTCACTATTAACAATAAAAAACTCAACGCAGCTGGAATATAGCTTAGACAATCCTCAAATATTATTCAGCAATGAAAAATCAGAACAGTTTTTACACTTGCTTCCATTAAATAGAAATGAAGGATTACATTTACTGGCTTATGCTAAAGAGGCTTTGGTCAACGCAGTGCATGATAGTCAATGGTTTATTACTGTTCTTGTGCTGTTAGCCTTCTGGTTAGCTTACTATATTCCTAAAGTAAATATTCATAGTAAGGTGACAAAGGTTACGTCAGGCAATCCATAAAATTTGAGCGCTAAACAGACATTTAAACTTAGGTTGAAAGGTCTAACATTAGAGCAAATCTAATTATTCTACATTTTTCATGGTTGGGGATACTATTTGTAAGGTTTATGTCAGCATTGATGAAATATAGTGAACGCTCAATGCTAATCACATAATTGGAATAGATTCTACAGTGATCTCGCTACTGAAAAGTGCCTAATTAATATGGACAAATTGAAAATATATTCACATCGTCAACCGTTTCCATGGATGTTATATGGCGCAGAATTAATAGGTACAGGGCTACTTGTTGCAGTAGGCTTGTCTATAGTCATTGTAAGTTTCGGCCAAGGTAGCCCAATCATTCAACTTATCCCAAGCGCGGGCTGGCGGCGGCTAATCGCAGGCTTCTTGTTTGGCACTACTGGCGCACTCATTGCGCTTTCACCGCTCGGTAAAGAGAGCGGTGCACATATCAACCCAGCCGTTACCTTTGCATTCTGGTTGTTGGGGAAAATAAGAAAACACCATGCTATAGGTTATGTGCTTGCACAGATGATAGGGGCGACGTTGGGCGCGGCCCCACTGCTTGCATGGGGGGCAATGGGTCGCAGTATAGACTTTGGGGCGACATTACCTAGCCCATTTTATGGTGCAGGCTGGGCGTTATTTGGCGAGACAGTAACTACTTTTTGCCTCATTTTTGGATTGTTTTTCTTTCTTCAGCATCGCTATTTGAAAAAATTTACGCCAGCGCTTTTCCCTTTTTTATATGCCGTCATGGTGCTCGCTGAAGCAAATATCTCTGGCACAAGCACTAATCCAGCACGCAGTTTTGGCCCTGCCCTAATTTCTGGTAACTGGCAGGCTGGGTGGGTGTACTGGGTGGGTCCATTGATGGGCGTTTTGTTGGGAGTAGGCACGTATCTGCTCACTAGCCACTATTGGTCAAATATAACCGTTGCAAAGCTTTACCACTTTGAGCATGACCGTTACGGTATATTTCATTTTTAAGCATTAGACTCTTATTTATATTATGCTAGTCGATGAACTACTGTGATTAAAAGCTAATCAACTGTACACAACATTTATCGATTACACATTACAAAAGAATGGAATAGCTTATGAAAGCTCCTCAGGCGGAATCTTCGAACCCAACTTGGGCACATGCAGGCAAGGATATGGTGGGGACTGGTTTGGGATCTTCAAGACTTTGGTTTACCGTCGCTGAAGGAATTGTGTCAGAGGTTTACTACCCACGTATAGACATTCCCCAAATCAAAGATTTAGGCTTTATCATCGCGGATGATCAAGGGTTTTGGGTTGAGCTTCGCCAACTTCGAAATTATGAAGTCAGGCAGCCAAGTCCTGGCGTGCCCGTAGTCACCATCATCCACCGTCACCCGCGCTTCACTTTTACGCTACAAATCTGTCCTTCGCAATCTCGTGACGTTTTACTTTTGCGCTATCAACTAGAAGGTGATGAAAGTCTGAGACCATATGCATTGATGGCGGCTAGGCTGGGCGGAGATGCTGAAGCTGATCAAGCCTCAGTTAGCAATCATAACGGTCGTACCGTGCTATGTGCTGAGCAAGGGCCTTTTGGACTCGCGCTGGCAGCGGCAGCGCAAGATGGATCCGACGCTTGGCAGCGTTGCTCCGTTGGCTATCTTGAATCGAGTGATGGATGGCAAAACTTTAACCAGCTTGGGCGTATGACTTGGCAATACGACACTGCGGGACCAGGAGCTGTTTCCCTGATGGGGGAATTGCCTAACCAGGCGACGCTTTCCCTCGGTCTCGGCACGAGCCAGGAGGCGGCAGCGACGCTGGCAGTGGCTAGCCTTATGGAAGACTTTTCGACGGTTTGGGATACTCAATGCCAGCTTTGGGAATCTTGGTCACAGGGATTTCAGTTTCCTGAATTACCTACCCATCTTCGCGAAATGCTTTTAAAGTCTTGCATGGTGCTTAAAGTTCACCAAGATCGAACCTTTACAGGTGCTGCCGTGGCAAGCCTAGCAGTACCTTGGGGAGAAACTAGCCAAACACGCGGCGGCTATCATCTAGTATGGTGTCGCGATTTGGTAGAGACGGCAGGTGCCCTGATAGCAATAGGGGCATTTGACGATGCCAGAGATGTGTTGCGTTATTTAATTGCAACACAGCAAGAGGATGGGCACTGGCTACAAAATCAGTGGCTTGGTGGAGCACCTTTTTGGCAAGGTATTCAGCTTGATGAAACCGCATTTCCTGTGCTTTTGGCAGCTTCATTGCAAAGCCATGGTGCTTTAGATGGAATACCCGTCATCGATATGGTTCGGCGGGCACTTACTTTTATCTCACGAGAGGGTCCAGCCACGTGCCAAGATCGCTGGGAAGAAGATGCAGGCATTAATACGTTCACCGTTGCCATCGCCATCGCTGCGCTGGTCGAGGGCAGTACATTCCTTGATGAAGCGGCAAAAGAGGTTGCTCTGCTTCTTGCCGACAATTGGAACGCTCATCTTGATGATTGGGCTGTTGCAAAGAATACCCCATTGGCACAGCGCCTTGGAGTGGAGGGTTATTACATCCGAACCGCACCCGCAGACGTGCTGGTGCATGACGGTGCCCAGTCAGAGCATATATTAATCAAAAACAGAGCCTGCGATCCGAACTTACCCGCTGATGAACAAATCGGAACAGACTTCCTGCAGTTGGTGCGCTACGGACTGCGTCAGCCAAACGCCCCCTACATTATTGATAGCATAAAAGTAGTAGACCAACTGCTTAAGACGGATACGCCCAATGGCCCTGTCTGGCATCGTTATAATGGGGATGGCTATGGTGAGCATAATGATGGAAGCCCTTTTAATGGCACTGGGCGGGGGCGTGGTTGGCCTCTACTGACAGGAGAGCGTGGACATTATGCGCTCCAATTAGGCGAAGATTCCTTACCTTATATCGAAGCCATGGCCGCGATGACCAGCTCTACAGGACTTTTGCCAGAACAGGTATGGGACTGGAAATCTATTCCAGAATACCATCTTGAACCAGGCAAACCGAGCGGCTCGGCCATGCCCCTAGTTTGGGCGCATGCTGAATTTATTAAGCTATGTTTTAGTCGCACATTGGGCTATCCAGTGGATCGACCTGTAGCCACTTGGAAACGCTATCAAGGTGTTGGCCCTCAGCTCTCTCATAGCGTCTGGGGGCCACGTTATCACCCGCAACACATGCGGTCTGGTAATCAATTTTCCCTTGCGCTTAGGGCTTCTGCCAGCGTGCATTGGGGTATCAATGGATGGAAAGATATTAAGGATAGTAATACCAAAGATACAGGGCTTGGCGTACACCTAGTTGAGCTTCCACTTTCTAGCCTCAAAGTGGGCGAAACCTTCCAATTCACCTTCTATTGGCTAGAGCAGCAGGCTTGGGATGGCCAAGATTATGAAATACAGATTATCTAATAGAAAAGGAAAATACGATGATTCCAATTAACCTTCAAGGTCGCAAAGCGCTTATCACAGGGGGAAGTTCTGGCCTTGGCGCTGCAACCGCTATATCCCTTGCTCAGGCAGGCGCTGATGTCGCGATTACCTATCGCAAACAACCAGATGAGGCAAATAAAATAGCAGATGAAATCAAATCTTTTGGCGTCAGGGCCTATATCTTTGAACTAGATAATATCTCAGACAAAGCAAGCGTAAATGCTATGTTTCGGCAAGTGGATATAACGCTTGGCGGCTTAGATATACTCGTTAATAATGCAGGTACAGATGGCGCACGTGCGCTTTGCGCTGATAGCGACACTGATGCTTGGCGTCAAGTAGTTGAAGTTGACTTATTAGGCCCCTATTATTGCGCCCGTGAGGCCGTAGCGCGAATGAAAAAGCAAGGTCGTGGTGTCATCGTTAATACAAGTTCAGTCCACGAGTTTATCCCCTGGTCTGGTTACAGCGCCTATACGAGTGCTAAGGCGGGGCTTAGCATGTTTAGCAAAACATTGGCGCAAGAGGTGGCGGCAGATGGTATTCGTGTTCTGAGCATTGCGCCTGGTGCAATTAAAACCTCGATCAATGCCAACGTCTGGCAAGACCCTAAAGGGCTAGCAGACCTCCAAGGAAAGATTCCCATGGGTCGAATTGGCGTGCCAGATGAGATTGGTCATACCATTGCTTTTTTATGTAGTGACCTCGCCAGTTACATGACTGGAATCACCATTCCTGTTGACGGCGGCATGTTGCTCTACCCAGATTTTCGTCAAGGTGGCTAATGAATGAGAAAGATGCCACTAGGGTGGGTAAGCAGCGCGGTGCCATTAGACCCATTAAATACATTCGCATTAAAAACTATACAAGCTAGTAAAGAAAAGTAAGTGTATTTTTATTGCGTGTTTGAAAAATACCTTATTGGCTATCATCGGGTTGTTCTGACTCTAACCACATGACATTGATGATGCCAAAAGCTAGCGCCAGACCAACACCTAAAATCCAAGTGAAATACCACATTGTTAATCTCCAAATTTGTAAAATTCAATACGCTGTATGCGTATTGTCTTTTATGGATTGAATGGTCACCTTACCTCTCAGTACGCGAAATACCCAAGCGGTGTAAATGACAATTAGCGGCAAGAAAATGACCGTCACCACGAACATAATGCCTAGTGTTTTTTTACTCGAAACAGCATCCCATATGGTTAGGCTGCTCACTGGATTAGTGCTTGATGGCAGAATAAAAGGAAACATTGAGAAACCAGCCGTGAGAATAATGCCTGCTATGGCAATACTGCTAAAGATGAAAGCGGTTCGCTCATTTTTTATTTTGGCGTTTATTAGTGCTAAAGCTATGCCCATAAAACCTGCAATAGGAGCCAACATCATCCAAGGGTATGTATGATAATTGGTTAGCCAACCACCCGCTGACTTCTCAACAGACTTAGCTAATGGATTAAGCGCTACATTGACATCTTGCATAGATATAACCGCATAACCATCCAACCCGTAGGCAATCCAAATGCCCGCAAGTGCAAACACAATGGCGCATGTGATGCCAGAAAAAAGCGCGGCCCGCTGTGCGCGTTTTTGCACAATGCCGTCGCTACGTAATTGTAAATAAATAGCACCATGCATCATCAGCATGGATAAACTCACAACACCACATAAAAGTGCAAACGGGCTTAGTAGCTGCCAAAAACTACCTGTGTAGAATGAACGTAAGGTATTGTCATAATGAAATGGTAAGCCTAGCAATAAGTTACCAAATGCAACGCCAAACACTATCGCTGGAATTGCACTTCCAGCAAAAAGTGCCCAGTCCCAACCGTTACGCCAATTAGGGTTTGGTAGTTTATTGCGATAGTCAAAACCAATAGGCCTAAAAAACAAGGCAAATAAAACCAGCAACATAGCAATATAAAGCCCTGAAAATGCCGCCGCATACACTAATGGCCAAGCCGCAAAAATTGCCCCAGCAGCGGTAATCAGCCAGGTTTGGTTGCCCTCCCAAGTGGGGCCAATGGTATTAATGATGACTCTTCGTTCTTCATCTGTTTTACCTAAAAATGGCAGCCAGGTGGCAACGCCCATATCAAAACCATCCATCACTGCAAAGCCAATCAATAAAACGCCTATAAACACCCACCAGATGAGTTTCAGGGTTTCATAATCAAAGAGTGTCATGATGATTCCTAGTGAGACTTAAATCGGTGAGGCTTAAATCACCGCTGGTTGACTTTTTTCAAAGAAATATCGGCCTGTATGTAAGCTTGAGGGACCTAATCGCGCATATTTAAACATCAGGTACATTTCAATGATCAAAAGCAATGTATAAAAGCCAATAAAGCCCGCTAAACTAAAGTATAAATCGCCAGCCGATAATGAGGAAGTCGATAGATGCGTTGGCAAAATACCAGAAATCGTCCAAGGCTGGCGCCCCATTTCTGCCACTATCCAACCCATTTCGGCCGCAATCCACGGTGCTGGAATTGCGTAAAGCGCTATTCGTAATAGCCAAGTTTGTTTTTCAATATTACGCTTAATAATGAAATAGAACGACGCGGCAAAAACAAAGAGCATCAAGAAACCCATAGCCACCATGATGCGGAAAGACCAGAATAAAACAAATACATTAGGGATCGTATCTGAAGCGGCTTGTTTAATTTGCACCTCTGTTGCATCGGTGACATTAGGCGTGTATTTCTTAAGCAGTAGACCAAATCCTAAATCTTGTTTAGTTTTATCAAACGCGGCTATAGCTGTATCAGATTTATCACCGTCTTTTAGTCGTTGTAAATCAGCATAAGATTGCATACCGTTGCGAATACGCACTTCATTTTGATTTTTAATGTCGATTAACCCTGTCACTTCTTCATCTAATGAGCGCGTAGCGATTAATCCTAATAGATAAGGAATTTTAATTGCGTAATCCGTACGCTCCTCAGCTTGATTGGGCAGGCCAAAGGCGGTAAATGCAGCGGGCGCAGGCTCTGTATGCCATTCAGATTCAATGGCGGCTAGTTTTACTTTTTGCACTTCTCCCGTGGTGTAGCCAGATTCATCCCCCAAAATGATCACAGACAGAATAGAGGCTAAACCAAAACCTGAAGCTACCGCGATGGAGCGAAGCGCAAAGCCAGTATCACGCTTTTTAAGGAGATACCATGACGAAATACCTAACACAAACATTGATGCCGTTGTATAACCCGCCGCTACTGTATGAACAAACTTTACTTGAGCAACTGGGTTAAAAATTAGCGCGGCAAAACTGGTCATTTCCATGCGCATAGTTTCATAGTTGAACTCAGCCCCGACTGGGTTTTGCATCCAGCCATTAGCGATTAAAATCCATAATGCTGATAAATTAGAACCTAACGCGACTAGAAAAGTGACCATCAAATGCTTCTCTTTGGATAATTTATCCCAGCCAAAGAAAAATAAGCCCACAAAAGTGGACTCTAAAAAAAATGCCATCATCCCTTCAATGGCCAGCGGCGCGCCAAATATGTCGCCAACATAGTGGGAATAATAAGCCCAGTTAGTGCCAAATTGAAACTCCATGGTGATGCCAGTGGTGACGCCCATGGCAAAGTTAATACCGAACAACTTACCCCAAAATTTAGTCATGTCTTTATAGACTTGCTTACCCGTCATCACATAGACAGATTCCATGATGACCAGCATCCATGTCATACCCAGAGTGAGCGGCACGAATAAAAAGTGGTACAACGCTGTGGCACCAAATTGTAGACGGGAGAGATCAACGACTTCGGCGGATGGTAGCATGTATAACCTAACTAATTTAGTGACTCAAGATCATGCGTGTAACGGCCAACTGTCTAGCATCTTTAGCGATTGGATGAGAAAAACAAAGCGCCCATAACAACCACAATAAAGCGATTTTAACGACAATAATGATGGTTACTTCGACGACTAACCGTCCATTCTTTTGTTTCTGTTTAAGGTGCTTAATACGATTAAAATACCAAGTTACCATGTCACACATCCTTAAAGAATGATGTTAATCGCTATCCAGTAGTTGCTAAAAGTTTGGTAAAAGCTATGTGGCATGATGTCACATTCCCAAACCATTTCCATTACCATTACCAGAATCTTACCAGCATTTATTGGATTTGGCAAATTTTATACTCCAAAGACACAGAGATAAAAACCCTGAAAGTATTTACACTTAGCAGCAAAAATATAAAAGTTATCCACAATCACATTTCCTCGAGAGATTTTTATGCCTCTGTAAGCCTCATGCAGACTAGCTGACAGAGGTGCTTCGGTGATGTTATGTGGTTTTGCTTAAAATTTAAGCAGTTTTTTTACTTGGCTCTAATTAATCTGTGCCCACTCGCCCTACCAACATTAGGTTGAATAAAGCCCACTTTTTAGGGGGGAAAGAATGAAAAAATAGTCGAAGGCGCAGTGCCATTAGTGTTTAAGCAAAAAGCGATTAGGCAAGTATTTGCTTAACCACCTAGCTTTCAAATGTAGTCGCAATTTGAAAGCTAGCGTGTGTCAATAATTATGTATAACAACAGAAATTTGATGTCTAAGGTATGAGCATCGCTATAATTGGCAGCAGCATAATTAAAGTTGCTAACCAGCCAATAACCTTATGTCGTAGCGTTAAAGTGTAATTTCCCAAAATTAACTTATTACCACCCATCCACATCATTACAGCCATGATAGGTACAGCTACCACGCCATTCACAACCGCACTGTAAATAAGTGCTTTGATAGGGTCAAGCGAGGTAAAATCAACCAAGGTGCCTATTAAGGTAGCAAAAATAAGAACGGCATAAAATCCTTTTGCCTCAGATAAGTGGTGATCTAAGCCTGAGCGCCATTGAAACACATCGGCTACGGCGTAAGCCGCTGAGCCAGCTAACACTGGTACAGCAAGCATTCCTGTGCCAATGATGCCAAGCGCGAACAATGAAAAGGCAAAATTTCCCGCGATGGGGCGTAAAGCTTCGGCTGCTTGTTTGGTTGATTCAATATCAGTTATACCGTGCTGATTGAGCGTTAATGCAGTTGCCAGCATCACGCAAAAAGCAATCACATTTGAAAAAATCATGCCTATAGAAGTATCTAGCTTCATGCGATATAAATGCTCGCGCATAAATTGCACGCTCTGGACGACGCTGTCAATATCTTTGTTGCGTTGTCGCAGCTCAGCCTCTTGTGCGGCCTGCCAGAAAAATAGATATGGGCTGATAGTAGTCCCGAGTATCGCCACAACCATCATCCAATAGTGGCTATTATTTTCAAAATTGGGAATGAATGTATGCAAAAGCACTTTCTCCCAATCAACATGTAACATAAATACGACCGCCACATAAGACAACAGTGAGAGTGTTAGCCACTTTAATACTCTTGTCATCGTTTCATAGCTTAACCATATCGGCAATACTGCGCATAGCAAGCCAAAGACTAATGTATATCCATGTTCAGGACCCCCAACAATAAGCTGCAATGCAGCGCCCATCGCCGCAATGTCAGCTGATATATTAAGCGTATTTGCAAAGACTAATAAAGCGACTAAACCCAATGCAACCCAGCGCGGTAAAACGCGACACATGCTGACCGCTAGCCCCTGCCCAGTCATCCAACCTATACGTGCACTGACTAATTGAATACCAATCATCAACGGGGTCGTTAATGCTAAGGTCCATAGCAGGCTTGCACCAAACTGCGCGCCTGCTTGCGAGTAGGTCGCCAGCCCACTAGGATCATCATCTGCCGCGCCAGTGGTAAGGCCTGGCCCTAGAGAGTTAGCTAGCTTCTTTGCATGGCGTAGAGTAAACATATTTGACTTAATTCATTAATATTACGTGCTTTAACTTAAAGCATTGGGTATCAATCAAATATACACGATATTTTGAAAGTTGCTCAAACTTACATGCCCAACATTTAATGATTTGAATGTGTGTAGCGCTAATTCTCCGCTAATTATTAATTGCTATCTTAACTTCAACGCGAATCCTCGCGCAGCGGTCAGGAGTAATTAATTGAATATAAACACACAAGCTAAGCAAGATGTATTGCAGACACTAAACAAAGTGCCAGAAGTGACGATTTATTTTTGGATGATTAAAATCATGGCGACTACCGTAGGTGAAACTGCCGCTGACTTTTTATCATTCAATTTGCATTTCGGCCTAGGCATTACCTCAATTTTGATGGGTGTTTTGCTTCTCATTGCCTTGGCAATTCAAGTTCGTGCCAAAAAATATGTGCCTTGGATCTATTGGATTGCTGTCGTTTTAATTAGTGTGGTAGGCACGCTCATTAGCGATAACCTCGTCGACAATTTCGGTGTTCGACTTGAAACAACCACCATTGCTTTCAGTGTAGCCTTGCTTGCCACCTTTATAACATGGCATATAAGCGAAAAGACCTTATCTATTCATTCGACTTTTACTCGTCGGCGAGAGTTGTTTTATTGGGCGGCCATTTTGTTCACATTTTCTTTAGGAACAGCCGCAGGAGACCTTGTAGCGGAAGCTTGGAAACTTGGATATGCGACATCTGCTTTAATATTTGCAGGGATGATAGGACTCGTTGCTTTTGCCTATTATAAATTCAGAATAAATGCAATTTTAGCATTTTGGGTTGCCTATATCCTCACGCGACCTTTTGGTGCATCATTTGGTGATTGGCTTTCACAGCCAAAAAATATTGGTGGGTTAAATTTAGGCGCATCAGGCACTAGCCTGATTTTTTTAGGCATTATCATTGTTCTGATAATCTATTTAACAAGAATCCAAATAATCAATGAGAAATTGCCATTAAATGAATAGAGAAGATAGGAAATATATGAATACCACAATAGAAAAAGGCCTAAGCAAAGTCCCAGAAGTCACGCTGATCTTCTGGGTCATTAAAATCGCGGCAACAACGCTAGGTGAAACGGGAGGCGATGCGGTTTCGATGTCAATGAATTTAGGTTATTTGGTGGGCACAGGCATTTTTGCGGCCATTTTTATTGCCTTTGTGCTGGCACAAATTAAGGCCAAAAAGTTTCATCCGTTTTTATATTGGGCGACGATTATTGCTACAACCACAGTGGGGACAACTTTAGCCGATTATGCTGACCGCTCTTTAGGTATCGGCTATACAGGCGGCTCAACGTTACTATTTGCGCTACTGATGGCATCTTTATTTATTTGGCACCACACACTCGGTTCAGTTTCTATAAATACCGTCAGCACACCCAAGGCTGAGATGTTTTATTGGGTGACGATCATGTTCTCGCAAACGCTGGGCACAGCGCTGGGTGATTGGACAGCGGATACGGCAAGCATGGGCTATACTGGTGCAGCATTAATATTTGGCGGTTTACTTGCAGTTGTTGCGGCCGCTTATTATTGGAGTAAAATTTCTCATACGCTATTGTTTTGGGCAGCGTTTATCCTCACTCGTCCACTCGGTGCAGTGGTGGGTGATTTTCTAGATAAACCGCTCGACCACGGTGGGCTGGCCTTAAGCCGTTACAGTGCATCGGCTGCACTGTTTATTTTTATTGTGGCTTGTGTTTTGATTTTTCCGCAGCGCGCCGCGAAAGAAAGCCATTAGCTCATTTAAAGGCTATTAGTATGCGCATTCTACTTGTTGAAGATGACGCCATGATTGGCGAGGCCATTATTGTCGCTCTCAAAG
>JBATAW010000082.1:0-2652 GCA_049662045.1 Methylophilaceae bacterium | reverse complement strand
GTACAGTTAATCAACTAACTTATCTTTGTAAACTATCAACCTACAATTTAGTTGATATAAATATTACTTATTTTCATCAAATTGAACCAAGTCTTAATCATTTAGAAATATACAGGTTGGTATACTTTCATCATATACTACTCTGTATATATTTCTATTACAATAGTGATAATTACTATCTTAACTATGCGTGTAGTTATAGAGTATTGCGATTACATTAATTCCAATGCCTGTAGTAAATCAGCTTCAAGATCACTTGGATCTTCTAATCCGATAGAAATCCTAATCAGATTATCAGTGATTCCACTTTCTTTTTTCATCTCAGCTGATAAATCGCGATGGGAAGTTATGGTCGGTTGACACACTAAGCTTTCACATCCGCCCAAGCTCGGTGCTAATAAAAACAGAGCTAAGCTATCCACAAACTTTACAGGAGAAACTACGTTATTTTTTAATAAAATAGAAACCATTCCGCCAAAGCCTGTCATTTGTTTTTTTGCAATATTATGTCCAGTATGGGTTGTTAATCCAGGGTAGTAAACCTTCTCAATAGCATGGTGATTTTGAAGGAACTGAGCGATTCTCATTGCACTTAAATTTTGTCTTTGCACTCTAAGTTCAAGCGTAGCTAAACTTCTCGACAGCAAATGTGCTACTTCTGGAGCCATTATTTGACCTAAATTTTTTCTCCAAACTTTAATGGGCTCTAATAAAGATGATTTGCCCGCTACCATTCCACCCGTTAAATCACTATGGCCGCCAAGATACTTGGTAGCACTGTGGATGACTATGTCTGCACCTAACGTAAGGGTTTGTTGATTGACTGGTGTTGCAAAGGTACTGTCGATTACAACTATTGCACCATAAGTGTGGGCGAGATTGCATATCTTGTTTATATCTATTAACTGCAGAAGCGGGTTTGATGGTGTTTCGAAGTAGACCAATGTATAACCTTGCTTCAGTTGAATTTCGAGGGCATCGACTTGGTTTGGTGAAATAAAAGCAACGTCTCGACCAAGGCTGCTTAATTGGGACGTCATTAACTCCCATGTTCCACCATAAACCTCCCCTAAACAAATGATGCCTTTTTCTCCATGAGTGATGAGCGTTGTTGCGATAGCCGCCATACCCGAAGAAAATGCAATAGCTGTCTCTGCCAACTCAAGACTAGCGAGCTTTTTTTCAACGTTTACGATGCTGGGGTTAGAGCCATAACGAGTATACAAATATCCAATATCATGCCCCTCGATGACTTTCTCCATTTTCTCAGTAGAGGAAAAGCTGAACGTTGTTGTGTCATAAAGCGGGGTGTTAGGGGAGCCAAATCCATCATTAGCTAAACCTGTGTGAATGCATCGTGTAGAAAACTTAAGATCTGTTTTATTCATAATAGCGATCCGATTTATTCAGAAAATATAAATATTAGTTCAGAACTAGTCACTTAAGGAGAGTATTCAACTGGCTCATGTCGCGCGTTACTTCAACTAAAAAGTGTGAGTTGCTAACAATTTAAAAGAAGTTGGAGTTGATTCATGTGAGTCTATTGTGAATCAGCTCTCGCGTAATCTTCGCGCTTGTTGCGCAACCTCAGAAGCAATTTGGTCTGCCTGCTCTTGGTCAAAATCTGCATGGTAGCGTTTTTTGACGCCTTGCTCGTGCAACTGTAAGTGGTAGTCAGGCGTTATACCTCGTTCAGATAAGCAGTGCAGCGAACAGGCTAATGGGCATCCATCAAGCGCTAGAATCGGTCGCCCAGAGCGAGCAATATTCACTAGATGAGGGACATTCCCACCCACACCTGAAATACAAGACATTTCCGCTTCTCCGTCACGATCAAGCTTGAGTGCTATATAGTTTGCTGTCTGAGCAGCACTTGAGCAGCCTGAGCAAGAATACACCAATGGTAATTTCCGATAATTCTGTTGTTGAGTCATGACTTTCCTTTCTCATTCGTGCATTCCGTTTTAAAAACATAAATCAACTGACACTAGAGTTTCTACTTATTGCAGCTAGTAATGTTCAAGCCTTGCCTGTCTGTGCCGCGCTATCAGAACTGGCTTTTACTCAAAGATACTCACACTAGAGGCTTTGACTGAAAGAGGATGCGTGTCAGCGGCTCTTGCTGGTGCAGCAAATCGGCCAAGGTGTACTTGCCCAGCACGTTAAACAATGCTACTTGCGCCTCTCGTAGTATTCCCATCAACTTACATGCGGGCTGTATGCAACAATCACTTTTGCTATCCATACAGGGCAATAGACTAGGCTCACCTTCGGAGTCTCGTATCATTGCGCCTAGGTTGACCGTTTTAGGGTCTCTCGCTAACCGCAACCCGCCGCCTTTACCGCGAACCGTCTCCACGTAACCACGCAGAGCCAATTGATGCACGACCTTCGTCAGATGGTTTTCAGAAATACTATAGGCCTGTGCAATCTCTGCAATGGTAGCCAGCTGGCCCTGCTTAAGACCCAAGTACATCATCACTCGCATTGAGTAATCGGAAAATGTGGTGAGGTGCATAAACGCAACCTATTCTAAAGATGTATTATTAATATTGATTATAAAAAAATGCTGTGCTATATTTAAGATGTATTTTATATGAATCTTAAATAATGTCTATGAAAACTTGTGACGAACCACTATCACTGCAAGAG
>JBATAW010000081.1:0-25441 GCA_049662045.1 Methylophilaceae bacterium | reverse complement strand
TTTTTCAAGCGGAGCTGGTTTTCAGCCAGCCCTTTAATTTAACGTTAGGTTTTAGCAAAAGACTATGGGTACCAATCGACTTGAAGCATTCAGTGATGGCGTGCTTGCAATCATCATCACAATCATGGTGCTAGAACTAAAGGTTCCACACGGCGCTGACTTAGAATCCCTTGCTCCTTTGATGCCAGTCTTCTTAAGCTACGTCCTGAGCTTCATTTACGTTGGCATCTATTGGAACAACCACCATCACTTGCTTCACACGGCTAGCCGAGTATCAGGTGGTATTCTTTGGGCAAATTTGCATCTACTCTTTTGGCTTTCTCTGCTCCCGTTCGCTACTGGTTGGCTAGGTGAGAATCACTTTGCTGCACTTCCATCAGCGGCTTACGGCCTTGTGCTTCTAATGGCCGCCATTGCCTATTACTTGCTGCAGCAATGCATCATTTCAACGCAAGGTGCTGAGTCGCACCTTCGTCGCGCCGTAGGCAAAGACTGGAAGGGAAAGTTGTCGCCAGTGCTGTATCTCGCTGCAATTGCTTTGTCGTTTTGGCAGCAATGGCTGGCACTAACTATTTATGTTGTAGCGGCCGTCCTATGGCTCATCCCCGACCGTCGAATCGAGCGAGAACTCGGTACGAATGAAACCTAATTCTTCCATCGAACATACTCGCATAGGTTTATAAGCCTTATTCTATGCGGGTTGCAGGGCAGTGTTTTTTGCTCGGGGGTTTTTGGCTGGGTTTTGTTTGGTTTTTTTGCTAGTTTTAAGTATAGTTTTATTTTGGTGGCACGCACAGTGTTTGATGCGCTATTTTTGGGTTTTAGTTTTGTGGAGACTATTATGTTTTTGCTTCAATGCAGGCTTTCCCCTAGCTCATTCATCAAGCGAAACTGGCTTGCAGCCAGCCGCTTAAGTCAAACGTTAGGTGGCACAAAACCATGAAAGCTGTCATTGTCGCTGTTTGCGCTTCGCCCGATCACGTGTTCTCGAAAGCTTCCGTATCGGCAATAGAACTTGTCGCAGGCTATGGCGTACGCGGTGACGCGCATTTTGGGTCGACTGTGAAGCACCGCTCGCGTGTTGCGAAAGACCCATCACAACCCAATCTTCGCCAAGTGCATCTGGTTCACGAAGAGTTATTCGCGGAGCTCGGGTTCCAAGGTTTTGCTCTGCAACCTGGTGCTATAGGGGAGAACATTACAACGCGAGGTCTTGAGTTGCTCGCTCTGCCCACTGGCACCGAGTTACACATTGGCCCAGAGGCTATCATCAAAATCACTGGCCTTAGAAATCCATGCGCGCTGCTTGATCACTATCAACCTGGCCTTATGAAAGCGGTTTTAGCACGTTCACCTGAAGGCAAACTCATCCGCAAGACTGGCGTTATGTCAGTAGTTATTAAAGGCGGTGTGGTCATGCCAGGGCATGAGATTCATGTAGTCTTGCCTGCTCAGCCCCACGGGGAGCTCGAGTGTGTCTAGCGCTACGGCAAGCAGAACCTAACCTACCTGGCTGATACCAGCCTCTTAATATAAACGTTAGAAAACCGAGAGAAAAATGAAAATTGATATTACCGACTACGAATCTCTGCTATTGGCCGCAAAAAATCAGGCTGAACCACAACGATTTCTATTCGTTTTTTTAAAGGCATCTCTTCCTAACGACCATGAAAGTGAAGAAGCCATTCGCTTTCACTCTGGTCAAGGTGGGCAATTACAACCCATCATGTGTGTTGACAAAGCTTTGGGTGAGTTGGGGGCATTTTCTGATTTAGTAACAGAGTCTGAAAGAATGGAACAAGATTGGCAAATTGTATTAGTCGCTTGTCTTTCTGGTGTAAATGGCGTGTTACCGAGTTCTGATGATGCAACACAACCACTGACGATGATGGTTCAAGCAGTCGAAAATGGCGGTGATCTATCGAAATATATGGCTTTTGACAGAAATGGCTCACCTTTACAACTTGGTAGTTCAAATTAACATGGCAAGCAATTCATATAAGCGAATCTGGCTTGCAGCCAGTCTTCAGATTTAATGTTATGCGTGACTTGATCTTTGTACTATCATTGCCTGCAAGATGAGTACTATTCCAGAAAAAACAGACACTTCGGCGCAACGCGAATTACCTGATGCACAGGCGCTCGACAATCTAGCGGGGCTGTCGCCTGGGTATTTCGGTATGGTCATGGCAACAGGCATCGTTTCGCTCGCCGCTCACCTGTTGAATATGCCATTTGTAGCGAATGCGTTGTTCCTGCTCAATATCGTCGTTTACGCTGTGCTCTGGTTTTTGACCGTGCTACGGATGGTTCGATATCCACGCCGTTTTTTCGGCGACATGATTGATCATCTGCGCGGTCCCGGGTTCTTCACTGTGGTGGCTGCAACCTGCATCCTCGGTGGTCAGTTCGTGCTGCTCGCAGCAAACTATCGCGCAGGCACCGTGCTCTGGGTGGCGGCGCTATTGCTGTGGGTCGGGCTGACCTACACAATATTTACAGGTTTCACCGTCAAGGAGCACAAGCCCACCCTTGACAAGGGGATCAGTGGTGCTTGGCTGCTCGCAGTCGTAGCGACACAATCAATCGCGGTTCTCAGTGCGCTGCTCGCTGCCCACGTAACCCAACCTGGAAAGCTGGAGATGAACTTTCTTGCGCTTTCGATGTGGCTGTGGGGAGGTATGTTATACATCTGGATGATGTCGCTCATCTTCTATCGCTACACTTTTTTTCCGCTTTCTCCTAGTGACCTGTCACCCCCGTACTGGATCAACATGGGCGCAATGGCGATTTCGACCTTGGCAGGGTCTCTGCTCATTATTAACGCGCCCGATGCCCCTTTTCTGGTCTCGCTATTGCCGTTTATCAAGGGGTTCACCATCTTTTATTGGGCGACGGGTACTTGGTGGGTACCCATGCTGGTAATACTTGCCATTTGGCGTCACGTGTATAAGCGATTTCCATTGAAGTATGACCCACTATACTGGGGTGCGGTTTTCCCGCTCGGTATGTATGCGGTTAGCACTGATCAGATGAGCAAAGCGATGGGATTCAATTTCCTCGAATTCTTACCGCCAGCCTTTTTTTACATCGCATTTGTCGCATGGACGGCAGCATTTGTCGGTCTTGTCTCGTATCTGCGACGTCGCGCTAAAGCGCTTCGACCGTAGACTTCGGCGGGCATGTTCCCGAGCAATTGCTCACTTGGTTGATTATGCTTCTCAGCACGATATTGTTTGACCCATCGGGCAACGGCTAAAGACCCAATGGTTAGATCTTTACAAACCTGAGAAATTGTCAACAACCATTTTTGCAACTTCTAATTTATAACTTGTTTCATAAAACGGCCTAGCTTTCTTCATTTAGTACTCCTTTAAGATGAGTTTAGCATCCGATGGGAATGTCCAGTTTTATTAAGCCACTACAGGTTAAACTGTTGTTTAAAAACTGCAAAGTACGGTAGTTTGTTAAGTAAAAAATGCCGCTAAGATAATGTAGATGAGGGGTTTGTAATGTTCTGGCATAATAGTAAGCCGTGATGTTATGGCGTTAAATTAAATCACGAGCACGTCATAAACTATATACAGCATTTTTGCATAACGATAGTTAGCGTGCATTGCACCAACTCTATGAAAATTGATAATATCCATGACGAAATCTAATAATAATATACAAAAAAGAGCTATTAATTCAGGTATATGGGTGACTGTAGGCTATGGCACCCAACAAGTGTTGCGTCTAGGGTCCAACTTAATTTTAACTAGATTACTGTTTCCTGATGCTTTTGGTTTAATGGCGATTATTCAAACCGTGATGATGGGTTTGATTATGATGTCTGACATCGGCATACAGCCAAGTATTGTTCAAAATGAGCGCGGACATGAACCAGCTTTTTTAAATACAGCATGGACATTGCAGATTATTCAAGGATTATTGATATTTTTAATCTTGGTTATTTCGGCGCCTTATTTTGCCAACTTTTATGCGCAACCATTGCTGTCAAAATTGTTACCCGTGGTCGGCATCAGTGCCATTATTGCTGGATTTAATTCCACTAAATTAGCCTCAGCTAATCGAGACATGCAAATGGGCAAAGCTACGCTAATAGAACTAGTGACTTATATCATTAGTGTTGCTATTACCGTATTTTTGGCATGGATGCATAAATATGTCTGGCATTCTCCTGAAACTGAGGCGATTTGGGCGTTAGTTTGGGGAACTTTAGTGGGTAACTTTCTCAAAATGCTTGCTACGCATTATTTGTTGCCTGGAGTACATAATAAGATTGGTTGGGAAAAAGCAGCGGGTACTGCGATATTTGGCTTTGGTAGTTGGATTTTTGTGAACTCATCATTAACTTTTTTGGCAGGCGAGGGCAGTAAACTTTTAGTCGCTAAACTTTTAACTGTCAAAATGTTAGCGTTTTATACGCTGGCTAGCACCATGAGCCTAATATTCTGGCAAGCGATGATGATTTTAGCGGTAAGAACATTATTTCCAGCCTATTCAGAAGTACTGCGTAATCAACCTGAAAAAATGCGTAGCTTATTGACTAAAGCACGCTTGGGGATGATTGGGGCTGGCGGTTTAGTCGCCTTATTTTTTGTTTTTTTTGGCGACCAATTTATGTGGCTTATCTATGATAAACGCTACCATGAAACAGGTGTTATGCTTCGTATACTAGGGATGGGCTCGTTAGCTGCTGTGGTGGTGGGTTCTTATACTGGGGTATTGTTTGCTAAAGGTAAGGTTAGCTCTGCAACCTTCTTAAATGCCTCGCAAATCGTTTTACAGGTTGGCGCAATTTTAATTGGGTATCAACTTTACGGTGAAAAAGGTGTCATCATTTCATTGGCCGCTATTTATTGGTTGGTGTACCCAGTGCATGCTTATGTCATGCATAAAAATGATTTATGGCAACCCAAAATAGATTTACCATTTTTGGCATTTTCTGTGGTTGTATCATGCTTCGTTTTTATCAATTTGCACTACATTTGATGACTAAACAGGAATAAAAAAACTTTAGAGTATTATTGCTTATAAGAACTTAATTATGACTTAGTTATCTCGATGCTCTGGTACCTGTTCTTGGCATCTCCATTCTCGCTAAGTGTTAAAGATTAAGTTGAGTGTGGAATCGGCCTAGAATGTGGCTTCCAGAGCATTATTTTTTATCAAGAGAATTTTTAATCTTATAATAGGGTAGTTTAAAAAACTATCGCGTGATTGTTGAAGTCAAGCTGGATTATTGTTGAAGCAATCCTTCAAAGAAGTTGGCAACTTTCTCAGCCTCTGTGTCCCAACGCGTGTTTGCTGAAAATGCCGCAGCAGATTTAATTAATTTCTGGCGCTTATCTTCATTTTGTAACAATGAAATAATGCCTTCGCTAAGGGCTTCTGGTGTTGCATCGGCTAGCACTGCATTTTCTTCGTTCAATAGCCATTCAACATTATCTCCACGGTTACTAACTACGGCGCAACCACAAGCCATCAGCTCAACAGGTAACAGAGAAAGGTCGGTGAGAGATAACACTAAAGCAACATCACACTGGCTATACATTTCGGGTAGGTTTTTTACTGACACATTGCCTGGGCTGATATGTTTGAATGGAATATCATAGGCAGATAAATCGCCACCCGCTAAAACAAAAGTCACCTCTGGAATTTTTTTCGCAACAAGATTAAGTGTGAGCATTCCAAGTTCAAACCCACGCCGTTCTGTCGCTGGGCGCGCATAATAAAATACACGTTTTTCATCTTTATTTAGCCTAGGATATGGACGGTATAAATCCCTGTCATAAGAGAATCCCATGCCTAGTGTTCGCATGTTATGTTCATTTTTTAGTTTGTGCGCTAACCAATCGCCCGCTGTAATGCCATGAAAATCTAATTCATAGCTTTTTTCAGCAAATGTATATTGACTACTATGCGGGTAAAAGTAGGGCTCGTAGTCTTGTACAAAATAGCAACGATGCTGCGTACTTTGAAAATTACGCACAAAATAAGCAGAAATCCAATTTGTTGCCACTGTAATTGCCGCTGGCTCTAGCTCACTCTTGTCAATAATAATTTTGGCATCGATCGGGTAAAAGTGTTCACGAATGGTGTTGCGTGCACTTGCACTGGTTTCAAACTTAGACTCAATGAGTAAAATCCTGTTACTAAATCCTATTTTTTCTAGTAAATAAATTAAGCGAAATATATTTAAGTGACCACCTGAGCCGATGTTAAAGTCTGGAACAATCCAGTTAATAGTGCGTTTGTTAGCCGTATCGGCTTGATAGGGAGCGCCAAAAGGTTGGTAAGTGATATAGTTATATGCCTGAAAAATATCAATCCGCTTACCTTTGCTACGTTTAATTAAGTAGCTAAAAGTTGCGCCTACACCTTCATCGCCTAACATTTTTTTTATTTTAGAAAATTTATTTTTTGACATGTTAACTCTAAGCTTTTGTTTGTAATTGGTTATTTCGTTTGAGCTATTGACACGTAAGTGATACTTTTTTATCAATTAATTACTTGGGTAGAAGTATTTAACTCTCATGGCAACTAATTGCGCTTCAATTTCAGGATCAAAAGCAGTATTGCGTTGTTTGATGATATCAGCCCAAGGTAGCTGTTCTGTTTGCACTTGTAAGCGTTTGGCCAGCTCTTCAGTTTGACCTATAATTTTTGCAGGCACGCCTCCTACAATTGCGCCATCTGGTACATCTTTATTAACGACAGCGCCAGCCGCCACGATAACATTAGCACCAATAGTGACGCCTGGCAAAATAATCGCATTATGACCAATAAAAACATTGTCTTTAATGACGATTTTTCCCACTGAATCCAACTTCATGTTGTAGGCTATATTTAACACGCCAACTACACCATCGTGGCCTATTAAATTGCAGTCAGACAAAGTTACATTGTTGCCTATCGAAACATAAGCGGGGTCCGTGATATTCGCGTGTTGATTAATTCTACAGTTTTCACCAATAGAATGTAAATGACCATGCGCTTTTATAAAAGCGGCAAATTCAGCATTGTCTGGCTTACATATCTTTAAATATAAATTTTTAAATCGGCCTTTTTTATGTGCAAAATGATGTAATAATTTTTTTACTAATGCCATCATTTGTTTTGTTCATGTAAATTAAATAAAGACGCACAAATACTTTTAACTTCGGTCATGCCAATCCATAAAGGCAGTCTTAGCAATCTATCGGCAATGCTTTCTGTAATAGGTAAATCACTATGTTGGCGACTGTATTTTAACCCTGCAGGGGAGCTATGTAGGGGCACATAATGGGTGACTGGTTGAATTTGATGTTGTCTTAATCTTTCCATGGCGGCCGTTCTATCTGCTAGCGAATTGAGTAAGATGTAATACATATGCGCATTTTGCCGACACTCTTCAGGCACAATAGGTCTGCGCAACAGACCTTTTGATTCATGGTTTGCGAGTTCAGCATGGTATTGATCCCAAATATCTAATCGTTTTTGAGTAATATCATCTGCTTCTTGAAGTTGCGCCCAAAGAAATGCTGCAATGATTTCACTCGGCAAATAAGAAGAGCCAATATCTACCCAAGTATACTTATCAACATCACCTCTTAAAAACCGACTACGATTTGTACCTTTTTCACGGATAATTTCCGCGCGCTCAATAAATCGCTCGTCATTAATAAGTAAAGCACCGCCTTCTCCTGAAATAACGTTTTTTGTTTCATGAAACGAGAAAGTTCCTAAATGACCGATTGCCCCTAAAGCCTTACCTTTGTAACTCGACATAACACCTTGTGCAGCGTCTTCTACCACAAATAAGTTATGCTTTTTGGCAATCCGCATAATGCTATCCATTTCGCACGCCACACCTGCATAATGTACCGCTACAATGACCTTTGTTTTAGGTGTTATTGCAGCTTCAATCAGGGCTTCATCAATGTTGAGCGTATCATGACGGACATCTACAAAGACAGGAATCGCACCACGCAATACAAAGGCATTTGCAGTAGATACAAAAGTGTAAGATGGCATGATAACTTCATCACCTGCCTGCACATCTGTTAATATAGCGGCCATTTCCAAGGCTGCTGTGCATGAATGTGTTAGTAAGGCTTTTTTTGTACCAGTATTTTTTTCTAACCACTCATGACAATATTTTGTAAAAACGCCATCTCCAGCGAGTTTTTTATTATTGTGAGCTTGGTCAATGTATCTATACTCTTGACCTGTCATGTAAGGTTTGTTAAAAGGTATCATGTTAGTTAGTTAAATATGTAATGAATTTAATTAGGTTATAGTCGATGGATAGTTAGTCTATTACCTCGACTAAATTTAGTACCCCCGATTTATCTAGGTCTATTATAACTTAGCTCAAAGCTTTAATCATTTGATAAGACGCAAAAAAACCACATATAGCCCATTTGGGCTGTTATCGTTAGATTGTCTTGATAAATTACACTTATTATTATTAAATGTAGATTAATTGATTTAACCTTATATATTTTTTAAGAGAGCTTAGTTTGGATATTTCTGTCATTCTAGTGAGTTACAATACGGTTGAAATGACGAAAAAGGCATTAAATGACCTTTTTGCGTCAGTTGGGGATTTGAAAATTGAAGTGTTAATGGTCGATAATGCTTCTAAGGATGGTTCAGCTGAGATGCTACGTCGCGAATATCCTCATATTAAGTTAATTGAAAATACTAAAAATGTAGGTTTTGGCCGCGCAAACAACCAAGCACTGCCGTTTGTTCAAGGTAAGTACGTATTGTTGCTTAACACTGATGCTTTTGTATTACCAGACACGTTAATTAAAACTAAACAATATATGGATGCGCACCCTAAATGTGGCATGCTGGGGGTTAAATTATTAGGTCGTGATGGAGTTTTACAACCCTCATGCCGATATTTTCCATCATCTTGGAATATTTTTCTAGAACGTACGAATCTTAAAAAATTCTTCAAGCAAACTAAGCTGATTGATGACATGTCCTGGGATCATAACACTGTTAGAGATTGCGATTGGGTGCCAGGGTGCTATGCATTAATCCGTAAAGAGGTTATTGATCAAGTTGGGTTGTTTGACCCACGTTATTTCTTATATTATGAAGAGGTTGATCACTGCTTAGCCGCTAAACGTGCTGGTTGGGGAGTGACGTATTTCCCAGACACAACAGTGGTTCATATTGGTGGCGAAAGTGCTAAGCATGAAGCAGCTCTTTCTTCAAAAAGTCGTCAAATTGAATCGTTACAAATTGAAAGTGAATTACTGTATTTTAGAAAAAATTATGGCTTATTAGGAGTACTTAAGCACTTGTTACTTAATAGTTTAGCTGACCTTATATTATTTCTTAAGGCTTTAGTTAAGTTCAAATCGCCCACTGATATTGCATTTAATTTAAAACGCGCATGGTTTGTTTTAAAAATGTACTTTTGCACAAAATTTGCCAATGTACCAACGCGTTAATTTTGTTGCTGAATGAGTTAACGCCATGTTTGATAATATAAAACAAGACTTAAAATCTTATCAAGGTGATTGGGGCGCGCAAGGGTTTTGGGTGATGCTGGTTTACCGATTTGGCCGTTGGCGCTATGGTGTGCAACCCGCTATTCTGCGCAAAATATTCTCTTTTACTTACAAAATTTTATATAAATTCGTACAAATTATTACTGGTATTGAGCTTCCTTGTGAAGTTGAGGTGGGTAAAAATTTCATCATTGATCATTTTGGTGGCATTGTTATCAGTGGTTATGCCAAGTTAGGTGATAACTGTCGAATCCGAAATGGCGTGGTCATCGGTTTGAAAAATGTTGAAGAGCTAGGGGCGCCTGAAATTGGCAATAACGTTGATATTGGTGCTGGGGCAAAAGTGTTGGGTAAAATTAAAATAGGCAGTAATGTCTTAATTGGAGCCAATGCAGTCGTTATTACAGATGTGCCTGATAACGCAATTGCAGTGGGTGTGCCTGCTAAAATTAAACTGAGAAACCTAGCGCGCAATGACCTGCCTGAGAGCTTATCTCAATGAACTTGTTGGCACGGGTGGGTGTAGTTATTATCGGGCGAAATGAAGGTGAACGCCTCGTTAACTGCTTAAACTCATTATCATCGCAAGCCAGCCAGTTGGTATATGTGGATTCAGGCTCGTCAGATGAGTCTGTGAATGTGGCTCAACGTTTAGGTGCAACGGTCGTTTCGTTGGATATGACCATACCGTTTACTGCCGCACGCGCGAGGAATGAAGGTTTTGCCCAGCTTAAAGCTTTATATCCACATGTCGACTTTGTGCAGTTTGTAGATGGTGATTGTGAAGTGGTTACAACTTGGTTGAGTAGTGCAATCACATTTATGGGTGAAAATATTAAAGTGGCTGCTGTTTGTGGGCGTCGTCGCGAGCGATTTCCTGACCAAACAATTTATAACAAACTTTGTGATATAGAGTGGAACACGCCCATCGGGGAGGCTAAAGCCTGCGGTGGTGATGTATTAATGCGTGTAGTAGCACTAGAACACGCAAACGGCTATCGTGCAGACTTAATTGCAGGAGAAGAGCCCGAGTTATGTGTCCGATTTCGCGCTGCTGGTTGGAAAATATGGCGCTTAGATGCGGAAATGACTTTACATGACGCTGCCATGACAAGATTTGGACAGTGGTGGAAACGTACAATGCGGGCTGGACATGCCTTTGCAGAAGGTGCTTATTTGCATGGTGCACCACCAGAAAGACACTGGATAGCAGAAGCTAGACGTGCTTGGATATGGGCGGTCTTAATCCCATTGATTGCTCTGTTAGTCGGGTTGTTTAATTTTAAACTTGGCTTACTAGTTTTACTCATTTACCCCATTCAAGTGGTGCGTTTAGCTTTAAGTAGCTCTTTAAAAGGCAAAGCTTCTTGGATAGTCTCTTTTTTTACAGTACTAGGAAAATTTCCTGAAATGTTTGGTCAGATTAAATTTTTAAAGCGTTTATATAGTGGTAAGCAAGGGCGTTTAATTGAATATAAATAAATTAAAGATTAGCCAATTAATTCATGAAAGTAATACAGCATGATCATTGTTGAAATTTTCTTAAGTGTGATGATAGGGGTATTGCTAATACCTGTTTTAGTGCTTTTTAAACAGGTGTTGTTTGCCGTGCTTTTTAAAGTAAAACCAAAACAACTTGATGCTAAACGCCCAAGCATTGCTGTTATTATGCCTGCACATAATGAAAGTTTATTGATTCAGTCTACAGTAGCCTCTGTGTTACCGCAGCTCACTAAGCATGATCGACTAGTTGTTGTCGCTGATAACTGTACAGATGATACGGCAAAATTAGGCCGTATTGCGGGCGCTGAGGTTGTGGAACGATTTAGCCAAGACGAACGTGGAAAAGGTTATGCACTAGATTTTGGTGTGCGACATTGTACGGATAATCCACCAGAAGTGATTATTATTATTGATGCCGATTGCCAAGTAGGTTCAGATGCGTTGAGTAAACTGGCTAAAGCTTGCGTGCAATATGATCGACCTGTGCAAGCGCTTTACTTAATGAAATCTCCAGTAGGTGCAAGCTTAAAAACAAAAATAGCAGAGTTTGCGTGGTTGGTTAAAAATTTAGTTAGACCATCAGGTTATGCTGTATTAGGGTTACCGTGCCAACTCATGGGTACGGGCATGGCTTTTACCTGGCAAAGCCTAAGTAAAGCAAATTTAGCTAGTGGGCATATTGTTGAAGATTTGAAACTAGGGATTGATTATTGCATTGCAGGAAAACCGCCATTATTTCTTCCAGAAGCCATGGTGACAAGTGAATTTCCGGTCAGTAATGAGGGCTTAAGTGGGCAGCGCACGCGTTGGGAACACGGGCATTTAGGTGTGATATTGAGTGAAGCACCCAGTTTATTTGTGCAAGCTGTTAGCAAAGCTAATTTGAGTTTATTGTCTTTAGCCTTTGATTTAATTGTCCCTCCGCTCGCTTTATTATTATTATTAATCGTTTCTAGTGTTGGTATAGCAGGGTTATTTTATGTTATATCTGAGCTAATTACGCCTTTATTGATTGCAGGTGCGGGGATGCTGCTTTTGGGGCTGGCGGTCATGTTAGCCTGGGCGGTGTTTGGTCGAAAAGTGATTTCACTGGCAAGTTTGTGTTATGCCCCCATTTATGCACTTTCAAAAATACCTGTTTATTTAAAATTTTTAATTAAACGCCAAGTTAGTTGGGTGCGCTCTAAACGTGATGAATAATCTGAGAACTAAGTATGAGTGAATTGTTAGAGTGGAAAGTACGTTGGTATAACATTGTTGAAAAAATACGTGTTATTGAAAATGAAGCAGCAGAAGCGCAATTAGTTAACGAGTTGAGTATATTGAATGAACCACGTGTTTTAGGCTTTGCTAATTCTTTTGCAATGAATTCAATGGTCAATAACCAAAGTTTTTACCATGCTTTGTATGGAGCCGATGTGATATTAAGAGACGGCTCAGGGATGTCAATGTTAATGACTCGACTCATGGTTAATAAAGGCCTTAACATGAATGGTACTGATTTTATTCCAAAGCTATTAGAAGCATATCGTGGTAAGCGTGTAGCATTTTGGGGGACTGAAGAGCCATATTTGAGTCAGGCAGTAGAGTTGGCAAAGGCTAAGTTTGGCGTGCAGATAGTCTCTGTCCACCATGGTTTTGATCCTGCGCAGGCTTATGTGGCCTTAGCAAAACAGCACCAACCACAATTAATTGTGTTGGGCATGGGTATGCCAAAACAAGAAAAAATTGCTGAAATGGTGCGAGACACCAACATGCCCGTGCTAATCGTGTGTGGGGGTGCAATTATTGATTTTATGGGAAATAAGGTTAAGCGTGCGCCAAAATGGGTTAGAAAAATAAGTTTTGAATGGGCGTATCGTTTAATGCTAGAACCAAAAAGGCTTTATAGGCGTTACGTGCTAGGTAATCCAATGTTTATATATCGTCTGCTACGCATGCATCGTGCCGCGGTGATTAGTTCAAAGTTGCCATTAAATGAGAAGAGTTAAGCTGAAGTTGCAGCTTGATTGCTGGTAGAATAAACGTAAATAAATATTGTATTGATAGAAAAAAGGTAGTGATAATATGTATGAAGCATTTTATGGCTTAACGGAAAAGCCATTTACCATTCAGCCTGATCCAGATTTTTTATATTTCGGACAGCGTCACAGTTTAGCTTATTCAATGCTTGAATATGGCATTACGAATCGTTCGGGGTTTACGGTGGTGTGTGGGGATATTGGTTGCGGTAAAACAACTTTAGTTCGCCATTTACTTAACCATGTTGATGATAATATTCATGTAGGGATTGTTTACAATACCCACCAAAAAGTGGACGATTTACTGGGCTGGATTATGTTGGCGTTTGATCAACCGTATGAAGGTATGTCAGAGATTGCACTTTACTCAGCTTTTCAGAAGTTTTTAGTAGAGTCCTATACCGCTGGTCGCCGAGTGGTTTTGATTGTAGATGAAGCGCAAAATTTAAGTCCAGGCGCTTTAGAGTCCCTTCGCATGTTATCTAACATTAATGCGGATAAAGATCAGTTATTGCAAGTGGTGTTAGTTGGGCAGCCACAGCTGCGTGAATTGCTCCGCAGACCAGATTTACAACAATTTTTCCAACGTGTTGCGGTAGATTTCTTTATACCGCCATTGCAAGTGCCAGAAGTATCAAAATATATCGAGCATCGCTTAAAGGTGGCTGGATGTGAAAAACGGCTGTTTACACCAAGAGCCATCGAATTGATCGCTGAAGCAAGCAAAGGTGTGCCTAGAAGCATTAATATTTTGTGCGATATGGTACTGGTCTATGGTTTTTCAAGCGGTGTTGATAAAATTGGCGTAGATTTGGTTGAAGAGGTGTTGCGTGATCGCTCAGAGTTTGGTGTGTTATCCGAGAATTAGCATGAAGCCTATGATGAGTATATTAGTTACAGGCGGTGCGGGTTATATTGGCTCTCACACTTGCCTTGAATTGTTAAACGCTAATTACGATGTTGTTGTGTTGGATAATTTTAGCAACTCTAAAATAGAATCTATCAAACGTGTTGAGCAAATTACAGCGCGAAAAATGACCTTTATACAAGGGGATGTGCGCGATCGTCAACTTTTACGAGACATTTTTACAGCGCATAAAATTAGTGCGGTTATTCATTTTGCAGGTTTTAAAGCGGTTGGAGAGTCTGTTAAATTACCGCTCATGTATTATGATAACAATGTGTCTGGTAGTATTGTTTTAGCTGAAATCATGGCAGAGTTTTGTGTAAAACGCATGGTATTTAGCTCATCTGCTACGGTCTATGATGCACCTGGTGATCGTCAGATTCAAGAAAATTTTCCACTAAAACCGATTAATCCCTATGGGCAATCTAAACTGATGGTTGAGTACGTTCTGCAAGATTTAGCGCATTCTGACCCCGATTGGAAAATAGCCGTTTTACGTTATTTTAACCCAGTAGGTGCCCATGAAAGTGGCATGATAGGTGAAGACCCAAATGGTGTCCCCAATAACTTAATGCCTTACATCTCACAGGTGGCCGTAGGTCGGCTAGCCGAGCTTAGTGTGTTTGGCTCTGACTACCCAACGGTAGATGGAACTGGCGTTCGTGATTATATTCATGTGGTTGATTTGGCTTTGGGCCATTTAGCCGCACTACGTGCTTTAGAAGCGAAAAGTGGAATAGTAACAGTGAACTTAGGAACGGGCAAAGGATGTAGCGTACTTGAGTTAGTTAAAGCCTTTGAGCAGGCTAGTGGTAAAGCCGTGAAATATCGTTTAGTATCGCGACGAGCGGGTGATGTGGCGACTTGTTATGCTGACCCTAGCTTAGCAAAGCAGCTTTTTGGCTGGCATGCTAACTTAGGCATAGATGCGATGTGCAGAGATGCATGGCGATGGCAATCAAATAATCCGCAAGGTTACCCAAATAGTTAACGGCTAAGCTAACAAACTAATGATTTATATTAAGGGTGCATCAGGCCCCTTAATCTTCTTATAGTACGTGAAATGTTGAAAATTTACAGAGCAAATATTATCTGAAATGATGCTAAATTTAATCAACACTACTTATGTTGCTCTGCAAGCGGCCTAGAACAAGGCTTCTGAGGCATTTATTTTCTCTCGTGTAATACGGTCAATATTGATGCTGTTTCTTTAGTACGCACCCTTACCAGTAAATGAAAATACGGTACGGAAAAGAATGGAAATATCTAGCCATATTGACCAATTATTGATGTACTCAATATCGGATTCAATACGTAACACCATTTGCTCAATATCGGTTGTTTCACCACGCAAACCACGTACTTGGGCCAAGCCAGTAATACCAGGTTTAATTTGGTGACGTGTAAAGTAGTCTGAAATTCGCTCAGAATATTCAGCATCATGCTGAATGGCATGCGGACGCGGTCCAACAAGTGACATATCGCCAGTTAGCACGTTAAAAACTTGTGGTAGCTCATCTAAACTTGTTTTACGGATGAATGCACCTACACGGGTAATGCGACTATCATTTTTTGAAGCTTGCTTGAGTTTGCCAGTTTCTTCTTGATGCACATGCATACTACGGAATTTCCAAATTTTAAACTTTTTACCACTCCAACCAGCGCGACTTTGTCTAAAGAACACAGGGCCAGGGCTATCTAGTTTTATCGCTATTGCCACGATTAAAAGAATGGGGAATATCAAGAGTAAAATGATCGTTGATAAGACTTTGTCCACAACTGACTTTAACAACAAGCGCATACCAATGAGCGGTGTTTCTGCCAATGTGAGCACGGGAATTCCAGAAATTTCTTTTACGCTATGGTTCACCAAACGTAGTGAAAAAATATCAGGAATCCAATGAATAGCGACGTGTTTGTCTAAAATGGCCGCGTAGATGTTTTCTAGATCAATGGGTGATTTTAGCTGCGTTACAATATAAACCGTACTAATATTGTGCTGATCAATCAAGGCAGGTAGCGACTCTACTGAACCTAATATGACTGGGTCATTTTTACGACCGGCAGCTTTTCTGCCTGAAGCAACGGCTGTTTCACCTGGAATGCTAACAAAGCCAGCGACTTGCTCACCCACCCATGGATTGTTGGAAATTTTATGCTGTAGGTAGTAGGCTAAACGACTCTGCCCCACGATTAAAACTTTTTCGTTCTGCTGCGTGCTTAAAATATATTTTTGATAAACAAATCTAAACACCAAGTGCATGAATAATTGTATTAGAAATCCTAATATAAAGAGTTCGCTGATGAGATAACGTGAATAGTTAGCACTCTGTTTAGCTAAGAAGCCAACAACGATCAATATTAAAAACGTTACCGTCCAAGCTTTGAATAGATTGAGCCCTTTTTCAACCAAGTGACCATTACTTCTGTATATGGCAAACCGATCATAAACTAGCGCCATCACGACCAATTGCACTAAAATAAAGTTGATATAAGCAGAGTAAACTCCACCTAAGTGATGGTATATAAACGCATATGAAGTACCAATAACGGCAACACCATCAAGCAGTTGTTGAATGATATTGCTAATATTGCTACGCCTTTGTAAAAGCTTTCTGGAGTAATTGTTTCTATATGCCATTTCTTGCTTACCTTAATTTAATACTTGCTTTAACTATTATAACATGATGCGCTAATTGAGCTTTGGCGCTATATAAGTAGCCACAGCTTGTGCTCTGCATGTCACATCTAATTTACTGAAAATACGTTTTAGGTGATTTTTGACAGTGTTAGGGCTAATACTTAAAATCATACTGATTTCAAAGTTAGTTTTACCCATACGCACCCAATGAATAATCTCGTGCTCACGGTCGCTTAATCCCTGAACGTGGTAATCAGATAAGTCATTATCGTCACTTTCCGCTGGCTCTAAACTTTCAATTCTACGCAGAGCAGCATCTAAATGCGGCATTAACATACCAAGCACTGAAGAGGTAATCGGAAATTCAGGCTGTTTATCCATAAATATATACAAACAATCACTATTTCCACGAATATCACGTACGCCATACACTAATCATGAGTTAATTGAGGACAGCTGATTGTTAAAGAAATCAGGTAAATCTTCATTATCATCGGCAATTGAAAAATTGTTAATTTTATACCAACGCTCATTGTTTGCCAGCCAACGTTGATAAAGGTCTTTCATGAGCGAGCCAACATGGGTAGTTGATTCACGAAATGATTGCGTGCGAACACCAGGAATATTTGAGCTCACATCATAACTAAGACGTTCTTTATTAAAATCGCCCCATACAGCAATTAGCACGTCATGCGGGAATATTTTAGCAACATCATCTTGTTGCCATCTAAAAAAGTCCACATGCTTTTTAATTTGATAAGAACGCTGGATGACTTCTATTAAAGTATCCCAGTGTTGACTTTCTAACGGTTTAGCCATTCTATTTAACTCCAGTTTGATTAGTGTTTGCAACTTGTAATAGCTATTGCAAATAGAATGCCAAACAAAATATAATTTTTATATTATATAAATCAATAAGTTAAAAATTTTAATATTGATTTACAATTGAAAATTGATGGAATTTTGACACTATTGTTATTTAAGGTGACTAATTTTTGTCACTTTATTTCATGATTTCGTCACTTTTTTAAGCGTACACTGAAGTCAATGGGGGTGAAATTGAGAACAAAAATATACAAAAGCGTTTAGTGAATCTTATCCATTATTAGCCAAGCAGCACAGTATTCAACGGATGCCATTTTTGTTAGAAGGTGTTGTGGGTAGGCGCGATTTAACTCAAAACGACGGCACACATCCATTAACTACTGTGTAACCTCAGCTGCTTAATAATGTGTGGGATGAGCTAAATTTAATATTGCAACCTTAAAAATCACGATATTGCCTGATGACGAGGCTGTGTAGGACATTGCAAAGCTCACCCAAGCGATGCGGGCTTACGAATGCGCGCTAAAAAGCAAGCGTTTTAGACCATATTCTTTTTAATTATATTAATTATTATTTTTACGAGGCAAAATTATAGCCCTGTAAGCCAGTCTGGGTGAGGCTAGCAGAAGGGTTAAATAATTTGGTGAGAAAATTGCCTGTTTTTTAGTAAACTCAAAAGTGTTGACTCCATTGACTTTACAAACATAATAATGAAAAACACGAATTTGCTTGCGATTGCGGCGCTTAACGCGGTTTCTACTTTTGCGCAACTTGGGCAATTTGGTGTGGGCTTTTTAGCGTTGCCCATCTGGCTAGCATCTCGCGGATTTGTCGGCTAGGTATTATCGCGGCGGCATCCGCAAGCAATCACAACTATATGGCACATAATATGAGCAAAGTGTCTATCGCCTTTACCGTTAGCTCAATCATTGGTGCATTGCTGGATGGTTTTGCTGGGGCAAGTTTGGGCAGCGATGCCTTACTATGGTTAGTAGCGCTTGCCAGTAGCGTGCTGGTCTTTATTTTTGCACAGCATCGCCAGCCCGCGTAGCATGGGTTCAGGTTGCGACTAAGCAAAGAGCAGCTCAACACTTAACAATATAAATCCTCATAAAAACCATTAAAAACTATGTATTTTGCTACTTAATTATTTCACCGCTCTGCGAGCTAATCCCAGAGCGGCTTGCAGAGGTATAATTTTCTCTCGTAGAATATTTAATCTTTATAACAAAAAGATATAAAGCTTAAAACACGCTTAACTTGGGCAGGGCTTGGCTAATTTGCTAGGCTTTTAACACGCTACAAAATTAATGCTGCCACCACAGTGCGACCTTCACTCATTAAAATATTGTAGGTTCTACACGCGGCAGCGGTGGTCATGCATTCTAGCGGGATGCCTTTTTGGGTTAAGGCTTGGTATATTTTTGGGTGCAAAAACTGGTGTTTTTTACCTGTGCCTAATAAAACCACTTCAGGGTTTAGTGCGGTGATGGTGACCATGTGCGCTTCTGTTAACTGGGAAAAATCTTGCACTGGCCAATCTGTATTCAGTAGTTGCGCCATGATAATCAGGCTTTGGCTGTATCGTTGTTTATTCACTTCAATAAAATTATCGTCATAGCCTGTAATTAAGTTGTTGTTTTCAGCGGTGGTGAGGTGTAGTTTCATCGTTTAATGTAGCCTATTTCAGGGTTCCCAGAAGTGCTCATTTTAATGTAAAATAACGCGTTTAACCATGTCGCTTTTATAGCAGACGCTTTAAAGCAATAAGTGATCCTTCATGCAGCCACTCAAAAAATCTAATAAGCTAGCTAATGTTTGCTACGATATTCGTGGCCCCGTGTTGCAGCGCGCGCGCCAAATGGAAGAGGATGGACAGCGCATTATTAAGCTTAATATTGGTAACCCAGGCGTTTTTGGCCTAGATGTGCCTGAAGAAATGATGCAAGACGTGATGCATAATATGAGTAAAGCAGGCGTTTATACCGATAGCAAAGGCCTGTTTGAGCCGCGCAAAGCCATTATGCATTACACGCAAAGTAAGCATATCGCGGGAGTGACGACCGATGATATTATTATCGGCAATGGTGTTTCTGAGCTGATTGTGATGGCCATGCAAGGCCTGCTTAATAATGGCGATCAAGTGTTAGTGCCAATGCCTGATTACCCGTTGTGGACCGCCGCTGTGACCTTAGCAGGCGGTACTGCACGGCATTATTTGTGTGATGAAGCCACAGGTTGGTTGCCAGATTTAAACGATATTGAGTCAAAAATTAATGCCAGCACGCGCGGTATTGTGGTGATTAACCCAAATAATCCGACGGGTGCGTTATATCCACATGAAACTTTAGTAGGCATTATCAAGATTGCCCGTCAGCATGGTTTGGTGATTTTTGCGGATGAAATTTATGATAAAGTGTTGTTTGATGGCAATGAGCATACCTCAATAGCTTCACTCGCGGACGATGTGTTGTTCGTTACTTTTAACGGTTTATCTAAAAACTATCGCGCGTGCGGCTACCGTGCAGGTTGGATGATTTTAAGTGGTGAAAAGAAACATGCGAGCGACTTTATTGAAGGCTTAAACATGCTAGCCTCAATGCGTTTATGTGCCAATGTGCCTGGCCAGTTAGCCATCCAAACGGCATTAGGCGGCTATCAAAGCATTGATGATTTAGTCGTACCCAGTGGGCGGCTTTGTAAACAGCGCGATTTAGCGTATGAAATGCTAACGGCTATTCCAGGGGTAAGCTGCGTTAAACCTGCGGCGGCGATGTATTTGTTTCCAAAGTTAGACCCGAAAATGTACCCGATTAAAGATGATCAGCAGTTTATTTTAGATTTATTGCTTGAAGAAAAAGTATTGCTGGTGCAAGGCACGGGCTTTAATTGGCCTTCACCAGATCATTTCCGCGTGGTATTTTTACCCAATGTGGATGACTTAACCGAGGCGATTAATCGCATTGCCCGCTTTTTAGAAAATTATAGAAACAAACACGCAACAATTAAATTTGATTTAGAAAATACTGAGGTAGCAGCTTGAAACAAGACGATTTAAAACAGCCTGATTTAAAACAACTAGGTGTAGGCATCATGGGTTTAGGCACGGTGGGTGGTGGTACATATGCAGTGCTGACGCGCAATGCGGCTGAAATTACCCGCCGCACAGGGGTGAACATTAATGTGCTAATGGTGGCAGATAGAAATATCGAGCAGGCTAAAAATATTACAGGTGGCAGCGTAACGGTGACTGGGGATGCGTTTGAAGTGGTTAACAACCCAGCGATTGATGTGGTGGTAGAGTTGATTGGCGGTTATACGCTGAGTAAAGAGCTAGTGCTTAAAGCCATTGCCAATGGCAAACATGTGGTGACCGCCAACAAAGCTTTGCTGGCCGTGCATGGTAATGAGATTTTTTCTGCCGCGCAAAAAGCGGGCGTGATTGTGGCGTTTGAAGCGGCTGTCGCAGGCGGCATCCCCATTATAAAAGCCATGCGTGAAGGCTTAGGAGCCAATAAAATTGAATGGGTGGCGGGCATTATTAACGGCACGACTAACTTTATTCTGACTGAAATGCGTGAAAAAGGCTTAACTTATCAAGATGTGATTGGGGAAGCGCAACGGTTAGGTTACGCAGAAGCTGATCCGACTTTTGATGTGGAAGGCATTGATGCCGCACATAAACTGACCATTATGTCAGCCATTGCTTTTGGTATGCCCATGAAATTTGAGCAGGCTTATACAGAGGGCATTACCAAGCTGGCACAAACCGATATTAAATATGCCGAAGAGCTGGGCTACCGCATTAAATTATTAGGCATTACCAAACGCACGGCCAAGGGCGTGGAGTTGCGCGTACACCCAACGTTAATTCCAGAAAAACGCCTTGTGGCTAATGTCAACGGCGCGATGAACGCGGTAGTAGTGAAGGGGGATGCTGTTGGGCCAACCCTTTACTACGGTGCAGGTGCAGGTGCCGAGCCAACGGGCAGTGCAGTAGTGGCGGATTTAATGGACGTTGCAAGATTAGCTAATGCTAGTGCTGAGCAACGCGTGCCATACTTAGCATTTCAACCCAATAGTGTGGCTGATTTGCCTGTGTTACCCATCACTGAAGTTGAAACCGCCTATTATTTACGCTTACGCGCATCAGATAAACCAGGGGTATTAGCGGGGGTCACTAAAATATTGGCAGATCGTGATATTTCCATTGATGCTATGTTGCAAAAAGAGCCAGATGACACTGAAACAGAAGCAGATATTGTGATTTTGACCCACGTCACAATAGAGAAAAATATGAATGCGGCCATTGAGGCCATTGAAGCATTGCCAGCTACGGTAGGTAAGGTGACGCGTATTCGTATGGAAGCACTGGCGAAATAGGAAGGAAATTGGTAAATAAATGAAATATATCAGCACACGTGGGCAATCCCCGGCATTAACCTTTAGTGAGATTTTGCTAGGGGGCTTAGCCCCAGATGGCGGCTTATATTTACCTGAAACTTACCCTAAAATTAGCGGCGCTGATTTAACCGCCATGCGCGGGTTGTCTTATGCTGACTTAGCTTATGCCATCTTGTCACGCTTTGTGGATGATATTCCAGAAGCAGATTTAAAAGCGATTGTGGATAAAACTTATACCGCTGAGACTTATGGGTTTACGCGCAAAGGGCAAAAAGCGGCAGACATCACCCCAACCCTTAAGCTAGACGAAAATTTATATTTACTCAGCCTTTCTAATGGTCCTACATTAGCTTTTAAAGACATGGCTATGCAATTGCTCGGTAATTTGTTTGAATACGTGCTGACCAAAACGGGTAAAACGACTAATATTTTAGGCGCGACTTCAGGTGATACAGGCAGTGCGGCAGAATACGCCATGCGTGGTAAAAAAGGTATTCGCGTATTTATGCTCAGCCCACACAAAAAAATGAGCCGCTTTCAAACCGCGCAAATGTTTAGCCTACAAGATGATAATATTTACAATATTGCCGTTGAAGGCGTATTTGATGATTGCCAAGATATGGTAAAAGCCGTTTCTAACGATGCGGCCTTTAAAGCAGATTACAAAATTGGCGCAGTCAACTCCATTAATTGGGGGCGCATTGTTGCGCAAGTGGTGTATTACTTTAAAGGTTATTTAGCCGTTACTGAAAGCAACAGTGAAAAAGTGAGCTTTGCTGTGCCTAGTGGCAATTTTGGCAATGTCTGTGCAGGCCATATAGCACGCATGATGGGTTTGCCGATTGATAAGTTGGTGGTAGCCACCAATGAAAATGATGTGCTGGATGAATTTTTCAAAACGGGTGTTTATCGCCCGCGTGGTTCGGTCAATACTTATCATACTTCAAGCCCATCTATGGATATAAGTAAAGCCTCAAACTTTGAGCGCTTTGTGTTTGATTTGGTGGGTAAAGACGCTGCAAAAGTGCGCGAGCTGTGGAATAGTATCGATAGTGGTGGTGCCTTTGATATTAGTCAGCTAATGTCAAAGTTGGCCGATTACGGCTTTGTATCAGGCAGCAGCAACCATGCTAACCGTATGCAAACCATTCGTGAGACTCAGCAAAAATATGAGCTAGTGATTGACACACACACCGCAGATGGCCTAAAAGTAGCCCTCGAATATGCAGAAAAGAATACACCGATGGTTGTACTTGAAACCGCGTTGCCCGCCAAGTTTGAAGATGCCATTGTTGAGGCTATAGGCCATGCACCAGCGCGCCCAGCGAGCTTGGAAGGAATAGAAGCGTTACCGCAAAAATTTACTTTAATGAAAGCTGATGCAGGCGTGATTAAAGATTTTATTGCGAAAAACACCTAAATGAAAATCATCAACAGCCTATTCTTATTTGCAACGCTAGCCTTGTCAGTGAACTGCATTGCTGGCTATGATGAAGATGTTGCCATCATGACTAAAGGCATGCCTAAGCAAGTGAAAAAAGTGATTGAGCGCCAAGTTGCCTGTAACCATTGGGCTGGTGAAGAAGCTTATGATGATGCACGCGCTAAAGAAATTACTACTGCAGTTGCTTCGTTAAAATGTGAAACCCTAGAGCAAGATGAATTACGCTTAATTAAAAAGTATCAATCAAATGCTAAAGTTAAAAGTGCGATCCAACAGGCTAAGGATTTCTATTAAAGACTGATATGAAACAATATACCGACTTAGTCCGCCATGTGTTAGCGCATGGTAATAATAAAGAAGACCGCACTGGCACGGGCACAACATCGGTTTTTGGCCATCAAATGCGTTTCAATTTAGCAGACGGCTTTCCACTGCTGACCACTAAAAAAGTGCATTTAAAGTCCATTATTCATGAGTTGTTGTGGTTTTTGCAAGGCAGTACCAACATTCAATACCTCAAAGATAACGGTGTGCGTATTTGGGATGAGTGGGCGGATGAAAATGGTAATCTAGGTCCAGTGTATGGTTATCAATGGCGCAACTGGCCTAAACCTGATGGCACACATATTGACCAAGTAGCACAAGTAGTTGAAAGTATTAAAAAAAATCCAGATTCGCGCCGTTTGATTGTATCAGCCTGGAACGTAGCCGATGTGGATCAAATGAAATTACCTCCATGCCACGCATTTTTTCAGTTTTATGTGGCAGATGGCAAATTAAGCTGCCAGCTTTATCAACGCAGCGCTGATATTTTTCTTGGCGTGCCATTTAATATCGCTTCTTATGCGCTACTCACCATGATGGTGGCGCAAGTGTGTGGCTTAAAATTGGGCGATTTTGTGCATACATTAGGTGATGCGCATATTTACACCAACCACATGGCGCAAGTGCAAGAGCAACTCACACGTGATATTCGCGCTTTACCACAAATGAAAATTAACCCAGAAGTACATGATATTTTTGGCTTTAAATTTGAAGATTTCACGCTAGAAAATTATGATCCACACCCAGCCATTAAAGGTGTTGTAGCGGTCTAATCAGTCAGCTATTTTCGCTTAAATTATCTTGCATCTTATTTCGATGCCCTGCAAGCCGCATTGTAAGCCGCATGCAGGGGCGATAAATTTTCTCGAGAGAAATGTATGTCTTATAAAGGTGATTTTTGAAAGAAAAAACCCCGCTACATCGCGCAGCGGGGTGAAGAACCTACAATTATCAGGGGGGAAGTAATTGTAGGGGTGAAACTTTAAATCTTGAAAATATTACTTAGCTGGTGCTGGCTCAGTCATAGGTGCAGTTGGATCTGCGGCTATAGGGGCTGCAGTGCCAGACATTGCAGACTTGTAAGTAGCATATTCTTCAGAGCTGATATAACCATCTTTATTCGCGTCAACAGCATCAAATGAAGCTGATAAACTTTTATCTTTAGCAGCTTCTTTAAGTGAAATTTTGCCATCTTTATTCTTGTCCAGTTTAGCAAAGTCAGCGTCAGCTGGCGCTGCGGCGGCTACTTTTATACTGTCTTTAGTTTCAGCCATGGCAGTTTGCGCGGTTACGCCACAAGCAAATATTGTTGCAACGGCTAATGCTTTGAAAGTATTTGAAGTGTTAAATGTCATCATGTGTTGTATTCCTAAATTATTAAAAAGTTACTGCACTTGATATATAGCAATCAGCGTGCCAACTTTGTTTTATCATATAAAACAATTACTTATGACTTTTTATCAGGATTTAATTATGAGTAATTGTCGTTGATGAACGACATTATTATTAATGATTTTGCTAACTGCTTGATAAGGCGAGATAATAAATTGTCTTCATTTAGCGACGAATTTTACAAAAATTAATCATTAGGGTTTGAAGTTTTAAAAAGTGCAGGATTAATTTGATGACGCTCTAATATTTTATAAAACTCAGTGCGGTTGCGATCAGCAATGCGTGCGGCTTGTGTGACATTGCCTTGCGTTGCCTTCATCAGGTTAATTAAATATTGCTGCTCAAAGTTTTTGCGCGCTACATCAAAAGTAATGATGCTTGAAATATTATCTTGTAAGGCTTTTTGTACTAAGCCACTTGTAACGATGGGCGTGGTGGAGAGCACGACAACTTGCTCGACAA
>JBATAW010000080.1:0-63311 GCA_049662045.1 Methylophilaceae bacterium | reverse complement strand
GGACGATGCCGCTACGGGATTGGAAGGCTGCGCTGAATCGCTTTAGTATTGAATTGGGTGACAGAGTGCCACCCTTAAATTAATGCACTCAAAACCGCATTTACACAGAATTATTTACAGGCTCTTGAGGGAAGCAACCTGTCAAATTCAGATTTAACCACCTGATAGCACTCACAAGCGCGCTGTTCTAATGCGGGTCTGTCTAGCACGATAATTCGGCCTCTGCTGTATTTAATTAGCCCTTCTTGCTGCAATTTACCTGCAGCTTCTGTTACGCCCTCGCGACGTACACCAAGCATATTTGCGATTAATTCCTGCGTCATGTTTAGCTGATGACCAGATAACCGATCAAGGCTAAGTAGTAACCAACGACAAAGCTGCTGCTCAACAGAGTGATGGCGGTTACAGACTGCGGTTTGTGACATTTGCGTAATCAATGCTTGGGTATAACGTAACAGCAGTCGCATCATCGGTCCAGCGCGATTAAATTCATCTTTTATTAGTTGGACTTTCATACGATAGCCATAACCTGCGCTCTGTACGACGGCCCTACTTGGGGTGGTATTGCCACCCATAAATATAGATATCCCTAATATGCCCTCGTTTCCTACGATGGCGATTTCTGCAGAAGATCCATTTTCTAATACGTAGAGTAACGAAACAATAGCCGTGGTGGGAAAATAGACGTATTTTAATGTTCCTCCAGATTCGTATAGCACTTCTCCGAGTGGCATTTCAACCAATTCGAGATGTGGCGAAAGTCTATCGTAATCTACGCCCAATAATGCATTAAGCAGGTGATTATGGTGAGGATTATTTGGCGTTAAAGTAGGTGTCATGCTTGAAATTTTTAACTAAAGGTTATCCCGCGCATTGTATAAACAAAAAACCAAAACGCAGTATAAACGATTATCTTCAGTATGTGCGCTAATGAACATTAGAAGCAATGTTGTTAAGAGCTAGCCATTTAAAAATAAAAAAACTATGCTTTATGCGTTATAGCGCACAGACAACAAGTTAATATCAGTTGATATTGAACAAGTTAGCTGAAATTGAAAAATTTCATTAATTAATTGCTTATTAAATACGCACTATTGTTAGTGTCATTTTTAACGAAATATATTTAAGCCTTTGAGTTATAGATATAAATCTCTGTTAAATCGCAATAATTTTTTCAAAAACCATAAGAAAGTGGTAAGACTATGAACATCATAAATCGTAAAAACATACTGAATATTATTGTGGTATTGGTGATATTAGGCGTCACTGGGTGTAGCGGAATGTCGACTCGCGATAAAAGTACTGCGATTGGTGCAGGTGTCGGTGGCGTTGCAGGTGCGGTATTAACTGGCGGTGGCGCGCTCGGAACCATAGGAGGTGCTGCCGTTGGTGGTGTCATTGGTAATCAAGTCGGAAAAGATAAGAAGTAAGATGACGAATAAGTGATTAAAACGATTGTAAGTTAACATTCAAAACTTATGTATTTGTCATATTTCTATCGCGCTACAAAAACAAAAAGACTAACGTTTTTTACGTTAGTCTTTAAATGCTTGGCTGAAATCAATGAGTATCAGACTGCGCTTATCCGCTTTTGACCCCCAAAAAATCCATTAAAAACTGTACATTATAGTACTAAATTATTTCACCGCCCTGTGAGCCGCCTGCAGTGGGGCTTACAGGGCTATAATTTTCTATCGTAGAATTATCTTACTTTATAAGTAAAAGATATAAAGCTAAAAGTTTAACGGTTGGCTAAGTTTTTTGGCGTAGCTTTTTTTGCATTTAATAAATGAAAAATAACGCACTTTTATCGCCTAACAAATCAACGAGATTAATTATATTTGGCTTATCAATAGCGTCAGTACGAAACCATTGCCTCTACAAAACTAAACCTTTCACCCACTGCGCATACACTTGACTAGCCACTTTACTCAGAGATGAACAGTGCATAGGCAAGTGTTCTTGCATGGTTTTGGCTTGCTGCACCCCTACGCTACTTGCTGAGGTTTGCAGCTCATCTTGACCCATCTCGCACCATACTTTCACCATTTCAGGCGTCACTTCAAGATGTGTTTGAAAGGCTAAATGCTTGCCAATAGCAAAAGCTTGATTTTGACAATTTTGGCTTGAAAGCACAAGCGTTGCTCCTTGTGGCAGGCTAAAGGTTTCGCCATGCCAGTGAAAGGCATTAAAGGTTTTTATTTCGCCAAACCATTGTTTTGCAATGGTATTATTGCTCACTTGAACCTCGCCCCAGCCGATTTCTTTAATGGCATTTTGAGTAATCTTACCGCCTAAAGCTTTGCACATGAGTTGCCCACCTAAGCAATGCCCTAGCACGGGAGTATCTAGCTTAACGGCTTCTCGAATTAAATTGAGCACTGGTGCAAGCCAAGGTAAATCGTCATTCACGCTCATGGGCCCGCCCATTAACACCACGCCACTGTAGGCTTGAATAGATGCGGGTAAAGTTTCAGGCTCAAAAGTATTGACAATTTGCCAAGGAATCGATTGCTGCGTTAAAAATTCGCCCAAATAGCCTGGGCCTTCATGCGCAACGTTCTGAAAAATGATGATGGGTTTCATATGACTCCTAATGTATAAAAGTAATGATGTCAGTAAAATATTTACAATTCACGCCACTGGCCTACGCTTAACGCATCTAAAGTATAGTTGCCGATGGCATAGCGAATTAAGCGCAAAGTTGGAAAACCTATTTTAGCCGTCATGCGTCGTACCTGGCGATTTTTTCCTTCAGAAATTTTGATTTCTAACCATGTAGTGGGTATGGCTTTGCGCTCGCGAATAGGCGGCACCCGTGGCCATAAATTTTGTGGCGAGTCTATTCGCTTGACTTGGGCTGGTCGCGTAACAAAGTCACCTAAATCGACGCCAGTTTTTAAAGGCGCTAGTTCACTTTCAGTGGGGTCGCCTTCAACTTGTACCCAATAAGTTTTAAATTCTTTATATTTTGGGTCACTTAAACGGTGCTGTAGCACGCCATCATCGGTTAGAATAAGCAGTCCCTCGCTGTCTGTGTCTAAACGCCCAGCGGCATATACATTGGGAATAGCAATGAAATCTTTTAACGTGGCGTGCCCAGCTTTACCATTTTTAGGGTCATGCTGACTAAACTGGCATACGACATTAAAAGGTTTATTAAATAAAATAATCATCTGAATAGCATTTGACTTAAGATGAATGACTTAACATAAGTATTTTTAACATTAAAATAAAGTAGCAAAAAGGGGAGAAAAATGGCTTCTAAAATAACTGTGCCAAGCACAGGCGTAAAAATCACTGTGAATAAAGATAATACGCTCAACGTGCCTAACAACCCCATTATCCCATTTATTGAGGGTGATGGTATAGGCATCGATATTACACCGCCTATGATTAAAGTGGTAGATGCCGCAGTGCATAAAGCCTACGCGGGGAAACGTAAAATTGCTTGGATGGAAGTTTATGCAGGTGAAAAATCCACCAAAGTATATGATGCCAATACTTGGCTCTCAGATGAGACCATGAAAGTTTTACGCGACTATGTGATTTCTATCAAAGGCCCGCTGACAACCCCTGTTGGAGGTGGTATTCGATCACTTAACGTGACTTTGCGCCAAGAGTTAGATTTATATGTTTGTTTGCGCCCTATTCAATATTTTACGGGCGTGCCTAGCCCTGTTAAACACCCTGAAAAAACCGACATGGTGATTTTTCGCGAAAATACCGAAGACATTTATGCGGGCATTGAATGGGCTGCAGGCTCAACTGAAGTTGAAAAAGTGATTCAATTTTTAAGTGATATGGGCGTGCGCAAAAAAATTCGTTTTCCAGCGTCCACGGCGATTGGCATTAAGCCTGTTTCAAAAGAAGGTAGCCAAAGATTAATTCGCAAAGCAATTCAGTATGCTGTTGATAATAAAAGAAAATCTGTGACGATTACCCACAAAGGTAACATCATGAAATACACGGAAGGTGGCTTTAGAGACTGGGGTTATGAGCTGGCTAAACAAGAATTTGGTGCGGTGGAAATTGACGGCGGGCCATGGTGTAAATTACCCAATGGCATTGTAATTAAAGATTGCATTGCCGATGCTTTTTTACAAGAAATTTTATTACACCCTGCTGACCATGACGTGGTGGCAGCTTTAAACCTCAATGGTGATTATATGAGCGATGCACTAGCAGCCCAAGTGGGCGGCATTGGCATAGCCCCAGGGGCAAACTTAAGCGATACCGTTGCCATGTTTGAAGCCACGCACGGCACCGCACCTAAAATTGCAGGCAAGGATTTAGCCAATCCAAGCTCAATCATCTTGTCTGCCGAAATGATGCTACGCCACATGGGCTGGTTTGAAGCGGCTGATTTAGTACTCGGCGGTGTGGCAAAAGCTATTTTAGCTAAACGGGTGACGGGTGATTTTTCTAGTGAAATGGAAGGTGCCACGCAAGTGAGTACCGCGCAATTTGGTGAAGAAATTATTGCGAATATGTAAGTCAATGTTAATAGTAATTCACAAGCTTAAACGCAATCGAGCTTTTAAGGTTTAAACGTGCAAGGCATTAATATAGTCCATATACTTAACTAAACTATAAGCTTTGCACGCTTACTGTCTGATTTATACCACTTTTTTAATTTTTAACTGCCTAAATGCTTTACAAAAAAATCGCTTAGGGGCATTATTAGCGTGATACTTTTATCATTTGGATGATGCGTTTTCGCTAAATTAATATTTTGTTATGTCTACTGTAGCGCCAGAAAATAAATTATGCGGCCTTGCTCGCACCCTCATTCAGGAAAAAATTCTTTCTGACGAAGAGGCTATTGCCCTGCAAGCAAAAGCAAATACAGCTAATGTTCCTTTTATAACGCATCTTATTGCTAGCAAAAAGCTGAGTGCCGCCAGCATTGCTGAATCTTCTGCCAAAGCATTTGGATTCCCTTATTTTGACTTGGATAGTTTTAATAGCGACTATCTTCCCAGTAAGAAGATTGATTTTCAGCTGATGAAAACCAGTCGTGTAATGGCATTGCAAATGCGCAACAATGTGCTGTATGTTGCAATATCAGACCCAACCAACCTTCATGCACTCGATAGCGTGCAATTTCAAATGGGTATGTCACTCTCACCCATTATTGTTGAAGATGACAAGCTAGGTCGTTGGATTGATAAAGTTATTGAGGCTAGCGATACTAAATTAAGCTCACTAGTCTCAGGCAACGATGACTTTGACCTTGGTGAAGATGCCAATGTAGAACCAGAAGTTGACTTACAGACGCAAGAAGTTGACGATGCCCCAGTAGTTAGGTTTTTAAATAAAATGTTATTGGATGCGATTAATATGGGCGCATCAGACTTACATTTTGAACCCTACGAAAAGTTTTATCGGATACGTTATCGGGTGGATGGTATTTTACGTGAGATTACTCAACCACCACTGGCCATTAAAGAAAAATTGGCTTCGCGCATTAAAATTATTTCTGGTTTAGATATTTCAGAAAAGCGTATCCCGCAAGATGGGCGCATGAAATTAATCATTTCAAAAACACGTACCATTGATTTTCGTGTGAGTACTTTGCCATTAATTAATGGCGAAAAAATCGTCATGCGTATTTTAGACCCAAGCAGCGCTACGTTGGGCATTGAAGCATTGGGCTATGAGCCAGTTCAAAAAGAACGCTTACTCCATGCTGTTAGCCGCCCTTATGGGCTGGTGTTAGTGACTGGGCCAACAGGTTCAGGTAAAACGGTTTCGCTTTATACCTGCTTAAATATTTTGAATAATCCAGGTGTTAATATTGCCACCGCCGAAGATCCTTGTGAAATTCCGTTAGCTGGTATCAACCAAGTAAATGTCAATGATAAACAAGGGTTGACATTTGCCGCTGCACTTAAATCTTTCTTAAGGCAAGATCCCGACATCATCATGATTGGTGAGATTCGAGATTTAGAAACAGCGGACATGGCCATTAAAGCTGCGTCTACAGGCCATATGGTGCTATCTACACTACATACCAATGATGCGCCCTCCACCTTAACGCGCTTACTCAATATGGGTGTAGCGCCGTTTAATATTGCCTCTGCAGTTTCACTGATTACTGCGCAAAGATTAGCTAGACGGCTATGTAAGTCTTGCAAAGTGCCGCTTGATGTGCCTAAAAATGCCTTATTCGATGTTGGCTTTATCGAAGACGATTTCAAAGAAGATTTTCAACTCTATGGCCCAAAAGAAGGTGGCTGCGAAATGTGCAATGATGGCTATAAAGGCCGTGTTGGTATCTACCAAGTGATGCCAATTAGCGATGAAATGAGTCGTTTGATTATGTCAAACGGCAATGCGCATGTTATTGCAGATAAAGCAAAAAAAGATGGTGTAAATGACTTAAGACGCTCAGGCATTCTAAAGGTCATTCAAGGACTGACTTCTGTTGCAGAGGTTGAAGCCTGCACCAATGAATAAACCGCTATTAAACAGTGGGTTAAAAAGAAAGATTTTTACATTCAAATGCAATTAAAATGTGTAGTGCATAGGGGATTAATATGGCAGTAGCTGCTAAAGCCACCAAAGAAGTGATTTTCGCTTGGGAAGGCAAAGACAAAAAAGGTAAAGTGGTTAAAGGTGAAATGAAAGCCTCAGGCGACTCGTTTGTGAGTGCAACATTACGGCGCCAGGGAATTACCGTCACAAAAGTCAAAAAGCAAAGTGTATTTAAAGGCAAGGGGAGCGTAACAGATAAAGATGTCGCGCTTTTTACTCGCCAGCTCGCCACCATGATGAAATCTGGTGTACCTTTATTGCAATCTTTTGATATTGTAGGTAAAGGCCATAGCAACCCTGCCGTGGGTAAGCTATTGCTAGATCTTAAAACCGACGTAGAAACGGGCAGTAGTTTAAGTGCTGCATTTCGTAAATATCCACTTTACTTTGATTCACTATACTGCAACTTAGTTGGTGCAGGTGAGCAGGCGGGTATTTTGGATACCTTATTAGATCGGCTAGCTACTTATAAAGAAAAAATACAGGCTATTAAATCTAAAATTAAGTCTGCCTTATTTTACCCAATTTCCATTCTTGTTGTGGCGTTTATCATTGTTGCTGTGATTATGATTTTCGTGATCCCTGCATTTAAAGACCTGTTTAGCAGTTTTGGTGCTGATTTACCTGGCCCTACATTGATTGTTATGGCCATTTCAGAATTCTTCGTCTCCTGGTGGTGGGCAATTTTTGGATCTATTGGTTTTGGTTTATGGTTTTTCTTCTACACATGGAAGCGTTCTGCCTCTATGCAAGCGACCATGGATAGACTAATTCTTAAAGTGCCAATCTTTGGCCCACTGATTCGTAAAGCGACGATTGCGCGCTGGACGCGCACATTATCCACCATGTTTCAAGCGGGTGTACCCTTAGTGGAAGCATTAGATTCAGTTGCTGGCGCCGCAGGTAACCGTGTGTATTATGATGCGACCAAGCGTATTCAAAGTGAAATCAGTACGGGTACGAGCTTAACCGTAGCCATGCAAAATGCCGATGTATTTCCTAATATGGTATTGCAAATGTCTGCCATTGGTGAGGAGTCTGGCGCGCTCGATTCGATGCTTTCTAAAGTTGCAGACTTCTTTGAAGCTGAAGTGGATGATGCAGTAGATGCACTCGCAAGCTTAATGGAGCCTGTTATCATGGTGGTGCTCGGCACTTTAATTGGTGGCTTAGTAGTTGCTATGTACTTACCAATTTTCAAAATGGGCGCGGCTGTCGGTTAAAAATTGCTCTCAATAACGTCAAAAGGCAAGCTATCAAGTTACTAACCGAGAGCTTGCCTTTTTGTATTTTAGCGTAATAAAACGTTAATAAGTTACATCATTAACGATATTCGCTGAAAACAATCATTTGGTTTAACGTGAAAATTAGATGATAATGATCGTTTGCTCAATAAACAGTTAATTTAATGTCAGCGTCAGGCTCTAAAACAAAACTTTCCGCAATAACAATCGCCGCACTAGGCGTTGTATTCGGTGATATTGGCACTAGTCCCCTTTATACTATTAAAGAAGTTTTTTCAGTTGGCACTCATCCTGTACCACTGACTGAAGTTAATATGTATGGCATTTTATCGCTGATCGTTTGGGCGTTAATTATGGTGGTGTCGGTTAAATATGTCGCATTTATTATGCGCGCAGATAACCGTGGTGAAGGTGGCATTATGGCATTGCTAGCTTTAGCCAGCCAAAATGCAGCAGGTAACCCAAAAAAATTACGTTTGATCATGTTGCTAGGTATTTTAGGCGCCTGTATGTTTTACGCCGACGGCATGATTACCCCTGCCATGACCGTACTTTCAGCGGTTGAGGGTTTAGAAGTCGCTGCGCCAATATTGCATCCCATGATTTTACCAATCACATTATTGGTACTATTTGGGTTATTTTGGGCACAAAGTCAAGGCACAGCCTTTGTTGGTGCTTTTTTTGGCCCAATTATGGTGATTTGGTTTGGTACACTTGCGGTACTAGGGATCACTGGTATTTTACAAAACCCCGCCATTTTACATGCACTAAATCCCATTTATGCTTTCAAATTTTTTGCCGTAAGCCCTTGGATTGCATTTGTTGCGCTTGGTGCAGTCGTACTTTCTGTGACAGGTGCAGAAGCTTTGTATGCCGATATGGGGCATTTTGGACGGTATCCCATTCGCTTAGCTTGGTTTGGCTTTGTTTTACCATCACTTATTCTCAATTACTTCGGGCAAGGCGCGTTAGTATTATTGCATCCCGAAACCGTCAAAAATCCTTTCTATTTGCTAGCGCCTGAGTGGATGCTCTACCCACTCATAGTATTAGCCACATTAGCCGCTGTTATTGCTTCTCAAGCGGTCATCACGGGGGCATTTTCTGTTTCACGCCAGGCCTTACAACTCGGCTTTTTACCACGCATGCATGTTGAGCACACCTCTGAAAGCGAAGAAGGACAAATTTATATGCCGCGTGTTAACTGGGGGTTAATGCTAGCGGTCATGGTATTGGTCTTGAGTTTTAAAAGCTCAGGTAATTTAGCCTCGGCTTATGGCTTTGCTGTGACGGGCGACATGGTGATTACGACATTATTAGCTGGCATCGTTTTCCGCCACATATGGGATTGGAGCAAGCTTCGCACAGGTTTACTGGTGGCCATGTTTTTAATTTTTGACCTCGCTTTCTTTAGCGCAAATTTACTCAAAATACCCGATGGTGGCTGGGTTCCCTTAGTGCTTGGTATTATCATTTTCACGCTGATGCTAACTTGGAAAACAGGCAGAGCGCATTTATACGCACGGCTTAAAAATGATGCAATGGCACTTGATCCATTTATTGAAGCCATAGGCGCGCATCCACCTACACGTGTCGCTGGTACAGCAATTTTTATGACTCCTAACCTCGATGGTGTACCACATGCGCTTTTACACAACTTAAAACATAATCGCGTGCTGCATGAAAAAGTGGTCATCTTAACGGTTAAATTTTTAGACTTTCCGCATACTTCAGTTGAAGAGCGTGTCAGTGTAGAAGCCCTCCCCTATGAGTTTTATAGAGTGACTGTGCGCTATGGTTTTAAAGATGAACCTGACTTACCACGTGATTTAGCGCTTTGTACCGAACAAGGCTTAGTGTTAGATGCCATGGACACCTCCTACTTTGTTGGCAAAGAAATCCTAATTGCTAGCGAAAAATCTGGCATGGCCATTTGGCGTAAAAAAATCTTTATTGGCTTATTTAGGAGTGCTGAAACCATTACGAATCAATTTAAACTCCCCCCTAACCGGGTGGTTGAACTTGGTTCACAATTAAAAATTTAAATAATCTATTCAACGTATTTTTAGCTCATACGTTGGTATACAATATATTCATCCACCTCAAACTATGTTCAATATCAGGAGTTTTTATGAAAAAATTTAGCTTTTTTTTAGCTGCCTTACTGGCATTACAACTTACTGGTTGCGCTACTACCACCAAAGATAGTGTTTCTGGTGTTAGTCGCTCGCAATTTATGCTTTTACCAGCAGCCTCAGTGGACAAAATGTCAGCGCAGGCTTACACACAAACCATACAAGAAGCTAGTAGTAAAAAAACACTGAATGTTAACAAAGCACAATTAACCCGCGTACGCACCATTTCAAATCATCTCATCTCTCAGGTGGGCGTATTTCGCCCTGATGCGACCAAATGGGCTTGGGAAGTCAACGTTGAGCAAAATGATGAGCTTAACGCCTACTGCATGCCAGGTGGAAAAATCATGGTGTTATCTGGCATGATGGATAAACTCAAGGCAACCGATGATGAGTTAGCCGCGGTGATTGGCCATGAGATTTCTCACGCTTTACGTGAGCATGGTCGCGAGCGGATGTCTCAAGCCTATGTGCAACAATTTGGCTTGCAGGCGTTAGGGGCATATTTTTCCAATGGGGCGAGCGGTGCCGCAATTACGAAAGGTGCAGGCATGGGCAGTCAGCTCTTTTTTGCGCTACCGAATGGTCGCGAACAAGAACGTGAAGCGGATAAAATGGGCTTAGAGCTTGCTGCACGCGCTGGCTATAACCCAGATGCAGCGGTCACCCTTTGGGAAAAAATGAGCGCAATGAATAAAAATGCGCCACCAGAATTTTTAAGCACCCACCCAGCGAGTGAAAATCGCATTGCTGACTTAAAAGCACTGGCACCAAAAGTCAGGCCGCTTTATGAAGCCGCAAAATCTAAAAAATAATAACAGCTTAATTATTCCTATAAAAATAAGGCGCGTAGTATTTACTATGCGCCTTATTTTTTACAAAGCAATTTTAGGTTAAAATGTCTGATTATTTAACTTTAGCCCTTTCATTTTAGTCGAGAAAAATATGGACTCACGTCAAAGCATTATCGAAACCGCGTTTGAAGACCGCGCAAACATCAACCCAGGCAATGCAACTACTGAAATTAAAGCAACGGTTGCTTTAGTGCTAGCAGATTTAGATAGCGGAAAACTACGCGTCGCTAGCCGAATTGGCGATACCCAACAATGGGAAACACATCAATGGCTTAAAAAAGCGGTATTGCTGTCTTTTAGGTTAGAAGACAATGTGTTAATGGATGATGGTGTGACAAAATATTTTGATAAAGTGCCACCAAAATTTGCAAATTACACCGAAGCTGACTTTAAAGCAGGTGGTTTCCGCGTTGTGCCAAATGCTATTGTGCGTCGTGGTTCATTTATCGCCAAAAACACCGTGTTAATGCCAAGTTATGTCAATATTGGCGCCTATGTAGGCGAAGGCAGCATGGTGGACACTTGGGCAACGGTAGGCTCATGCGCTCAAATTGGTAAAAATGTGCACTTAAGTGGCGGTGTTGGTATTGGCGGCGTGCTAGAACCTGTGCAAGCTGGCCCGACGATTATTGGTGATAATTGCTTTATTGGTGCACGTTCTGAGGTGGTTGAAGGTGTGATTGTTGAAGATAACTGCGTGATTTCAATGGGAGTGTATATCGGCCAATCAACAAAAATTTATGATCGCGAAACAGGCGAAGTATTTTATGGTCGTGTCCCAGCGGGCTCTGTGGTGGTTTCAGGTAATTTACCTTCAAAAGATGGCAGCTATAGCCTTTACTGTGCAGTGATTGTCAAAAAAGTAGATGCTAAAACGCTAGGTAAAGTTGGTATTAATGAGCTTTTACGTGGCATTTAAGCCAAAACAAGGTCGTTAACTTTTCAACATTTCTTTTACAATGATGTCGATATTTTGACAATCCTCATTTTCTTTATCTGTTAGTTTTACACTAAACCTAAACGCAATAATAGGCTGCAAGCAAGTAACCACGAGCTTTGCAGCCTTTTTTTTCTACCGCAATTGTGCTGGCACACAGCTTGCACTAGTTTCATTATCAATTTTTATAGGTAGTCTCAACAAAGTTGAGGTTATTAATATGATAGTGAACACATTAAACCCACTTTTAATTACATTTGCACTGCTACTGAGCTGCCTGGCAGGATTTTATATTGCCATTAGCTTTAATAGACATCAACGCAATGCTGAACGTAACAGCGCACCCATTCTAGATTCAGGAGAAGCCACCAGCCCTCTTGATGTCAATGAAAATGTGTTAGCGTTTGTTGATGCCTCCAATAAACTGGATTCTAACGAAGCAGATTTAGTTCAGCTTGCATTAACTGACCATCTAACACAATTACCCAACCGCCGTGCCATGACGCAGCAACTAGAAGCCGCGATTAAGCGCTGCGAACGTAACGGCTCGAGTCTTGCGCTGGCATTTATTGATGTTGATAATTTTAAAGTCATCAACTATCACTATGGACACCAAGTAGGGGATGCTGCTTTACAAAAAATTGCCAAAAAATTGGTCACAGCTGTGCGTGGTTGCGATAAAGTGGCACGCATGGGTGGTGATGAATTTATTGCGATTATTGAAGATGTTGAACACGACCAAGACTGCATTGCCATTGTTGAGCGGATGGTGAACTCCATCCGTAAACCTTGCCATATCGACCAAGCTGAATTACATTTATCTGTTTCAGTGGGTGTAGCAATGTACCCACAAACGGGCAATGCTGAAGCGCTTGTTCAAGCGGCTGATAAGGCCATGTACCGCGCAAAAAAAGATGGTAAAAATCAATACCGCTTCTTTGATGAAGAAATTGCCTTAGCGGCGGCGCAGTTACTTGAAATGCAATTTGATATTAAAAACGCTTTAGCTAATGATCAGTTCGTACTACATTACCAAATTAAAATAGACAGTATTACCCGTAACCCAGTAGGTGCAGAAGCCTTTTTACGCTGGCAACATCCAACACGTGGTTTGTTGCCGCCATCAGAGTTTATGGAGTCTGCTGAGCGTGTCGGTTTAAGTAGCGCGATTCATGATTGGGTCAATGTCGAATGCTGCCGCACTTTACAACAATTACAGCACATCAGTATCCCCTTTCATATTTCTATTAACCTTTCTCACCAACAAATGGCTAACCCAAATTTAGTAGATCAAATTTGCAGCTTGCTTAAAGAATATGATTTGCCACCTACTAGCGTGATTTTTGAAATTACAGAAGATGCAGCAACTAAAAACCAAAGCCTGTTTGATGCCCAGTTAGACCGCTTTAAAGCGGCTAATATTAAAGTAGCGATTGATGACTTTGGTACGCAAGCCTCTAGCATTGTCAATTTGCAAAATATGCATGTGAGTGAGTTAAAGCTTGACCCCACTTTTACTAAGCAAATCACCACTAACCATAAAACACGCAGCGTGATTCAAGCAATTATTGAGTTAGCGCATGTATTGCGCCTAAATGTGGTTGCTGAAAATATTGAAACTGAAGATCAACGTCAAGCACTGGCGAGTTTAGGCTGCGACCAAATGCAAGGTTATCTATTCTCACGCCCAATCCCAAAAGAAAGGTTGATTGGTTTACTTAAAAACTTAAACCTACCACTTGAGACTTCAGGAAAAAGCTATCTAGAAAACTTGAAAACGGTGCCACATATACAGCATTAAATGACGTGAATAATGCGTAGTAATGGATGCTTCTTATTTTGATGCTCTGCAAGCGTCCTAGAATGCGGCTTGTAGCGCATTTATTTTCTCTCGGACTAAATTCAGCTTTTTAAAGCAATTTTTCATCTTGCCGTTAACTCATCATAAAGCTGTTAAAATATATACTTATAAACCAGATTTCGTACCATGCAACTATTTGGCATTCCTAATTGCAGCACCGTTAAAAAAGCCCGTGACTGGCTAGACCTACACCATATAGCTTATGATTTTCACGACTTCAAAAAACAAGGCGTCAGCCCTGAGTTGCTCGACAACTGGCTCAACCAAATGCCTTGGGAAAAACTAGTAAACCGTGCAGGCTTGACTTGGCGCAATTTAACCGAAGCTGAAAAAACCGCTGTGAATGATGCAAGCTCAGCCATACATCTCATGCAGCTTAAAACTTCCGTGATCAAGCGCCCCATACTGGTGAAAGCAGGTAAAATTATCGCCATTGGTTTTGATGAAACCACTTATCAAGCGTTATTTAAACAATAGAGCGACTCAATATGCGCAAAACATTAGACTTAGCCATCGACCTCCTCAAACGACAATCTAACACGCCTGACGATGCAGGTTGCCAAGCGCTCATGATTTCGCGCCTAGTGCCATTGGGCTTTAAAATCGAGCGCATGCGTTTTGGCCATGTGGATAATTTTTACGCACGTCGCGGCACTGCAACGCCGCTCATTGTTTTTGCTGGGCATACCGACGTGGTGCCCACTGGTCCGCTTGATAAATGGCATACTCCGCCATTTGAGCCGACTATTAAAGATGGCATGCTCTATGCGCGTGGTGCGGCAGATATGAAAACTTCATTGGCGGCCTTTATTACCAGCATTGAAGAATTTGTCGCAGAAAACCCAAACCATACTGGCTCTATTGGCTTACTGATTACGTCTGATGAAGAAGGTGTGGCGGTGGATGGTACGGTAAAAGTGATTGAGTCCTTAAAAGCGCGTGGTGAGCATTTTGACTACTGCATCGTCGGTGAGCCAACCAGCAATAAACAGGTGGGCGATATGATTAAGAATGGTCGACGAGGCTCACTGTCTGGCAAGCTCACGGTTAAAGGCGTGCAAGGGCATATTGCCTACCCACATTTGGTGAAAAACCCCATCCACTTAGTGGCACCTGCCATTAAAGACATGGTGGAAACGGTTTGGGATAATGGCAACGAATACTTCCCCCCCACTTCATGGCAAATATCTAATATGAATGGCGGCACAGGCGCAACCAACGTGGTGCCAGGTGAAGTAGAAATTTTATTCAACTTTAGATTTTGCCCAGAGCTCAATAATGCTGGCAGTACCGAAGCCAATTTAAAATCACGTGTGCATGCCATTTTAGATCATCACAGTCTTAATTATGATTTAGTATGGGAATACTCGCCACCTTACATCACCCCGCGCGGCAACTTGGTTGAAGCCATAACAAAAGCAATTGAGCAAGCTTACCAAGTCACACCTGAGCTATCGACCACTGGTGGCACCTCTGACGGCCGCTTTATTGCCGACATTTGTAAACAAGTGGTTGAGTTTGGCCCACTCAATGCCACCATTCATAAATTAAACGAATGCGTAGGTGTGGCGGATATTGAACCACTGAAAGAGACTTATAAACTCACCATGAAATCTTTACTGACATGAGCGTTTATGCTCAACCAACAGAAGAATTGCACACCATTCGTGATTGGCTACGCTTTGCAGTGAGCCAGTTTGAAAATTCCGATATTTTTTATGGGCATGGGGCAGACAATAGCTATGATGAAGCCGTGTGGCTGATCATGAGTGCACTACACTTACCGATGGACACGCTCAACAACTTTTTAGAAGCCCGTTTAACCACATTTGAGCGCGAAAAACTGGCCAATTTTATCGAAAGGCGTATCACTAAACACACCCCCACCGCTTATTTAGTCAAAGAAGCTTGGTTGCAAGGCTTTAAATTTTATGTCGATGAGCGCGTGTTGATTCCCCGCTCGTTTATTGCCGAGCTGCTGGTGAATGATTTAAGCCCTTGGATTGAGTACCCAGAAATGGTCGAAAGTGCGGTAGATATTTGCACGGGTAGTGGTTGCTTGGGTATTTTGCTGGCTAATAGTTTTCCTAATGCGGCCATTGATGTGGTGGATATTTCGCAAGATGCCATTGATGTATGCAATATCAATATTGCAAATTATGGCTTACAAACGCAAATCACCGCTGTTAAATCAGATATGTTTAGCGCGCTTAAAGATGAAAACAATGTCTGTAAAAAATATGATGTGATGATTAGCAACCCACCTTATGTCGATGCGCCGAGCATGGCTGCATTGCCTGCTGAATATCAAAATGAGCCGCAATTAGCGCTGGGTAGCGGCGATGCAGGCTTAGACCATACTCACACCTTATTGCGTGAAGCAGGCAATTATTTAAATGAAAATGGCATTTTAGTGGTCGAAATCGGTCATAATCGCGATGCGCTAGAAGCCGCTTATCCCGACCTATTATTTAACTGGTTAGAAACCTCATCAGGCAACGAATTTGTCTTTTTGTTAACTAAACAACAACTCAACAAAATTTAGTCAGCCAAACCGCTAGTTAACTCATCACCTCACTTTTTAGGCACTCTTTTGAACAACACCATCACTTGGCAAGAAGCCAAACAAACCAAAACCAGTCTTTGGCATTCTGAAAACGCGGCCACTGCGCCTAAAAAAGTGCAAATAGCGGACGACACCATGAAGGCTGATGATGCCTATAAGTTGTGTTGTGAAGGCACTGCCCTGCTTTGGCGTGGCGATTTTCAAAACGCAAAACAGTTATTACAAGCCCTCTCGCGCCGTATTGATCGCCCTGGTAAAAAGCCTAAAAAACCCGCCAGCACGATGCTAGAAGCCTTTCATTTGCATCGCCAAGCGCAGTCACAAAAAGCGCGCATTCTAGGCATGTTAGTGATTGAACTCAGCGTGGGTTACCACATTAATTTACGCCGTGCGCCAGATGTTAAAGCCGCTTGTGAGCATGCTTACGGCAAAAGTAGGCAAGATATTGTGGTGAGCTTACGCGAAATTTTAGGTCTCATTGGCGCGCATGAGTGGCATAAAAATGGCGTTGAAATCTCCGCTATCAACCAAAAAGTTCATCCAAGTTATGGCGTATTCTCACCCGTTCGTGGCGAATACCTTGAATTAGTCGATACTGCACCGTTGCCTAACCCCTGCAATATCGCCTTTGACATCGGCACTGGCACTGGTGTTTTAGCGGCGATATTAGCCAATCGCGGTATTAAAAAAATTATCGCCACGGATAATGCCGCACGCGCGCTTGAATGTGCAACTAGCAACATTAACCAATTGCAACTGAAAAACCATGTAGAAATAGTGGAAGCTAATTTATACCCAAATACCACAGACCATGCAGACTTAATTATTTGTAACCCACCTTGGTTACCTGCACACCCAAGCTCGGCTTTAGAAGCGGCCATTTATGATGAAAAAAGTCAAATGCTCAAAGGCTTTTTAAATGGCTTGAGTACGCATTTAACTACAAAGGGCGAAGGCTGGTTAATTTTATCCGACTTTGCAGAGCACTTAGGCTTAAGAACGCGCGAAGAATTACTTAGCTGGATTACCTCAGCCAATTTACAAGTGATTGAAAAAATAGACACCAAAGCCAAACACAACAAAACCTTTGATGTGACCGACCCGCTACACCTTGCACGTAAAGCTGAAATCACCTCGCTTTGGCGTTTGGCTAAAGCTTAATACTGCGCGTAAAAATCGCTTAAAAATTAACTAAAATAGTACGAGAGAAATTAATGCCTCTGCAAGCCGCCTAGTAAGCCGCTCACAAAGGCATCAAATAATGTTGCACCTGTTTACAGATTTTTTTACTGATTATTTTTTGCAATACTACATCTATAAGCGCATCATTTCTCATGCTATATTATTTCTGAGTACATACTTATTTAGCTAAGGAATAACCCAAACATGACACTATCCACGCTCATGAGTCACCCTTTAACTTACAAAATTACACAGGCGATCATCATTTCGCTCGTCATTTTAGTGTTAGCGCATTTTTTAAAAAATGCGATTGCACATAAAGCAATGGATAAAGATACGCGCTATAAAGCACGTAAGGTAACAGACTTGGTGGTTTACGTTGCCATACTGGTGGCTGTATTACTGGTTTTTAGTAGCGAGTTACACAATCTGACGGTCATTGTGGGTGCCTTCAGCTTGGGGATCGGTTTTGCCATGCGTGAAGTTATTCAGAGCTTAATTGCCTGGCTAACTATCACCTTTAGTGGGGTTTACAAAGTTGGTCAACGCATACAAATGGGTGGCTTGGTGGGCGATGTTATTGACATCTCTCCACTCACCACAACACTGATGGAGTGTGGTGGTTGGGTTAAGGGTGATTTATACAATGGTCGATTGGTAAAGCTATCTAACGGCCTCATTTTCAAAGATCCAGTGATTAATTACACCGCAGACTTTCCATTTTTATGGGATGAAATTGTCATTCCAGTGCGCACTGATTCTAATTACACCTTAGCGCGTAGCCTGATTGAGGAGGTGGCAAAAACCGTGTTAGCCGAAGTGAGTGATGAGTCTAAAAAAGCTTGGCAAGCGTTTGGTTTGCATTACCGGGTTGAGGCAGTCAAACTAGAACCCATGATTACCATGAGTTTTGATGCCAACTGGATAGAGTTTACCTTGCGTTACGCGGTCGATTACAAAGCACGCAGAGGCACTAAAGATAAACTATTTAGCGCGATATTAGAACAATTTACAAAAACCGCAGGTGAGGTTCAAATTGGCTCTGCTTCGTTCCAAATTACCGAGCTACCAACGCTGCAACTGAAAAGATCAAAAACTTAATAAAACCAAGTACTTGATAACAACATTAACGACCTAAGCACGCTTAAAAGGGGTTGTTAAAAACCCCTAGCTAGCTTTTCTCACAGCCATTTTTACAGGTGCCGTAAATGGTGAGTGAATGATCTTGCATTTCAAAGCCTAACTTTTCAGCTGCACTTTTTTGACGTTTCTCAATTTCGCCATCATAAAATTCTTCTACACGGCCGCATTTTACGCACACAATATGGTCGTGATGGCTACCACCATTCAGCTCAAAAACGGCTTTACCGCTTTCAAAATGGTGGCGAATCAACAAGCCCGCTTGTTCAAATTGCGTTAACACGCGATAAACGGTGGCTAAACCCACATCTTCATCAGAGTTAATCATGATCTTATAAATATCTTCGGCAGATAAGTGACGATCTTTACTGTTTTCAAACAAACTTAAAATTCTAAGTCTGGGTAAAGTAGCTTTTAAACCAGCATTTTTTAAGTCATATTGATCATTCATCATGGTTACCTTTTCGTATAAAATGCGCACAAAATTGCTAGCAGAATTTGGGAGCTTGGCGGCAACGTGTTATATTAACGCTTATTCAAATTAAAGTCATGTTTATGCGATATTTACCAACTTTGCGCCACTTAATTTTTTTAATAGCGTTGGCCTGCACTGCCTGCGGCACAGCCCTACCATCTATTAAGCCTTTCAAGCTCGATATACAGCAAGGCAACGTTGTCACTTCAAAAATGCTATTACAGCTGCGCCCTGGCATGACTAAATCTCAAGTAGTCTATATTATGGGCTCACCGCTGATTCAAGATAGCTTTCACGGCAACCGTTGGGATTACGTGTATCAAATGCACGAAAATGGCAAAGTGATTGAGCAACGTCGTGTCATTTTAGACTTTGATAGCGATTTATTAAGTAAAGTACGTGGCGATGTGGAGGCCTCTAAGCAAGATAAATCAGTGGAAGCGGCTGATACTAAAAACATAGGCGTTCGCACCATTAACCCAAACCCAGAGCCAGCTAAAAAAGGTCTGTTAGATAAACTTAAATTCTGGAAAAAAGACGCTACTAGCCCAGTAGATACCGCTAAACCAGCTGAAGATGCGCCAGCAAAAGCATCAACAGAAATTCAGCCAAAAGAAGCCATTAAACCAGCCGCAGACGCAGTCAATAAGGCGACAATAAACACTCCTAGTGCTTCTGATACCATACCAGCGGAGGTTACGCCACTTGAGACCGCGCCTGCGCAGCCATTGCGTATTGACGCGCCTGCTGAAGCAGGTAAATCTATTTTATCTGTTCCGTTAGAACTACCAAGCAATGCGGCGCCCGTGGTTGAAAGTGCTCCTGCCGTTAAAGTACCTGCGGTGGCTATACCTAAAGTTGAACCTCCAAAAGTAGCGCCTCCATCAGTTGAGCCTATTGTTGAACAACCAAAAGCTAAAGCAGTTGAACAAGCTGTGGATAAAGCCGCTGAAAAGACTACTACAAAATCAGAGCTGATTGCACCTACTGAAAGTAAAGCATCTGCCGATAGCAAAACGCCAACGGAAAGCAAAGATAAAACTGATTTACCTGCTGAAAATTCACCTAGCTTTTTTGACAGAATGTTAGAAAAAATTGGTTTTTAATCGTTACATTTTTATTTTTTATTTTCAATAAAAATAGATCGTCTAAAACATGGCTAACCCATTAAAAATTGTGATTGCTGGTTGCTCTGGTCGTATGGGGCAAGCGCTCCTTGAAAGTGTTTTTGCAGACAGCGCCCTTCAACTCCACGGCGCGTTAGACCGTGCCGATAACCCGCAAATCGGCCGTGATGCAGGTGAGTTATTTGGTAAAAAGTGCCAAGTTAAAATCACAAGCGACATTGAAGCCGCCTTAAAAAATGCTGATGTATTGGTTGACTTCACGCGTCCAGAAGCCAGCATACAATATTTAGCCGCTTGCGAAAAAACCAATGTCAACATGGTGATTGGCACGACGGGATTTTCTAATGAAGAAAAATTAATCATTGCCAAAACGGCCGAAAAAATCAGCATTGTTTTTGCCCCTAATATGAGCGTTGGCGTGACTTTACTCATTAATTTAGTAGAGCAAGCCGCTAAAGTGTTGGCCAATGGTTATGACATCGAAGTGGTGGAGATGCACCATCGTCATAAAGTGGATGCACCATCAGGCACGGCCTTGCGCTTGGGTCAAGCCGCCGCCGCAGGACTAGGTAAAGCACTCAGCGACTGCGCTATTTACGCCCGTGAAGGTGTCACAGGTGAGCGTGAGGCTGGCACTATTGGCTTTGCCACTATGCGTGGCGGTGACGTGGTGGGCGACCATACGGTAGTGCTCGCAGGCATTGGTGAGCGCGTAGAGCTAACGCATAAAGCCAGCAGTCGCGCCACATTTGCATTAGGTGCATTGCGTGCCGCTAAATTTTTGACAAATAAAAAAACTGGCTTGTATGACATGCAAAATGTGCTTGGTTTTAAATAACTAGCCAATAAACTTCTGTAAGAAATACGATAAAAAGGGCTTTAAAAAGCCCTTCTTTATTTCACCTACCCGCTAAGCCAGTCTGCACGCGGCTTGCAGAGACATTAAAATCTCTCGAGAGATTTTTTAAAGCTAAAAAGATAAAATATTATCTAACCGCGACCGCGGTTTCTGTCACTTTTATGCTGCATTTTTGGGGCGTTTAAATCACTGGATTGGCGCACTCGACGGTTTGCGGGTTTTCTAGGTTTTGAAGCAGGTTTTGAGGCATTGAATGTCGGTTTTTTTGTGACTGAATTCGGTGCCTGATTGCCACGATAATTTGAACGCTCGCCATCAGTAGCATCGCGCGGTGATCTTAATGTAGGATCTCTATCAAGCGCGCTGATGCGCTGCTTGCGCACTTTTGGCACAAATACACTGGTGGCTTTATCTTTTTCGCGTTGTGTGAGTTGTCTTAATGGTGCTTTAGGCACGGGTAGCCCTGCCCATTCTAATAAGCCCACCACTTCTTTTTGCTCTAGCTTTAACATGGTGCCGCGCTTAACACGTGGCGGTAAATTAACTGGGCCAAAGCGCACGCGCATCAAGCGGCTAACGGGCAATTGAAAGGCTTCAAACAAGCGGCGCACTTCACGATTGCGGCCTTCACGCAAAATCACTTGATACCAATGGTTTGCGCCTTCACCGCCTTGTGGACGAATGCTGTCAAAGCTAGCGGGGCCATCTTCTAACTCAATACCTTCGGTTAATTGCGTCATTTGGCCTTCGGTCAGCTCACCAAAAATCCGTACCGCATATTCACGCTCAACTTCATAACGTGGGTGCATAAAGTGGTTAGCCAACTCGCCTGACGTAGTAAAAATCAGCAAGCCGCTAGTGTTCATATCCAAGCGGCCAATGGCAATCCACTTACCGTGCTTTACTTTGGGCAGTTTATCAAACACGCTAGCACGGCCTTCTGGGTCATCTTGGCTTACTATTTCACCTTCGGGCTTATGGTAAATCAGCACTTGCGGCAAATCAGCCTCAAAAGGCAGTTTTAACGGGCGGCTATCAAGCCGCACCACATCATGCACAGTGACGCCCTGCCCCGCCGTGGCTGGTGTGCCATTGACGGTGACGCGGCCACTAGCAATGAGTTCTTCCATATCGCGGCGTGAGCCTAACCCTGCCAATGCTAATAATTTATGCAAGCGCTGCGTAGGCACTGGCGGCGCATTTTCATCCACTTTAAGCTTGGTAAAGTCAGTTTTTGGGCGCCTTTGTGTGGCTTGCGGGTCGCGCTGGGTTTTAAAGGGGCGTGCCATAAATTTAGGTGAGTGATTGAATAAACACACATTTTACCACTACCGTCATTCTGAGCGTAGCGAAGAATCCATTTACGGCCGCTATTATTGCTGGATTCTTCGCTACGCTCAGAATGACAAGTTAGCTATTAAGCGATATTTCTTGTTGTGTAAAATCTTCCATTGGCGGCAACTCGGCCAGTGAGCGTAAGTTTAAATCGTCTAAAAAATGCTGAGTGGTGGCATACAGTGACGGCCGACCTGGCGCTTCGCGCTGACCCACCACATCTATCCAATCGCGATCTTGCAGTTGGCGCATTACATTTGAATTAACTGTTACACCGCGAATTTCTTCAATATCACCGCGTGTGACTGGTTGACGGTAGGCAATAATCGCTAAGGTTTCCATTACAGCGCGTGAATATTTGGGTTGTTTTTCAGGATTTAAGCGTGATATAAATTCGCTAAATTCTGCTTTGGCTTGAAAACGATAACCTGTGGCCACTTGCACCAGCTCCATAGTGCGACTATTATTTTCTTGCGTCCAATCCAGTTTTAGCTCATCGAGCAGCATGCGCAAAGTGGCACGCTCCATACGACCCGCAAAAAGTTTGAGCATATCGTCTAAGCTTAATGGCTGTGGCGAGGTGAGCAAGGCCACTTCAAGCACTTGCTTCATTTCGATAGTATTTTCGGGTTCACGCATCATGTTTACAATTCAAATAAATTTTCATTTCGTCATTCCCGCGAAAGCGGGAATCCATGTTGAATTTAAAATTTTACAAAAAATGGATTCCCGCTTTCGCGGGAATGACAGCATTAAGTATTCACCTGCAAGTAAATGGGCGAAAAAGCTTGCTGCTGGGTGATGCGAATTAAGCCTTCTTTTGCCAGCTCTAAAATGGCTAAAAAATTCACCACCAGCTTGGGCAAACCATCATTCACCACATCAAATAATTGTGAAAAGGTCACCAAGCCATCGGCTTTTAAGCGGCGTAAAATCTGGCTCATGTGTTCGCGCACTGATAACTCAGCACGGCTAATTTTATGGTGACTGGTTAACTTAGCGCGCTTTAATACGTTGCGCCAAGCTTCAGCTAATTCATCTAAACTGACTTCTGGCGGCTTAATTTCACTCATGTGATGATAATAGGCGGCGGCAACGCTTAATTCCTCACCCACTTTGGGCATTTCGTCTAAGCGCTCCGCAGCCAGCTTAATCGCTTCATATTCCATCAAACGGCGCACTAGCTCGGCACGCGGATCATCTTCTTCGGCAATTTCAACAGGTTTTGGCAATAGCATACGCGATTTAATTTCAATCAGCATCGCCGTCATTAGCAAATAATCGCCCGCCAGCTCCAGCTTAATCGCCTGCATTTTTTCTACATACACCATATATTGGCGGGTTAAATCCGCCATCGGAATATCTAAAATATCTAAATTATGCTTACGAATCAGGTACAGCAATAGATCCAACGGTCCTTCAAAGGTCTCTAAATACACCTCTAAAGCATCGGGCGGAATGTATAAATCTAGTGGCAGCTCTAAGAGCAGTTCGCCTTTTATTTTTGCATTAATGGTTGTTTCTAGCAAAATAATTTACGTTTAACCATAATTCAAACCCATTGCATCCCTAACATCTCGCATGGTTTCACGCGCAAGCTTGCGGGCTTTTTCACAGCCTTCAGCCACAATGTTTTTAACTAATGTCGGATCTTCAGCATATTGCGCAGCGCGTTCTTGAATTGGTTTTAACTCTTTTAACACGCCTTCAATCACGGGGCCTTTGCACTCTATGCAACCAATGGTCGCATTTTTACAGCCATATTGCACCCATTGTTGCGTGGTTTCATCTGAATATATTTCATGCAATTGCCAAACTGGGCATTTAGCTGGGTCGCCTGGGTCGGTACGGCGAACACGCGCTGGGTCGGTGGGCATGGTTTTAATTTTTTTAGCGATTTGCTCAGGTTCTTCACGCAGTGAAATCGTGTTGTTATATGACTTAGACATTTTTTGCCCATCCAGGCCTGGCATTTTTGAAGCAAGCGTGAGCTTGTATTCTGGCTCAACTAAAATAATTTTGCCGCCACCTTCAAGGTAACCGAGCAGACGTTCTTTGTCGCCCATGCTCATGCCTTGCTGTTCTTCAATCATGGCACGGGCAGATTCTAACGCTTCTTCATCACCGTTTTGCTGATAGGCATTGCGCATTTCTTCATACAAAGCACTGCGTTTGCTACCGAGCTTTTTAATGGCGGCTTCGGCTTTTTCTTCAAAGCCTTTTTCTTTACCGTAAATATGGTTAAAACGGCGGGCGATTTCACGGGTAAATTCAATGTGCGGAACTTGGTCTTCACCCACAGGCACTTGCGTGGCTTTATAAATTAAAATATCAGCACTTTGCAAAAGTGGGTAGCCCAAAAAGCCATAAGTAGATAAATCTTTATTTGATAATTTTTCTTGTTGGTCTTTATAAGTTGGCACGCGCTCTAGCCAGCTCAATGGCGTAATCATGCTTAATAATGTGTGTAATTCGGCATGCTCAGGCACACGGCTTTGAATGAAAATGGTCGCATTTGCAGGGTCAACGCCTGCCGCTAGCCAATCTATCACTATTTCCCACACGCTTTCTTCAATCACTTCTGGAGTGTCATAATGCGTGGTTAGCGCATGCCAATCAGCTACAAAAAATAAGCATTCATGCTCGTGCTGCAACTTAATCCAATTTTTTAACACTCCATTGTAATGCCCTAGATGTAAATTACCTGTTGGGCGCATACCTGATAAAACGCGTTCGATTGCCATGTGATTTTTCTGATTTTTCGTGGTTATATTAAATGGATTAATTAAATGGTTAAATTAAGTCGCTATTATAACAAACGCTTGTGGTGTGTCTTTATAAAAAACTCAATATTACTTTATGCACCACATCAATAATAGGGTCTATAATTTTGCCCAGCACCCCTGTAAACAGCAATGCAATTAAAATAACGAAACCAAAACGCTCTACTTGAGCAAAGCGCTGCGCTAAATCATGTGGCAGAAGGCTCACAGCAATACGCCCACCATCTAAAGGGGGTAAAGGCAGTAGGTTAAGCACCATGAGCACGATGTTAATGCTAATGCCTGCTTGCGCCATCGCCGCAAGCGGTATGGCTACTGCTTCAGATGCCCCCAATGACAATTTAAGCACTAAAACCCATATAATGGCCATGACAAAATTGGATGCTGGCCCAGCGGCGGCAACCCACAGCATATCCTTTTTTGGGTTGCGTAAAGCTTCAAAATTAACGGGCACAGGCTTTGCCCAACCAAATAAAACCCCTCCTAAGAAGATAGTCATGGCGGGTAGTAATATGGTGCCAAACAAATCAATATGCTTAAATGGATTTAACGTAATTCGTCCTGCTTTTTCGGCAGTAAAATCACCAAAATGCCTAGCAGCATAACCATGCGCGGCTTCATGCACAGTAATGGCTAAAATAATCGGTGTAGCGTAAATAATAATTTTTTGTATGAGTGAGAATTCCATTTTTTCCTCTTAGTTATTTTTAAACTTACGCGGTTTTGTATGCTAAGTTACTTTGCAAGCTTAAGTAGTTTTGTAATCTTTAAGTTACTTTTTAAGACTATATTTTAAGTTTAGATATTAAATCTAGTTATTTTATAAGCCAAACGGCGCCAAATCACCCTGTCCAGCACGTATCAGTGCTGGCACATCACCAGTTAAATCAATCACCGTTGTTGCTCCTACAATGCAATGCCCAGCGTCTATAACCAAATCGATCACCTGTTCTAATTTATCACGAATTTCCCATGCCTCGCTCATCACGTCATCTTCGCCCGCAATATTTAAGGTCATACTCAATAAAGGGGCATTAATTGCCTCTAATATCGCTTGCACCACGCTATGCTGAGGCACGCGTAAGCCAATGGTGTTGCGTTTTGGGTGCTGCAATTTTTTCGGCACTTCTCGCGTGGCATTTAAAACAAAAGTATAAGCGCCTGGTGTATTGGCTTTTAATAAGCGAAATTGGCTATTATTCACAATAGCATAAGTGCTTAATTCACTTAAATTGCGGCAAATGAGCGTAAATAAACGTTTATCATCCACACCTCTAATTTGCCTGATGCGTGTTTGTGCTAGCGTGCTACCCAGCATACAGCCAAGTGCGTAGCCTGAGTCTGTTGGGTAGGCGATTACGCCACCATCTTGCAGAATCTCAGATGTGTGCAAAATTAATCGCGGCTGAGGGTTTTCTATATTGATATTAAATAATTGCGACATGGATTACTTTAAGCCTGCAACTCAACAAGCTCAGGCCAATCATCCCAAACAGGTACGCAGTTACTGGGTAAATCTGGCAAACGCCCCATAGGCATAAAACTAATACCTTGCCCATGATAATCTGAACCTTGTGAAGACTTTAAGCCAAATTGATGGGCAATTTTAGCAAACTGTTGATATTGTGGTGGGGTATGGCTGCCAGTCACAACTTCAATAGCCATGCCGCCATAGCCTTTAAATTCATGCATTAGCAATAGCATGTTAATTGTACCCAGTTCATAGCGGCCAGGATGGGCAATCACCGCAATACCGCCACTATTAATAATTAAATTCACCGCTTGCTCTAAAGTCATCCATTCATGATTGACATAACCTGGTTTGCCTTTAACTAAAAATTTTTTAAAAACTGATTTAGTATCTTTAGCATGGCCTTTTTCAACTAGAAAACGGGCGAAATGTACACGAGTAATCACATTTTGCTTGGCTATCGCCTTCGCGCCCGCATAAGCATCGTGAATACCAACTTTAGCTAAACCCTCACCCATCTCTTTCGCTCGGGCATCACGATCTGCATAAACCTGATTGAGTGCCTGATTAAGCGCAATATTTTCTGGGTCAATTTTGAGGCCAACAATATGTAAAGTGCGTTTTTTCCATGTAACAGAAATTTCCACGCCATTAATAAACTGTATGCCGAGCGAGTTTGCGGTTTGTTTGGCTAGTTTTAACCCGCCAACATTGTCGTGATCTGTCAAAGCTAATACTTTAACGCCTTGATTAGCGGCATATGCAACTAACTCTTGCGGCGACAATAAGCCATCCGAAATCGTAGAATGACAATGCAGATCAATTTGTAAGGACATAAAAGCAACCAGTCAGTAGCAGACAAAAAAACAAAAAGTGTATAGTGTATAATGTGCGTTTTAATACTTAACATGCGACGCAATATTCATCATAACAAAATAGCCGATGACACTAAAGCGTTGTTTTTACTAACCCTGATAAATTCTGGCCTAAGCCAGTTAGCACATTCATTATGAAATTTTTATTTGATCTTTTCCCCGTCATCCTCTTTTTCATTACGCTTAAAGTGTCAGAAAAAACCGCTGGCGCAGGGGCTTTCTTAAAAAGTATTTTTGACACCATTGGCATTACAACGTCGGTTAAGCCAGATTTAGTGCCGATTATGCTCGCGACCATCACTGTTATTATTGCCTCTTTAATTCAAGTGGCTTGGGTTAAATTCAGGCATGGCAAGGTTGACAAAGCCCTATGGATTAGTGCACTTTTAGTGGTAGTGCTGGGCTGTTTCACCCTGTACTTACAAGACGATACTTTTATTAAATGGAAACCAACTATTTTATATTGGGTGTTTGCTGGCAGCATACTAGCGGGGCATTGGTTCTTTAAAAAAAATATCATCCGCTCAATGATGGGCCAGAACGTAGAGTTACCTGAGCATGTGTGGACTAAAATGAATTTATCATGGGCTGGTTTTTTTACCATCATGGGCTTTATCAATCTATTTGTCGCAAAAAATTTCAGCACCGATACTTGGGCAACTTTTAAATTATTTGGTGCCACTGGGTTGATGTTTGTGTTTATTATTTTGCAAATACTCATGATGAACAAATACTTACCCAAAGAAGACAAAAAGGACAAACCATAATGTGGTACGCCATTATGGCTGAAGACTCGCCTAATAGCTTAGATAAACGCTTAGTTCATCGGCCAGCGCATTTAGCCAGAATCACCGCTTTACAAGAAGCTGGGCGTTTATTACTCGCAGGAGCATTTCCAGCCATTGATAGCGTAGAACCTGGCGCGGCGGGCTTTACTGGCAGCTTAATTGTGGCTGAATTTACCAGCTTAGAAGAAGCTAAAACCTGGATAAATGCCGACCCTTTTGTGAGTGCTGGTATTTATTGCAACGTGATAGTGAAACCTTTTCGCAAAGCATTACCCTAAGTAACCTAATTAATTTAATAAAGTATGTTTAATAATATATGAACTTAGCTGAAGAAATCACCCAACGCTTACAAGTGTTTGAACCCACCAATCTAGAGTTGCTGGATGAAAGCGCACAACATGTAGGCCATGCTGGCAATGGCGGCGGTGGTCATTACCTGCTTAAAATAACAAGCTCGCATTTTTTTGAAAAATCACCGATAATACGCCATCGCCTTATTTATCAAACCCTTGCAGACCTAATTCCAACTAAAATTCATGCGTTGAGCATACAAGCAAACGCACCAAGTGAAATTAAACAAACGTGAAACTTTAAATCAACCATTTTAATTAACCCCAATCACTTTATAAAACATGAGGATTTTTGCATGAAATTTACCCAAACTTTAATCGCCACAGCGGTATTGTCATTATCAACGTTAACTTTATCATCAACCGCTTTTGCGGCAGATACCATTGCCACTGTGAATGGCAAAGGCATTAGCAAATCAGTTTACGATTACATTGCTAAAGATGCAGCCGCACGCGGCCAAAAAGTGGATGACAATGTTAAAACAGCCATCACTAACAAATTAGTAGATTCTGAAATTGTTTATCAGGAAGCCCAAAAACTTGGCCTTGATAAGACGCCAGATTACACTGCCCGTGAAGAGCTTACCCGTCGCGAATTGCTGACTTCAGCCTATTTGCAAAATTATGTAAAGAAAAACCCCATTACTGAAGCAGACAAAAAAGCAGCTTATGAAGAGTACAAAAAAGCTTATGGTGAAAAAGAGTATAATGCTCGCCATATTTTGGTCAAAACAGAAGCTGAAGCGAAAGATATTATCGCTAAATTACAAAAAGGCGGCGATTTTTCTAAGTTAGCTAAAGAAAAATCTTTAGACCCCGGCTCTAAAGACAAAGGCGGTGATTTAGGCTGGTTCTCACCAGCAACAATGGTAAAACCATTTAGTGATGCAGTGGCTGCACTGCCAAAAGGTAAAACAACGGCCGAGCCTGTTCAAACGCAATTTGGCTGGCATGTCATTAGGCTTGTTGACACGCGCTCAGCGCAACCATTATCTTACGATAAAGTAAAAGAAGGTTTAGAAAAAAATCTTCAACAACGTAATTTAGAAAAAATGATGGCGGATTTACGTGCTAAGGCAAAAGTAGATATTACGAAATAATAACCACTAACTCTGTTTAGTTAAACAAAAAGGGCTCTAATTTGAGTCCTTTTTTTATGCTGAAAGCGCTAGTTTAAAGTCGTTAAAAAGTCCTGAAAGCCCTACTCTGTAATGAAAAAGTAAGAATCAAATACTTTATATTTAGCAGCAATTATGTAATAATAAGAACTATTATCATTTATATTACACTACGGAAAAGTTAATGCAGCCATTATCACAATTAATGATTGGGCAACACGCGGTTATTTCAGGCATTGAGGCTGAAGAGTCGCTATTTCATCGCTTATCAGCATTAGGTTTTCGTGTGGGTAAACCATTGAGTGTTATTCGTCGCGCCAATTTTAATGGTCCATTACAAGTGCGGTTAGGGACTACTGATGTTATTTTGCGCGATGCTGAAGCAAGACTAATTCAGATTACTGCTGCATAAAATTTCATGAAACGTATCGCATTATTGGGCATGCCCAACACTGGCAAATCCACCTTATTTAACCGCATTAGTGGCGCATCTGCACGGGTGGGGAATTGGCCTGGTATTACGGTAGATTTAGCTAGCGCAAAAATCCTGTTAGGCGGTCATATTGCGCAGCTGATTGATTTACCAGGTATTTACGATTTACATGGATTTTCTGAAGATGAGCAAGTGGTCCGCCATTTTTTACAAAATAATGCGCTAGACTTAGTGGTGATTGTCATCAATAGCTCGCAAATTGATCGTCAGCTTTCTCTCGTTTTACAAATCAAAAAATTAGGCCTGCCAGCAGTACTCGCGTTAAATATGGCCGATGAGGCTAAACAAACTGGTATTACTATTGATACCGTTAATCTCACTAATGCGCTTAGCATGCCTGTGGTGCAAATAAGCGCGAAATATGGTGATGGCCTGCCAAAAGCGTTAGAAGCCGCTGCACAAATCATTCATCAAAATAAACCTGCAACACAACCGCAACAGATTGCACAATACTTGCAAGAAGATCAACAAATTGAACATGAGATGGAAGCGCTTATTGCACGATATGTGCAAATTCCCGCCAAATTAAGTGACAACACCACTGATAAAATTGACCGTATTTTGCTAAATAAATGGTTTGGCCTACCGATTTTTTTTGTGGCAATGTTTGTATTATTTCAGTTTATTTTCACGGTTGGCACACCTTTGCAAGACGGCCTAGCTTGGGTGTTAGACCTTTTACGTACTAGCGCTTTAGATCCCTTATTTGCTTCATCCCCCGCATGGCTAAGCGGCTTAATGCTAGATGGCATTTATAACGGCGTTGCGACGGTCGCCGCCTTTGTGCCCATCATTGTGCTGTTTTTTTTAGTCATGTCGATGGTAGAGGACAGTGGTTACTTATCTCGTGCGGCCTTTTTAATGGACGCGCTTATGGCAAAAATGGGCTTAGATGGTCGAGGCTTTGTGATGATGCTCATGGGGTTTGGCTGTAACGTGCCAGCACTGATGGGCACGCGTATTATGCGCTCTCGACCCATGCGATTACTCACCATGCTAGTGATTCCGCTTTCATTATGCTCGGCAAGATTGCAAGTATTTATTTTTATGATCACCGCACTGTTTACTGCCAAGCAAGCGCCTTTCGTGCTTTTTTCGCTCTACGTGATGAGCTTTTTCACCATGTTTTTAACGGCCGTTTTATTTCAAGGTCAATACAAAAATGCCGAGCCGTTTTTATTAGAGCTACCACCCTATCGTTTTCCAACTGTTCGACAAATACTATTGCGCGGTTGGCATGAAGTAAAGCATTTCTTAAATCGTGCCACTAAATTTATTATTATCGGTGTGGTGTTAGTTTGGGCGTTGACCCACTTTCCTAGCGACGTGCCACCCGCAAGCAGCGGCACTTATGCGGGTCAACTAGGGGCGTTATTTGACCCCATTTTGAGCCCTATAGGCATTGACAGCCAACTGGCCATTGCTTTGATATTTGGTTTTGTAGCAAAAGAAATTGTGGTTGGGTCACTCGCCGTGATTTACAACATGCAAGGAGATGCACTCACTGCTCACATTGCCATGCAGATAGACTGGGTACAAGCCATGAGCTTCATGTTGTTTACACTTATTTATACACCCTGCTTATCGACCTTAGCGACGTTAAAAAGCGAGTCTAAAAGTGCTGCTTTTATGTGGTTATCTATTGCTTGGTCGTTAGGGTTAGCTTGGGTCATCAGCTTAATTTTTTACCAAAGTGCGCGTGCATTAGGTTATTAGTTTCTGACGACTCCAAGCCGTTTATTCAACCCAGATTTTTATAAAACCTTATTTTAAACCCAGATTTTAAGTTCTAAATATAAAGTATTCCGCGCTGGTTAGGCATAAGCCTGCCCACAAAAAATAAAGTTTAAGTGGTTGATTCATAATTAGTAATCTAAAATTAACTATATACAAGACCATTGATCAAACAGCCGTCTCGCCAGTTTCGCCAGTACGTATACGAATCACCTGCTCTACACTTGATACAAAAATTTTGCCATCGCCAATTTTGCCAGTATGTGCGGCTTTGATAATGGCTTCTATTGCCCCATCTACCATGTCTTCTCTCACCACTAGCTCTAGCTTAATTTTTGGTAAAAAATCTACGACATACTCAGCGCCACGATAAAGCTCAGTATGCCCTTTTTGACGACCAAAGCCTTTTACTTCAGTCACTGTTAAGCCGTTAATGCCAATCAGAGAAAGTGATTCACGTACCTCATCTAACTTAAATGGTTTGATAATCGCTTCGATTTTTTTCATAGCTCTATTCTTTGTTAATAATAATTGTCAAATTTTAGTGAGTGTATAGTAAAATACGCACTTGTTGAAACTTAGAAGTGTAATCTAGTCAGAAATTAAATTTAACCGTAATGGGATAACGCCTATCTTTACCAAAACCACGGTCGGTGATACGCACGCCTACGGGTGATTGGCGGCGTTTATATTCATTTCTATCTATCAATTTAATGACACGGCTTACAACCTCACTCTGATAGCCCATCTTAACAATACCCGCTCGGCTTAAATCGTCTTCCACATAAGCTTCTATAATGCCATCCAAAATATCATAAGGCGGCAAGCTATCTTGATCTAGTTGATTTTCACGCAACTCGGCCGAGGGTGGCCGCGTAATAATGCGCTGCGGAATCACATGAGATAAGTTGTTTCTATATTGGCAAAGCTTATATACCAATGTTTTTGGTACATCTTTGAGTAGCGCAAAGCCACCTGCCATATCCCCATAAAGCGTGCAATATCCTACTGCCATTTCACTTTTATTGCCTGTGGTAACCACAATACTGCCAAACTTATTAGAGATTGCCATGAGCAACATACCACGTATTCGCGCTTGTAAATTTTCTTCAGTTGCATCAAACGACAAGTTGTCAAATTGTGGCGCAAGTGCAGTTGTATAGGCTTCATACATGGGTTTAATGGCTATTTCACTATACTTTACACCTAACATATTGGCCATTTCCCGCGCATCATTCACGCTAATATCCGCTGTAAATTCAGATGGCATCATCATGGCGTGCACATTTTTTGCCCCTAGTGCATCTACCGCAATCGCCAGCGTTAAGGCTGAATCTATCCCACCAGATAAGCCTAACACCACCCCAGGAAACCCATTGTTATGTACGTAATCATGTAAGCCTAGCGTGAGCGCTTGATAAACGGAAGCTTCTAAACTTAAGTGTGGCGAAATATCACCAAGTTGCGGCTGCTTATCTTTTATGGCAACTAGCATTAAACCCGTTTTAAAGGTCGGGCTGTGGTGGGTTAATTTGCCTGTATTATCGAGTACAAAAGAGCCGCCATCAAAAACCAACTCATCTTGGCCGCCCACCAAATTAGCGTAAATAATGGGCAAATTTGTTTCTGCTACGCGTTCGCGCAATTTCTCTAGGCGCGTATTATGTTTTTCTATATGAAAAGGTGAGGCATTAATCGAGATTAACAGTTCTGCCCCTGCTTTTTTAGCCATTAATGCAGGGTTGGGCTCCCACACATCGGCACAAATCAGCAGGCCGATTTTAACGTTTTGATGCTCGAATATAACTGGCTCTGTGCCAGCCGTGAAGTATCTTTTTTCATCAAACACACCATAATTAGGTAAGGCTTGCTTATGATAGGTTGCTAAAATTTTGCCACCTTGCAAGACCGACGCAGCGTTATAGCAGACATCCCCCACTTGGTGTGGATGGCCAACAATGACAGTAATCCCTTGAATTTCTTGGCTTAACTTTACCAAACTATGTTCACACGCACTTAAAAAATCATCGCGTAAAAGCAAGTCTTCTGGTGGGTATCCACATAATGACAGCTCTGGCGTCACTAAGAGACTCGCCCCTAAGGCTTGCGCTTGGTTGGCTTGCGCTAAGATTTTTGCGGCATTATTGACAATATCACCAACCAAGCAGTTAAGTTGTGCAATGGCAATTTTCATTCATTAAAAGCCATTAATATGAACCGCCTGCTGCTTTTATCAATTGCGCAATTTCAGTATGTTGGCCTTTTAAGGCGTACACCAAAGCGGTTAAGCTATATTGATCTTTTGCTTTAGTGTTCACTTTATTGTCTAGCAATAGTTTCACCATAGCAGATTGACCATTGTCAACTGCCACATGTAGCAGAGGTGTACCCTCACTATCTATGTTATTCACATCTGCGCCTGCGGCAATTAACGCCTTTGCAGCATCCACTTGAGACTTTTTAACTGCCCAAGTCAGTGCCGTCCATTTGGCTAGATCTTGCTGGTTAGTTTTTGCGCCTTTATTAACAAGTAGCTCAACCGCTTTAACATGCCCTTGTCGTGCGGCTACCATGAGCGCTGTAGTGCCCATTTTATCTTGCATTTGTACTTGAGCTTGATTGTTTAGCAAGGTCGTCATTGTCGCAACGTCACCGTTTTTTGCAGCGTACATCAGAACGGTTTTTCCACTGTCGCTTTTTAAGTTAACATCAACCCCGTGTTTTAAAATTAAATCTACCATTGGCGCATAGCCTGAAGCAGCGGCTAATCCTAGTGCACTCCAGCCCGCTGTATCGCGTATTTTTGGGTCTGCCTTTTTGTCTAACAATAATCGTGCTGTCTCGATATGGTTCTTTTTTGCCGCATACATGAGCGCTGTCCAGCCGCTCTTATCTACTGTATTGATGTCAGCACCATGGTTCAATAAGGTTGCCACAACCTTTACTTTATCTTTGCGTGCCGCGTACATTAGCGCGGTAACACCCGTGTTATCTGTCGCATTTGCATTAGCACCACTGCTCAGCATGGCATTCACGGCTGCTAAATCGCCTTTTGACGCAGCAGGAAACAAATAAGTAATATCTTCTGCTGCGCTAATATAGAGTGAAAAAACACTCAACATAATGATTGCAAATGTTTTTAATCGTAATTTTTTCATCATTTTTTTGCGTTGATAGCGGCGAGTACCGCTTCACCTAAACCTGCTGGAGAGCTAGCCACAATCGCACCTGCTAACTCAAGCGCACGCATTTTATCGGCTGCTTTACCGCTACCACCTGAAATAATAGCCCCTGCATGCCCCATACGTTTTCCTGCTGGTGCGGTTTGTCCTGCAATATAAGCAGCAACGGGTTTAGTCACATTGCTTTTAATAAACTCCGCCGCGGCTTCTTCATCTGCACCACCAATTTCACCCACCATAATAATGGCTTCGGTTTCAACGTCTGCCTCAAACATTTGCAAACATTCAATAAAGTTCAACCCTTTAATTGGGTCACCCCCAATGCCGACACAAGTACTTTGACCCAAATTTAGCGCAGTAGTTTGATGTACGGCCTCATAAGTTAAAGTACCAGAGCGTGAAACCACACCCACCTTGCCACGCAAATGAATGCTACCTGGCATAATGCCGATTTTGCACTCATCTGGGGTGATAATACCAGGGCAATTAGGGCCAATCAGCTTGGTGCCATTGGCTTTTAGTGCCGCTTTCACACTCAGCATATCTAACACAGGAATACCCTCGGTAATGCACACAATCAGCGCAATGCCTGCATCACAAGCCTCTAATATAGAATCTGCCGCAAAAGCAGGTGGTACATAAATAACGCTCGCATTTGCGCCCGTTTGGTTAACCGCTTCGCGCATAGTATTAAATACAGGCAAGCCTAAATGCTGCTGCCCGCCCTTACCAGGCGTAACGCCACCCACCATTTTGGTGCCGTAAGCTAAGGCTTGCTCAGAGTGAAAGGTACCTTGCTTGCCAGTAAATCCTTGGCATAAAACTTTGGTGTTTTTATTTACTAATATACTCATGCTACTGCCTTCACTGCTTGCTTTGCTGCATCGGTTAAATTTTCTGCTGAAATAATATTCAGGCCACTTTCACGCAACATTTGCTTACCTAGCTCAACGTTTGTGCCCTCTAATCGGACGACAACAGGAATAGTCATGCCTACTTCTTTAACCGCCACAATAATACCTTCGGCAATAATATCGCAGCGCATAATACCGCCAAAAATATTGACCAAAATGGCTTTCACATGTTGATCTTCTAAAATAATTTTAAACGCTTTCGTGACTGTTTCAGCCGTTGCACCACCGCCAACATCTAAAAAGTTAGCAGGCTCACCACCATGCAACTTAATTAAATCCATGGTTGCCATGGCTAAGCCCGCACCGTTCACCATGCAACCAATATTGCCATTCAGCGCAATATAATTAATGCCTGCGTGATGCGCCGTGGCCTCTTTGCTATCTTCTTGGCTCCAATCACGTTGTTCAGCTAATGCTTTTTGGCGATAAAGCGCGTTGTCATCCACACTGATTTTACAATCCAGCGCAAAGAGCTTGCCATCGGTTGTGACCACGAGCGGGTTAACTTCAAGCAATGCCAAATCGTTTTCTTTAAATAAGCGGTACAAGCCTTTCAACATTTTGCTAAAAGCACTAATTTGCTCGCCAACAAGTGCTAATTTAAAACCTAAATTACGCGCTTGAAAATCCACTAAGCCATTTAAGGGGTCGCAAACTTCTTGCAATATTTTCTCAGGGCTGGTTTGTGCAATTTCTTCAATATCCATACCGCCCGCACTGGAGGCCACCACCACCACGCGCTCTAATGTTCTATCGACCAACATTGATAAATACAGCTCGCGCGCGATAGGCAAGGTTTCTTCTATCAACACTTGATTAACAGGTTGGCCATTAGGCACATTTTGATAAGTCACCAATGTTTTCCCCAGCAAAGCGCTAGCCACTTCTTTGGCTTCTTCAGGAGATTTAACTACTTTTACGCCACCCGCTTTGCCACGTCCACCCGCATGTACTTGCGCTTTAACCACCCAAGCATTGCTGTCAATTTCTGAGGTCACCGTAGAAGTTTGTTTAGCGAGAGAAATCACTTGCCCATGCGGCACGGGAATACCGTATTTTTGTAGTAAGGTTTTGGCTTGATATTCGTGTAGATTCATTATTATTTGAACATTGATTTGACAATATAGTATTTTCGCGCAAAAGAGCACTTGATGCTAGCAAAACGTTGCTTTAAACATATAAATATAGCTAAGTGAAGCACTTGCAATCGTACTGGTTTTGGCAATTAGAATCTGACTCTTAAGACACAAAGAATTGGCATTTTTAAGCTATCATAAACTGTACATTACTTATTCACCCTGCAAACCAGTCTAAGTGAGACCTTTGCAGGAATCATTAAACTTAGTACAAAAAAGAATAAAATAGCATTTCCCTTGAAACACTGAGATGCACCTCTTATTGTAGCCTGTATGAACATCAAACAAAGGGGCTTAGCCGATACGCTACTGATAGAGCATCGTTCATTGACTGAATTGGATGTCATCCTCACTTGGATTAACGGGCAATCGATAGAAAAGCCCCTTACCGATTGACACTGCAGCAAGAAAGGTGAGCGTGCCTATCCGCCTTTAATCATGTTCAAAGCCTTGTTATCGCATAGCTGGTACAACCTGAGTGACCCACAGTTAGAATAACTAATCGTCCGTGATTTACTGTACCGTCGTTTTGTCGGCATTAGCTTAGACACCCTCATTCCTGATTACACCAGATTATGGCGATGTCGCCAAAAGATTAGTTAAGAAGAGCGGCTAGACTACCTGCTGGATAGGCTCAATATAGAACTGGCTGCGTCTAACCTCAACATTAAAACTGGAAAAATCAGCATCATTGATACCAGCGTGATTCAGCCGAAGCGCAATCGCCCTAACAAAGGGGGTTAATGATGAGTTAACCCAAGATACCGAGGCTGGTAGCGTAACCATGCGCGACTGATGTTGATGAGACCGAGGTCTTGTTCCGTCTTAACAAAACTGACGAGCCGCTCAACCAGTTCAGTGGGTAGTTGCGGTAGGTCTTTTACAGACCTGTTGATTGTGGCCATGATAATTTCCTTAGAAGGTCATTGGTAAAATATCATTTACACAGATTTATTTACGGGCTATAGCTGTAAATATTAAATTGAGCACTTTTTTAACAAAAATGCAGTCAACTTAATATGGCTTAAGTAAAAGTGCTTCGTGGAATGGCCTCTCTAAGTATATTTACTTCTTGTTACGAAACTAAACTTGAACTAGCAAGTGAAAATACGAGATAATGTAAAAATTGTAAATCAACTCTGCAATGAGCACTTTTAGCATGCATCCTAACAAAAATAGCCAGCCCCTTATATGTATATTAATGTGCACTTACAATGGTGAGAAATTTTTAGCGGAGCAATTAGACTCTATCAAAAATCAAAGTCACCAAAATTGGCGTTTGATTATCAGTGATGATGGATCAACAGACGCAACCCTAGCTATTGCCAAGCAATATCAAAAAACATGGGGTGGAAATTTATTAGAAATTCGAAATGGCCCACAACAAGGCTTTTGCGATAATTTTCTTTCTTTAGCATGCAACTCAACGATTAACGCAGACTTATACGCATTTTCTGACCAAGATGACGTATGGCTGGCAGAAAAATTATGCAATGCTGTGGAATACTTTAACGCAAGCTCTGACAACGATTTACCTAGAGTTTACGGTACACGAACAAAAATTGTAGATGAGCGGTTAAAAGCCATTGGTCTTTCACCCCTATTTACTTTACCAAGGTCTTTTCGAAATGCATTAGTGCAAAGCATTGCAGGCGGTAACACCATGGTGTTTAACCAGCAGGCAAAGTGTCTATTAGAAAAGTTAGGTATGCAAAAAATTGTTTCACATGACTGGTGGCTATACCTACTTGTAAAAGGCGCTGGTGGCGTGGTGTTTTATGACCCTGAGCCTTGCCTGCTGTACCGCCAACATGATGACGCTTTAATTGGTGCAAATTCTTCATTTAGAGCAAGAGTCAGCCGAGTTGGCTATGTCTTAAATAGTCGATTTAAAGATTGGAATGACATCAACCTAAACGCACTCACCAATGCGCAACATCTTTTCACAAAAGATAACCAAGATATTTTAGAGACTTACAGAAGGTTTAGAGGCGCTCGCTTTAAAGATAGAATACGTCTTTTAGAGGTGTGTGGCCTGTACCGCCAGACCTGGCAGGGAACATTATCACTTTGGTTAGCAACTATTTTGAATAAAATCTGACTTTAATTACATTTCGCCCTAGCTAGCAATATTTATTTGCTTTAAAAAAATGACAAAGCTATCTTCTTATAAATTTCCATATTGGTCGAATGATTGCACTTAATACTGGGATCTTAACAACAAAAGCTCTAGTACGAAAAATCCATACATTGATGTGAACCATGAAAACAGATTTTAAGTCTTTAAAAAATGAGCGGGCTTCAGGAGCCATTAGTACTGCCTCACTCATCATTTTAGGTGCGTTAATTGGATCCAATTTAGCATTCAAAGTAGCCTCAAGAAATTGATGCCCATATTTTCTATCAGGCTCTAAATGGCACGCTTCTGCCCATTCATTCCAAGCATTAATAAAGACTATACGCCCTTGGTTAGGAAAATCTTTTTGGCATTTATTAATGGCGCCAGAAAGCCAGTATTGATAATTATTGGGGCTAGAATTTGTAAGTACAAATGATCGATTTCCAGTTCTAGCCGTATTATCCCATGATGGCGATACAGTTAAGAAAACATTCTTTGAAGGGTAATCTCTGTTTAAATAAGAACTTACCAAGTCTCGATAATCCATAACATAACCACTATGCGGTTCGAAAAAATCAATCTTTTCGTTGGTCACACCAAGCCTTGGGTCGTGAGGTGGGAATTGCACCCCGCTATCGAAGCCATATAAAGCATAATCATCATTGCCGTGAGTAAGTGCAGCACATAGATGAATTTTTTCTATACCAATACTTGCACAGTATTCACGCCAAATTTGAATGGTTTTTTTTGAATCTGGTAAATGTTGTGGTCTATAGACTATTAGATATGGTGCGCCATCCACTTTAATATATCTTGGATCTTGAAAGTATTTCACCATCTCTTTTATAAAATTTAGGTCATCATCGGGCTGATACTTTTGAGCAATTAATATTTCATGTTCAGCGGCATCCCATCTGCGGGTCCAATTTTCATTCGCCCAACAAAAACAATATGGCATATCAGACTCTATATCGGCATACATATCATCAATTGGCTTGTTTAAAATTCTTTCACCAGAAAACCAATAGTAGTGATAACAAAAACCATCTATTCCATACTGTTTAGCCAGTTTAATTTGATCATGCCTTGTTTCTTTTAACCGCAAATCATAAAAACCAAGATCAGTTGGAAGGTGTGGTTGATAGTGCCCTTCGAATAAAGGCTTTGCTTTGGTAACATTTGTCCACTCAGTAAATCCTTTTCCCCACCATTTGTCATTTTCGGGTGTAGGATGAAACTGTGGAAGATAAAATGCAATTAGCTTTGGCTTATTTTTTTGTAGAGATTTCATTAAATTTCTTAGTCGTTAAATGGAAGATAGTGAAATTAAGCTCTCATTAATTGGGCAAAAAACGTTTAATGAACTGCCTAAACTTAGGACTTATATGAGGACGTACCCATGCGACAGCTCTAGCTTTCAAGCTGCTTGCATAACTTGGTACGGCTATGTTTGTCAAACGGATTGCTACACCATCAAACTCAGTTGGTACTATTTTCATGACCACTTGGTAAACATTGCCAAAGGTATTGACTTCTAAGGCCGTTTTAACTTTTTTGGGGAGTTTCAGCCAATGTGATGCAAGCTCAGTTTGTTCTGGTGGGTTAACAACGAACTCTGCAGCAATTATTTTATAGCCCGCTTGCTCAAATAGATCCTGCATATTTTTAAGCCCAAAAAATCTAATATGCGTTCTATCGAGTAACCCCCAGTCGCGGTACTCAAAATCGCCACTAAGAATGCTTGCAACAATTGCATTATTGCCTACATGCGGTAAAGAGACAACAAGATAACCGTTTTCAGCAAAAAAAGGTTTAAGCGCTTTTAAAGATTGTTGCGGCCAGTAAAGATGCTCAAATACGTCTGCTGCAACTAACACATCAAACTTACCACTATCATCTAGCACTGCCGACCAGTTAGGCGCATTTAAATCACACTGATGCACCTTTTCGCAAAACTCAATAAGTTTTTCAATAGCAGTAGAGTCAACTTCAACGCCTGTGATACGGCAGTTATTTTGTTGGAGCATTTTTGTAATAGAACCAGGACCAGCTCCAATTTCAAGTACACGTTTATCATTTCCAACCATACGCACTACTTTTGCGGGGGCTGTTTGTGCCTCAACATTGACCGCATATTCATAATTATGCCGCTTTAAATCACCCATAATTGCTTCCTCTTGTTAACTATTTAACTACTGACAACCGCCAGACTATGACACTAATAGCCTTTTAGCGGCACGGATCGGCTTAGTTATGCGCCAGCTGGTTGATGAATATATAGCTGATATTTGCGCATCGCGTTCTGTCAATACTTGATTGAGCTTGCCTATCTCTGCATCACGTTCTGCCAATACTTGATTGAGCTTGCCTATCTCTGCATCGCGTTCTGCCAGTGAATGAATTAACAATTGTTGCAATACATTGTTACTTTCAGTCACCACTCTGATGTCATAAATTTCCATGCAGGGCAAGTTGAAGCTGTTTTTTAGTTGCTTAGTCTTACTATCTATGACAGCTACAGCGGCAGATTTTAATCTTCCATCTATATACTCCGCATTTCTTGATATGCTAATACCAACATAAATATTATCTCCAGAAATGGCCACACCCCTAGCATAACCTGGCAAGAGTATTTTTTTAATTAACTCACGTTTACGATATATACGAAGCTCTTTTTCTTCTGAAGAGCATACATAAAGTAAATCGTTTATTGGAGTTAGTGAATGGGGTTGAGATAAGCCACTGATATAAGTTTCACCAGATTGAATATCAACAATCTCCCCAAGTCCAATAGTTCCATTTTTATATTCGCGATGTTTTGTAAAACGGCCGAAAACTGAGGCTAGTAACCTACCATCATATACAGCAACACTATTTATGTGCGCCGAATCATTTTCACCTGGCAAGCTCCATGATGAAGTTTCTTTAAACAATTTGTCCAAGCAAATCACTGAATTTAAATCTGTTGCGACCACGTATAACTTTTCATTAGAAACAAGAACATCATGCAGATCTAGGCGTTTATCAGACAAGATTATCTCATCTTTAATTTTGTGGTTATTCACTACTCTTATAGATTTGCCATCATCTGTTTGATATGCAAATATCAGCTCATTATTATCAACAAATAGTCCTGTGGTAGCCCTGCTAGATATGCGGATAAATGTAGAATCTGTATTAATGATAAATAGCCCGCCATCTGCACCTGGGCAACTAATTAGCAATGTATCTTCAATCATAAAAGTCAAGTTATTAAGTTAATTGGGGAGGATTATAATTAAAAAAGTTCAAAATTGGGTGCTTTTGAAGAAATATCCACATAACCAAACGAATTAACTTTGGGCATGTTAAACACTCGAAACATTAACGCATCTACAATTCTATGTCGGCATATAGGATCATGTGTTGACCAAACTCCAGTTCCAACAAAATAAACACCAGACAACAAAGTCATTTTGCAATTATACGTAAGCTTAAACTTACTTCCTGCCGTCACTTTTTCAACATAAATGCTTTCTTCTGGAAATCGCTGTCCAGTAATAATTAACCCTGATATTGAGCGTATATTTATTCCAAAATATACGTCTTTTATATCAGCCATAAACTCTCCAGTCACCTCGAGTTTGCAGAGCTCCCCTGAGTTAACTTGATTAATCTGATTTCCTTCGATATTGATTAGCTGGACGGATTTAATTTCCGCACCTTGCGCTGCATACACTATGGTTGAGTCAGGTTTAAGCTTTTCATCAAACATTTCATATGATGGTATTTGTGTTATAAACTTTGCCGTATCAATAAGTTCTTTATCAAGCTGTTCATTTTTTTCTATCGCTAAATACTCTTTAATTAATTGATCTTGGTCACCTTGAGGAGCATATATTAACTTCTGATAAGCACGAATAGCGATCACTGGATCAGCGCACATTAATCTAACACCCTTATCCAACAGGACTACTCGATCACACAATTCAACAATTTGTGAGTCTGAGTGTGAAACAAAAATTATTGATGTACCTTTGTTTTTTAAATCTTCCAACCGCGCAAAGCACTTTCTCTGAAATTTTTCATCACCAACCGCAAGCGCTTCATCTACTATTAAAATATCAGGGTTCACCATTGCTTGAACAGCAAAAGCTAAACGAACATACATGCCGCTGGAATACTTTTTCACAGGCTGATCAATAAAATCTCCAATATCTGCAAAGGCGATGATGTCATCTAGACGTGTGTCAGTTTCTTCTTTACTCAAACCTAGTAAAGTTGCGTTCATAAAAATATTTTCACGACCAGTGAACTCGGGACTGAAACCTGAGCCAAGTTCTAACAAGGCAGCTATGCGGCCTTTGGTTTGAATGCTTCCACTTGTAGGATTAAGTGTGCCACATATCATTTGTAACAATGTAGATTTACCACTACCATTTCGTCCAATAATACCGACTGTTTCTCCTTTTTTGACTTCAAAAGAAATATCTCTCAGCGCCCAAAATTCACTGAAATATTGCTTGGGCTGTTTTCCAAAAAGCCTAAATAAGCGCGGATATATTGACTGCTTTAATCTATCATGCGGTTGAGCATAAATCTGATAGCACTTAGATAGGTTACAAACCCTGATGGCGATGTCACTATCGCTCATGGGAAGACTGCTAATGTTTTTTGCTGATTATTCTCGGCAACTACGATGCTATTCATTAGTTGCGTTAAAAGCATTTCTACTGATTCAGAAACTGAGAGCGATGAAGTATCAATAACAATCTTTGGTGCAGTTGGCGCTTCATAGGGCGAGTTAATTCCAGTGAATCCTAATAACTCCCCAGCTCGTGCACGCTTGTACATACCCTTGGGGTCTCTCTCTTCACAAGCCGCTATTGGAGTATTGACGTAGATTTCAGTAAATTTTTTTGTACCGATAATTTGTCGCGCCAACTCCCTATCTTCATGGTATGGTGAGATAAACGCAGTAATAACAATTAAGCCTGCCTCATTCATCAATCTTGCTACCTCAGCAATACGCCTAATATTCTCCGTGCGATCTTGATGTGAGAAGCCTAAATCTTTATTCAACCCATGGCGGATATTGTCCCCATCTAACACGTAACATTTGTAGCCAATATCAACCAAACGACGCTCCAAAGCGAAAGCTAAAGTTGATTTACCAGACGCACTTAAACCAGTTAGCCACAAGGTCACAGGTCGCTGATTTAACAGTTTCTGTCGATCATCTTGATTGACTTGGCCACGATGCCAAACCACTTCAGCCGTATCAATATGTTTAAAGGACATCAGCAAAGCCTTTTCTGTATTTTTGAAAAAATATGTATCCTAGCCACAGCACTAGCGTAGAAGCCACAATACTTAAAATCAAGCCACTCCAGTTTGGCGTATGCCCATAAACAACAACCTCGCGGGCTTGCTCAATTATAAAAGTAAGTGGGTTAGCCATAATATATTGCTGGTAGTTTTTAGGTATAGCAGAAACTGGGTAAAAAACTGGGGAAAGGAACATCAGCACCATAGTAAGTACACCAACTGCTTGACTCAGATCTCTAAGAAAAACACCAAGTGAAGCTAAAAACCAAGAAAAACCAAGTGTGAATAATACTAAAGGAATCATCACTAGAGGTATAAAAATAATCGTCCAATTCAAAAAACCATTAAAAATGACAAATGCCACCAATAACACGACAAAACTAACTAAAGCATGAAACAATGCTGCGCCTATAATCACTACAGGCAATACCTCAATAGGAAAAACTACTTTTTTGACATAATTGACGTTTGATAGTATTAAGCTTGGAGAGCGGTTAATCACTTCTGAAAAGAAATTAAGCACTATCATTCCTGTGAAAATCAATATGGCAAATAAAGTTTTGCTTTCATCTCCGCCCCAGCGTGATTTCAAAATCACTGAAAATACGAAGGTATAAACAATTAACATCAGTACTGGATAAAAAAACGACCAAGTTAAACCCAGAATAGAACCTTTATATCGCCCTAGTATTTCACGCTTAATCATTTGACTGATTAGCTGCCTATTGTGCCAAATCCTTTTCACCATCAAAATAAATGAAGTAGGATGCGCAGCATGAGGATTGATAACTGCTTTGGTTTGTTTCATTGAATTTTGATTGCTTAGTAAGAGAAAAGTAACAGATATTAGTAAATTACCCATAAAATAGAGCCTAATTTACAAATTTCACTCTGTATTTTACATTATGATTTGAAGTATTGGTCTTGGTAAAAGTTATTTTATATGTCCTTTGCACGAAACACCCTTACTTAAGCCATAAAATAAGTTGACTGCATTTTTGTTTTAAAAGTGCTCAATTTAATATTTACTTCTAAGTTTTAAGTGCTGAGTTTAGTGCTTTTACCTTTTAATCAAAGTGAGGATGTCATCCAATTCAGTCAATGCATGATGCACTATCAGTAGCACATCGGGTAAGCCCCTTTGTTTGATGTTCTCCTAGGCTATAATCAGAGGTACTATTTAGTGTATCAAGGGATACGCTATTTTATGCTTTTTGTACTAAATTTAGTTATTCGTGCAAAGATCACTGATAAGCGTTACTCGGTTTATTTGTATCTATTAAACCAAGTGCAATTATAACTCGAAAAACTTAGGGGATTAAGGTTACAAGCATTTTTATCACTTTCTCGCCCTTACAGAATTAACAAATTGATAGGCTTTGATGAGCAAATAACTTCAGTGTAAAGTTCTCTGTCAAAACAGCGTATACTTTAACCGAAACATCTTCAAAGGAGATAAACATGACGAAAGCTTCAGCAACATTACGTGACATTACTGGCATGGGTTACCACCCGGCGGGTTTAAAAGACTCTGCTTTAATTATGGTCGATTGCCAAAATACCTATAGGCATGGCGTGATGCAGTTGACCAATGTAGAAGCTGCGATTAAAGAAGCGCAAACATTACTACAAAGAGCGCGCGATTTAAAAATCCCCGTGATTCATATTCAGCACGATGCAGGCCTAGGATCACCCTACGATATCACTGCCGATATTGGCGCAATTTCATCAGAAGTTGCCCCCATAAAGGGGGAAGCCGTAATTGTCAAAAATTATCCTAATGCATTCATTAACACTTCTTTAGAAGCACAATTAAAAGCGCTTGGAATTGAGAATATTGTATTGGCTGGCTTTATGACGCACGTGTGCATTAACTCAACAGCGCGTGGGGCCTTTAATTTGGGCTTAAAACCAACGGTGGTTGCCAGTGCGTGCGCAACGCGTAGCTTGGTAGGTGCCAATAGCAAGGTGATTGAGGCGCAAATCATGCATGACGCCGCATTAGCCGCCGTTCGTGATCTTTTTGCGGTGGTGGTAGACGACGTAGCAAGCCTCAAGACATAGTAGCCAAGGTGTAGTAACTACAACACAGTAACTGTTATAATGCAGTTTTTATTCTTGTAAGACTTTCATGCGTTTAGTCATTCAAGGCCGTGCCGCTGGCACGGCACATCTTACTCATATTCATCGCTTAATCGGTGGCAATACGCAATTTATGCAAATTGCTGAGCATGCTTACTACTTGCCCACTAACGAGCATAATATTGAAGCGGTTAAACAATTTTGTGCCGAGCAAAAAATTGATTGCGCACTCGTGCCAGATGCGCAGCGTTTAAGCAAATTTGGCTTAGCGGTGATGGATATGGACTCCACGCTCATTTCAATTGAGTGTATTGATGAAATAGCGGACATGATGAATATTAAGCCGCAAGTAGCTGAAATTACCCAAGCTTCAATGCGTGGAGAGCTAGATTTTGCAGCAAGTATACGTAAACGCGTTAGCTTGCTTAAAGGCTTGCCTGAAAGTGCATTGCAGCGCGTGATAGATGAGCGCCTACAGCTCAATCCAGGCGCGCGCGCATGGATTGCCGCTTGTAAAGAAAACAACATTAAAACCTTGCTAGTTTCTGGCGGCTTTACTTTATTTGCCCACCATGTCAACACCTTACTTGATTTAGATGGCGTGGTTGCTAACACATTAGAAATTGTGGATGGCAAGCTCACTGGCCATATTTTGGGTGACATTGTTGATGCCGATCGTAAAGCACAAGAACTAATCAAATGGCGCGATCAATTAGGCTTATCTGACCAACAAACCATTGCTATTGGCGATGGTGCAAATGATCTTAAAATGTTAGCGGCAGCCACTGTTGGTATCGCTTATCACGCCAAGCCTGTGGTGCAAGCACAAGCCACTTATGCGTTAAATACAATGGGGTTAGACGGCATCATTAACTTATTTACTGCGTAATAAATGCTGAAATTTCAATTTTCAGGCAAATACGCACTGCTGGCTTTAGCACTGTTTTTGGTGGAAGTGATCATTGCTACTTATCTCAAGCACTTTACGTTTATTCGTAACTATTTCGGCGATTTTTTAGTGGTGATTTTGCTTTACTGCATAGCAAAAACGGTTTATCCATTCAAAACCAAAAGCTTAGTCATTGGCGTATTTATTTTCGCATGCTGCATTGAGGTGTTGCAATACTTCAACATTGCCGACTTACTTAACCTACAAAAAAACGGTGTTGCACGCATTGTCACAGGCACGCAATTTGCCTTTGAAGATATTTTGATGTACGCAGGTGGCTGTGCTTTAGTATGGTTTTTAGAGTCACGCTTTTGCCAAAAACAACTTTAGCTTTAACGCTAACTTCACACTTGAATCCACAAGCTAAAACACCCTAGTAACCGTAAAGGTCATGCCCGTAGAATATATGTGCTAAAGCACATTATTCATACGACAAATTTTTATGCCTCTGGAAGCCGCATGCAGACTGGCTTGCAGAGGTGGTGAAACAATGTGTTGTAAATAATAGGGGTTTTATACTACTTTTTTTAAAAAAACGCGCTTAATACACAAACGATTTTATAAAATTTAGCTCGCCAATTTTTCGCAGTGGCATCACAAAAGTCTCGCGTTTTTCACTGGGGGTATTTTCATTAAACACCAACGTAATGCGCGTGGTGATAATGGGTTTTTGTAGCTGGCTTTGGTCAAAATTATAGCCCGCCTCATTCAAATTGCCCCAATAATTAATGTAAATATTATAAACGCCGTGTAATGGGGTAGAAGTACTAAACATTTCTGGGCCAGGGCCATCCACGCTATCCACATCTAGCCCGCCACCCGTGGTTAACACGGGATTAAAGTAGGTAATATGTTGCGTATCGGGCGTGAGTATATGCAAATCCACCTCAGCTTCGGGGGCATCCCATGCGCAAATAATGCGCAACTTTGGTAACTGTTGGGTAGGATTGGCCTCATAAAACTGTACGCGCTTAATGCTTTGTCCATCGGCGTTTTTAAGCTCCACACTATTAGAGCCACCACCAAAGGCATAATGTCGTTCATAACGGCCTTCTTTATCGGTATTTAAAGGTAATGGGTTACCATTAATCACCAGTTTTGGTACGCGGTTTTTACCTGCCGCAGCAATGTGACCTTTAATCAGCGTGCGATTGCGCTGTGCGCCACGGTTGATGGGAGAATAAGGATATGTCACACTGGTATCAGCGGTTTTATCGGTCATGCCAGAGTAGTTCCAGCCGCCATGGGGTGAGGCTAAAGGGGCGAGATCGTCAGTACCCGCAATTACGTTAGCGCTTAGGCTTGTCGCTAAAATAGCGATCCATTTAAAAGAGGTTTGCATGGCAAATGACCTAAATTAATTCAACATTAAAGCCGTTATTCTGGTGTATTTTGCGTTTCATTTTCAGCATTTTTGCTCGGCTTAGTCCCTGGTAGCCAGCCTAGCGAGCTGCCGATGGCTGAAATAATGAGTGCGACTAGCGCAACTTTTAAGGCATGCTCTTTTAAAAAATAAATGGCCGCTTGTTTTTGTAAGGCTAGCCCTAGCGTATAGCCATCTTGAAACGCCCCTGCAACAGAATGGGCATCCTGACCCGCCGTATTAGTATAAACGCTCAATTGAACTGTGATTGCAACATACAAAGCAAAAACACCAATGAATATATTAAAAGCCCAAAATGCGCCAAATATTAGTCGTTTTTTATCCACTTTGACCCCTATTACCTTTTTATTTATGCCTATTCACTTTTAAAACCATCGCTATTGCTAATAAGCACTCTATCAAGTAAATCACTCCTGCCACGCCATGCCACATTTTAAATTGGCTAGCATAGATGCTTTGCATCACATCTAATGGCTGGGCTTGGTTTTTAAAGTTTTGTAATAACGTCTGAATACCAAAATTCCCAATAATAACCAACATCAACATGGCCAATACTACCCAAAAGTAACCTTGCTTGAAAGTAGTCTTGCCAAATACAAGCCATTGGTAAATAAGTAGATATAGGCCACTAGCTAAGCCTATATAGCTGACAAAGGTAAATATTTGCCCTGCAACATTGCCCGCCAATTGTCGATCAGGCAATGTTTTAAAAAGGATATTTGCTGTCAGGCCAGCCATCCATAGCGCGCCCGCCCAAAGCGTGACAACTAACCATGACAGGCGCTGCGCCATTAGAGGTAAAGCACCTCAATAATTTCATACTCTTTAATACCGCTAGGCGCGTTCACTTCAGCCACATCACCTTCAGATTTGCCAATCAGACCACGCGCAATGGGGGAGGCAATTGATATTTTGCCCGCTTTAATATCCGCTTCGTCTTCACCAACAATTTGGTAAGTTTTAATTTCGCTAGAATCTAAATCTTCAAAACGCACGGTCGCACCAAATACCACGCGGCCATCGGCGTTTAACGTGGCTGGGTCAATCACTTGCATGTTTGATAATTTAGCTTCCAGCTCGGCAATGCGGCCTTCAATAAAACTTTGTCTATCTTTGGCGGCTTCATATTCTGCGTTTTCAGATAAGTCGCCTTGCGCACGCGCCTCTGCAATGGCTTGAATGATTTCTGGTCTATCTACACCACGTAAGCGTTGTAGCTCTTCTTTTAATAACTCTGCGCCTTTAATGGTCACGGGTACTTGGGTAACTGCCATATTGCTAAACCTTTATCAAAAAAACGATATTAAAATTATTCATAAAAACAAAACCACACCAGTGCGGTGTGGTTTTAAAAAATCGACACAAATGATAGTGTTAAAGTGTATTTCAGATAAGCTTTTTATGCAAGTCTTGTAACGATTCCACCTTTAATTCTTGCATGTGTGCCATGCCCATACAAGCTGCTTTTGCCCCTGCAAGGGTGGTGTAATAGGTGACTTTATTTTGCAATGCACTACGGCGAATTTCATAACTATCTACCACGGCACGTTTATCTTCCGTCACATTGACAATAAAGCTAATGTCATTATTTTTAATCATATCCACAATATGCGGACGGCCTTCAGCTACTTTGTTGACTGAAGTCACTTTTAACCCATGTGCCGTTAAAGCTGCTGCGGTGCCTTTAGTGGCCACCAATTGAAAACCTAAATCATGCAAAGCGTGGCCAATTTCAATCACTTTATTGTAATCTTCTTTACGCACGCTAATAAATGCACGCCCGCCTTCTGGCAACTTAGTGGATGCACCAAGTTGAGACTTAACAAAAGCTTCAGCAAAAGTGGTGCCAATCCCCATTACCTCACCTGTCGATTTCATTTCTGGGCCTAAAATAGTATCGACTCCAGGAAACTTAATAAATGGGAACACTGCTTCTTTAACTGAGTAATAAGGCGGAATAATTTCACGCGTCACATTTTGTGACTTTAATGACTGCCCCACCATACAGCGCGCAGCAATTTTGGCTAATGGCATGCCGCACGCTTTTGAAACAAATGGCACCGTGCGTGAAGCACGCGGATTGACTTCTAACACATAAACCACAGAACCTTCACTGGTTTTTTGAATGGCAAACTGCACATTCATCAAACCGACAACGCCTAGCGCACGCGCCATTTGCTTAGTTTGTGCGCGCAACTCATCTTGTAACTTGGCTGATAAGCTGTAAGGTGGCAATGAACAGGCTGAGTCACCTGAATGCACGCCCGCTTGCTCTACGTGTTCCATAATGCCACCCACAATCACATCGCCTGTGTCATCACACAGTGCATCTACATCCACTTCTAGTGCATCATTCAAAAAATGGTCTAACAACACGGGGGATTCATTTGAAACCTTCACAGCTTCACGCATATAGCGCTCTAACTGACTTTGTTCTTGCACAATTTCCATCGCGCGACCGCCCAGCACATAGCTTGGACGCACTACGAGGGGATAGCCAATTTCTTCTGCTAAACGAATCGCCTCTTCAGGGGCGCGCGCAGTGCGGTTGGGCGGTTGCTTTAAGCCTAGCTCATGCAACATTTTTTGAAAGCGTTCGCGGTCTTCAGCTTTATCAATCGCATCAGGTGTGGTGCCAATAATGGGCACGCCCGCTTTTTCTAAGCCACGGGCGAGTTTTAAAGGCGTTTGTCCGCCATATTGCACAATCACACCGACGGGTTTTTCTAAAGCCACAATTTCCAGTACATCTTCAAGGGTGACCGGCTCAAAATACAACCGGTCTGAAGTGTCGTAATCAGTTGAAACGGTTTCTGGATTGCAGTTCACCATAATGGTTTCATAGCCATCTTCGCGCATGGCAAAAGCGGCGTGGACACAGCAGTAATCAAATTCAATGCCTTGACCAATACGGTTTGGGCCACCACCCAAAATCATGATTTTTTTGTTATCGGTTGGCGCGGCTTCGCACTCTTCTTCATAAGTTGAATACATATAAGCCGTTTTAGTTGAAAATTCTGCCGCACAGGTATCAACACGTTTATAAACTGGCCTAACCTGCAAGGCTTGGCGATAAGCGCGTACCGCATGTTGGTCAGTATCGAGCAACTTGGCTAAGCGCAAGTCTGAAAAACCAGAACGTTTAAGTTTTAAAAGTGCTACTTTACCTAAGTCTGCAATATGCTTGCCTTTGAGCGCTTCTTCCTGCTTGATAATATCTTCAATTTGCACCAAAAACCACGGGTCAATTTTTGAAATTTTAAACACGTCATCAACGCTCATGCCCATTCTAAAAGCATCGCCTACATACCATATACGCTCAGGCCCTGGTACACCAATTTCTTTGGTAATGGTATCTAAATCAGTGGTTTTTTCTGATAAACCATCAACGCCTACTTCTAAGCCACGCAAGGCTTTTTGAAATGACTCTTGGAAAGTACGGCCGATAGCCATGACTTCACCCACAGATTTCATTTGTGTTGTTAAGCGACTATCGGCCTGCGGAAATTTTTCAAAGGCAAAGCGTGGTAATTTTGTAACGACATAATCAATGCTTGGCTCAAATGAGGTTGGTGTTGCACCACCCGTAATTTCATTACGTAACTCATCCAAGGTAAAGCCCACGGCTAATTTAGCCGCCACTTTAGCAATGGGGAAACCTGTTGCTTTTGAGGCCAAGGCGGATGAACGCGATACACGCGGGTTCATTTCAATCACAATCATGCGGCCATCATCTGGGTTAATGGCAAACTGTACGTTTGAGCCACCCGTATCCACACCGATTTCTCGCAACACCGCCAGTGAAGCGTTACGCATAATTTGGTATTCTTTATCGGTGAGCGTTTGTGCTGGTGCAACTGTAATACTATCGCCCGTATGCACACCCATTGGGTCTAAGTTTTCAATCGAGCAAATAATAATGCAATTGTCCGCCGAGTCTCGCACCACTTCCATTTCATACTCTTTCCAACCTAGTAGCGACTCTTCAATTAATAGCTCTTTGGTGGGCGAAGCGTCTAATCCGCGCTCGCAAATGGTCATAAACTCTTCACGATTGTAAGCAATACCACCACCGCTACCCCCCATGGTAAAAGATGGGCGAATAATGGTTGGGTAACCAATGCCTGCTTGTACTTGCAATGCTTCTTCCATACTATGCGCCATAGCAGAACGGGCTGAACCTAAGCCAATTTTAGTCATTGCCTCTTTAAACTTTTGGCGATCCTCTGCTTTATCAATTGCCTCCTTAGAAGCACCAATCAGCTCAACGTTATATTTTGCCAACACACCGTGCCTGTCTAAATCTAGCGCGCAATTTAAGGCAGTTTGGCCGCCCATGGTCGGCAATAACGCATCTGGGCGCTCTTTAGCAATGATTTTTTCAACCACTTGCCAAGTCACAGGTTCAATGTAGGTAGCATCGGCCATTTCAGGGTCGGTCATGATGGTGGCAGGATTAGAGTTTACCAAAATCACGCGGTAACCTTCTTCACGCAAAGCTTTGCATGCCTGCGCCCCTGAATAATCAAACTCGCAAGCTTGGCCAATAACAATGGGTCCTGCCCCAATGATTAAGATTGATTTAATGTCTGTACGTTTTGCCATACTTATGTTTTACCAAAATAGTGTGTATTACTAAAAAAATTTCTTTTACTTACCACTGACTGCAAACCAACCAAACAGCATCATGACGATGGCAATTAAAAAAGTGAGTGAATTTGTTTGCCCAACCCAAATACAGCCACCTGCTATCATTAAACCTAACAAAAACAATATCGAGCCTGAAATCTTTCTCAGCAAATGGCGAGAAGTCTCGATAAACTTAATTATTTCTTACGGTGCCTCTGCTTGATTTTCAGCTTTTATTGCTTGAAATCGTGCTAACCATGTCCGTGGACTGTACCAAGTGGTCTGAATTTTCCCATTTTCCAAACGACTTTCACTTTGCATCAATCGCCATATCACGAATAATGCGCATAAAATAGCGAAGCCGTAAAATACATTATAAGCAATACTACGTTGTGGTTCTGGCAGACTATCTAACCAACCACGTAACCATTTGGACAGATGCAAAAATTCCATAGTTAAGTACTTCGGTCCAACTTAAATGCTAATCATCGTTAGTCATACTTACGTTACCCTTGCTTAGATATTCTTTCATTCATCATCTCAATAAACTGGTCAAACAAATAGCTCATCTCCGTTGGGCCTGGACTGGCCTCAGGGTGCCCTTGAAAGCTAAATGCGGGTTGATCAGTACGTGCAATCCCTTGCAAGCTGCCATCAAACAAAGAAATATGGGTGACTTGTAAATTTTTGGGTAAGGTTTCGGCATCTGCCGCAAAACCATGATTTTGGCTGGTAATATAAACGCGCGCAGAAGCAACATCTTGCACAGGATGATTTGCACCATGATGACCAAATTTCATTTTCATGGTTTTTGCACCTGATGCTAACGCTAGCAATTGATGGCCCAAGCAAATGCCAAACGTTGGCATGCCACTGTCTACAATAGTTTTAATGGCAGTGATTGCGTAATCACATGGGGCTGGGTCACCTGGTCCATTGGATAAAAATACGCCGTCTGGTTGATAAGCCAATGCATCGGCCGCAGACGTTTGTGCAGGCACGACCGTTACCTTGCAGCCGCGAGCAACCAACATGCGTAATATGTTGCGCTTCATGCCGTAATCGTAAGCAACAACATGGAATTTTTGGGCTGGTGCTTCAGCATAGCCATGACTTAATGCCCATTCGCTTTCAGTAAATTCATAAGGCGCTTTGCAAGACACTACTTTTGCCAAGTCCATGCCTGTTAAACCAGGAAAGTCTGCAATAGCGGCATTAGCCATGGAAATTGCTTTTGCTTCATCGGCTTCACCCGCAACAATCGCGCCCGTTTGTGCGCCTTTTTCTCGCAATAATCGCGTCAGTTTGCGTGTATCAATTTCGGCAATAGCGACGATATTGTTATCCGCCAAATAAGCCGAAAGTGATTGTGTATTTCTAAAGTTTGAATGTGTTAGCGGTAAATCACGAATAATCAAACCACTTGCATACACTTGGCTAGACTCTACATCTTCAGTATTTACCCCATAATTGCCAATGTGCGGGTAGGTTAAAGTCACGATTTGCTTGGCGTAGGAAGGGTCTGTTAAAATTTCTTGATAACCCGTCATTGCCGTGTTGAAAACCACCTCACCTACTGTTGATAATGGGGTTTGGTTGACTCCTAAGGCCCCAATTGAAATGCCACGAAACACAGTTCCATCTGCTAGTACAAGTATGGCGGGCAGGCTTTGCGACACAGTAACTCCTTGTTATATTTAGCTAAAATTATTTAGCTAAATTAATATCATTATTTATATTCAGTTGTCCATCATGAACGGATGGCAGATATGCAAAACGGGAGGAGCATGTATACTCTTCCCGTTTCAGAATTAACGAATTATAGCGAAAAATGGCGCATAATTCAACTTCACTTTTTAAATAAATACTGATAATTGGCTGCAAAAAAATAAAAGCAAAACTAAATTAAACGCTTACCTGAAAACAAGGCGATGAGAACAAGACCATGAACAAGACTATTTCTGATTTGATTGCCGCACACCATATTCACGAAGTGGAATGCGTTATACCTGATATGACGGGCATCGCGCGTGGCAAAATTTTACCTAAAGATTTGTTTTTAAACGCGGCTGAAATGCGCTTGCCCAAAAGCGTATTGCTTAACACGGTCAATGGTCAACAGCCTGACAACGCGCCTTATGTCGGAGACACCGACCCAGATATGGTCTGCAAGCCAGATGCTTCTACCTTTAGGGTTGTGCCTTGGGCAGCTGAGCCCGTGGCAGTGGTGATTCATGACTGTTTTGAATGGGATGGCACGCCTGTCAGCCTTTCGCCTCGCGCGGTGCTACGACGTGTGATTGAGCTTTATACACAACGTGGCTGGAAACCCGTTGTGGCCCCTGAGATGGAATTTTATTTAGTCGCTAGACAACAAAACCCTCACGAACCCTTACAGCCGCCTATTGGTCGCACGGGAAAACCAGAAGCTGGGCGACAAAGTTACTCTATTGACGCCGTGAATGATTTTGACCCATTTTTTATGGAGCTTTCAAAATTTTGCGATGTGCATCGCCTAGGCGTCGAAACCTTAATTCACGAAGCTGGTGCGGGGCAAATGGAAATTAATTTTACACATGGTGACCCGCTAGAGCTGGCTGACCGCGTGTTTTTGTTTAAACGCACCGTGCGTGAAACCGCGCTTAGGCATGGCATATTTGCCACCTTTATGGCTAAACCCATGGAAGCCGAACCTGGCAGCGCCATGCACATTCACCAAAGCATAGTAGATGCTAGCGGGCAAAATATTTTTAGTAAACCTGATGGAACAGCCAGTGATGAATTTTTTCATTATATTGCTGGCTTGCAAAAATATATTCCGCAAGTCATGCCGATGTTTGCACCTTATGTTAACTCTTATCGCCGACTTGCTCCCTTTATGTCGGCCCCAACCAACGTCAGCTGGGGGTACGATAATCGTACTTGTGGTATCCGTGTGCCAAATTCTGAGGCAAATGCGCGTCGTGTAGAAAATCGTGTGCCAGGGGTAGATGTTAACCCCTACTTAGCGATTGCCGCTACGCTTGCCTGCGGCTATCAAGGCATCATTGAAGCTAAGCAACCCGCAGCACCGCTCAGCACCAGTGCGTGGAATATGGCACATGATTTACCGCATCATTTAGAAGATGCTATTGAGCTGTTAAGGGCTTGCGATCCAATACACAATATTCTAGGCTCAGCCTTTGTGGACGCTTTTTGTGCAGTCAAAGAGCTTGAATATGGCACGTATAATCGGGTGATTAGCTCATGGGAACGCGAACATTTATTGCTGCTGGTTTAAAGTTTAAATTTGCTCAGCAATTTATCATGGTATTTAACTAAGGTAAGCTGCGCTACAATAGCGCCAATTAAAGCGGTGAACATATCCCACTGCGTATCCCACACATCGCCTTGTGTACCCAAAAAGGCTTCTGCGCTGTCGCCCGTGGCCACGGCGACCCACCACTCGATAAATTCATACATCACACTCACGCTTAAGCAAATACAGCTCACTATAAAAAACAGCCAGCCGCCACGTTTGACAATATTTTTGCGTATTAAAATTTCACGGGTAATCATCGCGGGAATAAAACCTTGCGCAAAATGCCCCACTCTATCGTAATAATTACGGCTTAAATCCAATGTGTCTCGTAGCCAATTAAAAGCGGGCACTTCTGCATAAGTGTAATGCCCACCCACCATTAAAATAAGGGTGTGCACTAAAATAAGTCCATATAAAAGGCGTGTGAGTGGAAATTTTTGATAGCTTAGCCATAAAACAGGCAACGCAATTAAAATAGGAAATATTTCTAAAAACCAAGTGAAATAATCATGCGGCTTGATGGCTGACCACACAAAAACAAGCAAAAATATGACGGCTAATACGGTCAAGAATGTTCGATTCTGTGTCATGCATATCCCTAAAATTTCACGCTTGAATATCACTTAAATGGTTAACCTATTACTACGAGCAATTTTTACATCTCTGCAAGCCGCATTCTAGGCCGCTTGCAGCGGTGGTCAGATAAAGAGGTGTACTTTAGAGGCTAAGAAGTTACGCTAACAAAGCTAATTCTGCTTCGGTGAAGCCCGCTAATTTTCGCGCTTGTATGTTAAAGGGTGGGCGCAATTTGGGGGCATTGTATTGGCTGCATAATTGCGCAAAAGTAGCGATTGGCTCTAATGCGCGTTGTGCGCAAAGCCAATTAAACCAGTGATTACCAACCGCAACATGGCCAATTTCATCGTGCAAAATTATATCGAGAATTTCTGCCACTTTACTTTCGCCAATTTGCGCAAACTTTTGACGTAATGGTGGTGAAGCATCTAGGCCACGTGCCTCCATAGTACGTGGCACCAAAGCCATACGTGATAGCACGTCATCTGAGGTGCGCTCGACCATTTCCCATAGGCTATTATGCCCCGTAAAATCTCCATATTGAAAGCCTAAGCTTTGCAGGTAGTTGTTGAGCAAAGTAAAGTGATACGCTTCTTCAGCCGCTACATTTAGCCAATCAGCATAATACTGTGGCGGCATGTTGGCAAAACGCCAAATGGCATCGAGCGCCAAATTAATGGCATTAAATTCAATATGGGCAATGGCATGCACCAACGCCGCCCGACCCTCGATTGTGCGCATCGAGCGCTTTTCAACTGCGCGTGGTGAAACCAATGCTGGCTTGGCTGGGCGACCAGGAATGTTATATGCTGAACTCAAGTGAGTTTCAGCGTCCAACACAATATTCCCCGTCAGCCAAGCTTGGTTAAGCAATGTAACGCCTGAGACTTTGTCTGCCACCTCACTTGAAGCCAGCCAGCGTAAAGCACTTTGTCTTAATGCTTGCATTGCGTTAGTCTTTATTGCAAAGGAATAAAATCAAGCTCGCCAGCTTTCATATCAGGCACCATCAGATATTTTTCATCTTGTGTGAGTGCAATATCTGCCGCAGATTGATAGCCTTCTTTAAGTAATGAAACTGCGCCTTTGGTGTTAACGCTATACACTTTACCAGTCTTCCAATCGCTCACATACATCGTGCCGTTAGTGCGATGCACTAAACCATCGCCACCACCAAACCCTTCAGCCACTTGACTAATCACCTTGCTTTTTTGATTAATGCTATACAAAACGCCTGATGAAAAATCGACCACCGTCAGCACATTGCCTGTAGCATCCGTTAGCAAGCCATTAGGTGATTTAATGCGCGGCTCTTGCAAGGCGCTGACCACCAAACTCACTTGACCTTGTGGGGTGATTTTAAAGATGGCGCCGCCCAATCCTGTGCCAAAAATATCACCACTATCACTGACATATAAATTGCCTTGTGGGTCAGATGCTAAGTCATTTAAAAATATAGGTGCGCCTTTTAAAGCAGCCGAAAAAGCCTCAGCATTGGCAAACAGGCTAGTTTTTCCTTCAGGTGTAATTTTAATCACCTTATTTTTATCCGCCACGTATAAATCATCGGCAATCATCGCCAAGCCTTTAGGGTCATCTAAACCGCTTGCAAACACCGATGTTTTGCCCGTTTTATCAATCAGGGCAATTTGACCATCACCATCTTTACCAAATTCATTGATTTCTGATACAAAAATACGGCCATCTTTTGCTTGAATGGCGGATTCTAGTGTTTTTAAACCTGTGACTTTTTGCATTACCACCTCTTGCGTTGCCGCCATAGGTGGATTACTTTCGGTGGCGCACCCTGCTGTTAACAAGGCAATTGAAATACTTGTAGATAAGATTTTTAACATTTTCAACCCTTTCAAAAAAATTTAATACGCTATATTAACGATAACAGGCTGACAATTCTAGTTTTATTCAGTTATGATGAGATGCATTAAGCACGTATGATTTTAAGTAAGCGCGCACAAGGGATGGGGTTTGGAAAAAAATCAAGGTAATGTGTTGTCGATGAGCGCGCTTTTAGGCGTTTTAGCCATTTTCTTGGTTATTGCGCTATCGGTTATCGCTTTTATTGCGACTAAGCTCGCGCTAAATCCTTGGCTTAACGTATTATTCAATAGTGTCGTTGTCATGGCGATCGTTGCGCCTATTGTCGCTGTTTTTGCCTATCAACCCCTTAAGCTTCTGCGCGCTGAGCATCACAAAGTACTTAGTGACTTACAAGTTGCCATGACCGTATTTGAAACCAATGACGGCGTGACCGTCACTGATGCCAATACAAATATTTTAAATGTCAACCAAGCTTTTACTAAAACCACAGGCTATAGCCATGAAGAAGTGATTGGTAAAACCCCTGCCATATTAAAGTCTGGTTTGCATGATGAAGCTTTTTATCAAGAAATGTGGCAAAAAATTAATAACGAAGGCACATGGCAAGGAGAGGTATTAGATAAACGTAAAAATGGTGAAATTTATCCAAACCATCTCACCATTACCGCCGTAAAAAATAAACAGAATGAAGTCACCCATTATGTGGGTGTGCATACGGATATTTCTGATGTGCGAAAAGTAAAAAATGACCTTGCACGCGCGGGTTTACACGACCCTTTAACGGGCCTGCCAAATCGCTTACAGTTTAGTGAGCGCTTGCGGCTAGCATTAGCACAACATCAATCAGATCACATGTTAGCGGTCGTGATGATTGATCTGGATCACTTTAAACCGATTAACGACACCTATGGCCATGAAATAGGCGACAAAGTGCTCATGGAAGTGTCCAACCAACTCAAACTAGCGACCCGTGAGACCGATGTCATTGCGAGGCTGGGCGGGGATGAGTTTGTTATTTTACTCAATGAACTGACTGATATTAACGCTTGCCAGCATACGCTAGAGAGGTTGCGTGTTGCGCTAGCAAACCCTTACATGATTGATGGCTTAAAGCTAAATTTGAGTGCTAGCATCGGCGCCTCTATTTACCCAGAAGACCATTCCGATGCGGATGGCCTATTACGCCATGCTGATGAAGCCATGTATATTGCCAAACATGGTGGCAAAAACCGTTGTGTATTATTTGATGCCTCAGCCGCCGCACAGCGTAGCAGCTTGCAACAAAGACTGGCCGATATTCATCATGCGCTTGATAATAATGAGCTTACCTTGCAATATCAACCACAAGTCGATATGAAAGCAGGCGAAATCATTGGCATGGAAGCCCTTATTCGCTGGAAATCTCCCAAGCAAGGGCTAGTCATGCCCAATGATTTTATGCCCTTGGTTGAAAACTCTGAACTTGCTATCCCCGTGGGCTGTTTTGTGATTATTAGCGCGATTAAACAGCTTTCGCTTTGGCGTAAGTTGGGCTTTAATTGGCGTGTGTGTATTAATGTGTCACCGCGGCACTTAGAACACCCGTCTTTTATTGATAGCCTTGAGCTCGCCCTGATGGACTACCCAGATGTGCCACCAGATATGGTGGAGCTTGAAATCGTTGAATCTTCAGCTCTTGAAGATATTGAACGCGCCGTCAACATTATGCATGAGGTGAGTAAGCTCGGCGTGCAATTTGCTTTAGACGATTTTGGCACGGGTCACGCCTCACTGACCTACTTACGCCGTCTCCCAGTGCGTACACTTAAAATTGACCGCAGTTTTGTGCGCGACATGCTAGAAGACCCGAGCGACTTAATTATGATTGAGGGCATCACCTCTTTAGCCACTACCTTTGACCATGTCGTGCTGGCAGAAGGGGTTGAAAACTTAAACTTAGGCTCATTGTTAATACAAATTGGTTGTCATCAAGCACAAGGTTATGCGATTGCCAGATCCATGCCCGCGCTTGAAGTTGAAAGTTGGGCAAAAATTTGGCGTTCAGATCCTGGCTGGCAACAAGTCGCTCGTCGCGAGTGGCGCCGTGAAGATTTACCTCTATTATATGCGGCCATGTCACACCGCATTTGGATCAATAATATGCAAGCACTGGTCGATGGTCGAAGTGCGACAATTCCACAGTTAGATGAGCGTTTAAGCCGTTTTGGCGTTTGGCAATATGGCTTAGGCTTTAAACGTTATGGCAAGTTACCTGAGTTTGCCAGCATTGTGCCTATCCATAAAGAAATACATAAAACGGGTCGCACCATGGTTAAATATCTCACAGAACATCACGTAGAAGGCGCAAAACTTGAAATGCAAAAATTATTTGGGTTAAGAGACCAACTTATTGCAAAAATGGATTTGCTCGCTGAGCGCGTTACCGCTGATTAATTTAAGTTTTTTTAAGCTAAACACTAAGCCAAACTTAAGTCGTCGAAAAACCATTATCCCGCTGTGCTCGATGCGAGCGCATTAAGTCGAGTGTGAAACACTCATATTCGGCCGCTTGCAGCGTTGATCTAATAAAGACTGATTTTTTGAGCGCTTTTTCTTAAGCAACAAAGCGTATATTTAATTGCACTTTTTCTGCCCCATGATAGCGATTAGTCTGTAGTTGGTACGCTGCTTCAATCGGCCCTTCCAGCATCTCAGATTGATTAAAATAAATGGCATCCATTATTAAACCCGCTTTTTTTAAGCTTAATTTTAAGTGTTTTTCACCTAGTAAACGCTGGCTGATAAGTTCAAAAGTATCGTAAAACAAGGGCGGCGCAAACCCTTGCCCCCAAACTTGATTTTCAAGTAATTGCGCGTTGGCAAACGTCAACTCATTGACTAGCAAACTACCATCAACTTCTAACACCGCATCTAAATCCGCTTCGGTGATAAGGCTACGTACCACCGCTTCAAAACTGTGCTGAAATAATGTAAAGTCAATTTGTTTAATAGTTAAGCCCGCCGCCATGGCATGCCCGCCAAATTTTAAAATTAAATCTGGTTGATGCTTGCTTAGTAAATCAAGTGCGTCTCGCAAATGTAGGCCAGCAATTGAGCGGCCAGAACCCTTAAGCAATCCATCACCAGCATCGGCAAAGGCAAGGGTTGGTCGGTGAAAGCGCTCTTTAATACGTGATGCCAAAATACCAATAACCCCTTGGTGCCAATCCGCCTGATACAGGCTAATGCTATATTGGTTTTCGACTTGCACATCTTCTAAAGAAAGCGTGGCGCCCTCTTGCATATCGGCTTCTATACTACGACGTTGCACGTTTAAATCTTGCAACTGCTGGGCGAGCGGCAAAGCTTCAGCGGTGCTATCAGCCAACAAACATTGAATGCCTAATCGCATATCATCTAGCCGCCCTGCCGCGTTTAAACGTGGGCCTACGTAAAAACCTAAATCTTGCGCCGTAGTGCTTTGTGGTTCACGCCCGCTCACTTGCAAAAGTGCTAATATGCCCACACTACAAGCACCAGCGCGGATTCTACGCAAACCTTGCTCAACTAAAATACGGTTGTTATCATCTAACTTGACTAAATCTGCCACCGTGCCAAGCGCGACTAAATCGAGTAATTCCGTCAAATTTGGCTCTGACTTCCTTTCAAACAAACCACGCACACGAAGCTCCGCGCGCAAAGCTAATAAGGCATAAAACATCACCCCTACACCCGCTAAATTTTTGCTTAAAAAATTACAACCACGCTGGTTTGGGTTAATAATACAAGCGGCATCGGGCGTGGCATTGCCTGGTAAGTGATGGTCGGTAATGAGCACCTGCAAGCCCAGCGCGTTTGCCGTTGCCACGCCTTCTACACTGGCAATGCCGTTATCTACCGTGATTAATATATCTGGATTTTGTTTTGCTGCCAGCTGCACAATTTCTGGCGTTAAACCATAGCCATATTCAAAACGATTGGGCACTAAAAAATCCACCGTCGCGCGCGACTTTAATTGGTTGATAAACGCTTGCAAACCCTTTACCG
>JBATAW010000079.1:0-88515 GCA_049662045.1 Methylophilaceae bacterium | reverse complement strand
GGACGATGCCGCTACGGGATTGGAAGGCTGCGCTGAATCGCTTTAGTATTGAATTGGGTGACAGAGTGCCACCCTTAAATTAATGCACTCAAAACCGCATTTACACAGAATTATTTACAGGCTCTTTTAATGCCCTGCAAGCCGCATAGAATAGGGCTTGCAGGGCATCTTACTTAAAGCCTGCTGTATTTAACTGTTTTAATGCCTGTTTATCCTAATGCTTTAACCACTAAGGATTTGCTGTTTTCGCGGTAAAATAATCACCATTGAATGCTAGGTATTTTAGATGTCACTTAAAATTTATGAGATTTTTCATTCGCTACAGGGCGAAACTTCACGCGTAGGTTTGCCAACTGTGTTTGTGCGCCTCACAGGCTGTCCAATGCGCTGTGTTTATTGCGACACCGCTTATGCGTTTAGCGGCGGTAGTAATATGGAAATTGGCGATATTTTAGCTAAGGTTGCTACATTTAATACCCGATACATCACCGTTACGGGTGGTGAGCCATTAGCCCAAAAAGAATGCCACACTTTGCTTACAGCCTTGTGTGATGCGGGCTATAGCGTGTCGTTAGAGACAGGTGGCGCGATAGACATTGGCGCAGTAGATGGTCGAATTTCCATTATTTTAGACATTAAAACGCCAGATTCAGGCGAGTTAAAAAATTATTTATGGAGCAATTTAGCGCGCTTAAAAAATAAAGACGAAGTCAAATTTGTTTTGTGCAGTCGCGCCGATTATGACTGGGCTAAAGCATTATTGAAAGCAGAGAAGCTAGCAGATAAATGCCCAATATTATTTTCATCCGTATATAGCCAACTTAATCCCACAGACTTGGCAGAATGGGTGCTGGCAGATCAATTGCCTGTGCGCTTGCAAGTGCAATTACATAAAATTTTATGGGGCGAAAAGCCTGGCGTGTAATGATCAATAAGCAAACTAAAAAAGCCGTTGTTTTACTTTCAGGCGGGCTAGATTCTGCTACCGTATTAGCCTATGCAAGCGATTTAGGCTTTGAATGTTATTGTTTGAGCCTAGACTATCACCAACGCCACATTGCCGAGCTACAGGCCGCTAAAAGCGTCGCAAACAAGATGGGGGCAGCCGCTCATAAAACAGCACAGCTTGATTTATCGTTGTTTGGCGGCTCCGCCCTGACCGATCATGCTATTGCCGTTCCTGAGAGCGAAACAACTGGTATTCCAGTCACCTACGTGCCAGCGCGCAACACCATTATGCTATCACTGGCATTGGCTTGGGCTGAGGTTTTAATAGCGCAAGATATCTTTATTGGGGTGAATGCGCTAGATTACTCAGGTTACCCAGATTGCCGTGGCGAGTATGTGAAAGCCTTTCAAAATATGGCAAATTTGGCCACCAAAAGTGCGGTGGAAGGCAAAACCATCACCATACATGCACCGCTTATTGAGTTAACTAAAGCGCAGATTGTGCAACTTGGTACAAAGCTGGGAGTAGATTACGCCATGACAGTTTCGTGTTATCAGGCGGATAATCATGGAGAAGCCTGCGGCCTATGTGACTCATGTCGTTTGCGCCGCGAAGGCTTTATGGCTGCTGGCTTAGCTGATCCGACCCGCTATAGAAAACAAACTTAGCAATTATGTTATGTATAAATGCACAAAACACTTGCCAAAACCACTAAAAGTAACGTAAAATCCGCGCCTTTCTGTATTAAAATTTTAGCAATTAAACAAAACTGCAACTTATTCAAAGAGAACAAAGATTATGGTTATTATTCGTTTAGCTCGTGGTGGCGCGAAAAAAACTCCTTTCTACAACTTAGTTGTAGCTGATTCACGCAATCGCCGTGATGGCCGCTTTATTGAGCGTGTTGGTTTTTACAACCCATCTGCAAAAGCTAATGCTGAGGCTTTGCGTATTGATTTAGCCCGTGTTACGCATTGGCAAGACAATGGCGCGCAGTTGTCAGATACAGTAGCGCGCTTGGTTAAGTTCCACGCAAAAGGCCCTGAGCACGCGATTGCCGCTAAAGTAAAAGATACGGCAAAAGCAGAAGCTGCTAAAGCTAAAATAGCTGCTGCTGAAGCGGCCAAAGTTAAAGCTGCCGCAGATGCTACAAAAGCTGAAGCCGATGCCAAAGCTGCTGAAGAAGCCGTCGCCGCAAAAGAAGCCGCAGAGGCTGCTAAAGCCGCTGAAGCAGAAGCTGCTGCATCAGCCGAAACACCTGCTGAAGTTGAAGCGCCTGCTGAAACACCTGCTGCTGACGCTTAAATTGATATGCTTAGATGAAAATCTAAGCGATAAATCCATTGACTGAAAATAATATGGTGGTGATGGGGCGCATAGTTGCGCCTTATGGCGTTTTAGGCTGGCTAAAAGTACTGCCAGATACTGAAACCATCGATAGCTTGTTTGATTATGAAACTTGGTGGCTTGGCAGAGATAATGACTGGCGTGAGATAGTGGTTGAAACTGCCAAAATCCATAACGATGTAATAGTCGTCAAGCTCAAAGGGATTGATGATAGAGATGCTGCTTTATCTTGCAAAGGTAAGCAGATTGCGGTGCCCAGAGATGCACTGCCAGAACCAAAAGATAATGAGTATTACTGGTCAGACCTGATTGGCTTACGCGTTAAAAATAAGCAAGATGTTGGTTTTGGCTTAATTACTGAAGTGTTTGAAACTGGCGCAAATGATGTACTAGTTATTAAATCAGAAGATACTTCAGAAGTTGTTAAGGATAAATTAGCAGAAAGATTGTTGCCATTTATCGCTACGGTCGTGTTGGAAGTAGATATAAAAGCAAAAACCATGTTGGTTGATTGGGATGAAGACTTTTAGTCTGGCTTAATTTTAAAAATGGTATTTAGGTTTGATGTGGTGACTTTATTTAGTGAAATGTTTGATGCTGTCACTGGGCATGGTATTACTAGTCGGGCATTGCAAAAAAATATTTATGAAGTGCAGTATTGGAACCCACGAGATTTCACGACTGACAATCATAAAACCGTTGATGATAGGCCTTATGGCGGCGGCCCTGGCATGGTGATGCTGATAGAGCCGCTAGAAAAAGCCATTGATGCAGCAAAAGCTACACAAACAGCTGCTAAAATAGAAAGTTGGGTTGTCCACCTTTCGCCAGCGGGTAAGCCGCTGACGCATCAAAAAGTGATGCAACTGAGTCAAAAACAAGGCCTGATTTTGTTAGCAAGCCGCTATGAAGGGGTTGACCAGCGTCTAGTTGATGCAAAAGTTGACGAAGAGTTATCGATTGGCGATTATGTTTTAAGTGGCGGCGAACTGCCAGCCATGGTGTTGATGGATGCGGTTATCCGCCAGCTACAAGGTGCACTGGGCGATAGTGATTCAGCCATTGAAGATTCATTTGTAGATGGCTTACTAGATTGCCCGCACTATACACGGCCTGAAATGTATCAAGGTAAAAGCGTACCTGAAGTGTTGTTATCAGGTAATCATGCAAAGATAAAGCAGTGGCGCCTAAAAATGGCATTGCAAAAAACTCGGGATGTACGTCCCGATTTATTGGCCGAAAGGCCGTTGACGAAAGAAGAAATTCGGCTGCTAAGTGAGTTAGAGCAGGAACAAGTTTCTTCATAATTAAAAGGAACCACATAGGGAAACCAGTGGATAAGAAAATGGCAGATATAATTAAAATGTTAGAAACGGAAGAAATTGCCCGTCTAGGTAAGACTATTCCTGATTTTGCACCTGGTGACACAGTCGTCATCGGCGTAAATGTGGTTGAGGGTACACGTAAACGTGTGCAGTCTTATGAAGGTGTCGTGATTGCTAAGCGCAACCGTGGTTTAAACTCATCATTCATCGTGCGTAAAATCTCATCTGGCGAAGGTGTTGAGCGTACTTTTCAAACTTACTCACCCTTGATTGCTAGCATTGAAGTGAAACGTCGTGGTGATGTGCGTCGTGCTAAGTTGTACTACTTGCGTGAGCGTTCAGGTAAATCTGCACGTATTAAAGAGAAATTATTCGCACGTGATAAAGAAGTAATGGCTCCAGCAGAAAACGTATAAATTCTATATTTTTTTTGCAGATGAATGACCCAAAAGCACTAACGCTTTTGGGTCTTTTTATTTGCTATCGCTTTAAAAAAAGCGTCTAATTTAGTTATGAAAAACAGACACCAAAACCCACTAGAATTTGAAGCCATGATAGTAGCACCTTTTGGTGCAATTGGTATTAGCGCACAAGGTTTTCAAATGGAGATTCAATTAATTCCTGAATCAAGGGATGCTAAAACCGTAAGCAAAAACAAGTTAGCGCAGCAGGTGGTCAATCAAATTGAGGTTTATTTAAGTACGGCAGATGATAACTTTAACTTGCCAGTTGTAACAAAAGGAACACCTTTTCAACGTAAGGTTTGGCAAGAAATTAGCGCTATTCCAAAGGGGCAAGTGCTTACTTATAGTGATATTGCAGCGCATCTAAAGTCTAGCCCGCGTGCCGTGGCGAATGCGTGCGGTGCAAACCATTTGCCTATCTTGATTCCATGTCACCGCGTGGTGGCAAAAAATGGCCTAGGTGGCTTTATGCGCGGTGCGGAAAATGGCTTAAATATAAAAAAATGGCTATTAAAGCATGAAGGTGCAAGCTATCAAAATGGACAGCCTATTCTCTAAATGATAGCGCTAGAAATAGACTTGGCTGAGATTGATGCTTTTCTTGACCACATTTGGCTTGAAGATGGCTTATCTAAAAATACTCTATCCAGTTATCGGCTCGATCTAACCAGTTTTGTGCACTGGTTACCCTCGCAAAGCAAACAATTGCTCACCGTTGACCTTGCTGATATTCAGCAATATCTCGCTGTGAAATTTCCGCAAAATAAACCGCGAAGCATTAGCAGGCTGATTGCCAGCTTGCGCCGTTTTTATCGGTACGCGGTACGAGAAAGTCGCATTAAAATTGACCCAACCATTCAAATTCAGTCCCCTAAACTACCGCGTAGTTTGCCAAAAAGTCTAAATGAAGATGAAGTGATTGCACTCCTGAATGCGCCAAATTTAAACGAGCCAGCAGGTTTGCGAGATAAAGCCATGTTGGAGCTACTGTACGCATGCGGCTTACGAGTGACTGAATTGGTGGATATAAAATCGACCGAAGTGAGCCTGAATGATGGCGTCGTCCGTGTCACAGGTAAAGGTAGCAAAACTAGGCTAGTGCCAATGGGCGAAGAAGCGGTAGATTGGATTTCCCGCTATTTGAAAGAAGGCAGACAAGCGTTATTACAAAAGCGGTTAAGTGATGCGCTGTTTGTAACGAATCGCGGTGATGCCATGACACGCCAAGCGTTTTGGTATCTCATTAAACGTTATGCCTTGTTGGCTGGCATCAATAAACCCATTTCGCCGCATGTACTTCGTCATGCCTTTGCCACGCACTTGCTCAATCATGGTGCCGATTTGCGCGTGGTGCAAATGTTGCTCGGGCATTCAGATATTTCTACTACGCAAATTTATACGCATGTGGCTAGGGAAAGGTTGAAGCAGTTGCATAGTGTGCATCACCCACGCGGCTAATAACTGCACGCCACAGCAGGGCTAATTTGCTCTTTATCCAAAACCAGTTGCGCTTTGCCATTGTGGTAATTAATCACCCAAACGCTATCAAAATCATCATCAGCCCATTGCAGTGGTTTATCAACGCCCAAGGCGCTGGCTAATGATGAAATCGTACTATGTTCCCACACCATCAACACGGTACCCTGTTTTTTAAACACACTCTTGGCAATTTTGTCGTTTTCATCAGCGCTATATTTGCTGTTAATCGCCACATTATATTTAATCGCAAACGGGCTAATGGTTTGAAACATACGGCTATGCTTGGTTTCATCATCGCTTTTCAGCGCGGGCACATAAATCGCATCTGGGATATTTATTTTTTGATGTAGCACCGTGGCCAACTGCAGCGCGCGGTTTTGCCCTTGACAAGATAAATTATCGCCATCTTTTGGCTTTTCACCATGGCGAATAATTACGACTTTGAGGTTATCGCTAGGGGTGTTGTTGTCATGATGTTTTTTATCATCGCAACCGCTTAAACTCGCGGCGGAGATGATGAGTAAAAGTAGAAAGTAAATGCGCTTGAGGTGACTTTTTTTCATAAAAAAACATCATACAGGCTTTCATTAGTAAAAGCATCGGGCTGGAAGGCGCACCGTAGGCGGATCGCAGGGCAGTTGGCTTGATAATGAATGCGTGCGCGTATGTGAGAGATTGATTGTTAAGTCGTCACGTTGTTGTTTTCAGCAAATAACTCGACACACTTAACGTCCCCTCCCTCCAAAATAATTTACTCACGTCATTCCGTGCTTGACAAGGAATTCAGCTAAAACAAAAAAGTGGTTTTTTCAATATTGCCTTTCGCCAATAGGCGACCCTATTTCTTTTGCTTGTCCAAAAGAAATAGGGGAAAGAAAAAGACACCCCACCACCACGGCCTTGCGACTCCCCTGCGCTACTCAGCAAAAAGGGCAGCAAGCGGAAACTCGCCTACGGCTCAAACAGCCGCTTGCTGAAAACTCCCTTTATGCCTGCGTTGCTCGGCGTGGTGGAAGGGGTTAGCTGTTACTGTGAAATAATTCAGAAGAATTACACTTTTTGCATTCTGCGTAGAATAAGCTCTTGTCTTTACGGATCTTTAGAGGACTCTTGCATTTAGTGCAAGTGGCATCAATTCGATTATTTTCATCGCAATTCAGACACTTAAAGTAATAATTTTTACCAAATCTGACCTCAAGTTTATCAGATTTACATTTATGGCATGTATGCTTGAAGTTGTTATGGGTATTGCGAGTACTAGATATTGTTAATTCTTTATATGGATTATCAACAGTGATTAGTTTTGCAAACTCTACTGCTAACCACTTCAATCCATCTTTCCCAAAATCCACTTGTACTCGTAAACTCTCTGACTCTCCTTCATAGCCAACAACAGAGCCAATACCAAATAGTAATGACTTAACTTGCTGACCGAGCCTCCAAGGGATATTTCTGGCGGCAATATTTGGTTTTTCAGTGGGCGTAAACGTAGCAACTTCTTGTTCTACTTTAAGTGACGCTTGAGTTTCTGGTTTTGGGTAAGTCTTATTTGTAGCGGTAACTGTTGCTTGGTAAGGTTTATCGATTTTAATTAAATAGTTTGCGAGTTTGTCTCTGTTGGTTTCAGATAAGCTAAAATCTTGTTGATTTTTAGCTCTTTTAGCTAAAATTTCATTCACTTTGTCGTCTATGGCATCCGCTGGGCAGACCTCTGGGTATAGTGTTTTATCTTTAGCGATGAAAACACCGCCATTATGATTTGAAAAAGCGACTAGCACATCCACTGGAAGGGCTTTTAAAGCAGAGCGAGCGTTTTCGTTGATGGCTTTAGATAAAACGTTCATAAGGGTCTGCCCTTGGATTTTCGCTTGTTTAATAGGGTTTGGCATTCCAATACTTTTATCCTTTGCATTACTTTGTGCATACCATCTAATCCATTGCCCGTCATCTTGAACTTGCAATTTGCCAGCAACACTTTTGCTTTCAATAATAATGATGCCGTGTTGGTGAATAGCGAGGTGATCCATTTGTGCCGTAATATCCCCAGACTCAACACGTAAATCATTCAGTATTAGCAAATCTGGATTTTCACCAAAAGCCATTTTTAGGTAAAAAGCAACTTTTCGTTCTGCATCATAGCCTGCCTTTTCAAATTTATCGATTGGTGCAGAGTTATTGTTTTCTTTGAAAATCATATTGTTTTTAAGTTTTTTGCTTATTGGAAAAGTTAGAGTATATAACGAAAAATATTATTTAAACCGTTCGACAATCACCCCCAATGCCTTCAACCCCGCCAATATTCCAGGCTTAGCTACCTTCACCTTCACACTTAGCGCACTAAACTCTTTCAAAATCAGCTGGCAAATATGTTCGGCCAGCGCTTCTACTAGCTGAAAGCTATTTTCAGTCAAGGTTTCGCGAATGCGGCCAACTACTGCGCCATAATCGATGGTGTCTGCAATGGCATCACTTTTGCAGGCGTTGCTTAGGTCGTAGCCAATTTCAACGTCAACAATAATGGTTTGTGGGGTCATGCGCTCCCATTCGGGCACACCGAGTTTGGTTTGTACTTTAAGTTCGCTGATGAAAATAGTGTCCATAGGTTTGGCTATCGTTTAGAATGTCATTAACGAGATTTTAGAGCAAAACAATATGAATGAGTTAGGTTTTATACCCGTTACACTGATTCCAACCCTTTGGATTGTCGCGGCATATTTACTGGGTTCCATCGCATTTGGCATTTTGGTGAGCAAGGCGTTCGGCTTGCCAGACCCGCGCACGGTGGGCAGTGGCAATATTGGTGCCACAAACGTAGCGCGTAGCGGTAAAAAATCTGCAGCGGTACTTACTTTATTAGGTGACGTGCTTAAAGGCTGGCTACCTGTGTGGTTGGCACTGCGTTATGATATGTTGATGTGGGTAGTGGCCTATGTAGGCTTAGCGGTATTTTTTGGACATTTATACCCTATTTATTACAAGTTTAAAGGCGGTAAAGGGGTGGCCACTGCCTTGGGGGTGATGTTAGCACTTTCACCGATGTTGGCTTTATCAGCGTTGGCTACGTGGCTAGTAGTATTTGCGATAACGCGCTATTCATCACTTGCGGCTATTACAGCGGCGGCCTTAACCCCTGCCTATGCTTGGTTTTTACTCTCTGCCGCTTATAAAGATTATTTGATTGCAGTGTTGGTGATGTCAATATTATTAATTTGGCGGCACAGAAGTAATATTCAAAAATTAATGAACGGCACTGAGGCGGGTTTTGGTAAAAAATAAGCTTAAATTAAAGGGTAATTTAAGGTTTTTTAACATCGTTGCTTGACCATCTTTGTCTTGCCGCCTCTGGAAGCCTTATTCTAGCTGGCTTCTAGAGGCATAAAAATTGCTCGGGTGAATTTAGGCTAGTTTAAGGCTTTTGTAAAAGGCTTAAATCCCAACGCGGTTTTACGCTAAAACTGTGGTTATTTTTCGCTAAATCTTGCATTGCTTTTAAACGCATCGCCCCTGCAAAAGCAATCATCGCACCATTGTCAGTGCAAAACTCAAGCCGTGGGTAGCTTACCCCACATAATTTTCGTTTAGTTGCTACATTTAGTTTTTCACGTAATTTAGCATTTGCCCCAACGCCGCCAGAAACGATTAAATGATCTAAGCCTGTTTCACGTAAAGCCGCCATACATTTACTAGTCAGCACTTCAGTGACTGCCTCTTGGAATTCCCAAGCAATGTCGGCTTTAGTCTGCTCATCAAGTGTTGCGTGAGTGTTTACTAGTGTTAAAACAGCTGTTTTTAAGCCACTAAAGCTAAAATTTAAATCTCCACTATTTAATAAAGGGCGTGGCAGTTTAAAGCGCGGTTTATTTTGGTTTGAATTAGAAAGTAGCGCAAGTTTAGAAAGCGCTGGTCCACCTGGGTAGCCCAAACCAAGTAGTTTTGCGGTTTTGTCAAACGCCTCGCCAGCCGCATCATCAAGTGTGTCACCCAATAACTCATACTGCCCAATACCATCAACACGCATGAGCTGAGAATGCCCGCCAGAAACCAATAAAGCGACAAAAGGGAATGCAGGCGGATTATCTTCTAATAGAGGCGCAAGCAAATGACCTTCTAAGTGATGAATGCAAATAGTTGGAATATTTAAGGAAAAAGCCAGTGATTCTGCGAAGCTAGTGCCCACTAGCAATGCGCCAGATAAGCCAGGGCCTTGTGTGTAGGCAATTGCATCAATATCATTTAAATTTTTATAGGCTGCTTTTAACACGTATTCTGTTAGCGGCAATACGCGGCGAATATGGTCTCGTGAGGCAAGTTCAGGCACCACACCGCCATATTCGGCATGCATTTCTACTTGTGAATGTAACGCGTGTGAAAGTAGCCCAAGCTCAGTGTCATACAAAGCTAAACCAGTTTCATCGCATGAAGATTCAACACCTAACACTAACATTTTGACTATACCGACTTTATATAAAGGTGAATTATTGCGCATTTGACCGATTAATGCACAAAAGTAATTGAAATAAAATGCTTAAAGGATTAAAATGGTCGGCTTTTCTAGGTTTAAAACTATGAATTATAGTTTGACGCCTCTGAATATGATTCACCAAATTTTATTAAAGAGAGATTGAATGTCTAGTGTACGCGTAAAAGAAAATGAGCCGTTTGACGTTGCCCTTCGCCGTTTTAAACGCTTAATTGAAAAAACTGGTTTATTGAACGATCTTCGCGCTCGCGAATTTTATGAAAAACCAACTTGGGAACGTAAACGTAAAGCGGCGGCAGCGGTTAAACGCCAGTATCGCCGTTTAATGAAACAAACGTTACCAGCTAAGCTTTACTAAGTTAGTCAGATGGCTGAGAACAAGCCCGCTGAGCTTAAACCAGTAGAAGTACCTTCTGACGAAATATTCTGGCAAGTCACTGATAAGTTTATTGTTTTTGCCAATGAACTTGCGACAAGCAACGAGCTTGGTGTGGTTAATTCTGGGTTTTTATTTGCTGCTGCAAGATTTAATACGTTTTTGGTCGCTTCACAATGTGGCGATAAAGCAACATTTGAAACTGAAAAAGATGCCGCTATTGAGTATTTTGTGAATCAATTCAAAATTTCATTAACTGAGCACATGGCAGATTATCAAGCAAAATATGATACTTACATGAAAGGCGCATAAATCTAAATGAGCCTGAAACAAAAAATTTCAGAAGACATGAAAGACGCAATGCGCGCAAAAGATAGCGCACGCTTAGGCGCTATACGGTTGTTGTTAGCCGCTATTAAGCAACGTGAAGTTGATGAGCGTATTGAGCTAACCGATGCGGATGTTATTAGCGCGATTGAAAAAATGCTTAAACAACGCCGCGATTCTATTACCGCTTTTGAATCCGCCAACAGAACGGACTTAGCTGATATTGAAAAGTTTGAAGTGAGTGTGTTGCAAACCTATATGCCACAACAATTAAGCGAAGCGGAGATTAACCAAATTATCACCCAAGTGATAGCAGATACTAGCGCGCAAGGTGCAAAAGATATGGGTAAGGTTGTTGGCTTAGTTCGCCCATTAGTAGCTGGCGTTGCTGATATGGCTAAAGTTTCAGGCTTGATTAAAGTGCGTTTAACTTAGTCTTTAACGCAATTGAGCTAAAGATTAGCGACATTTAAAAATTAGGAGCGAAATCGCTCCTTTTTTATTTGCGCTATACTCTCAAATTATGATTCCAGAAAGCTTTATTCAAGAACTACTTAACCGCGCTGATATTGTTGATGTGGTGGATAAAAGCGTGCCTCTAAAAAAAGCAGGAGCGAATTACTCGGCATGCTGTCCATTTCATAACGAAAAATCTCCCAGTTTTACCGTCAGCCCAAGCAAACAGTTCTATCATTGTTTTGGTTGTGGCGCACACGGCACGGCATTAGGATTCTTGATGGAGTATCAAGGCTTAAGCTTTGTAGAGGCCATACACGAGCTCGCTAAAATGGTAGGCTTACAAGTGCCGCAAATACAATCAACACCAGAGTCACGCGAGCAAGCGCAAGTACAGCAAAAAGTAGCGGCGAGTTTACAAGAGGTATTGCAGTTAGCAGCTAATTATTACAAAGCAGAGCTTAAAAAGTCGTCACGCGCAATTGATTATTTAAAAGCACGTGGCTTGAGTGGTGAAGTTGCTAAAAAATTTCAAATTGGTTATGCGCCAGCAGGCTGGCAAAATTTACAAAGTATTTTTCCCCACTATGAAAATGAAGCATTAGATGTGGCAGGCTTGGTAGTTAAGAATGAGCAGGGAAAACGTTATGATCGCTTTCGTGACCGCATTATGTTTCCCATTCACGACCAAAAAGGCCAGGTCATTGGCTTTGGCGGGCGTATTATTAACCCAGAAGATACGCCAAAATATTACAACTCACCAGAAACGCCATTGTTTCAAAAAGGGCATGAGCTATATGGCTTGTTTTTAGCGCGTCGTGCCATACGGGACGCTGGACGTGCACTTGTGGTAGAAGGGTATATGGATGTGGTGGCGCTTGCACAATATGGTATTGAATATGCCGTAGCTGCGCTTGGTACAGCTACCACGCCGTATCATATTGCTAAATTAATGCGACAGTCGGGCGAAATTGTATTTTGTTTTGATGGCGATAATGCTGGACGCATTGCCGCATGGCGCGCAGCAATGAACGCACTGCCAGCACTGACGGATGGGTTAAAGTTGAGCTTCTTATTTTTACCCAAAGAGCATGACCCCGATAGTTATGTGCGTGAATTTGGTAAAGAAAAATTTGAGGCAGAAATGAAAGTAGCGATGCCGCTTTCGCAATATATTTTAAAGCACTTAAGTGAAGAAAATACGTTGCAAAGTCAAGAAGATCGTGTGCGTTTTTTAAACGATGCTGAGCCCATAATGCAGCAAATTAAAGCGCCGCGGAGTGCGATGTTTTTACGTAAAAAAGTGGCAGAATTAGCGCAATTATCCATTGAAGAAATGCATGCATTGCTCAAATTGCCCAACTTAAATAATGCTTCTAAACCAACAAGACCAAAGCTTTCGCGTACCCCCAGCTCATTACAAAAACGATTTTGTTTAATGCTGTTAATACATCCGCACTTGGCTGAACAGGCAGATTTACTCTGGGCAAATGGCTTTGAAAATGATGACTTATTATTACACCATACTATTGAAATTTGCCTGCAGCACCCCAACGCTAGACCTGTGGTGCTGATGCGAGCTTTAGAAAATGTGTTAAAAACTGAATTGTTGCGCGAGCTGGAGCGCGAGTTGAATGTGCTGGATGAAACACTAGATCTAGCTTCAGAGATTTCAGGTGCTAGGCAGCAATTAAAGCAGAGTTATCTGCAGAAAAATGAACGTGTTATTCTAGCGCAACTGAGCGAAAAGCCGCTTAGTACGCTAACAGATGCAGAAAAGGCGATGCTTAAAACTTTAGGTGGTAAGTTAAGGTCTAAGTAAGCATACATTCTGCTATAATTGAAGGTTACAAAAAATACATCAAAAAAATACATTAAGGCGCAATCGTTGTACTTTGCAAAGTGTATATCCATATAGAGGTTAAGTCATGGCAAGACCAAAAAAGAGCGAAAAAGAAGCTGAGTCAAAAAAGTCTGAGTTACTAAGCCCTGAGCTACTCGAGGCGAACGCAACCGAAAGCCGCATGCGTCTAAAAACGTTGATTGTGTTAGGTAAGGAACGTGGATATGTGACCTATGCTGAAATTAACGACCATGTACCAGATGATGTGCAAGGTTCAGAGCAGATTGATGTCATTATCGGTATGATTAACGACATGGGTATTCAGGTGTATGAGGATACGCCTGATGCTGAAGCCTTGTTGATGTCCGATGGGCCTGCAGCAGTAGCTGATGAGGATGCCGTTGAGGAAGCAGAGCAAGCGCTTGCTACGGTAGATTCTGAATTCGGCCGTACTACTGACCCCGTGCGAATGTATATGCGTGAAATGGGTACCGTTGACTTGCTAACGCGTGAAAGCGAAATTGAGATTGCACGCCGAATTGAAGATGGCTTGAAATACATGGTGCAGGCCATCGCCGCCTGCCCAACAACAATTGCTGCATTGTTGGGTATTGTGGATAAAATCGAAAACGACGAAATGAGCGTGGATGATTTGATTGACGGCTTAATTGATTCTGATGTCGGTGAAGTGGATGCTGCGTCCATAGAAAGCGCTGACGATGACTCAGTAGAAGAAATTGACGAAGACGAGGATGGTGATGAAGACGGTGCTAAAGCTGCAGCCATTTCAGCGGAAGCATTAGCTAAGTTAAAAGAAGAAATGGTGACACGCTTCACAATTGTACGTGCGGCCAATAGAAAGATGTCTGAAATTTTGCCGTTAAGAGGATCTTCTGACCCCGAGTATCAGGCTTTATTATCAGAAATTTTGATTGAATTAACAGCATTTAGATTTTCACCAAAACAAGTAGAAGGCCTGTGTGATCAAGTACGTGATTTAGTTGAGACTGTGCGTGGGCACGAACGTAAAATTCTAGATTTCTGTGTTGAAAAGTCTGGCATGCCACGCCCGTACTTTATTAAATCATTCCCAAGCAATGAAACCAATCTAAATTGGCTAGAAGAGCAACTAAATTCCAATGAAGCATATGTTGAAAAATTAGCAAGATTTAATCATGCCATCATTGACCAACAACAGCGCTTGATAGATTTAGAAAAAATGGTGGGCATTCCAATTAAAGAAATGCGCGACATTAACAAGCAAATGACCACAGGTGAGGCTCGTGCCCGCCGTGCTAAACGTGAAATGATTGAGGCTAATTTGCGCTTAGTGATTTCTATTGCGAAAAAATATACCAATCGTGGCTTGCAATTTTTAGACCTTATTCAAGAAGGTAATATTGGTTTGATGAAAGCGGTTGATAAATTTGAATATCGTCGTGGTTTTAAATTTTCAACCTATGCTACATGGTGGATTCGCCAAGCGATTACACGTTCAATTGCCGACCAAGCGCGCACGATACGTATCCCTGTGCATATGATTGAAACAATTAACAAAATGAATCGTATTAGCCGTCAAATATTGCAAGAAACGGGTATTGAACCTGACCCAGCATTATTGGCTGAAAAAATGGAAATGCCCGAAGACAAAATCCGTAAGATTTTGAAAATCAGCAAAGAGCCTATTTCAATGGAAACCCCCATTGGTGACGACGAAGACTCGCACTTGGGTGATTTTATTGAAGATAGCACAACGCTTGCACCAGTGGACGCTGCGGTATATGCAAGCTTACGCGATGCAACAAGTGAAGTATTAGAATCACTCACACCACGTGAAGCTAAAGTATTGCGTATGCGCTTTGGTATTGAAATGAATACAGACCACACGTTAGAAGAAGTGGGCAAACAATTTGATGTAACGCGTGAGCGTATTCGCCAAATAGAAGCTAAGGCTTTACGTAAATTACGTCATCCAACGCGTTCAGAGCGTTTACGTAGCTTTTTAGAAACAGGACAAGATTAACGTTAGCTTGTTGATGTTTTTAGCAATTAGCGCATGTTTGCTTAGGTAAGCGGACTTATAATCCGTAATTCTAGTGATTATGTCTTTTGAGATTAGATAAAAAGAAAGTAAAATAGCAAAAAGTTTTAAAGGCCCCTTAGCTCATGCTTGGTTAGAGCAGCGGACTCATAAATATATTTGTGCCATACGTTTGGAAACTGCGTATGGGATGGTGTCAAATTCGGTGAAACCTAAATGCAGAAATGCACAGGGCAATGCCGAGCTAAGCTTCAAATAGAAATGTTTGTTGAAAGTGTAGAGACTAGACGGCACCCACCTAAAGCGTAAGCCACGGTGAAGGCATAGTCCAGGGAGGCGGGAAACCGTCACAAACCAGAATCCGTTGGTACTGTGTTCGACTCACAGAGGGGCCACCATTTAACAGTAGTAAGCAGTATCAGAATGTATCAAAAGCCTAGTAAATTCAACCTTCTAGGCTTTTTTTACGGCTTTTACAGTTACATAACGTATCTAAGGCTAGCACAAAGCAAATGCCTGTATTACGAACTAGCATAAATGATGAAGCTTTAGCGCAACTCACAGTATTGCAACTCGATGTAAGGCAATGGACGAGGCGATTGGTTAGTTGATCTATCATCATACTAGAACTCACTCAAGGTTGAATTTTGAGTACTATCTAACTCATCACTCTTGGCTTGCTGAGCAACGTAAAAAAGCAACATAATCAACCATGCTTTGGACGTTCATAAATTATGGCAAAGGCAGCATGAGATCTGCGAGCTAATTAGCGTAAATTTGCTATGAGCTAAGAAAATTTAAGCTTTAAGCAAAATAAAAAGGATCGACATGCAAAGTTCAGACAATATTCAGCATTGGTTAGCGTTAATTTTTAATAAAGAGTGGTTTTATTTAGGCTCAACTAGCATTACCTTATCTAAGGTCATCGGTTTAATCATCATCTTATTGCTGGCCAACTGGTTTGCAAAGTTTATAGAAAAACTCATACATCGTATTGCAAATTCTAAAGCAGGGGATTCTCTAAATGCTTCAAGTATTTATGCGCTAAGTCATATCACTCGTTACATTATCTTATTTATCGGTATTATTTTCGGCTTAAGTTTTATTGGGTTTGATTTAAGTAGCTTAGCAATTCTTGGTGGTGCGCTTGGCGTGGGCATTGGCTTCGGCTTGCAAAATATATTCAATAATTTAGTCTCTGGTATCATCATTTTACTAGAGCAAACCTTAAAAGTGGGCGATTTTGTTGACTTACAATCTGGTGTGATGGGGCATGTGAGTGAAATCAATATGCGTTATACCCGTATCACAACCAATGACGAAGTGGATATTATCGTTCCGAATTCAGAATTTATAAATGGACGTGTGATTAACTGGACATTGGGAAATATTAATCGGCGCATGCACATCCCCTTTGGTGTAGCCTATGGCACGGATAAAGAGCTGGTTAAGCAATGCGTACTTAGTGCCGCTGCCTCAATCCCTTATACGATAGAAGATGACAAAAAACAAAGCGAAGTATGGTTGATAAACTTTGGTGAAAGCAGTCTAGATTTTGAATTAGTGGTTTGGGTAGGGACAGAAGGAGTAAGAGCGCCAGCTAAAGTTCATGCAAAATATTTGTGGGCGATAGAAACAGAGTTGAGTAAAGCAGGGATTGAGATACCATTTCCACAACGCGATTTGCACGTTAAAAGTGGCCAATTAAATGTAAAGCTAATTGATGAAACTGATTAAGCTTACAAACGCGCATCGCCACAAGCTGGGTTTCTAAAACGGTTAATATACTGTAAAAACCACCCTCGCAGATATGTGCGCAATGGCATATTTTTCATACGAGCAATTTTCATGCCTCTGGAAGCCTCATTCTAGGCCGCTTAGCGGGCAGGTAGAATAATGTTTGGCTAAAATTAGACTTATTTTAGTTTTGAATGGGTAAGCTTAGCCTTGCTTCTAAGCCACCTTCTGGGCGGTTGAATAGCGCTAGTTTACCTTTGTGAAGAACAGCAATGCGTTCTGCAATTGCTAAACCTAAGCCGCTACCACTTGCATTTGTGCGCGCAGCGTCCAGCCGCTCGAATGGGCGTAATATTGTTTGTAAATGCTTTTCAGGAATACCAGGGCCATTATCGTAAACACTAATGACAATACATTCAGCCGTAATTTTGCTAGAGACGCGTACTTTCCCACTCCCATATATGTAAGCATTTCCGACTAAGTTATCTAGCAAGCGCTGCATAGCCATGGGCTTGATTGGAATAAAATATGTTGGTGAGAGGTCAATAGCAATATCACGTCCAGCGCGCATTTGACGATCGTGAATGGCTTGTAGTAGTGAATTTAAATCCACCATTTGCAATGGTTCACCTTCTACACCTTTTACAAAATCTAAAAATTGGTGAATGATATTATTCATATCAGCGATGTCTTCAATCATGCCGCTTTTATAGCTTAAGCAACTCTCATCTGGTAGCATTTCAACGGCTAAGCGTAGTCTTGTCAATGGCGTGCGAATATCATGTGACACCCCCGCTAATATTAATGTACGCTCAGCGTCAACCTCAGCTAAAGTATCGGCCATTTTGTTAAAGGTATTATTAGCCTCCTGCAATTCCGCAAAGCTGCCTTCGGGGAGCTTTTCAGGAAATTCACCGCGACGCAGTCTTTCGGCGGCATCTATTAAAAGGCGTAATGGTCGATTAATGCGTGCCGCAATAAAGTAGCCACCTGCTAAAGATAACGTCGCAACCAACGCGGCCCATCCAAGCCATTGCCATGGAAACGGACGTGAAACATGCACTTTTGGAATCACCACCCAGAAATCATCTGTGCCAATATTAAAGCTGACCCATAACCCTTCAATACCATAATGTTTGGTGGTAATGATGGTTTCTACGCCTAATCTCTCGCGAATTTTTGCGGCAACCATTTGTATAAAAGGGTCATCTGGAAGCGGGGCAATTTCTTCCATAAAGTCCGCATAATAAATACGCACACCTTCTTTACCTGTAAGTTCTGAAAGCAGGGCTAGGCGCAGATTTTCTTGAGAGGCAATCAGTGAGGCGCGCGTATAATTAACCACAGTAACGGCTTGTAAAGCCGTAGCCTCAGCGCGTGGTACGCGTTCAAAATACTCAAAAATCTGTAACGAAGCATATTGGCCAATCGCTAATAATACGGCAATGAGCAACATTACCCTAGCTAGTAAGGTTTTAGGTAAAAGTCTAAACTTCAAACGGTGCATCAATAATCATTTAATTTTGAGAACTTCCTCTTTGCGGCCTGCAGGCTTTAACCATTTCGTGTTTATCCAGTACTACGCACAAAAATATATTAGTTACATAACTATATATAGAGAGAGCAATCACTTTTTACTCACACCTTGTATAACTTAGAAGCTTGAATGATTTGAGATGCCATTACGAGTGATTGACCGCTAATTAGTCAGCTTCACCATCTGGAATAAACACGTAGCCAAAGCCCCACATGGTTTGCAAATAGCGCGGCTGCGCTGGGTTGGTTTCTATGAGTTTACGTAGGCGAGAAACCTGTACGTCAATACTACGATCAAATACGTCTAACTCTCGGCCGCGGGCTAGCTGCATGAGCTTGTCACGCGAAAGTGGTTGACGAGGATGGTCAACAAACACTTTAAGTAGTGCAAATTCACCGCTCGTAATGGCGACAGATGTGCCGTTTTTGCTGAGTGAGCGTGTAGAAGCATTAAACACAAATTCACCAATATTGACTAAATCACTATTAATGGCAGGTGCACTAGGTTGTAAACGTTCGTGTCGGCGAAGAATAGCATTAATACGTGCTAGTAATTCGCGTGGGTTAAATGGTTTGGGTAGATAATCATCTGCCCCCATTTCAAGCCCAATAATTCTATCCACCTCATCGCCACGTGCCGTTAGCATTAAAATAGGCATTAAGGTTTCTGTACTGCGGATTCTACGGCAAATAGATAAGCCATCTTCACCAGGGAGCATTAAATCTAATACCATTAAATCAATAGTGTCAGCCGCTAAGATAGCATCCATTTCTTTTGCATCTGCGGCAGTTTTAACTGCAAATCCTTGTTCAGTCAGGTAGCGTTGCAATAACTCACGTAAGCGTACGTCATCGTCTACCACTAATATTTTTTTGTTTTGGAGTGTCGTCATAATTTAAACTCTAATCGTTTTAATGTCAGTGAAATCGCTACAAAATATTACCAGAAGGGTGCAAATTTATACCATAAAGATTATAAAGCTTATGCTTGATCCTGTGACGATTATTCTTACAGGTTGCCTTGTGTAGTTAATGATATGTATTTGAAAAAACTCTATAGTAAGTGCATACGTGCTAAAGCGTTAAAAATTTCACCAATATACTTACAAATTGTTACAATATTTTCGAAAATGAAATAGTCCGTTAACAATAAAAGTAGAAGATGTTTGCGTATACTATGTACAAAATTTATAACCGACCAAATCAATATAAAAGAGATTTAATTTTAGCCGCTAATCAATATAATGCTGAATAGAAAATTCATTCCTTGTTGTATTTCAGTGATAGCGAGTCTTGGCATTTTTGCTTGCTATGAAGCGGCGTCAGCGGATAAAAGACTGATAGTTGCCGGCAGTGCTGTAAAACAATTAACACCAGTAGAAATTGAAGGTAACGAAGGCTTAAGTCAGACGCTAAATTTAAACTTTAGCCCAGAAAATCGAGAAAAGCTTCGTAGAGCATTAGACGAATATGCGCAATCTGCTGACGAAAACCATTTGCAAGTAGAAGAGAGCCGACGTGCCATGAAAGAAAGCATCGAAAAGCGCTTCTTGGATGCTGACAATGATGGCGATGGCTCAGTGGATAGACAAGAAGCAACAGAAAAATTGCCGCAAGTGGCACGTCTTTTTAGCCAGGTGGACACTAATCATGATGAGGTCATTACGATAGATGAGTTAGAAGAAGCCCTAGCACGTAATATAGAACGTAGAAAGCAAGCGGATTTGGCTATACGAGAAAAGAAACTTGAGGCTGCTGTAGATGCTATTGCTGGCAAGTCTAATGAAAACAATGCTGTGTTAAACTCAAAAAAAATACTGGCTAACTAATCGCTAATATCCATTGTCTGCTTGGCCTTAAATCTGTTACAACATTCTGAAACATTCACTAGTTAAACTAAGAGAAATACTATATTCAAATTTAATCAATGCAACTGCCTCAATCACCCCTATTTTTTAATCAAGAAAATAATAAGTCTATCTTTTTATGGCTAGTCAGTTTATTTTTATTGATACAAAGCTCAAACCTATTAGCTGCAACGGTAGGTAACCGTTGGCACCCAGGTATTGGCGATCCATCCATTCATGGTTGGATTACCGTTGTTTTTTATTTTATTGCAACGGTGATCAGTGCCAATAAGTTCATCACCTTAAAAAAAATGGGTGAAGGTTATCGTTTTTGGTTATTTATCACAGTATTTTTGCTATTGTTAGGCATCAATAAACAATTAGATTTACAAACTTGGTTTACACAAACCTTAAGAGATTCCGCACATGTGCACGGTTGGTATGAAAGTAGACGGCAATTTCAAGCCTTGTTTATTTTAGGCTTAGCCATTACTACACTATTTTCGTTAGTGTCGATTCGTCGGTTTTTAGCCAAATCTTGGCATCGTCATAAAATTGCCTGGGTTGGAATTGAGCTACTATGTGCTTTTGTGCTCGTCCGTGCAGCATCATTTCATCACTTCGATGTGTTTATTAACCATCATTGGTTAGGCGTAAGATTTAATGTGCTGTTAGAGATAGGTGCGATAATTATTATTATTGTGGGCGCAATAAAAGAGGGTAAGCCTAGTAAAAAAAGGTCGCAACTAGCTTAGTTTGTTATAGGTTGTTCAATGCATATACCTAGCGTAGAATGATAACTTCGGGGCGGCGCACTAGGCTAGTGCGTAATTTTAGTCAGGTAACTTTTTAATTTTATAAGGGATTGAAGATGAGTAAATTACTAAAAGTTTTATTACTAGGACTAGTGTTGACGATAGGTTTTACAGCTTGTAAAAAAGCTGAAGATGCGGCAACTAGCGCAGCGGCAACGGCGACAGATGCAGCAGTAACAGCTAAAGATGCTTCGGTAGATGCAGCTAAAGATGCAGCCGCTGCAACTGGTGATGCGGCTAGTGCAGCGGCCGCGGCTACAACTGAGGCGGCTTCAGAAGCCAAAGACGCTGCTGTAGATGCAGTGCAAGCAGCAAAAGACGCTGCTGCTGCGGCCGAGAAGAAATAGTTTTACAGTACTTAATAAAAAAGGAGCTTAAGCTCCTTTTTTATTAAGTAAAAAATTTTAAAATGGTAAAAATAAAGCAGTAGCCAAATTTTGAACGACGCGAGAAATAACCCGTTGAGATTTTTCAGCAAGGGTAAAGGCGAATAAATCCATACTACCGATCATTTTGCCAAACTCACGTTCAAATGATAAGTTTTGCCCATTATTGAGCATTTCGTTTGAAAGCATGTAAAGTTTGCCATGGCTATCGCGCGCATTGGCTAGTTTCCAAGCGGCAATTTCAAAGTTTCTAGCAACGTTGTAAACTTTTTGTGGGTCGATGCTATCGGTTAGGTAAAAGTCTGTTTTGTTGCCATGCGCTTTTAGAAGCATTGTTTGCAACCCTACAATATAGGGCAATACGCGATCACCTTTGTATTCGGGGTAAAAAGCTAAAAATAGGGCATCAGTGCCTTGTTTATTGTTAATTTCTTTAAATAAATAATGGTGTTGAGGCTCGCCATCAAATACCCAATCGACCATTGTTTCAGCTTTATTGGATGTACTTTTAGCAAGCTCATTCGGATTTCGTTTGTAAAGCTTGAGCATTAAACTGCGCAGACTACGCCTGTTTTCTGCAAGCTCGACGTCTGCTAAGTGGTCAAAATCCGCCTTAAAAAGTTGATTGCCTGAGTTCTCGTCTAGCCTTTCAGGCATTATTTTACTGGTGGCTGGTGCATTGCTGGCACAGGCAACTAGCAGGCAGCAAACTAGCATGTAGAAGATAAATTTCATGTTGATATTTTATACTATGCGTGGCACAACGCGCGCTTTTAGAAATATTACGCTACATTAGCTAAAAACGGCAAAGCCCTCAAATTTTTGAGGGCTTTGTTTATATAGCAAGTTACTTTTAAATAAATTAACGACTTGTAAATAAATCAGCGACTGGCCAGCATCAAAGTTTTCATCTTCTGCATGGCTTTTTGCTCAATTTGGCGAATACGCTCAGCAGATACGCCAAACTCATCAGCTAACTCATGTAAGGTTTGCCCGCCTGACTCTTGCAACCAGCGCGATTCAACTACACGACGGCTTCGTTCATCTAAACTTTCTAATGCAGTTGCAAGACCAGTCGTTTCAGCCATTTCAACTTGTTTTGCTTGTAAGGCCTCAAGTGGCTCCAAGCCTTCATCTTGCAAATAAGCAATCGGGCTAAAGCTTTCTTCACCATCGTCATCATGATTGGCCTCAAGCGAAATTTCGTGGCCATTTAATCGCGCTTCCATTTCAAGCACTTCTTCAGGCTTAACATTCAATGCTTTAGCAATGTGTGCGACCTCAGCAGTTTGTAAGCTGTTGATGCTAGTTTTCATGCTACGTAAATTAAAGAACAATTTACGTTGTGCTTTTGTGGTAGCAATTTTAACCATACGCCAATTGCGTACGATGTATTCGTGAATTTCAGCTTTAATCCAATGCATCGCAAAAGATACCAAGCGCACACCGCGCTCTGGGTCGTAGCGTTTTACAGCTTTCATCAAGCCAATGTTACCTTCTTGAATTAAGTCTGCTTGAGGCAAGCCATAGCCAATATAGCCGCGCGCAATGCTTGCTACCAAACGTAAGTGTGAAACAATAAGTTGGCGAGCTGCTTCCAAATCATTTTCATTTTTAAATTTTATAGCAAGCTCATGCTCTTTTTCAGCGCTGAGAATTGGGTAGGCTTTAATGGCGCGCGTAAAATGATCTACGCTATCAATGGCACTGATTGCTGGTAATGTTAATGCGTTACTCATTAATGTTGTTACCTCCTAGTAACTGTTACTACATCAATATAGGCATATATATTAGCACTCCCTGTAAGAGAGTGCTAGTGTTGAATAGTTCATTAATTTATTTTATTGGCGGCAATAGCGCGTGTCACTGCAAGGTATGAGCCTAGCCAGCCAATAGCAATGGCGAATAAAATAATATTGGTAAACAATGATTTGTCTATAATTGGTAGGCCAAAATCACCATGGTACAAGCTAGATAGCTGTGCAATAGATTGATTAAACAGCCAAATCAATGTGATTAACATGATAATGGCCAGTAAGCCTCCAAAAAAGCCATAGAGCATGCCTGCGAATAAAAATGGCGTACGAATAAAGCCGTTGGTTGCACCCATTAGTTTGCTTACAATAATTTCATCTTTTTGCGTAATGATTTGCATGCGCACCGTGTTGCTGATGATGACTAATAACGCGACTGCAAGTAAACCGGCGACTAGTAAAATAATTTGTTTACCCAATGCTAATATGGCCGATAAACGCTTAACCCATTCAGTATTGAGCAGCACTTTTTCAACATTAGTCAACTTACTGAGTTCACTTTTAAGCGCATCAAGTGCAGTAGGGTCAGCGGTATTTGATTGTATAAAGAAGGCATCAGGCAATGGATTTTTATCTAAATCATTCGTTTCTGCTTTGGCTTTTAATTGCTGCCAAGCTTCATCTTTAGAAACAAATTTAACATTTTTGATACTTTTGTTGCTTGCTAGTGCATTATTAATTGTATTGATTGCTGCCTGATCAGCATCAAGTTTTAGAAATAAGCTCAACTCTGTTTCACTTTGTAATTGACTGGTAAAAGTCGTTAAATGGTTAACGCCAATATAAAACAAAGCAGGAATACATAAGGCAACTGCAATGACTAAGCTAATCATGAAAGTAGAGAGCTTATTTTGGCGCATGCGTGCTAGCACCAGCTTCAAGGCTTGCAAGTGTGTGTTCATGTTGAAGCGCCTTGTGTTAATTTTCCGTGGTCAAGATGCAACACACGTTTTTGCATGGCATAGCGGTTAAGCGCATCGTGTGTGGCCATAATCACCGTTACGCCAACTTGGTTGAATGCTTGAAAGATAGACATAATATCTGTGGCATAACTAGCGTCTAAATTGCCTGTTGGCTCATCGGCAATCAGTACTGAAGGGCGGCTCACTACGGCACGGGCAATAGCTAAGCGTTGTTGCTCACCACCTGAAAGCGTAATGGGCATGACTTTTTCTTTATTCAGCAAGCCCACTTTATCAAGTGCGGCGCGCACACGTTTAGCAGCATCATTTCCAGTAATACCGTTAATGTGTAAAGGTAAAATCACGTTTTCAAAACAATTGCGGTCATAGAGTAGTTTATGGTCTTGAAAAACCAAGCCAAAGCGGCGGCGCATGAAGGGAATGGCAGAATCTTTTAGCTGGCTAATATTTTGGTTGGCAATAATCACTGTGCCGCTCGTTGGGCGCTCAATTGCGGCAATCAGTTTGAGTAGCGTACTTTTACCCGCCCCAGAGTGGCCTGTAACAAACACAAACTCACCTGCTTCAATATTTAAGCTGACGCTTTTAAGAACATCATCGCTACCTGGATAACGTTTGGTGACAAGGTCAAGTTTAATCATGACCTAGATTATATCGCTAAATGCGTTAGCTTATCCAAAATGCGACAATAAGCTAGTTAAATGCTACTTTAGTTACATTTTGTAATAACAAGTATTTGTGTGTAAAATATTGCTTTTATTTCATAAGCATGTCAACGGAAATAAATAAAACTACGTTAGCTAATCACATGGTCGATGATGCGCTAGCATAGTGGTAAGTAGCTCATTTTTATAATCACAATTGAGATTAGGAGAAGGTATGTTAGGTAATAAAACTTTAAAATCTGTTATTTTTGCTATGTTGGCTATTGCTGGCTTTACACTGTCGATTCAAGCAAAAGCAGATTGTAATCTAGTGTCAGATAGTAGTGGAAAACCGCTCAATATTAAAGTGGTTGACACGGATACTCCAGAGGCAAAAGAGTTTCTTAAAACTTGTATTAACCCATACACTAAAAAATATGCAACAGATGAAGAAGCAGCAAAAGTAGGTAAAAAAGTCATGTCATACAATGGCTGTACAGGTTGCCATGGTGGTAAATTAGAAGGTATTATGGCGCCTTCACTTCGTAAAGATGGTGGGCAAGGCGCATTTGATATGAAATGGGCTTATGCAAAATCTGCGACAGATAAAGGTATGTTTGAAACAATTGCAGGCGGTGGTCAAAGTCCAGGTATGTCAGGTGCTGTCATGCCAACATGGCACAATCAAGTAGCAGGTCATGCAGGTGATGGCTTGTCTACGGATGATATTTTAAAAGCCATTGGTTATATCCGTACGCAATATCACGGCGATGGCGAAAAAACATGGTTGAAATAACTTAATCTGTAAATAGCACCAAGTTACCTCTATTAGATAGGCACTATAATCACTGAGACGGCTACTGTATAATTACGGTAGCCGTTTTGCATTAATGTCGTCAAGACTGAAGGTTTAATTGAAAAATACAGAAAATAATTTGCATCATGTGGTCATTGTGGGTGGGGGTGCTGGTGGTCTTGAATTGGCTACTAGCTTAGGTGATTCTTTGGGGCGTAAAGGTAAGGCCATCATCACGCTGATCGATCAGTCCAAAACACATGTGTGGAAGCCGCTTTTACATGAGATTGCTGCTGGCAGTATGGACCCAGAAAAGCATGAATTAGTTTACTTGGCGCAAGCACATTGGCATCATTTTAGATTTAGGCTTGGGCGCATGGATAGCCTTAATCGTGCCGCAAAAGAAGTGTCTATTGCGCCGCATTATGATGAGGACGGATTGGAGGTGATTCCACCTCGCACCATTGGTTACGATACGCTTATTATTGCCGTGGGTAGCACGACGAATGATTTTGGTATTAAAGGCGCCAGTGAATATTCTATCGCCTTAGATACACAAGAGCAGGCAGAAAAATTTCATCGTCGCTTACATAATGCGTTAGTGCGTGCACAAACGCAAACAACCCCGATATTAACAGGTCAGTTGGAAGTGGTGATTGTGGGAGCAGGTGCGACGGGGGTAGAGCTGTCGGCTGAGTTGCATAATACTACGCGAGAGTTAGCGGAATATGGACTCGATAAAATTGATGCTGAACACGACGTTAAAATTTCCCTTATTGAAGCGGGTGAGCGTGTTTTACCAGCGCTACCAGAAAGGTTATCTGCTTCTGTTGCGCTAGAACTCAGAAAATTAAATGTAAATCTACTCACTAGTGAACGCGTGACAGAAGTGACTGATAAGGGTGTTTTTACGCATAGCGGCAAGTTTATACCATCCAATTTAGTGGTTTGGGCGGCGGGTATTAAAGCGCCTGATTTTTTACAAGGCATTGATGGTTTAGAAACCAACCGTATCAATCAGTTGGTTGTAAAAAGAACCTTGCAAACAACCTTAGATGACCATATTTTTGCTTTTGGAGATTGTGCCGCTTGTCCTATGGCGAGTAATGCGCCCGACAAAGCTGGGCAAGATGTGCCACCGCGCGCGCAATCAGCACACCAGCAGGCGTCAATGCTGCATAAAACAGTTAAGCTCCGCGTGGCAGGCAAAACTAATTTACCGATTTATACCTACCGCGATTATGGTTCGTTAGTTAATTTAGGGCGTTACACGACCGTGGGTAGCTTAATGGGCGCAGTTTCTGGAGACAGTTTGTTTATTGAGGGGTTATTTGCGCGGCTAATGTATCGCTCGCTGTATAAAATGCACTTAATCGCATTACATGGGTTTTGGTCTACTGCGATGCAAACAGTGGCAAGAATGATTTCTCGGCGTACAGAATCGCATGTCAAACTACATTAATTTCTATCAATAATAGCTTCATCTTATTTTGATGCCCTGCAAGCCAATTTCTATGCGGCTTACAGGGCATTTTTTTTCTCTCGGTGAATTTTATGCGCTAAATAGCGTACTTTATAAGTGCTTTTTACCCGTATGTTTTAGATAAAGTTTATAAATAATAGCCATGCTTAAGCTCACAAATACCCCAAAAATAATGATAATGCTATGTATTGATAAGTTTTGGTGAACCATGAGCGTGTAAGCGCCTAGTAGTAACAAAATTCCAATATTTTCATTAAAGTTTTGCACAGCAATAGAGTGGCCAGCGCCCAGTAATAAATGCCCTCTGTGCTGAAGTAGTGAGTTTAGTGGCACTAAAAAATAGCCCGCTAAAACGCCTATGCTAAAAAGCATGACGGCGGCAACTTCTCGCGTATCAACAAAAACCATACAAGTGACTAAGGCACCCATGAGGATGCCCGCAGGTAACACTTTAACGGCGTTTTCAAGCTTAACAAACATTGATGCGCCAACTGAACCTACTGCGATGCCTACCGCTAGTATGGCGATGAGTACTGTTCCAGCGCGCTGGTCTAAACCGAGCACTTCTTTTGACCATTGTAAAACCACAAATTGTAAGGTGGCACCAGCCCCCCAAAACAAGGTGGTGACAGCAAGAGAAACTTGCCCTTGTGTATCACGCCACAGGGTTGTAAAAGCATGCCAAAAATCACGAAACAAAAAATTGAGCGTACGTTGTGGAATGGCGTGATTTATCGGTAATTTAGGAATATAAAGATTAAACAAAGCGGCTAATAAATATAGCGTTGTAATAATCGCTATTCCAAAGTAAGGATTAGCTGAAGAAATATAGGAGCCAAAAACAGGCCCAAGAATAATTGCGGCGACTGTCGTACCTTCCATCCAGGCGTTGGCTTTGATAAGCTGCTCAGTGGGTAACATTTCAGTCAAAATGCCGTATTTTGCGGGAGAGTAAGCGGCAGCGCCTATGCCTACAATGGCGTAGGCGTATAAAGGTGGCATGCCAAAATAGGCCAATACACAGCCAAAAAACTTAACACCATTACTTAAAAACATGACTTTGCCTTTAGGTAGCGCATCGGCAAATGCGCCAACAAAAGGCGCTAACAGAATGTAAGAGATGACAAAAAATTCTTTTAATAGCGGCTCATGCCAGTCGGGTGAGTTTAACTTTGCGAGTAAAGCAATCGCTGCAAACAGCAAGGCATTATCTGCCAACGCAGATAAAAACTGCGCAATGAGCAGCGTATAAAACCCTTTCGTCATATTCATTATAGGGCTTCAGCTGCAAAGTCCGCTAAGCGTGAGCGTTCCCCACGTACTAAGGTGATGTGGCCATTGTGCTGCCAACCTTTGAAACGATCAACCACATAGGTTAAACCAGAGCTGCCTTCTGTGAGGTAAGGCGTATCAATTTGCGCAATATTGCCAAGACAAACAACTTTAGTGCCTGGCCCTGCACGGGTGATAAGCGTTTTCATTTGTTTAGGCGTTAGGTTTTGGGCTTCATCAATAATTAAAAATTTATTCAAAAAAGTACGTCCGCGCATAAAATTAAGTGATTTCACTTTTATCCGGCTACGAATTAAGTCTTGTGTGGCAGCGCGTCCCCACTCGCCAGCCTCACTATCACTTTTATTTAATACGTCTAAGTTGTCGTCCAAAGCACCCATCCATGGTCCCATTTTTTCTTCCTCTGTGCCCGGTAAAAAGCCAATATCTTCACCTACGGATACCGTAACGCGCGTCATGATAATTTCTGAGTAACGTTTTGAGTCTAATACCTGTGTGAGAGCTGCCGCTAGTGTGAGTAATGTTTTACCTGTCCCTGCTTGCCCAAGCAAGCTAACAAAATCAATTTCAGGATCCAACAACAGATTAAGCGCAAAATTTTGCTCACGATTACGTGCATTGATTCCCCAAACGTTATGTTTAGGTTGTAAATGGTCTTTAACAACTTCTAGTACGGCGGTATTGCCTTCCACACTTCGCACTATGGCGTGAAAAGGTTTTTCAAATTCATAATAAACAAATTCATTAATCAGAAAATTTTTACAAAGTGGACCAGTAATACGATAAAACATGCGGCCAGCTTCTTGCCATGACTCCATCGCTTTACTGTGTTTCTCCCAGAAATCTGCTGGTAGCTCAAATAATCCACTATAGAGTAAATCTGTGTCTTCTAAGACCTTATCGTTAAAGTAGTCTTCAGTCGGCATGCCCATCGCGCGTGCTTTTATGCGCACATTGATGTCTTTACTCACTAGAATGACTTGACGGTTTGGATGTTGATTTTTTAAATCTAATGCAGAGGCTAAAATTTGATTATCAGCTTTTAAGCCAGCTAAGTCGGGCAAGGTTGACGATAGGGGTTTGGTTTGTAAAAACAAGCGACCAGAAACATGTTTGTTTCCATTGATGCTCAGAGGGCATCCTAACTCAAGGTTAACTAAATCTGCACCCACTATCTCTTCTAAATATCGGCTGACTTGCCGGGCATTGCGCGCCACCTCAGATAAGCCTTTTTTATTATTGTCTAACTCCTCAAGCGTCACCATCGGTAAAAAGATATCATGTTCTTCAAAACGGAAAAGTGATGAAGGGTCATGAATTAATACATTGGTGTCTAAAACAAATAGCTTGTTAATAACGGAGGATTTTTTTGCCATCGGATTGTTTTCTATTTTCTAAGTTAATTAGCACGTCTTAATAAAATTGAGCACTTCTGTAGCATGGTTATCGACCTTGACACCACGCCATTCTTTGATGAGCTCACCTGTAGTGTTAATGATAAAGGTGCTTCTTTCAATGCCACGGACTTGTTTGCCATACATGTTTTTCATTTTGATGACATTAAATAAATTACAGGCGAGCTCTTCAGTATCAGCGAGTAATTCAAATGGAAAGCTAAACTTAGCTTTGAAATTTTCATGAGATTTTAAGCTATCACGCGAAATACCAAAAATCTCAGTATTATTAGATTGAAAGTCTGCGTATGCATCTCTAAATTGCACGCCTTGGGTTGTGCATCCTGACGTGGCATCTTTCGGATAAAAATACAGCACAATGTTTTTACCTAAATAAGTACTTAACTGAAATTGAGTGCCGCTAGTAGCGGGGAGCTGAAAATCTGTAACGGTTTTGTTAAGCATATTAACTTTCTAATTCATATACGTATTTGTCACATTGTTGATAAAAAGTGAGATTAAGGCAATAGGCAAGTGATTTTATCTAGTAAATTAATAGCAGATTAATGCATTGGTGTGTAAATAGGGGCATTTGTTGCGCGTACGAGTAAAATAGAGATTATGGTTCCACCACTTTCTCTAGTTTCAAACTTAAGTTCAGCATTTAGCGCATCACAAACTTTAAACGCAAATGGAATGCCAATTCCTGTTCCAAAACGCTTTGTGGAAGGCGCACTAATGGAACAAGGGTCAGGTTTGAATGGAATCCCAGAGCCATTGTCGAGCAGATTTATAAGGTAGGTACTCTCAAAAACATTAAACTGCAGCTCAATTTCACCTGCATGCTTTGACGCATCAACTGCATTGAGTAATAAGTTGTAGAAGACTTGCTCAAGTAAGTGCTGGTCAGTGTGAATGCTGGTATCGACTGGCCAATTTGGTAATAAGAGCTTAATAGATTTTTCTTTTAGCTTTTGCTGCAAAGGTTCTATCGCACCTTCAATAACAGCTTGTACGCTGGTAAAATCAAGCATTGGTTTTAATGGCAATAAATAGGCTAATAGCGCACCTGTCCAGCGTTCTAGTCTATCCACCGTATTGATAATGCCGTTTAGTGATTCTTGAGTTTCAAAATCCCCTTTAGGAACCTCTATGATCTGTGCAGTTGCACGGATACTAGCTAACGGGTTACGGATATTATGCGCTAACATTGGAACTAACAGGCCTTGTGCGGCTTGTTTTTCAGAGCGAATCAGCGCTTCTTGACTTTCCGCTAATTTATCTGCCATTTGGTTAATGGCTTTAGAGACTGCCGCTAATTCAGCCGCGCCTTCTTCAGGTGCTTGGTAGTTTAAATTTCCAGCGCTAATTTCAGATGTTGCTATTAGTATCGTATTGATGGGTTTCACGATAGAGCGCTGTAAAAAAAATCTAGAAATAATGAGCAATAATATCGCCAGCAATAACGGAATAGCGAGTAAAAAAGCAATAATTCGCTTAGTATTAGCGAGTTGATAATTGAGCTGAGATTGTTTTTGGTTGAGCAGTTGTTCAGTTCGATTCAAGATTTTTTCATAACGATCAAATAGGCCAGTTTCAATATCGGTATTAATCGCATATTTTAATTCTTCGGTATCCTTTTTTTTGAGCTGTTCAAACAGTTTGGGCGTTTCAACTACAAATTTTTTATAGCTACTATGTAATTCTTTGATCGCTAATTTTTCGTTCTCACCAATCGCAAGGATATTCAGTATCTGATAGTGCTTTTCTACAGAAAGGGTAAAAGTGTTGTATTCCTTTTGGGCGTTTGCATCCTCTAAAAAATAGATATCAAACAACTCCTTCATTTGCCGATATAAATCGCCACGTGTTTGTTGCAACTCTGTGACTAGAGCGTTAATACGTTGCGTCTCTTGGCTAGATACTCCCCATAAGTGTATTCCGTAGGCACCCGCTGCAGCCGAAATGCTAATGAGTAAAATAAATGCGACTTGATGAAAAAGTAAAAGGTCTTTAAGTGATTTATTTTTAGAAAACATCTTGCGTGAATTTAGTGGAATTTAATGACATTTGTTAAATTATACCTTCAAGTAATTGCACTTTTACAATCGAACCAGCCACCTGATTTCCATCAGGTTCATCCAAAACAATAAAGCAATTTGCTTGGCTCATGCTACTTAATATGGCCGATCCTTGCGCGCTTGTTGGTTTTACTTTCCAAATACCAACTTCTTCAAATAATACCCCACGTTGAAACTCGGTACGACCAGTGGCTTTTTTAATAGGTAGTGCGCATTCCACATTAAAAGTCGGCAAAGGCTTTGGCGTAGCGCCCATGAGTGTAATAAGTGCTTCAAGTACAAACTGATAAAATGTCACCATGGTAGAAACAGGGTTGCCTGGTAAGCCAAAATAGTGCGCAGCTTTTTGGCTACTCCCACTGATTTTTCCGTAAGCTAGTGGGCGGCCAGGTTTCATATTAATTTTCCAAAATAACACTTGCCCGTGTTTGGCTAATAATGCTTTCATGTAATCTGCCTCACCCACAGATACACCGCCACTCGTGATCACAACATCATAAGCATCTGCTGCTTTTAATAAGGCAGCCTCTAATAGGATGGGGTTGTCTGGCACCGCCCCAAAGTCTGCCATTTCTACCCCTAACCTACTTAACATGCCATAAATAGTGTAGCGATTACTGTCGTAAATTTGACCTTCTAATATAGGTTTGCCAACGCTGATTAACTCATCTCCAGTGCTAAAAAAAGCCACTTTAAGTTTTTTGTAAGCGCTTACTTCAGGTATGCCAAGCGAAGCTACAAGACCTAAATCAGCGGGGCGCATTAAGTGGCCAATATTTAAAACGATTTGCCCAATGCTTAAATCTTCACCAGCTAATCGCACGTTTGCACCTCGATTAATACTGTTGAGCAAAGTAATGCTTTCACTTTTAACCGCTACATGTTCTTGCATCACCACGGTATCAGCACCCACTGGCAGCATCGCTCCCGTCATAATTTTTACACACTCACCAGCTTTTACCTCACCTTTAAACGGTTTGCCTGCAAAGGCTGACCCAATAATTTTGATAATTTTAACGCCTTCAGAAAACTTAAAAGCAAAGCCATCCATCGCGCTATTGTTATAATTGGGCACGTTACAAGGTGAAACAATGTTGGCAGCCAATACGCGTCCTAAAGACTCACGAATAGTCAGCATTTCTGTTGAGGTAACGGGGCTTAAATGCTGGCGTATAAATTGCCGAGCATTTGAAACAGACATAGCGTTTGGATCATAATCATCCATGCAGCTGGGGTTGGTCATCAGTTCTGAAAGTGTATGCGTCATAGCGTGTAATTGAGTTGATCAAGTGTTAGGAATAATGGTATTAATGGTTGAGTATTAGTTCAAGTGCGGCTATGTCTTCGAGCGTGTTCAAATTCACAAAAGCATTAATGCAATCACTAAAGTCAACTTCAATGTAACGTTGGCTTTTTTGCCAAGCGCTTACACGCCGCTCACCACGGGCTATATATGCAGTTAAAGAAGGTAATACACTTTTTTTACATAAACAAAAAACAGGATGAACATTGCCGTCACTACATGCTATTGCAATATCAGCGTTTTGTGCTAGTAATTCAGCCATCAAGCGCTGCGCTAAATCAAGTGGTAATACTGGAGAGTCACATGGCACGGCAAGCACATAATCATATTGTGCGTATTTTAACCCTAAGCTCATGCCTGCTAAAGGTCCTATATAGTCTGTACTCTCATCTTGCAATACAGGATAACCATAAGTTGTATATTGTACAATTTCGCGATTAGCATTAATTAATATTTCATCTACCTGCAATGCCAATTGCTTAATGACGTGCTGAACTAAGGGTTTATTTTGTAAAGGCATTAGGCCTTTGTCTACCCCACTCATGCGCGTAGCTAGCCCGCCAGCAATGATAATTGCAGAGATTGGCAAATTAACCTCCTGTATGCGACATAAACCTGACGATAGCAGGCTCCGCACGATGCAAATCAAAATCATGCCCTTTAGGTTTAATTGCCATGCTGTTTAAAATCGCATCTATTAAAGGTGTATCGTCGTTTGGATAATTACGCAAAAGTGGCATTAAATCAACTTTATCTTCTTGTCCTAAACATAAGTAAAGCTCGCCTTTACAGGTAATGCGTACGCGATTACAACTTTCACAAAAGTTATGACTATGTGGGGATATAAAGCCGATTTTTGTAGAAGTGCCAGCAACCCGCCAGTATCGTGCAGGGCCACCTGTAGTCTCGGTGCTTGAGAGTAGCGAATACTTACATTGCAATAGTTTGAAGGTGTCAGCATTGCTCACAAAGGTGTTTTCGCGTTCATGATTAACCAATCCAAGTGGCATTTCTTCAATAAAGCTGATGTCAATTTTTTTATCGATTGCAAACTGCACTAAATCTACCGTCTCATCATCATTTATGCCGCGCATAAGTACAGTGTTTATTTTAATGCCACTGAAACCCGCATGGATGCTGGCTTCCAGCCCTGCTAAAACATGCTCGAGCTTACCAGTGCGTGTGATTTTGTTAAAGCGATCAGGTTTTAAGCTATCAATGGAGATATTAATGCGCTTTACGCCAGCCTGCTTTAACGCGCCAGCTTGTTTGCTTAGCTGGCTCCCATTGGTGGTAATCACCAACTCATTTAAGCCCTCTAATTGGCCAATTTCTTTAAATAGCCAAAGCGCATTTTTACGCACCAAAGGCTCACCGCCAGTGATGCGAACCTTGTTGACACCTAAACTGACAAACACTTTAACAAGCCTTGCGCACTCTTCTAAGCTGAGCACTTCATTGCGTGATAAAAACTGCATATCTTCAGCCATACAATAGGTGCAACGAAAATCACAGCGATCAGTAATTGATAACCGAATGTAATTTACCTCGCGCCCAAATTGGTCAATGAGCCTGGGAGTATTTATTGGCATTAGCATTAGTTGAATTATGCAGTAAAAACGTGGTCATATAAAAGCACTTTATTAGCCTATTTGCGCTTTGAATAGGGATAAATAAGGTATATCATAAGGCATATTGTATAAATTGCTTGGAGTTTCTTTAGTAATGGAATTGTCAACACTAGAACTTACAAAAATTGAGACGCACATAGCGCATCATAAAAACTTAGCAGGTGCGTTATTACCTTTGTTACATGCAATACAAGATGACGTTGGTTACGTGCCAGAAGAAGCCTATTTGCTCATTTCAAAAGCATTAGCTCTATCAGTGGCGGAAGTGCATGGCGTGGTGACGTTTTATCACCATTTTCGCCGCCACCCAGCTGGTAAACATATCCTGCAAGTATGCCGTGCAGAGTCTTGTCAAGCCATGGGGTCTGAGAAATTAGAGGCAGACATCAAGTCTAAGTTAGGGATTGACTACCATGAAACCACTAAAGACGGTGCAGTTACACTAGAGCCTGTCTACTGTTTGGGCAATTGTGCCTGTTCACCAGCTGTAATGTTAGATGAAGAAGTTTATGGGCGTATGAATGCTGAAAAAATTACCGAGCTACTTAAAGAAGTGAGAGGTGCATAATGGTTAAAGTATATGTTCCTTGTGATTCTACCGCGCTTTCATTAGGAGCCAATAAAACGGCAGAAGCTATTGTTAACGAAGCAAAAAAACGCGGCTTAAAAGTCGAGTTGGTTCGTAACGGTTCTCGTGGGATTTTTTGGTTAGAGCCGATGGTAGAAGTGTCCACTGAAAAAGGTAGAGTAGCTTATGCGCCAGTGATGCCAAAAGATGTGTCCAGCTTGTTTGATGCGAATTTTTTATCAGGTGGTGCACATCTACTTAATCTAGGTTTAACAGATGAGTTGGCTTGGATGAAAAAACAGCAGCGCCTCACTTTTGCGCGTATTGGTATTACAGATCCTGTTTCATTGGATGACTATTTAGCACATGACGGTTATAAAGGTCTCAAAAATGCGCTTAAATGCACAGGGGCTGAAATTGTTAAAATAGTCACCGATTCAGGATTACGCGGTCGTGGTGGTGCAGCTTTTCCGACTGGCATTAAGTGGAATACGGTTTTAGGTTGTAAAGCTGAGCAAAAATATGTAGTTTGTAACGCAGATGAAGGTGACTCAGGCACCTTTTCAGACCGCATGGTGATGGAAGATGACCCCTATGTGCTGATTGAGGGCATGACCATTGCAGGTATTGCTGTTGGTGCAACACAAGGTTATATTTATTTACGAAGTGAATATCCACATGCTTTAAAAGCCTTAAATGAAGCCATTAAGCGTGCTGAAAAAGCGGGTTATTTGGGTGAAAAAATCTGTGGTTCAGAACATTCTTTTAAGCTAGAAGTGCGTCGAGCAGCAGGAGCCTATGTCTGTGGTGAAGAAACTTCTATGCTAGAAAGCTTAGAAGGTAAGCGTGGTTCGGTACGCTTTAAACCGCCACTACCAGCCATTGAAGGCTTGTTTGGTCAGCCAACAGCGGTAAATAATGTAATTTCATTCGCCACCATACCTATCATTTTAGATAAAGGCGCACAATTTTACGCAGATTACGGTATGGGTCGTTCACGCGGGACATTGCCCATTCAATTGGCAGGTAATCTTAAGCAAACAGGTTTGGTTGAACTGGCATTCGGTGTAACTTTGCGAGAATTGCTGTATGACTTTGGTGGTGGTTCAGCTACAGGAAAGCCAATTCGCGCCGTGCAAGTTGGGGGGCCACTTGGTGCTTATTTGCCTGAAAGCCAATTTGATACGCCGCTGGATTACGAAGAGTTTACAAAGATTTGGGCGGTAGTTGGGCATGGTGGTATCGTAGCTTTTGATGATACTGTTGATATGGCAAAAATGGCACGTTATGCTTTTGAGTTTTGTGCAATTGAAAGTTGCGGTAAATGCACGCCATGTAGAATAGGCTCGATACGAGGCATGGAGGTGATAGATAAGATCACAGCTGGCCAAGATCACGCAAAAAGTATAACGCTCGTACGTGATTTGAGTGACACGATGTTGAATGGCTCTTTGTGTGCATTGGGTGGCATGACCCCCTACCCAGTGTTGAGCGCACTCAATCATTTCCCACAAGATTTTGGGCTACCAGAAAATATTAAACCTGAAAATACTAAGGCAGGTTAGGAGTTATTATGGACGACATTAAATACGACAAGACTTACAATCAAAACATAGATTACGGCACACCGAACAGTGCTTCAACAAAGCAAGTAACGCTGACGATAGATGACAGGCAGATTACAGTGCCTGAAGGTGTATCCATCATGCACGCAGCAGCTGTTGCTGGCGTGACGGTGCCAAAGCTTTGTGCTACTGATAGCTTAGAGCCATTTGGATCATGCCGTCTTTGTTTGGTTGAGATAGATGGGCGCCGTGGTTATCCAGCTTCTTGCACTACACCCGTGGCTGAAGGCTTAAAGGTTCATACACAAACACCAAAATTAGCGGATATTCGTCGAGGCACGATGGAGTTGTACATTTCAGACCATCCGCTTGATTGCCTGACCTGTGCCGCTAATGGTGATTGTGAATTGCAAGATATGGCAGGCGCAGTTGGCCTGCGTGAAGTGCGTTATGGCTATGAAGGTGATAATCACCTTAAAGCACTAAAAGATGAAAGTAATCCATATTTTACGTTTGACCCAAGCAAATGCATTGTTTGCTCACGTTGTGTACGCGCTTGCGAAGAAACGCAAGGTACGTTTGCACTCACTATCACAGGAAGAGGCTTTGAATCTAAAGTGGCAGCAGGTAATACCAATTTTATGGATTCCGAATGCGTGTCATGTGGGGCTTGTGTTCAAGCCTGCCCAACCGCCACATTAATAGAAAAAACGGTCATAGAATCGGGTACGCCAGAGCATTCTGTGACCACTACTTGTGCATATTGTGGTGTGGGCTGTAGTTTTGATGCTGAAATGAAAGGCGAAGAAGTCGTACGCATGACTCCTAGCAAACATGGCGGAGCAAACCACGGACACTCTTGTGTAAAAGGCCGTTTTGCTTGGGGCTATGCGACCCATCAAGATCGCATCACTACGCCAATGATACGCAAAAGTATTAAAGATACTTGGCAACAAGTAAGCTGGGATGAAGCTATTACCTATGCTGCAAGTGAGCTTACTCGCATAAATCAGCAATACGGCAAAGATGCCATTGGTGGGATTACTTCTAGCCGTTGCACTAATGAAGAGGTGTACGTCACTCAAAAATTAATTCGCGCGGTATTTGGGATGAATAATGTAGATACTTGCGCACGCGTTTGCCATAGCCCAACAGGATATGGATTAAAGGTGACGTTAGGTGAGTCCGCAGGGACGCAAACATTTGATTCAGTCATGCATTCAGATGTGATTTTTATAATAGGTGCAAACCCAACGGATGGGCACCCAGTATTTGCTAGCCAAATGAAGCGTCGTCTGCGTGAAGGTGCTAAATTAATTATTGCTGATCCACGCGAAATTGACTTAGTCGCCAATTCACCACATGTTCGTGCGGATTATCACTTGAAATTGCGCCCAGGTACCAACGTGGCGTTAATTTCTGCGCTATCTCACGTCATTGTGACTGAAGGACTGGTGAAAGAAGATTTTGTTAAAGCGCGCTGTGAGTGGGATTCTTTTGTTAGCTGGCGTGATTTCGTTGCAAAATCTGAAAATTCACCTGAAAGTCTTGCTACTGAATTAGGTATTGATCCAGAGGTTGTTCGCTCTGCCGCAAGGTTGTTTGCTACGGGCGGTAATGCAGCAATCTATTATGGTTTGGGTGTTACTGAGCATAGCCAAGGTTCAACAGCCGTGATAGGGATTGCTAACCTTGCAATGGCAACAGGCAATCTTGGCCGCGAAGGTGTTGGCGTAAACCCGTTACGTGGGCAAAATAATGTACAAGGTTCATGCGATATGGGTTCTATGCCACATGAGTATCCAGGGTATCGACATGTGTCAGACGATGCCACACACGCCCTGTTTGAGTCCGCATGGGGTAAGCCACTGAGTAAAGAGCCAGGCTTGCGCATCCCAAATATGCTAGATCAGGCAGCTGAAGGTAGTTTTAAGGCACTGTATTGCATAGGAGAAGATATTGTGCAATCTGATCCTAATACGCAGCATGTGACACATGCGCTTGAGCAAATGGAATGTATCATTGTGCAAGATTTATTCTTAAACGAAACTGCGATGTTTGCGCATGTATTTTTTCCTGGTGCATCTTTCTTAGAAAAAAGTGGTACATTCACCAATGCAGAACGCCGCATATCTCCAGTGCGTCGAGTGATGACACCAAAAAATGGCTATGAAGACTGGGAAGTGACCGCCAAACTATCTACAGCTTTAGGCTACCCTATGCATTATCAACATGCCTCAGAAATTATGGATGAAATTGCAGCGCTAACCCCGACTTTTAAAGGTGTGAGTTTCAAAAAGTTAGATGAATTAGGTAGCATGCAATGGCCATGTGACGATGAAAATCCTACAGGTACACCTATTATGCATATTGATGAATTCGTGCGTGGTAAAGGTAAATTTTTCATTACACAATATGTACCTACTACTGAAAAAGTAAATGCAAAATTTCCCTTAATTTTAACTACAGGGCGAATCTTGTCGCAATACAATGTAGGCGCTCAAACAAGGCGTACTAAAAATGTGGCTTGGCATAGTGAAGATGTTGTTGAAATACATCCACATGATGCAGAAGAGCGTGGTGTTAAGAATGGTGATTGGATAGGCATAAAAAGCCGTGCAGGTGAAACAGTGCTACGTGCAAACATTACAGAGCGCGTACAACCAGGCATTATTTATACCACATTCCACCACCCAGAATCTGGCACAAATGTGATTACCACTGATAACTCAGATTGGGCGACTAACTGCCCTGAGTTTAAAGTGACGGCGGTACAAGTGACGCGTGTAAATCAGCTTTCTGATTGGCAAAAACATTATGAAACCTTTAGTGAAGCGCAATTAGCCTATGCTGGTAGAGATTTAGAAGCTGCAAAAATTGAGCTTAATTAAGGATGAATCATCTCAAATTGCACTGCTTGATGCGCCATTAAGTAATTTTAATGTTATGCAATGGCAAGATGGTTGTGCAGTTAAAGTGCACGACCATTTGGCTGAAGAAACGCCTATTGCACTGATTTACAACGGCATTTCACATGCTGTTATGCTTGCTACGCCGTGTGATTTAGAAGACTTTGCCCTAGGCTTTACATTGTCTGAGGGCATTGTAGATAGTGCAAATGAGCTATACCGCATTGAAGTGACAGCACAAAACAATGGAATTGAAGTGCACTGCGAAATTTCTAATGAGCGTTTTGTGCAGCTAAAAAAGCGTCGCCGCACTTTAGCAGGTAAAACAGGGTGTGGGTTATGTGGCGCAGAAAATTTGGCGCAAGCAATGCGTTATCCGTCGCCTTTAGAGTCACAGCATCAATTTGAGGCAACAAGTATTTTATTAGGTTTGCAAGCTATAAAAGCACAGCAAACTTTACAGCAAAAGACTGGCGCTACTCACGCTAGCGCGTATGTGTTGGAAAATGGTGAGGTGGTACTAGTGCGTGAGGATGTAGGACGGCACAATGCCCTAGATAAACTAATAGGCGCACTGGCTAAAGCACGACTCACTAAGGCTGGCTTTATTATCACCACTAGCCGGGCCAGCTTTGAAATGGTACAAAAAACCGCCAGTGCTGGGGTAAATATGCTGGTGGCGGTATCTGCACCAACTGGCTTGGCAGTTCGAGTTGCAGGACAATGTGGCTTAACTTTAGTAGGCTTTGCGCGAGAAAATCGTTTTGTGGTATATAGCCACGCTAAAAATATTTTAAATGGGTAAAAGAGTAGGAGCATATGGATATACAACGTTTAATTTCGATGGCAAATCAAATTGGTAATTTTTATGAGTCATATCCTGACCAAAGCATGGCGCCGCATGATATTGCAGATCATTTAAATAAATTTTGGGCGTTACCAATGCGTAAACAAATTGCAGAGTATGTGCAGTTGCAAGGCGGTACTGAGCTACATGCGCAAGTCACAAAGGCAATTCAATCACATTTAAAAATTTAGTCAGTGTAATCTTTGTAAATGAAAATTCTAATGATTAACACGCATTTTATATGGCTTATGCGTTTTTCACTCTCTACCAAGCTCAACTTCGCGATTACTCAATTTTTTAAGTTATTCCATCATCAAATTCATACCATAATTTAAGATATACCATAAAAAGGTTAACGAGAAAAAACGGTATAAGTAGACGCTGTCCTTATTGGCCAGTTTTCGTGTAAATTGAGTTCGATTAACTATTACTGACGCGCCTAAATAACCTAAAGCCTTCTTTTCGATCAGCATTACGTCGCCCTGCCCATATTTTCTGCCACTCAGCACCTGGTTGCATGACACCGCTGTCCTTGGCATCTTGTAATAAGTAAAAGTCGCAACTGAGTGCTTGGCTTTCTTCAAAAGGGATGAGAGTAATATTAGCGTGATAGTTCAACAGTAGCCGTTGCGGTAGCGCAACATTTAAACTATTGATACAGTTATATTGCATTGGTAACACTTGTTTTAAACTTGTAAAAGTTGAGCTGTAGCTTTTAGCTGCATCAATCATCGGTAGCCATAAAGTCATCAGTAAAACCCAGCAAAACGTCATGCCAACGGCCCAATTGGTCACGGTGGATTTATTGCTCTGTTTAGCGCGAATGCACACAAAGACCCAAATGATGGTCATCAATATCGCAATGATGGCGGCAATTAAGTTTAAACTGATGCTGTCAAGGCCAGATAAAAATTGCATTCGTAGTTTAATTTTGTCTGGATAGCTGGTGATCATTGCAATCCATCCTAGCCAAATTGCTGTGCCAATGACACCAAATAATAAAATCCCAAACCAATTTAGCGCGGCTGCAAGGCCACGTTTAAGATGCTCTACGCTACCAGATGCCAGTGCTACTACTGGTAATAATAATGGTAGCGCGCTAATATCTTTAGGACTAGCTCCTAGGCCTAACAATACCAAGCAACAGCAAAAAAAAGTAAGTATTAGTTGAAATCTAGGTATAACCAGCAGTTGATGCCTAAATTGCCATAAACCTAATAAAGCCAAGGGCAATGCTGGCCAAGCATACCAAATGAGGATGCGCGCAAAGTAAAAGTGATTAGTGCGATGTAAATTATTTAAGCTTGACTGCCACCAATCAGAGAATAAAGCAGGATTTAAATGATGAAAGGCAATTAACCAAGCGCTAATAGGCAAGCTTGCAAAAGCAACAGCCGTACATAAAAATTTTATAAAACTACGGCTACGCCATCCGCTAAAAATTAACGGTAAGGTTAACGCAGTGATCATTAAAATTAACAAGCTCAGTAAGCCGTAAGATAAAAATCCTACACTTAAAGCTAGACCAAACAAACCGCTGGCGCGCCAAGGACGGCGTCTAGCAAGCGCTAGCGCGTAAAAGCCAGTAGCAAGACTGGTAAGGTTAGCCACCTCCACATTTAGGCTGTGAGCGTTAATTACTAAGCCAATAGTGCCTATCATAATAAACGTAGCATGACGGCCAACGCCAAGTGACCACATCTCTCGCCCAGTCATGCCGACCATCAATAACATGATACCCAGCCAAAGCGCATTAACTAACCTTGCACCATCATGAACCTCTAAAATAGGGGAAAGTACTTTTGCACTGATAGCCGCACTTAAATAATATAAAGGCGGGGCATCAAGCTTGTTAACGCTATGCGCAAGTGGGGCGACCAAACCATTACCATTGATGATGCCATATACAACGCTAATACCCGTAGATTCTAGGGGCTTCCATGGGGCATGGCCAACTAGGCCAAGTAATATCCATATTGCGCACAGTACTAATAATAGCCGTGTTTTTACATCTTCACCTACGCGCACGCGCGGTGTTGACATATTGCCTTGCCAGTCGTGGTCTAATTGGAAGCGCATCGTTATTGGTCAGTTAACTGGGGTCACTGTAATTTTAACTGATTGCGACTTGCTGTAGCGTGGAATTTAACAGCAAATAAAAAGGCAGCCTAAGCTGCCTTCGCAATCGTTTAGTTGCAATTACATGCCGTATTTTTTACGGAACTTATCAACACGACCTGCTGTGTCTAAAATCATTTGCTTACCAGTGTAAAAAGGGTGAGATTTTGAAGAAACTTCAATTTTAATCAATGGGTATTCTTTACCGTCAGTCCATTTAATGGTATCTCTAGCGGCGATAGTTGAACGGGTTAAAAAACTAAAATCTGCGCCGATGTCTTGAAAAACAACTTCGCGATATTCTGGGTGAATTCCATCTTTCATCTTGTAAGCCTCAATGTCTGCCGAACGATACGGCACGTTTAATTAAATTAGCCGCTTATTATATTGATTTTTAACTTATCAGGCAAGGGTAAGCTAAAAATAACCATTACCTACCCGCGACGCATACTTTCAAAAAAATCTGCATTGTTTTTGGTCGACTTAATTTTGTCGAGTAAAAACTCCATCGCCTCAATATCATCCATTGGATAAAGCAATTTGCGTAACACCCAAATTTTCTGCAGCACGTCTTTTTCTATTAACAATTCTTCACGGCGAGTGCCAGATTTATTGACGTTAATTGCTGGATATTGGCGTTTTTCTGCCATTTTGCGGTCAAGGTGAATTTCCATATTGCCTGTACCTTTAAACTCCTCATAGATCACATCGTCCATGCGAGAACCAGTATCTACCAAGGCGGTGGCGATAATTGTCAGTGAGCCGCCTTCTTCAATATTACGAGCGGCACCAAAAAAGCGTTTTGGTCTTTGTAAAGCATTCGCATCCACGCCACCTGTCAACACCTTGCCAGATGAAGGAATGACCGTGTTATAGGCACGTGCTAAACGAGTTATCGAGTCTAGTAAAATAACCACGTCTTTTTTATGTTCTACTAATCGCTTCGCTTTCTCTAGCACCATTTCTGCTACTTGTACGTGGCGTGTGGCTGGTTCATCAAACGTTGAAGCAACTACTTCACCTTTTACTGAACGTGTCATTTCGGTCACCTCTTCAGGACGCTCATCAATCAGTAGTACAATTAAAATGATATCTGGGTGATTTGCAGTAATGGCATGTGCGATATTTTGCATCATTACGGTTTTACCGCTTTTTGGGCTGGCTACCAGCAAGCCACGCTGACCACGGCCAATCGGCGCAATCATATCAATCACACGGCTTGTGATATTTTCATTGCCTTTAATGTCGCGCTCTAAAGTCAGTGGAATAGTAGGAAAGAGTGGGGTTAGGTTCTCAAATAAAATTTTATGCTTGGTGTTTTCAGGCGCGTCACCATTAACAACATCGACCTTGACCAGAGCAAAATAGCGCTCACCATCCTTAGGAATACGAATTTCACCTTGAATACTGTCACCAGTATGTAAATTAAATCGTCGAATTTGCGAAGGTGACACGTAAATGTCATCAGGGCCAGCCAGGTATGAGGTATCAGGAGATCGTAAAAATCCAAAACCGTCTTGCAATACTTCCAAAGTACCGTCACCAAAAATACTATCGCCTTTTTTTGCTTTATTTTTTAAAATAGCAAAAATCAAATCTTGTTTACGCATTCGGCTTGCATTTTCTATTTCACTGGCAATGGCCATTTCAACTAATTCGGTAACGGGTAAGTGCTTTAGGTCAGATAAGTGCATGAGGGCTCGCTAGGGCAAGAATTTGAGAGAGTTCAAACTAAAATACGAAAAAATCAAATTGACTCTTAAGGTTAGAATAAATAGGTTGGATGAAGTAAAATTTTTGAATTTAGACTTGGAAAAGCTTGGTTTTATAGGTAACTTTATAAGTTTAACAATGTTATATAAAACCAAGCAAGGAACTATTATGATTAGATTAATCTCTTTAGAGATTGCTGTCAATAAAAGCGGTTAATTGTGACTTTGATAAAGCGCCAACTTTGGTGGCTTCAACATTGCCGTTTTTAAATAACATTAATGTGGGGATACCACGTATGCCATATTTAGGTGGCGTTTGTTGGTTATCATCAATATTCAGTTTGCCAACCTTTAGGCGACCTGCGTACTCTTTAGATATTTCATCTAAAATCGGCGCAATCATTTTACATGGACCGCACCACTCAGCCCAATAGTCAACCAAAACAGGGAGTTGTGACTGAAGTACGTCTTCTTCAAAACTAGTATCACTTAAGTGTGTAATAAGTTCGCTCATAAAAACCTCTTTCGAAATTACTGATAAAATTTACAGATGACTATCGTAACTAAAAACTGCTCTTAAGTGAAGCGCTTATTGATTAAAACTGTAATTTCTACAGTAGAAATTTACAGCACTTACTCTACAAACTCGTATTGAATTTGTTCAAAGTGGTCCGTACGATCTATCAGTTTGGTCATGACAGCCTGTTGCGTTGTGTTCCCTACATTCAAAATCAATGTGCGCGATGGTTCAAAAACTCCTCTGGGAGCGATGATGCTAGCGCCGATTTTGTTTGCATTATTTGGTTCAATTACCAACACTGCATCATTATGCTCACATTTATCGAAAATTGCGGTAGCACTTTTAATGTGCGGGGCAATTAATTGAACACCAATATCAACTTTATCACGCATGCCACAATTAGCCCAGCGCACCACACCAAGTGACCATTGCTTTTCGTCTTTGTTTTTTGTGGCAATTAAGCTGCCAATTCGGGTATTTTTTTCAGCTGTTGGATGACGGCGGATGGATAAACCCGTTGCGCTTATGTTGAGAATTTGCCATCGTGATGTTGTTAGTGGTTTAGATTGATTGTTAAATGCTGAAGTTATATTATTGATCAAATGGATGGCAGAGATCCCCTCAACTAGCTCTAAATCACCATTTTTAGCTAAGCGTCTAAAAATACGTTTAGGTGATATACCCCAATGTTTAATTAAATGAGTGAGTAAGTCTATTTCGTTACCACGACTTTCACTGGCTAATTGATAGTTTAGCAGGCGGTTCAGATGCACGTGCAGGGCTTTTACTAAGTCTATCGTGAGTAGTAATATGTCCGAAAGTGGGTCTGGAGCAGTGGCCTGTTTACTGTAGGGCGTAGGTGCCTCATTTGATTGCAAGTGAATAATAAAAGATGCGGCAGTTGACTCTAGTGGAGCAACTGCTGAGATCTGTACTTTATTGACATGTGCTGCTAATAGATCGATTGTAAGGCGAATATTTTTGGGCGTTAAGCGCTGCGTATCAGCTAAAAATATGAGCAAAGCGCGCTTGTATGTGCTTTCAATAGTGGGAGCAATGGCGTGATTTTTAATTTTCTCATTTTTACCTTCAGCAACTGAAGATTGTTGTAACTTGAGTTGTACTGCACAAAAATATAGCTGATGCAAATCACTCCATACATGGTATGGTGGCGTGGTGTAGGTTTGGTAAAAAGTAAGCATATATTCTGCAATGGCTTGCATGGCACTTTGAATACAATATGCACTAGTTTTACCTGTTTTAATGAGCTGATTTTGTAAGTCTACAAAAGCAAGCTTATAGCCAAATCCTAATTCTTGCCATAATGATTCAACCATTTTTGCAGCGGCTTTTACTGCGCCTGCTAGTGGTAGCGTAGTATTCAAGTAACTTTCGGCCAGTATTTCAGTTACACGCATTACAACAGGACTGTATAAATCTAATATAGGGATTCTAATTTTAGGCGCAATTTTTTGACGATTGAGCTCAACCAATTGCCTTAGTAAGCTCGATGAGCCTACTTGAATAGATTGAGTTTGTAAATTCTCTAAATACTCAATCACTTTTTGCGAACTAGTTTCCGCGCGAATCACAGGGTTATCGTTTAAAACGGGTAAGTTAAGAACCAATGCCATGGTAAGTACTAGCTGAAAATGAAGATATGATATTGTATGATAAGGTGATTGCTTTAACTATGCTGTCTGTCGTAAAAAAATGAAATAATTACTTAAATTATGAATAAATCTGTTGTGTGCTTTTTGTTTATGGTATAGAGCCTGATGATGATGGGTGAGGTGGCGACAAAGCAAACTTTAATGTATATAAATACCAGCCCATCCTTTAAATATTAATCACTATCGTCCCGCCCCCTTGGTTTACTTGGTGTTAGCACCTAACTGCTGTGACACTTCAATGCTGTTACCAGCGTCATCTAACATACTCAGTTGATTTTCATCTGCAAAATGCATTAGCTGTGCAAAACCTTCAGGGTTTACAGCCTTAAGTTTTAAGTCTACAGCTAAACATCTCACGCCATCCAGTACCTTAGGTTTTAAATAGGGTGAATACTTGAGCTTACGGTCTTCGCCAAAAGTGGCATAGGTGCTACACATTCTGTCCACCCAGTCACTTGGTCTAAATGGCTTTCCTGCGCGCGTAAGGCTTTGAATGATAATTTCGCTGGCAGGCGTTGTTTGTGCTTGATTGTCCATTATGGTGATGTCATTTAATTGAAGGGTTGTAAGAAATTATTGGGTTTACTCAATGTACTCAAATACTTTAACAACTTTGCTCACGCCATCTACGCTACTTGCAATATCTGCAGCGTCGTTACCTTCTGATTTTGTCACGATACCAAGGAGGTAAACGACACTATGTTCAGTGACGACTTTCACATAATTAGCAGGAAATTTATTTTCAGTCACAAATTTTGTTTTAACTTTTGAGGTGATTAGCGTATCGTTACTGCGTGAACCAAATGAAGATTTTGGCCCTACGGTCACCTCATTGGTGATGTTACGCACGTTGGTAATTTCTTTAACGAGGCTAGCAGCTTTGTTTTTAGATTCCTCTACAGGTGCTTCACCTGTTAAAAGAACATTGCGGTTGTAGCTTGTCGTGTTGATATGGGCATCTTCACCTAAATTTGTTTCCATTTTTTTGTAAGCTTTAAGCTCAATGTTTTCATCTTCAACATATATGCCAGAAGTTCGCCTGTCGGCAGCTATCGCGCCACCAGCAGCCGCACCTCCAACTATAGCTGGTACACAAGCGACTAATTGACTTAATAAGCCGCAGGTTAAAATAAGATTGGTCATGGTGCGCATTGAGAGCTCCTTTAGGTCGTTGTTATTCGAAAACTTCTATAAATCATTTTTGAGCGCATTAGGTATTTGCGTGCAACTCTTAATCTCATTATTCGTCACGTATTAGTTCATCTACTATGTTCCGCGCATTTGGTGCTGTCCCAAAAATACGCATTTGATAGAGGCGCTCTTAAAAAAGCTACTTAACCATCGAATTTAAACATTGAAATGTTAATAAAATATATCAAATTAACGAGATTTTGCGAATAATACGCCATTTATGCACTAATTGCATTACGAATCCACTCAATATGCTGGATGTCTGCTTTGTCCATTAAAATTGCATCAAAGCGACACAGCGAATCACCAGTTTCTTGCAAATAATGCTGCGCTGTTCGAAGTAATTTTTGCTGCTTTTGTTGTGTAATGCTGGCAGCGGCACTGCCAAATTGACCATTAGAGCGTAGACGCACTTCAATAAAAATCAACGTTTTAGCCTCTCTCATAATCAAATCAATCTCACCGTACAGGCAGTGGTAATTTTTAGTGACCAGCTTAAGGCCATGATTTAGTAAATAAGTTGCAGCTAACTGTTCAGCTTCAAGCCCTGCATTATTTTTACTTAATTTCATAGGCGTCGTTGCTTGTTTAGCATAAAATCTAATAATGAGTGATTCAAAAATAAATAGCTTAGGTACATTATACGTGGTGGCTACGCCGATTGGCAACCTTGGTGACGTTACACTGCGTGCACTTGAAACGCTTAAAATGGTGGATGCAATTGCGGCAGAAGATACTCGACATACTTCTGGTTTGTTAAACCACTTTAGTATTTCAAAAAAACTAATTGCTGTGCATGAGCATAATGAGCATCAATCTGCTGAGAAATTGTTGTCATTATTGCAATTAGGCCAAAATATTGCATTGGTCACTGACGCGGGTACACCTGGAATTAGTGACCCAGGAGCATTAGTGGTGAGTGTAATACGAAAAGCTGGCTTTAAAGTAGTGCCCATCGCAGGCGTGAGCGCGGTGATAGCCGCACTTTCTGTGTCAGGGATTTCCCAAAATGGCTTTTTGTTTCACGGTTTTCTTCCAGCGACTAAAGCGGCACGGCGCAAAGTATTAGAGGGTTTGAATTCACAAACAGTCACGCTCGTATTTTATGAAGCACCGCATCGCATTGTGGAATGTATAGAGGATATTGCATTAGTGCTGGGCGGCGAGCGAAGGATTACTTTCGCTCGTGAATTAACTAAAGCCTTTGAGACGATTTACACCTGCCAAGCTGAGCAAGCAAGCGCATGGCTAAAAGCCGACGCCAATCAACAACGTGGCGAATTTGTGTTGCTGGTGGAGGCGTCGGTGATAAAGGCTCAAAATAGTGTTACGGAAGAAGCTATTAAGGTATTGAAATTATTAATGGCTGAACTGCCACTTAAGCATGCGGTCAAGTTAGCTGCAGACATTAGCGGCGAAAAGAAAAATGCTTTATATGAGATAGCACTAAAAATAAAAGACTAGGAATGAATAAATGGCTAATGAATTAACGATTACGCGACCCGATGATTGGCATGTACATCTACGTGATGGCGATATATTAAAAGCGGTATTGCCAGATACTGCTAAGCAGTTTGCCCGCGCAATTATAATGCCGAACTTACGACCACCTGTAATAACGACAGATTTAGCCATGGCATATCGCCAGCGTATTTTGGATGCTTTGCCAGTAGGGGTAAGATTTGAGCCGTTAATGACGCTATATTTAACTGATAACACGACACCTGAAGAAATTGTTAAAGCTAAGGCAAGTGGTGTGGTGCATGGTGTAAAGCTATACCCCGCAGGCGCAACGACAAATAGTGATTCTGGGGTTACAAGTTTTGATAAATGCACCAATGCGCTAGAGGCTATGCAAAAACAGGGTGTGCCGCTTTTAGTACACGCGGAAGTGACTGATAATCATGTGGATGTCTTTGATCGTGAAAAAGTATTTATTGAGCGCAATATGATTCCTTTGCTTAAAAAGTTTCCCGAGCTGAAAGTGATTTTTGAGCATATTACTACACGAGAGGCCGCTAATTTTGTTTCGTCGGCATCTAGTAATATTGCTGCAACTATTACAGCGCACCATCTATTAATGAATCGTAATGATATGTTTACAGGTGGAATGCGCCCGCATCATTATTGTTTGCCCGTGCTAAAACGTGAAGAACATCGGTTGGCATTAGTAAAAGTGGCCACTTCTGGCAACCCTAAATTTTTCTTAGGCACCGATAGTGCGCCACATGGTAAGCGCACTAAAGAGGCCGCCTGTGGGTGTGCGGGTATCTATACTGCGTATTCAGCCATTGAGTTATATGCAGAAGCTTTTGAAGGTGCAAATGCATTAGATAAATTAGAGGGTTTCGCTAGCTTTTATGGTGCGGATTATTATGGTGTTGCTAGAAATGCGGAAAAAATTACACTGGTAAAAGAAGCTTGGGAAGTTCCCGAAGTGCTTTTAATAGGTAAAGATAGCCTGGTGCCACTTAGAGCTGGTCAGCATGTGGCTTGGAAAATACTTTAATTTGTTTAGATTAGTATGACCGCGCTGGCCGCGATTTTAGGAGAAGTGAAGTAAAACAATTCAATGGTTGCTTTAATTATCGGATGCAGATTGAAATGATAAGTTAAGTTTTTATTTAACATTCAGTTACTTCATAAAAATAAGAACCCGCTATAAGCGGGTTCTTATTTTGAAGCTAAGCTAACTGATAAAACTAAGCTTGGCGACGACGTGCTGAGAAGCCAATTAGACCTAAACCAGCTAACATTAGCGCGTAAGTTTCTGGCTCTGGAACTGCTGCTACAGAAATGCCACCAGTGAATGACCCAGTAGAGCCAAGTAGTGATTTAAATACAACTTGGTAGCTACCTGCACCCAAATTAACGCTATCTGGTGAAGGGCCAGCGCTACCTGGAACAAAGCCAAAGCCTGGTAATGCTAAAAAGTTGATGATTGCACCTGGAGCATTCGAAAACGCCGTTACTGTAGCTGCTGTTGCTAAATCAAATGTCAAAAGATCACTAAGATGAGCGCCGTCGTTAAAGCTACCACTGTAGTCAAACAAGTTTGAGTAAGTATTGCCATCCGTAGCACTGCCCACAACGTAAGTTGATGCACTTGCATTTAAGCTAAATGCAAGTGGTATAGCAACTGCTAAAACCTTTACTAATTTGTTCATAATAACCCCCTAAATAAATAAAAATAACTTAAATTTGCGCCACAGTTTTAATTTAGTTTTTATACAAAATTAAATTATTTAGGTGTCGTCAAATTACAATTGCAGTATCTAAAAAAATTAGGCGGTGAGCAACTACCCATATGGGTCAATATGAGGGTGTAAGGTTAAATATTACTTAAATTTACATACTATTTTCACAGTCACAGCTTACAAAATCATATTAACATTTCTTTGTGGATATGCTGCTATTTTTTAATTAGTGTTTGGCGTATGTTAAAATAATCTAGAAGCTGGCTAGACAGTCGCCGCTTAGTTTACTTTAGTTAACTAGGGGGAGGAAAGTCCGGGCTGCATAGAGCGGGATGACGGCTAACGGCCGTACGTTGAAATCTGTATCAGTGCAAGCTGATGGAGTATAAGGCGCGGAATAGGGCCACAGAGACGAGTAAATTGCGGTTCGCCGTGATGGACGTGAAACGCGGTAACCTCCATCTGCAGCAAGACCAAATAGGCTGGCATTAGACGTGGCTCGCGTCGCCAGCGGGTAGGTTGCTTGAGCGCATAAGCAATTATGCGCCTAGATGAATGACTGTCAGCCTTAGTGATAAGGCCTACAAAACCCGGCTTATCGGCCAGCTTCAATACTTTACTTCTTGATAAAATAAGCCTCAATTACAATTCAATTGGTTTTAACACTATTCTGATAATTCACTTTCATAAATGCTCGCATGTACTTAATTTATAACGAATTTATTTTTATAAACAAAATCTCGTAAGTCATTGAGAAATATAGAAAAATAGTCAAAAAGGGCTTGCATTGCCCTATTTTTTTATCTATAGTGCATATAAGTGGGAAAAGGTGGTGTTCTGTGGGATTTTTGTTATTAAATCTCATATTTTTAATTTGTGAAGTGTTTTAAGGTGTCAATTAAATTTCAATATGTTTCGCGGAGCAACATCTCTAAATTTAGATGCAAAGGGTCGTTTGGTTATTCCAACCAAACACAGAGACGCTATGTTGCTTGAGGGTGAGGGCGGTTTGGTATTAACTGCACACCCGCACCGATGTCTATTGTTGTATCCACAGCCAGCATGGGAGCCCATTCAGGCAAAAATGATGGCGCTGTCATCGTTTGATAAGCAATCAGGTGCCTTGCAGCGTTTATTGGTCGGTTTTGCAGAAGATATAACTTTAGATGCTGCAGGACGTATGCTGGTGTCCCCTGCACTAAGAGATTTTGCAGGTTTAAGCAAAGAGGTGATGTTGGTTGGGCAGGGCAGTCACTTTGAGCTTTGGAATATGGAAGCGTGGCATGCGCAACTTGCGCAAGTGGTGCAGGCTGATGGCTTTGAAATGCCCGCTGAATTAGCGGGGTTCTCGCTGTGATTAAGCGTGAGAACAACAAGCCCACTTTAGCCGCATTGTCTTCAAAAAAAAAACTTTCTCAACAGTTTGGTTTAAATTCGGACTCAACTTCAATGCGTGAAAAGCCTGCAAAAGCACATGTGACCGTGTTGTTAGTTGAGGCTGTGCAAGCTTTGGCCATTCAACCTGATGGTGTTTATGTTGACGGTACGTTTGGACGTGGTGGACACTCAGAGAGAATATTGACGCAATTAAGCGCGAATGGGCGTTTGATTGCATTTGATCGAGATTTAAGCGCTGTAGAAGCTGCAAGGAAAATTAACGACCCGCGTTTTTGTATGACGCATGGTCATTTTTCAGAAATGCAAATTAAGCTGGCGGAGCTTGGCATTAACCAAGTGCAAGGTGTTTTGTTGGATTTGGGCATATCGTCGCCGCAAATTGACGAAGCAGAGCGTGGTTTTAGTTTTCGGTTTGATGCGCCATTAGATATGCGCATGGACCAAAGTCGTGGGCAAACAGCCGCGGAGTATTTAGCATCTGTTGATGAAAAACATTTAGAAGGGGTAATAAAAAATTATGGTGAAGAACGGTTTGCTAAGCAGATTTCAAGGTCGATTATTAAGGAGCGCAATGACGGGCGCGCCATCACTACTACAGGGCGGCTTGCCCAGATCGTGGCAGGGGCAGTCACGCGGTTTGAGCCAGGCCAGAACCCAGCAACGCGTACATTTCAGGCTTTACGGATTTTCATCAATCAAGAGCTTAAGGAGTTATCGTTAGCAATGTCTCAATGTGTGGAGTTGTTAGCGCCTAAAGGTCGTTTGGCGGTGATTAGCTTTCACTCACTTGAAGATCGTATGGTTAAAAAATTTATTCGACATCATGAAAATACGGATGATTTACCTAGTAATTTTCCAGTACGTGCGTCTGATTTACCACAACCAAAGCTTATTAGCATTGGGCGTGCAATTAAGCCAAGTGCAAGTGAGATTAAAGAAAATCCCCGTTCACGGAGCGCGATATTGCGTGTGGCTGAAAGAACGTTAGCAGCATGACGCGCCTCAACATTATTTTATTTTTTGCATTGATAATCTCTAGCCTTGGCTTGGTAAATTCACAGCATAAAGCGCGCAATTTATATTTTGAGCTAGAGAAATTGCATCAAGCTGAAAAGCAATATGATCAAGAATATGGGCAGTTACAGCTTGAGCAAAGTACTTGGGCGATTCAATCACGTATTGAGCAGGTGGCAACACAGCAATTACAAATGCAGGTTCCTGAAGCTGCGCGCGTACAAGTGGTCACTTTGGAAGCATTGCCAACTGTAGCGCCAGCGCCGCAGCAAAACGCTACACAAGTTCAAAATGCAACTGTGCAAATAAAGGTGCAGCAATAATGGCTTTGCACAATACCCCTATTATTGTAAAGCTGCCAGCATGGCGCAGGCGCATGTTGTTGATCGCGGTGTTGCTGGGTTTTGTGGTTTTACTGGGGCGCAGTGTGTATCTGCAAAGTATTCATAAACAATTTTTACAAGCTAAAGGTGATGCACGTTATAGCAGAACGATAACTTTGCAATCGCATCGTGGAAAAATTACAGACCGCAATGGTGAATTGCTAGCGATTAGTTCACCAGTAGAATCTGTATGGGCTAGCCCACCAGATGCGAATGCTAGTGCAGGTCAAATCAAAGAAATTGCTGGTTTGCTAGATATTCAGCCAGAAGTGATTAGTAAAAAACTGGTTAACACAGAGCGCGAATTTGTATATTTGAAGCGACGAGTCTCCCCAGAGCTGGCAAAGAAAGTGATGAAAGTTGGTGTTTCTGGCATATACATGCAGCGTGAATATAAGCGATATTATCCAGCAGGGGAAATGGCAGCCCACTTAGTGGGTTTTACTGATGTTGATGATAATGGACAAGAAGGTTTTGAATTGGCAAGGAATACCGAGTTGTTAGGAAAAACAGGTAGTCGCCGCGTCATAAAGGACCGCTCTGGCCATATTATTGAAGATTTGCAATCCGTTAATGTACCAAAAGATGGGCAAGATGTCGTATTGTCAATGGATCGTAGAATACAGTACTTAGCGCATCGAGAACTAGCAAAAGCGGTAGAGGAGCGTCAAGCCTTAGCGGGTGCAATCATTGTATTAGACGCTAAAACGGGCGAGGTGTTGGCAATGGCGAATGTGCCAACATACAACCCTAATAATCCAGTCAATATTAAGGGTAAAACACGTAACCGTGCAATTGTCGATATGTTTGAACCTGGTTCCACAATGAAGCCTTTTACAGTGGCTGCTGGGTTGGAATCAGGCCAATATCAACCTGATACGAAAATCAATACGGCACCTGGTACGCTAACCATTGGCCCAGCAACAATACATGACTCGCATGCGCACGGTGTATTGACCGTTTCAGAGATTATACAAAAATCTTCCAACGTGGGGGCTTCAAAAATAGCGTTATCGTTAGATCGCTTTTATATGTGGAATACCTTTAACCAGCTAGGTTTTGGTAAAAAAATGCATGTTGGCTTTCCAGGTGAAGCTGCGGGTAGCGTACGCGACTTTAAAAAATGGAGACCTATTGAGCAAGCTACCATGTCGTTCGGAAACGGGATTAGTGTGACGCTTTTGCAGCTGGCGCGCGCCTATACCGTATTTGCCAATGAAGGTGAGCTTAAGCCGATATCTTTAGTAAAGTTAGAAGATGCGCCCATAGGTGTGCCAGTATTTAGCCCAAAAACGGCCAATGAAATGAAGGCTATGTTGGAAACCGTGGTGCAACCTGGTGGCACGGCATTAAAAGCGCAGGTAGTAGGTTATCGAGTAGCGGGTAAAACCGGGACTACACACAAGCTTGGTGCACATGGCTATGAAAAGCGTAAGTATGTTGGCTCATTTGTTGGCTTGGCGCCAGTATCAAATCCAAGATTAATTATTGCGGTAATGATTGATGAACCAAATGTTGCAAAAGAGCAATATTTCGGTGGAATCGTTGCAGCACCAGTATTTAGTGCGGTGATGGGAGAGTCATTGAGAATATTATCAGTTCCTCAAGATTCTCCTAATACGAATATAGTCATTCCAAATGATGAGGTGGAAATTGTTGATGACGTGAAAGAGGGTGTGTGATGCAGGCATCTGCACAGCAATTTACGTCATTAACTACAGATAGTCGCAATGTTAAGGCGGGTAGCTTATTTTTGGCTTACGCAGGAGAAAAAACAGACGGCAGAAATTATATTCCACAAGCCATCAAAGCTGGCGCGAGTGCGATATTTTGGGATGATGATGACTTTATGTGGCGTGCAGAATGGGTGATCAGCAATACGCCAATTAAGCACTTAAAGCAACACGTGGGTGAGATAGCCGCAGAATTTTATGGACTTCCTTCTAAGCAATTACGTATGGTAGGGGTGACGGGTACAAACGGTAAGACTTCTGTCAGCCAGTGGATAGCGCAATGTTTAAATCAGTTAGGTCAAAAAACCGCCGTGTTGGGCACCATCGGTAATGGATTTATAGGCGCTCAAACAGAGGCAGTTAACACCACACCTGATGCATGCTTGTTACAAGAAATGTTAGCAAATTATCTAAAGCAAGGTGTAAAAGCAGTAGCGATGGAGGTGTCTTCACACGGATTGGAGCAAGGCCGTGTCAATGGCGTGGACTTTGAAGTGGCAGTGCTCACGAATTTAAGTAGAGATCACTTGGATTATCACAAAACGATGGAAGCTTATGCCGCAGCTAAATTCAAGCTATTTACTTTTGAGAGCTTAAAAGTAGTTATTGTGAATGCAGATGATGACTTTGGAAGAAGTATTGCTGCTAATTTAAAGATAACTGAGGTGATGACTTATGGCTTAAACACAGGCGATGTGTGTGGGCGTGATTTGCAGTTAAATGACCAGGGTTTGACCATGCAAGTGGATACGCCACAAGGTAGCGCAAACCTTACTGCATCAGTGTTAGGGCGCTTTAATGCCTATAATGTGTTAGCAGTATTAGCTACATTATTAGCCTTAAAAGTGAATTTGCAGGACGCTATCAAGAGTATCTCTTGCATTGTTTCAGTACGCGGTCGTATGCAGCGATTTGGCGGCGGTGAAAAACCATTGGTGGTGGTAGATTATGCCCATACACCTGATGCGCTCGAAAAAGTATTAAGCACCTTGCGCGAACAGGTGCAAGGTAAGCTGATTTGTGTGTTTGGTTGTGGTGGAGATCGTGATGCTGGCAAACGTCCACTAATGGGCGCAATAGCTGCTCGATTAGCTGAAAAAGTGATTGTTACTTCAGATAACCCGCGCTGTGAAAATCCTGAGCATATTATTCAAGATATTGTACGCGATATGATTAATTTGCCACACATTGAAATCGACCGCGCAACAGCGATACAAAATGCCGTGTATTCCGCACAAAATGGCGACATTGTTTTGATTGCTGGCAAGGGTCATGAGAGTTATCAAGAAATATCAGATATTAAGTTGCCGTTTAGCGATGCAGAAGTGGTGGAAAGTGCGCTGAATGATGTTGATAACGGTATGCGTACTCAGCGACAAATTAAACCTCAAACGGCGGTAAGCAAATGATGCTTTTATCAGAAGTCGTTACCGTACTTGGTGCAAAGTTAATTGGCGCCGATGTGCGATTTGAAAGTGTAGGAAGTGATAGCCGCAATATTGGGGCTGGGCAACTGTTTGTAGCACTAAAAGGTGAAAATTTTGACGGAAATCAATATGTGGCTGATGCCTTTGCCAAAGGTGCTGCTGCTGTTTTATTTGCAGATGAAGCGCAAATTAGTAATGCTCACTCTGGCTTATTAGTCAAGGATACTCGCTTGGCATTGGGTCTGTTGGCCAGTTATTGGCGTCAAAAATTTGCTATTCCATTGATTGCAATTACTGGTAGTAATGGCAAAACCACAGTAAAAGAAATGATCAGCTCAATATTAAGCACCGTTGTTAGTGGTGGTTTTGAAAGTAAATCAGAGAATATATTAGCAACAATTGGCAACTTAAATAACGACATTGGCATGCCATTAACCCTACTCAGGCTGCGTGAAAATCATCAGTATGCAGTGATTGAAATGGGGATGAACCATACAGGTGAGATTGATTATTTAACAGAATTAGCGAAGCCTACTGTGGCGTTAGTGAATAACGCAGGCACTGCGCACATTGGCGAATTAGGCTCTCAACAAGCGATTGCTGAAGCTAAAGGTGAAATTTTTACAGGGTTAAATATGCAAGGCGTTGCCATTATTAATGCCGATGATACTTATGCCAATTATTGGAAGACGCTTAACAGCAATCATAAGGTCATCACTTTTGGTTTAAATGCAGATGCAGTAGTGACTGCAACCACGACTGAGCATGGTGGGCAGTCGCAAGTGAGTTTAAAAACACCTAGCGGCAATATTTCGTTTTATCTAAATTTATTAGGTATGCACAACATACAAAATGCCTTGGCCGCCAGTGCTACAGCTTTTGCGCTCGATGTCAGTTTAGACGATATTGCACAAGGTTTAAAGCGTTTTGGTGGAGTAGCTGGGCGTTTAACCCGTCTGCAAGGCATTAATGAAGCCTTGGTGATTGATGATACCTATAACGCTAACCCAGATTCCATGCGTGCCGCCATAGATGTGCTCGTACAGCAGCCCGGCGATAAAGTGATGGTGATGGGCGACATGGGAGAGCTGGGTGTGGATGCTCCACGGTTGCATGCCGAAATTGGGACTTATGCTAAAAAGTCAGGCGTGGATACGTTGCTGGTGTTGGGCAATATTAGTTTAGAAGCGGCAAATTCGTTTGGGGAAAAAGCTCATCATTTTGTGACGATTGAAGCTTTGGTAGATAGCCTTAAAAAGCGCATGAAAAAAAATACCACCATCTTGGTTAAGGGATCTAGGTTTATGAAAATGGAACGTGTGGTCAATGCCATTGTAGAGCAATCAGTAGTTTGGGAGATGCACTAATGTTACTAGACCTAGCGCAGTGGTTAGCTAAAACTCAGCATATCACTGGTTTCAAAGTGTTTGAATACATCACATTGCGTGCCGTATTAGCCATGCTGACAGCATTAGCCATATCGCTGATTGTTGGCCCTTCAATGATTCGTAAATTGACCCAATATAAAGTCGGGCAATCTGTTCGCGATGATGGGCCACAAACGCATTTAATCAAAGCGGGAACCCCTACAATGGGCGGCGCATTGATATTAGTCTCAATTGCAATATCAACATTACTTTGGGCGGATTTAAATAATCGTTTTGTATGGGTGGTATTAGCGACAACGCTAGGTTTTGGTGCGGTTGGCTGGGTAGATGATTACAGAAAAGTGGTTTACAAAAATCCAAAAGGCTTATCCGAAAAAGCAAAGTTTTTTTGGCAAAGCATTATTGGTCTTGCCGTGGCCATATTTCTATATAAAACCGCTAAAACCCCGATAGAAACCACATTAATTATCCCGTTTTTTAAGCACTGGACGATTCCATTAAGTGGGTTAGGCTTTGTTGTGTTGACTTACTTGGTAATCGTCGGCAGCAGTAACGCGGTCAATTTAACCGATGGCTTAGATGGCTTAGCAATTATGCCAACGGTCATGGTTTCTAGCGCTTTAGGCATTTTTGCCTATGTCGCAGGACATTTATATTTTTCTAAATATTTGCATATTCCTTATGTAGCTGGATCAGGCGAATTACTAGTTTTTTGCACAGCCATGGCAGGTGCGGGGCTTGGATTTTTATGGTTTAACGCTTACCCAGCCGAAGTGTTTATGGGCGATGTCGGTGCGTTAGCACTTGGCGCGGCTTTGGGTGTGGTGGCAGTGATTGCGCGTCAAGAAATTATTTTATTCATTATGGGAGGTGTGTTTGTGATGGAGACTTTTTCAGTGGCAGCACAGGTCACTTATTTTAAATACACAAAACGTAAATATGGGGTGGGACGGCGCATTTTCTTGATGGCGCCATTGCATCACCATTATGAGCAAAAAGGTTGGAAAGAAACGCAAGTTGTGGTGAGGTTTTGGATTATCAGCATGATGCTGGTATTGATTGGGCTAGCTAGCTTAAAAATTAGATAATTTAACTAAATTAACGACAATGGTGCAACTTAAAGATAAAAATGTATTGGTGTTAGGCCTCGGTGAAACAGGCCTATCAGCATTGCGCTGGCTACACGCGCAAGGCGCGCGTTTATCTGTGGCAGACTCACGTGAAAACCCACCCAATATAGAAGCTCTAAAGGCAGAGTTTAGTACCGTAAAAGTTACAACAGGCGCATTTAAAGCCGCATTATTTAGCCATGTGGACTTGGTGGTTGCAAGCCCAGGCGTGGCTTTGAGTGAGCCAGAAATTCAAGCGGCGATTGCCAGTGGTGTGCCAGTGGTTGGCGATGTGGAGCTATTTGCGCAATATCGCTCTAAAAATACCAAAGTGATTGCCATCACTGGGGCAAATGGCAAAACCACGGTGACGACTTTAGTCGGTGAAATGTGTCAAGTAGCAGGTCTTAAAACGATTGTTGCAGGCAATATTGGCCTGCCCGTACTAGATGCGCTGAGCATGGAAACGCCTGATGTTTATGTGTTAGAGCTTTCTAGCTTTCAGTTAGAAACAACCAGCCATTTACAAGTTGATGCGGCAACTATGTTGAATTTATCTGAGGATCACATGGATAGATACGCCAGTTTGCAAGACTACGCCATAGCTAAAGCCCGTATTTTCTACCATGCAACTCTGCAGGTGCTTAACCGCGACGATGCTTGGAGCATGTTGATGGCGCGACCCAAATTAGCGCAAATAACGTTTGGTTTGTCAGAGAGCACAGATGATGCCTCCTATGGTTTAACGCAGATTGATGGTGAAACTTGGTTGTGTGAAGGTGACAAAGAACTGATTAATTTACGTGATTTGAAAATTGTGGGGCTACACAATGCCGCAAATGCGCTAGCGGCAGTAGCTTTGTGCAGAGCTATCGGCATTGATTATGCACCTATTATTCAAACACTTTATAACTTTAAAGGTTTGCCGCACCGCGTAGAATGGATTGCCAATATTGATAATGTGAATTATTACGATGACTCTAAAGGCACCAATGTAGGTGCAACCTGCGCCGCGCTGGCGGGTTTACCACAAAAAGTGGTATTAATTGCTGGTGGTGATGGAAAAGGGCAGGATTTTAGTCCGCTCATAGACGCGGTTGAAAATAATGCCCGTGCTGTGGTGTTGATTGGCCGTGATGGTCATTTAATAGAAAAAGTACTGTTATCAACAGGCGTGCCTATATATCAAGCCATAGATTTGCCAGAGGCGGTCAATATTGCAAAAAAACTCGCGCAAAAAGATGAAGCCGTATTGCTATCACCCGCTTGCGCAAGCTTTGACATGTTTAAAAATTATATTCACCGAGCTGAAGTGTTTGTGACTGCAGTGAATGCTTTACAAGCGCATGCAAAGGTATTTGCATGATTACAAGCATGTTAAATCGTAACCGCTTGAACTCCCCTATTTATGATCAGGGTCTACTATGGGTCGTGCTGATATTACTGGGCATAGGTTTGGTGATGGTGTATTCAGCCTCTATTGCCATTGCTGAATCTGAAAAAGCAGTTGGTTATAACAGCATTTATTATTTAGTACGCCAAGCTATTTTTATCCTAGTTAGCATCAGTGCCGCCTATGTTGCATTTAACATCCCCATCGCATGGTGGCAAAAAATGGCACCATATTTATTTCTCTTTGGTTTAGGGCTATTGATTTTGGTGTTGATTCCAGGCATTGGCCGTGTGGTTGGTGGTAGTCGCCGCTGGTTGTCATTGTTTGTTATAAACTTGCAACCGTCTGAATTAATGAAGTTATTTGCAGCCATGTATGTAGCCGATTACACCGTTCGTAAAGCGGCTGTGATGGATAGTTTTACAAAAGGTTTTATGCCGATGTTGTTTGTGATGTTGTTAGTGGGCGGGCTGTTGTTACGTGAGCCTGATTTTGGCGCGTTTGCTGTGATTGCCGCCATCTCAATCTCAATTTTATGGCTAGGCGGCATTAATGGCCGTATTTTTATTGGGTTAATAGTGTTGTTAGTGGTAGGTTTTATTTTATTAATTTGGAGCTCACCTTACCGCTTAGAGCGTGTGATTGGCTTTATGGATCCATGGGCTGACCCTTATGGAAAGGGTTATCAGTTATCGCATGCGTTGATTGCCTTTGGACGCGGTGAATGGTTTGGCGTGGGCTTAGGTGCGAGTGTAGAAAAATTGTTATATTTGCCTGAAGCGCATACAGACTTTTTATTGGCCGTGATTGCCGAAGAGCTAGGTTTTGTGGGCGTGTTGACGGTAGTAGGCATGTTTGCTTGGATAGTCATTCGCTCGTTTAGCATTGCAAAAGAAAGTGTGATTAACGAGCGTTATTTTGGTGCGTTGTTGGCACAGGGTTTAGGCGTTTGGATGGGCGTGCAAGGCATTATCAATATGGGCGTGAATATGGGCTTGCTACCAACCAAAGGCTTGACCTTGCCGCTACTTTCATTTGGTGGCAGTGGCATATTAGCTAATTGTATTGCGATGGCCATTTTGTTACGTGTTGATTATGAGAACAGGCGCTTGCAAAGAGGGTTGCCAACATGAGCAAAACACTGAGCAAAACCTTAATGGTCATGGCTGGTGGCACTGGTGGACATGTTTATCCAGCCATGGCAGTGGCAGATTATTTAAAAAATTTAGGCTGGAAAGTGGTTTGGTTATGCACTGAAGGCGGTATGGAAAATCGACTAATTGAAGGCAAAGGCTACGATAAAGCCATGATTAATATGAAAGGCGTGAGAGGAAAGGGTTTAGTGGGCTGGTTAATGCTACCCGTTAATCTTACAAAAGCTTTTCATCAAGCGGCTAAAGCAATACGGCAATATCAGCCAAACGTCGTGTTAGGAATGGGCGGCTTCGCCGCTTTTCCTGGTGGCATTAAAGCCTGGATGTTAACCAAGCCTTTAGTGATTCATGAGCAAAATTCTGTGGCTGGGTTAACAAATAAAGTGCTAGCTAAGTTTGCAAGCCGAGTGTTAGTGGCTTTTCCTGCAGCTTTTGGCAGTAAGGCACAAATAGTGGGTAATCCTGTACGTGAAGATATTGCCACGCTAGATTTACCAGAAAAACGTTTTGCTAGCAGGCAAGGACCATTGCGTTTGCTAGTGGTTGGTGGAAGCTTAGGTGCGCAGTCCCTGAATGAAGTGATTCCGCTGGCATTGGCGAAACTGCCTTTAGAGTCACGTCCAGAAGTGATACACCAAGCGGGCGTAAAGCATATTGACCTGCTCAATGCTAATTATGAAAAAGCGGGTGTAAAAGGTGAAACTAGAGCATTTGTAGAAGACATGGCAGCGCTATATGCCTGGGCTGATTTTGTAGTTTGCCGTTCTGGTGCCTTAACTGTGGCAGAAGTGTCGGCAGTAGGGTTAGGTGCCTTGATGGTGCCGTTCCCCTTTGCGGTTGATGACCACCAAACAACGAATGCCACTTATTTGGTGAATGGTGGCGCGGCTATACTCGTGCAGCAAAAAGATTTAAACGTTGAAAAATTAGTGGAAATTTTAAGTGCGTTAACGCGAGAAAAATGCTTAACCATGGCAATTAATGCACGCGTTTTAGGTAAACCAGAAGCGACAGCTAGTGTTGCTAACATCTGTATAGAGGTGGCGCTTTAGCGTTTTAAAAAAATGAAACATAAAGTAAAAAACATCCATTTTGTAGGTATCGGCGGCGCAGGCATGAGCGGTATTGCTGAGGTGCTGATTAACTTAGATTTTAAAGTCACAGGTTCTGATTTAGCGGAGAATGCAACGACTAAGCGGTTGATAGATTTTGGTGCAAAGGTCTATTTAGGCCATTCTTCAGAAAATGTACAAAATGCAGATGTGGTGGTGGTTTCAAGTGCAGTGAATGAAGAAAACCCAGAAGTTAAAACGGCACGTGAAAAAAATATACCTGTTGTACCACGTGCTTTGATGTTGGCAGAGTTGATGCGCTTTAGACAAGGCATTGCAGTGGCAGGCACGCATGGTAAAACCACCACGACTAGTCTCATTGCTAGCATATTGGCTGAGGCAGGCATGGACCCTACTTTTGTTATTGGTGGCAAGTTAGAAGCTGCCAATGCCAATGCTAAATTAGGGACTGGCGAATATATTGTGGCTGAGGCGGATGAATCTGATGCGTCGTTTTTGCACTTAACCCCAGTCATGGCGGTAGTCACCAATATTGACCAAGATCATATGGATACATATGAACATAGCTTTGATAAGCTCAAAAATGCATTTGTTGAATTTTTACAGCAATTGCCGTTTTGGGGCATGGCGGTGGTCTGTGTAGATGATGACAATATTCGTGAAATTTTGCCACGCATCACTAAACCTGTGATGACGTATGGCATGAGCGAGGATGCACGCGTGCGGGCGATTAATGTGCGTGCGGATGACGGAAAAATGCACTTTACCGCACAAATCATTAATGGCAAAACTACAGAATTTGATGTCACTCTCAACTTACCAGGCAATCACTACGTGTTAAATGCATTGGCGGCGATTGCGATTGCAGCAGAGTTAGACGTGCCAGTTGCAACAATGGCAAAAGCTTTAAAAGAGTTTAAAGGGGTGGGCAGGCGTTTTGAGCGATACGGTGAAGTTACTTGCATAAATGGCGGTGAATTTACACTTATTGATGATTACGGGCATCACCCTGTTGAAATGCAAGCAGTTATCTCTGCAGCGCGTGCGGCATTTCCAAATCGAAGATTAGTTTTAGCGTTTCAACCGCACCGCTATACACGCACGCGGGACTGCTTTGAAGATTTTGTAAAAGTGCTTTCAGGGGCGGACATTGTGCTACTCACTGAAGTGTATTCAGCGGGTGAGGCGCCGCTTGTGGCGGCAGATTCACGCTCTCTGATACGCGCTGTACGCATCGAGGGCAAGGTGGAGCCACATTTTGTAGAAACGACTGACGAATTACCAGCGGCAATATTAGATGTGGCATTAGCAAATGATGTGGTGATTGTGATGGGAGCGGGCTCTATTGGACAAGTGGCCGCTAAAACAAAATCTTTAGCATTTGGAATCGTAAATTGAGTGCAAAACGTCAATTTTTTACTGGAGATGTGCAAGTGACGCAAGGTGTATTGCTAACCAATGAACCAATGGCGCGCTACACCAGTTGGCGTGTAGGCGGCATTGCTGAGCGTATCTATATTCCGACAGGGATAGAAGATTTAGCTGCTTTTTTACGCACTTTAGATTCGAATGAGCCGCTCTATTTTGTGGGTTTAGGATCTAATTTATTAGTACGTGATGGTGGCGTGCATGGTACGGTGATTTTAATGCATAACGCATTAACTGATATGGCGATGGTAGATGGATTGCTTTATGCAGAGGCAGGAGTGACTTGTTCAAAATTGGCTAAATTTAGTGCAAAGCAGCATCGGCATGGTGCAGAGTTTTTGGCTGGTATTCCTGGCACAGTCGGCGGTGCATTAGCCATGAACGCTGGCTGTCATGGCGCGGAAACATGGGATGTGGTTGCTAAAGTGATGACCATTAACCGGCAAGGAAAAGTGACAACGCGAGATAGAAAAGCCTTTAAAGTCAACTATCGTCATGTGGAAATGCCAGCAGAAGAATGGTTTTTAGCCGCTTGGTTGGCATTGCCAGAAGGTGATATGACAGAAGCAGAAAAACGTATTAAGACCTTATTGGCTAAGCGATTAGAAACTCAGCCGCTTAATTTGCCTAATGCAGGATCTACCTTCAGAAACCCAGAAGGTGATTATGCGGCAAGGTTAATTGAAGCTTGTGGTTTAAAAGGCTATTTAATGGGTGGCGCGCAAGTATCTGAAAAGCACGCAAATTTTATTGTGAATATTGGCCATGCGACGGCGCTTGATATTGAGCTGTTGATTAAATTTATGAGTGAAATAGTATTAGAAAATCAAGGTGTGGAACTGCAACAAGAAGTGAGAGTGATTGGTGAATATGCTTAAAAAATTTGGCAAAGTGGCAGTTTTATTGGGCGGCATATCAGGTGAGCGTGAAATCTCGCTTAAAAGTGGTGCGGCGGTATTAAAAGCATTGCAATTACAGGGTGTTGATGCGTATGGATTCGACCCAAAAACACAACCACTGCATGACTTAGAAAAGTTTGATCGCGTGTTTATTAATCTACACGGTAGATTCGGTGAAGATGGCTGCATACAAGGCGCACTTGAAATGCTGCAGATACCGTACACAGGTAGTGGCGTGATGGCTTCCAGTATTGGCATGGATAAGTGGCGAACCAAAATGTTGTGGTCATCTGCGGGTATCAGCACACCAGCATTTGAGTTAGTCCATACGAATTCAGATTTCTTAGCAATCGAAAAACGACTAGGTTTGCCCTTATTTGTAAAACCAGCAAATGAAGGCTCTAGTATTGGTATTAGTAAAGTGAAAGTTGCGGGTGACCTAAAAGCCGCTTATGAGCTTGCAGCCAAGTCTGACCCGCTTGTTATTGCTGAGCAATACGTAGGTGGTGGTGAATATACAGTAGGCATTTTAGGCAGTTCACAGCAAACATTTGAGGCTTTACCTATCATTCGCATCGTGCCAAAAAACGAATTTTATGATTTTGAAGCCAAATATTTACGCGATGATACTGAATACCGTTGCCCTAGTGGGTTAAGCACTGAGAAAGAAAAACAAATTCAACAAGAAGCGTTGGCGGCATTTAAAACAGTTGGTTGTAGCGGTTGGGGACGGGTCGATTTTTTAATGGATGAAGCTGGGCATCATTACTTTTTAGAGGTCAATACTAGCCCCGGTATGACAGACCACAGTTTAGTGCCCATGGCGGCGAAAGCAGCAGGTATTAGCTTTGAGCAATTAGTTTTGCGTATTTTGGAGTTGGCCAATGTGGGGTAAACCTACATTATTAAATTGGATAGCCAATTTTTTGCTTGCGTTGAGCATTGTCGCCATGCTGTATGCGGTCCTGTATGCCGTCATTCATTTGCCGATATTTCCGCTACGCGAAGTGAAAATTGATGGGCAACTTAACCATGTTAATCATGAGCAAGTGAAGCTCATTGTGGCAAAGCATTTAAAGGGTAATTTCTTTACTTTGGACTTAATAAAAGCACGCGACGCATTTGAAAAATTACCGTGGGCACGCAAAGTAAGCTTACGCCGCCGTTGGCCAGATACGCTGGAGGTCAATGTTGAAGAGCATCAAGCATTGGCGCGGTGGGGCACGGTAGCGTTAGTGGACACACATGGTGAGGTTTTTCAAGCCGCTTCAGATGCAGCTTTGCCAACATTTTATGGGCCAGGAGACGGTGTGATAGAAGTAGCCGCACAATATGGTGAGTTTAGTAAAGCGTTACAAAAAGCCAATTTGAAGATTGCCAGCATCACGCTAACACCACGCCACGCTTGGCAAATTACCACAGAGGGTGGCATGTTGATTGAGTTAGGGCGTGTTGAAATGCAGCCGAGAATAGAAAAATTTGCTAACGTTTATGTGAGTACGATTGCTAAGTTAAACAAAAAAATTACTTATGCAGATTTACGCTACCCAAATGGGTTTGCTGTGCGTAGGCCTGTAACAGTCAATAAGCTAGTTGATATAGATGCCAGACAGAATAAGGCCAATAGTGTTAAATCCAAAAAAACAAAAACCGTTGAAAAGCTAAAAACGGTTGTTAGTAAAAAAACTTAAATAAATTGAATTTAAATCGCATGCATGCAAGCTGGGAGTAATAAATGAGTAAAGTTAAAGAAGATAAAAATTTAATTGTCGGCCTTGATATAGGCACCTCAAAAATAGTCGCCATAGTTGCCGAGTTGCAACTAGAAGGATCCATTAAGGTGATTGGCTTGGGTCAGCATATTTCACGCGGATTAAAGAAGGGGGTTGTGGTTAACATTGAGTCAACAATGCAATCTATCCAGCGTGCCTTAGAAGAAGCTGAGCTGATGGCCAATTGCAAAATTAATAGCGTATTTACAGGGATTGCTGGTAGCCATATTAAAAGCTTGAATTCACATGGCATGGTAAAGATTAAAGATGCCGAAGTGTCGCAAATGGATGTCGATAAAGTGATTGAAACCGCGCGTGCCATTGCGCTACCAGCTGACCAACAAATTTTACATATTTTAACGCAAGAGTTCATTATTGACGGCCAAGAAGATGTGCGCGAGCCATTGGGCATGAGCGGTATGAAGCTTGAGGCAAAAGTACACATTGTGACGGGAGCGGTGGCGGCTGCACAAAATATTGTGAAGTGCATCAAACGCTGTGGTATTGAAGTGAGCGATTTAATTTTACAGCCTTTAGCTTCAAGTTTGGCGGTGCTAACTGAAGATGAAAAAGAGCTGGGTGTATGCTTGGTTGATATCGGTGGTGGCACCACAGATATTGCCGTTTTTAAACAAGGTGCAATACGTCACACGGCCGTCATTCCAGTGGCGGGGGATCAAATGACCAATGATATTGCCGTGGCTTTTCGCACGCCGACACAATCAGCAGAAGATATTAAAGTAAAACATGGCTATGCACTGCGTCAATTAGCTGATGCACGCGAAGTCATAGAAGTCCCTGGTGTGGATGGGCGAGACGCAAAACAGTTATCTATTCAAACATTGGCTGAAGTTTTAGAGCCAAGAATTGTTGAGCTTTATGAGCTGGTGCTAAGTGAATTGCGCCGCAGCGGTATGGAAGACATGATTGCATCAGGCATTGTGATTACTGGCGGTGCCGCCATGATGCGCGGCATGGTAGAGCTAGGAGAAGAAGTTTTTCACATGCCAGTCCGTTTAGGTTTACCTCGATATGTTGGTGGTTTATCAGAGGTGGTTGGTAACCCACGTTACTCAACTGGGGTAGGTTTGGTATTAATGGGTAAACAAGAAATTGAAAAAAACTTAAACAATCAACTAGACATTGGTTCATTTGGGAAAATTTTAGAAAAAATGAAACGCTGGGTTCAAGGGAACTTTTAGTTTTAAGGTAGTTTGTTTTGTAATAAGTAGAAGTTTGATGTTTTTTAAAAGCAGTCATGCGTTGCGGCATCAACAAGTGACAATAATTGAAGTTAATTTAAAAAGAGGAGATTTATTATGTTTGAAATTATGGAAAAAAACGCACAAGAAGCTGTTATCAAGGTCATTGGTGTTGGCGGTTGCGGTGGTAATGCAGTAGCGCATATGATAGAAAAAAATGTGGGTGGCGTAGAGTTTATTTGTGCTAATACAGATATGCAGGCGCTTAAAAAGAGCCAAGCTAAAACCATTTTACAAATGGGTGTGGAAATGACCAAGGGCCTTGGTGCAGGCGCAAGACCAGAAATTGGCCGAGAAGCCGCTATTGAAGATCGCAATGCCATTGCTGAGCTGATTGATGGGGCAGATATGCTCTTTATTACGGCAGGTATGGGTGGTGGTACTGGTACTGGCGCAGCCCCAGTGATTGCACAAGTAGCAAAAGAAATGGGCATTTTAACGGTTGCTGTGGTGACAAAGCCTTTTGCTTTTGAAGGCAAACGCACCAAAGTAGCCGTAGATGGCTTAGAAGAGTTATCTAAATATGTTGATTCATTGATTGTAATTCCGAATGAAAAATTAATGGAAGTGTTAGGCGAAGATGTGCCATTTTTAGAGGCTTTCCGTGCCGCAAATGATGTATTACACAATGCGGTTTCTGGTATTGCAGAAATTATTAACTGCCCAGGTTTAGTCAACGTTGACTTTGCTGATGTACGCACGGTGATGGGTGAAATGGGTATGGCGATGATGGGCTCTGCAATTGCAACAGGTCAAGATCGTGCACGCATTGCTGCCGAGCAAGCGGTGGCTAGCCCATTGTTAGAAGACGTGAACTTAGCAAACGCACGAGGTGTATTGGTCAATATTACAACTTCAGCTTCATTTAAAATGAAAGAGTACTATGACGTGATGAACACCATTAAAGCATTTACGGCTGAAGACGCAACCGTAATAGTAGGTAATGTATTTGATGAAACAATGGGTGATGGCTTGCGTGTCACAATGGTAGCAACAGGCTTATGCGGTGCTTCACGTCGCCAGCAAAAACCTGAATTACATGTTATGAGTCAAGAGGTTGTTCGCAATGGCACAACGGGTCAACCAATGTATGCTGGTTATGACAATGTTGTGGCTAATGAGGCGCCGCAAGTAATGGGCTCTAACCGTCGCGCTCAAGTAGATGCAATGAAAAGTGCAGGTGTGGAAGAGTATGATATTCCAGCATTTTTGCGTAAGCAAGCAGACTAATTGCACTAAAAACTGAAGTAGCGTCCTAAGTATTTAGGCCTATTATTATATTCATCATTAACAGTGCTGATTTAAAGTAGCGCGTGGTAATATAAAGTTAGTAGGCTTGAAAATAGGTATTAAGAGAACGTTTACTCAGTGATAAAGCAAAAAAATGTTAAAGCAACGCACATTAAAAAAAGCGATTAGTGCCACTGGCGTTGGCTTGCATAACGGCGAAAAGGTTACTCTTACCCTTCGCCCGGCTGCCGCCAACAGTGGGATTACATTCAAAAGGGTTGATCTGCCTCAACCCAATGAGCTCATGGCAACGGCACAAGCAGTGCATGACACTCGCTTGTGCTCAGCGCTTGAGCTTAATGGTGTGCGTGTTGCTACTGTTGAACATATCATGTCCGCACTGGCAGGTTTAGGCATAGATAATGTTGTGATTGAGGTCGATGCATCGGAAATTCCTATCATGGATGGAAGTTCAGGACCGTTTGTGTATTTGATACACGAAGCGGGCATTGCCGAGTTAGATGAACCTAAAAAATTCATCCGAATTAAAAAAGTAGTAGAAATAAAAGATGGTGATAAATGGGCGAGATTTGAGCCATACCATGGCTTTAAAATTGATTTCACTATCGCATTTAATCACCCCGTATTTGAAAACTCAGGCTGTCAAGTTAAAATTGACTTTGCAACCGAGTCTTATATTGAAGAAATCAGCCGTGCACGTACCTTTGGTTTTATGCACGAGGTTGAATACTTACGAAACAATGGGTTAGCCCGTGGCGGCAGTTTAGAAAATGCGATTGTGCTAGATGAATATCGTGTACTGAATGCCGATGGCTTGCGTTACGAAGACGAATTTGCTAAACATAAAGTACTAGATGCTATTGGCGATTTATACATGTTAGGCCACCCAATATTAGGGGCTTTTTACGCCTATAAATCAGGTCATGCGCTCAATAATCAACTTATCCGCGCATTAATGCAAGATGCATCCGCTTGGGAATACGCTACTTTTGATAATAAAGAAGATGCGCCAAACGAATTTTTAGGGCTAGAAAACAGCACCGCACTCGCCCATAACTAAGTATTTTTAAGGCAATAGCATTAAAAATACGCTAATAATTTCTTGTATATTCAGTCGTAAAATTTTAGAATAAATCGGTTGAATGATAAGCTATTTTTAGAAGTTAATTATTTTGATGCTCTGCAAGCGGCTTAGAATGCGGCTCTCAGAGCATTATTTTTCTCTCGTGGTTATTTAGAAGGTTTTTAGTGGTTTATTTAAGTTAAAAATGCAATTTTATAAAATATTTTTTACAGTAATTTTACTGGCGTTTTCTAGTCAGAGTTTTGCGCTAACAGACGAGGCATTGTTTCAGCATGCACGTGCGGCGTATGCCGCTAAAAATGCCCCCATTTTGGCTGAGGATGCCAATCAGCTGCAAATACAGCAATACTTGCTTGCACCCTATGCTGCCTATTGGCAAATGACCTTGGGTTTAGAGCAACAGCAAGTTAGCGATGAGGAGGTGCAAAGTTTTCTTGCACAATATGCTGAAATGCCTTTTACCGATAAAGTGCGTGGTGAATGGCTTAAAAAATTAGCAAAAGATCAAAATTGGACTCCATTTTTTGCAGAACTGGAGCGGTTTCAACGTGAAGATATTGCGGTGCAATGCTATGCCATGCAAGGTCACTTACAATTAAATGATGCTGATGTGACCGCTCAAGCTAAAGCACTATGGCTAAACTCACTCGATTTAGCACCGAACTGTTGGGCTGTGTTTGATCGCTTGCAATTAGCTGGCAAACTGAGTAATGATAATATTTGGGCAAGGTTTAGACTCGCCTTACAAGCGGGTAAGCTGAGTGTTGCCAAAGCCGCTATTGCGCGTTTACCTGGGTTTGATACAGGAAATTACAAGTTATTAGACCGCGCGTATCAATCGCCTAAGCTCTTTATTGATTCTAAATTGGCTTCATTTAAAACGCGTTTTGGCGCTGAAGTTAATTTATATGCGATAGATCGACTGGCACGTCAAAAATTGGTTAATGCAATTAGCACTTATGAACAAGTTCAAAATCAATTTGAAGCGGATAACCGCGCATTTGCTTGGGGGCGTATTGGCTATCATGCTGCACGAAGCCACCATCCGCAAGCCGTAAGCTATTACGATTTGGCTGAAGGTACAAAATTAGACGATGAACAGCGCGAATGGCAGGTGCGTGCAGCCCTGAGAGACCAAGATTGGCAAACCGTGCTGAGTGCTATCAACGAAATGCCTGAAAAAATGCTAGAAAAAGGCGCATGGCGTTATTGGAAAGCGCGCGCTATTATGGTGGTAGAAGCTAATAACCCAGTGAAAAATGCTGAGGCTGGGCAGATTTTAAGTAAGCTTTCAACAGAAAGGCATTTTTATGGTTGGTTAGCACAAGATTTAATGGGCGCAGTTGCCGCTAACCCCGCCATTGATTTTGTGCCAAAAAAATCTGAAATTGATGCAGTGGCTAGCTTGCCTAGCATTAAACGTGCGCTTGAGTTACAGCGCTTAGATATGCGCTCAGAAGCTAAATCAGAATGGATATGGGCGACTAAAAACTTTTCAGATGAGCAATTATTAGCGGCTTCAGCGTATGCGCAGCAAAATAAATGGTATGAAATGTCTATTAACACGGCGGATAATACCAAAGTAACGCATAATTTTAATTTACGTTACCCAATACCGTACCGTGAAATGTTTCGTACCTCCGCCAACAATGCAGGCTTAGATGAGGCATGGGTTTATGGCATCACCCGCCAAGAAAGCAGATTTATGCATTATGCGAAATCAGGCGTTGGTGCGGCAGGCTTAATGCAGCTAATGCCTGCCACGGCTAAATGGACAGCAAATCGTATGGGCAAGACGGGGTATAGTAACGCCATGATTCATGATTTAAGCACCAATATTGATTTAGGCACCTATTACATGCGCTATACGCTTGACCAAATGGGCGGTAAAGCTGTTTTGGCGACGGCAGGGTATAATGCAGGTCCAAATCGCGCTAAAAACTGGATGGCAACTAAACCTTTAGAGGCGGCCATTTATATAGAAAGCATTCCCTTTAATGAAACCAGAGGCTATGTGCAAAAGGTGATGGCAAACACGCGCATGTACGCGCCACGCTTAACAAATGACAAACTAGCTTCAAAGTTGCCCACATTAACTGAGCGCTTAGGCACTATCCCAGGCACAGGTTTACCAGAGGTCATTGATATAGAAGCCCAATAACGTATAAACTAGACTTTTAGCATCTAATATAATTTTGAGAGTAATGTAAATCATGCAATTTAAAAAAATTTGTATTTTAGGCGGTACGGGCTTTGTGGGCAGTGCCATCGTCACAAAGCTAGCTGCGGCAGGTTATCATGTAAAAGTGCTTACACGTAGGCGTGAGTCGGCTAAACATCTTATTTTATTACCTAATATACAAGTAGAAGAGTGTCATGTGCTCGACTATAAAGCGCTGAATAATGCCTTGCGTGGTGAAGATGCCGTCATTAACTTGTTAGGTATTTTGCATCAAAATCGCCACAATAGTTTTAGCACGGTACATCATCAATTGCCCGCACAATTAGCAAAAATTTGCGCAGATTTAAATATTAACCGTTTGCTTCATATGAGTAGTTTAGGTGCCAATAAAAATGCGCCTAGTCAATATTTACGTAGCAAAGGCGCAGGTGAGGAGGCTTTAAACGCTGCAAAAAATGGAGTGAAAATTACTATTTTTAAACCATCTGTGATTTTTGGCCGAAGTGATAAATTCATTAATCTATTTGCTGGTCTTATTAAAATGTTACCTGTGGTGATACTTGCTAAGCCTGATGCAAAGTTTCAGCCGATTTGGGTTGAAGATGTTGCGTCTTGCTTTGTCAATAGCTTAGAAAATGATGAAACATACGGTAAAACCTATCAATTGGCTGGGCCAAAGGTCTATACATTTCGAGAGTTATTACAAGCAATTATGGCAACATTAAAAATGAGCCGCCCTATCGTTGGCCTGAATGACCCACTGTCTTATCTGCAAGCTTTTATGATGGAGTTGCTGCCAGTCAAATTAATGTCGCGTGATAATGTCCGCTCGATGGAAATTGATAGCATTACAGTAGCGCCTTTTCCTGCAATACTCGGGATAACGCCTACTGCACTTGAAACAATTATCCCGCAGTATTTAAATAATCAAACACCGCGTGGTGCTTACGACCGTTTCAGACGGTCTGCTGCACGATTTTAGGCTAAACTTTGTTGAGAACTTAAGCACCATGCAAATATATTTGGTTGGTGGCGCAGTGCGTGATGAATTGCTTGGCCTTGCGGTTAAAGATAAAGATTATGTTGTCGTCGGTAGTACGCCAGAGGCTATGCTAGCGGCTGGCTTTAAACCCGTTGGTAAAGACTTCCCTGTATTTTTACACCCCGATAGTCACGATGAGTATGCCTTGGCGCGCACTGAGCGCAAAACGGCGCGGGGTTACAAAGGCTTTAGCATTCATGCTACTAGCGATGTCAAGCTTGAAGAAGACCTAGCGCGACGTGATTTAACCATTAATGCAATAGCAAAAGCGGCAGATGGTCAATTGATTGACCCTTATCATGGCATTGACGATTTACACTCAAAAACGTTACGTCATGTTAGCAAAGCTTTTTCTGAAGACCCCGTTAGAATTTTACGAGTAGCACGATTTGCGGCACGCTATACCGGTTTTTTGGTCGCCCCAGAAACGAATCTGCTGATGCAAAAAATGGTTGAAGCTGGTGAAGTCGATGCTTTAGTGCCAGAGCGGGTGTGGCAAGAGTTATCTAAAGGGCTGATGGAAGCCAAACCTAGCCGTATGTTTGATGTATTGCGTGCATGTGGTGCCTTACAGAAAATTTTACCTGAATTAGATAAACTTTGGGGCGTGCCTCAGCCAGCCAAATACCACCCAGAAATTGACACAGGCGTGCATGTGATGATGGTGGTTGACTACGCGGCTCAACAAAATTTCAGCTTACCAATTCGCTACGCAGCACTGATGCATGATTTAGGTAAAGGTACAACGCCTGCTGATATTTTGCCAAGGCATATAGGTCATGAAGAGCGCAGTGTGAACTTACTTTATGATATTAATAAACGTTTACGTGTGCCCAATGATTGCAAAGAGTTAGCGGTGATGGTGGCAAAGTATCACGGAAAATTACATGCGGTTGAAGAGATGCGTCCCAGCACGTTACTGTCATTTTTAATCGAGTTGGATGCCATTCGTCAGCCTGATAGACTGAATGATTTTTTAAAAGCTTGCGAGGCTGACTCTCGAGGGAGAGCAGACCTCGCTTATCGGGCATTAACAGAAACGAGTAAATTATTGATTGCACTAGACGCTGTATTGTCAGTCAATGCAGGAACGGTTGCCTACGAGCTAATTGAACCAGAAAAAATTAAAATAGCCATATTTGAGGCGAGATTAACTGCCATTAAATTAAGATTAAATAGTTAAGATGACTGTTAAAAATGATTTAAAACATTATGTTAGATATATTTTGTGGTATAAAGTCTCAAGTCTATAAAAAAGTGAATAGCTATGCTAAATAAGATTAAAGTCATGCTGTTTGGCGGTAAGCCAGATGAAGAGCGTCGCCGAATAGCCCGTGCAGGTAAAGTGCCTAAGATGGGTGCGCACATTACAAAAGGTAATTTAGTTTTTAAAATTACCGACTCAATTTCAACTGATTTGTGGGATTGGTTTGTGCTAATGGGCTGGCGCGAAGTGAGTATGAGAACAAACCGCCGTAAACTGGTGATGCTACCGCAATCCACTTATGCTGAAATCGCTAAAGCTAGCGTGGCAGAGCGTGAGTTGATTTATCATAAATTTATTAGGGTTCAAAAAGCGGCGACTTAATTTTAGGTGGCGCCAGAAATGGATTAATCAATAGCTTGAATAATTTCGTCATTTAACCAAGTGGATAAATATTGTGCTGCAATATTGGTTGCTACTTCTCCACTTTCTGATTGTAAACTCTCGCATAGTTCGCCAAAGCTAGCACCACTAGCAACTAACTGTAAAGCGGCATATTCTGCCTGATCTACAGACCTAAAGTAAGAGTCTAAGTTGTAACGCCAAATCACTGTATGTTGCCTAATCAATTTTGGTTTTGGTGGAGTTGCATTGAGATCTAAAGCTTTCCAGATGGCTATTACATTGTATCGGGTTGGTAATAGCTGCAAGCAAGGATGAAAGCGAAACTGTAAGTCAGCCCAATCTTCAGGGGCGATTTTTACTAAATCTGCTAATTGTAATATTGGTGCATCTTCAGCATCAAACGCTAAGCCTAGCGCCCATTCAAATTGCGCCAATTCAGCGCTGAACGGCTGTTTAGCAAGGGCATGCTTTAAATGCAAATCCATTTTATCTCCCACCCAGCGCATATTGCTGTAGGTAGATGGGTAGTTTGCGATATAGCCACGAGCAATATTATTAAAAACATCATCCCCTAGCCAAGCTTGTAGTTTTGGATAGGAAGTGGCTAAAGATTCAATAATACGTAATCGGTATCCGTTGTAATAAATATTGAGGCGGGTAGTCGCGCCTACCAATTCATCATCCACGATGCAGTACATAAAAGTTTCATTTTTATGTATTATATAATTCTGAAAGTCAGTTTGCATCTTTTCTAGTTGGCTCATGCGCCTAGCCTTTTAGCCGTGCTTTGTTTAGAAATATCACGCGCCATTTGTAGCTCATTCACCAAATCATTCAGCGGCGGAATATGGTCGTCGCGTTCTATCATGGTAGATACTTCACCAAACCGCTTAATGGCATAATCATATAAATCCCACACTTGGTCTATTACAGGGGCATCGTGTGTATCAATGATGTAGTCCCCATTATTTTGGTGGCCTGCAAGGTGGATTTGTTGCACGCGATGTGCAGGCACACCATCTACGAAGGCTTTTGCATCAAATTGATGGTTATAACTACTGACATAAATATTGTTCACATCTAGCAAAAGCAGGCAGTCGGCTTTTTCACTCACCAGTGAAATAAACTCCCATTCGCTCATGGTTGAATCCATATAACTTGCGTAGCTCGACACGTTTTCTAATAGAATGCGTCGTCCTAAAAAATCTTGTACAATACGCACACGTTCAGCTACATGCTTAGCAGTTTCTTCTGTGTATGGCAGTGGTAATAAGTCGTGCATATTTTGGCCATGAATTCCCGTCCAGCAGAGATGATCAGATATCCAAGCAGGTTGAATTCTATCGGATAATTTTTTTAAATCTCGTAAATATTGTTGGTCGAAAGTTGATGTCGAGCCAATGGATAGAGAAACGCCATGCATGACCATGGGATAATCGGCACGAATTTTATCTAAAAAATGCAGTGGTTTGCCGCCAGACACCATATAGTTTTCTGAAATCACTTCAAACCAATCTACCTTAGGTTTCGTTCCTAACACTTCATGGTAGTGATCAGTGCGTAACCCCAGACCAAAACCTAAATAGGGTAGTATTTCTGACATGTTATCTCAATTTTTCAAGAAAATTAAACAAATAATGAAACAAGACCATTAAATAGGAACACATGGGCATAACAATAATACCCATGTACCTAATACTAAACCATGTGACCACCTTTTGCATCGCACTCAGCACCAGTTAGTGCTAGGTGACCGTGGCTTTTACATTCATTTTGACCCTTGCAAGTGTTGCCTGCGGATTTACAAGATCCAAGCCCTTTACAAGCGTTATTTGCGGTTTTACATGAGTTATGACCTTTACACTCGTTACCTGCGGTTTTGCAATCGCTTGTTCCTTTGCATGAGTTGACCCCTACACATACACCAGCAGCGCTTGTACCAGTAGCGCTAGCAGTGTTGGTGCCTGTACCTGCACAACCTGCGAGAATAAGCGCTGCAGCACCTATAGCTAATAACGCACCACGACGACCTACAGAAGTTTCAATGGACATGATAATTCCTTTTCGAAAATAAATAAATTAAAGACTCACGCATATTTTTTATCCCACTTAATCAATAGAAGTTGATTTACAATGTATTTATGCAACATAACATCAAGCTAAATAAAAAATAGTCGTGTTGATTGTGCGACCAAGCAATATTAAATAGAACTTACTTAATAACGCATTAGTTAGTCGTGGATGTTTAGCATGCCTTACAAGATTTATTTTTGTTTCGTACAAATGTAAATAATTAACAAATTAAATATAAATGACATGATGTATTTTGATTGAATGGCAGCGATGAAAAGTACCAATATGAACGATTGGCTAAATGAGCATGGTGACTATTTGTACCGGTTTGCGTTAGCGCGCTTACGAAATACACACCAAGCAGAAGATGTTGTGCAAGAAACCTTTTTGGCAGCAATTAAAAGCCCTAATTTTGCCGAGCAATCCTCTGCACGCACTTGGTTAACGGGTATTCTTAAACACAAAATTATAGATGTCATGCGCAAAAGTCAGCGTGAAGTTGCTGCCAGTGATTTAATGCATGATGATGAAGATAGCATGGATGCCTTTTTTGATAATACAGGTCATTGGGCTGAATCACCTCAAGCATGGGACATGCCTGCAGGGGCGCTGGAACAAAAGCAATTTTTCTTGGTATTACAAGGCTGTATGGACAAACTTCCAAAAAAATTAGCTAGTTTATTTTTAATGCGAGATGTTCACGATACAGAAAATGAAGTCATTTGTAAGGAATTTGAAATTAGCACGACCAATGCTTGGGTGATGTTATACCGTGCCAGAATGAGTTTGCGAAAATGTTTAGAAATTAATTGGTTAACAAGCTAAAGTAAAAAATGTTTATTTCATGTAAAACGGCAAGCCGATTGGTTTCCAAATCATTAGATTGTCCATTGTCATGGAAAGACAAATTGGCTTTGCGCATGCATTTAATGATTTGCAAACGTTGCAAACGATTTATGCAGCAATTAGTTAAGCTACGCATAGCTGTAAAAACCATGATAGCATCGGTTGAAAATGATCTTAGTATTGAACTTAACCCAATAATGAAAGCTCAAATTGCAAAAGAAATTGAGCTTCATTCGCAATAATTTATTGTTTAATTAACACTTATTAAAAGGAATTAAGAAATGAATACCATACAAAAAGCACTTTTAGCTTCAGTTGGCGCAGCTTTTGCACTTTCTGTAGCAACTCCAATCATGGCAGGTGAAAATCCATTTGCACTTAAAACATTATCTTCAGGTTATCAAGTGGCCGATAATGGTGACACTAAAATGAAAGATGGTAAATGTGGCGCAGGAAAATGTGGTGCGGATAAAAAGAAACACAAAAAAATGAAAGATGGTTCATGCCATCATGACAAAGCCAAAGAAGGCTCATGTTCAGCCGACAAGATGAAAGAAGGATCTTGCTCTGCAGATAAAATGAAAGACAGCAGTGCGGCTGACATGAAAGATGGCGCTGCGGATAAGATGAAAGAAGGTTCTAGCGCTACAGAGACAAAATAACCGCAAATTTTTGTGGCATTATTAAGCAATATCAAAGGCGTGGGTTTGGGGTTAAAGCGCGAGCTAATACCTCAAATCCAATCGCTTTATGGGCAAGATGTCATTAGCAATATTAATTTTCTTGAAATTGCCCCAGAAAATTGGATTAACGCAGGCGGAAAATATAGAGCGCAGCTGGATTGGTTCTTAGCGCGCTATCCCATTGTTTGTCACGGGTTATGTTTGTCACTCGGCGGGCTAGAACCGCTCAATGTGGCGTTTGTTAATCAAGTCAAAGAGTTTTTGCGCCAGCATGAAATCCCACTTTATACCGAGCATTTAAGCTTTTGCAGCGATGGTGGCTATTTATACGATTTGCTGCCGATTCCATTTACTGAAGAAGCTGTGCATTACGTTGCACAACGCATTCGTCAAACCCAAGATATTTTAGGCCAGCGTATTGGTATTGAAAACGCTTCAAGCTACGTCGCAGCACCCATTTCAGAAATGGATGAGCTGACTTTTTTAAAAGCGGTGATTGAAGAAGCGGATTGCTTGCTGCACTTAGACATCAACAATATTTATGTCAATAGTGTCAATTTTAACTATGATGCACACCAATTACTAAGCGGTATACCAAGTGAGCGCATTGTTTACGCGCATATCGCTGGGCATTATCAAGAAGCGCCTGATTTATTAGTTGATACCCACGGCGAAGACGTGATTGACCCCGTTTGGCAGTTATTAGACGCTGCTTATCATCAGTTTGGTGTATTTCCAACTTTGCTTGAGCGAGATTTAAATATTCCAACCCTTACTACATTAGTGGCCGAAATTAACAAAATCGCCAGTACTCAGCAAAAGTACGCAGTTTCGCATGGTTAAAGTATCAGAACCTAGCTTTCAAACGTATCAGCGCACCTTTACGCAGCATATTCGCAACCCAAAAGACCATGCCAAGCCAGCTAATGTGCCAGCGAAACGCATGGCTATTTATACCGAAATTGTTTATAACAATATTGAAGGCACACTTGCTAGCTGTTTTCCTGTCACAAAAAATATACTGAGTGCAAAAAAGTGGCAAGCATTAGTGTGTGGGTTTTTGGCTGATTTTAAGGCCAACACGCCTTTGTTTAGAGAAGTACCACAGCAATTTTTGCAGTACCTAAATACGGCTAGCCTTTCAGCCTTAAAGCTTCCTCCTTTTTTAGCAAATTTAATGCATTATGAGTGGGTGGAATTAGCGCTCACTACGATTAATGTGACTGCAGAACTGACCACACCGCAAGATGTATTGCTTGATAATCTTACTGTCAACCTAGTACTGTTTTTATTGCAATATGATTATCCAGTGCATCAAATTTCAGTTAATTTTCAGCCAAAAAAAGCTGCATCAACCCCCACTTATTTATTGGTATTTAGAAATAATGCTTATCAAATTGAATTTGTTGAGCTCAATCCAATGACTTTTCAACTAGTCGCACTTTTACAAAGCGAAAAGTTCAGTGGCGAGCAGGCTTTGCTAAAACTAGCGGATGAAAACCCACAAATTGCAAAAGATATCGTACTGCAATTTGGTGAGCAAACACTAGTAGCATTAGCTGAAAAAGGGGTGATTTTTGGCACTAAAAAAGCCTAATCAATAGGCTTATTTTTGCATCTAATTATTTCATGCCTCTGTAAGCCGCCTGCAGTAAGGCTTGCAGAGCATAAAAATTCTCTCGGGCGATTCTTGAGGTTAATTTAGCTAATCAAAACTATTTGATATGCGCGCTTCAAGTTGCACAAGAATAGCGCTTTTTTCAGCATTAGATTTGTCCCACCAGTTTTGAATTTCCTCTACATTTCGGTAGCAACCTAAACAAAACCCTGTTGTTTCATTCATGGTACACACCCCAACACATGGGGTTTCAATCTCTTGCTCAGCTTCGTTTGTCATGATGACTAATCTCAATAGTGTTTACGCATTTAAATGCTGTTCAATGATGCTTCTTGCTTCGTCCTTCATCGACTCAAATAGTTGCGTATATTGCGTACATTTTTCTATATAACGCGCACTATCGCACTTGATCATCCCTACTTTTTTACCAATAGAGTCTATCCATTCCTCATTTGGGTTATTGATTAATCTTTCACCTGTGTGAGATATTCGAACATCAGGATGATTTTTTTTGATGACATCATCTGGTAGATGATAACGCACGTCATCTTTTGGTAAAGGTACACTAGAGTAAGCTATTTTATAATATGGTTTCCAGTCGTTACCTTCTATATTTTTAAGGCCAACAGATAAAAGCGCATACTCTTTTGCATCAAACATGGTGTAAGGAAATGATATTTTCTTGAGCTTATTAAGAGAGAGTACGGGTAAAAGTGCAGGAAATAGTGTTTTATTAATGACCTGTCCAAAACTCAGCACCTCAAGATTGGGTAAACCTTTTAGAAATTCAAAATCTGCAATCGGTTGCTTCCAGTCAAGCGTCCCATCTATTCTTAAAAACCTAAGACTTTCAATGCCACTCAAGCCACTGAAATCAGCCACCCTGCGCAGGTTTTCAAGGTGTAATGATTTTAATTTTTTCATTGCGCGTAATGGCGATAAATCAGAAAAACCTGACACATACTCCATCACCAGCTCTTCTACATTCACTAGTGGCGATAAAAACGTAATATCTTTTGGTCTGGCATGCGTAATTCTTAACCGTTTAATGTTGGTTAATTGCGATATTTTCTCGAGTTGCACTTTACTTGGCTCATGCAATGTCACTTCTTCAAGATTGGGAAATGTGAAAATTCGTTCCCAATTTTCGTCATCTTTACTAATGGTGACAACGATGATTTCTTGACTGCCTTGTGGTACGTCACCCACTGAATAGGCATGTCGTTCGCGGTTAGGTACCACTGTCCAGTAGTCCCCATTACGATCTAAAAAATCCCCATAGTGGTGCTTCATATCAAATTAACTAGCCTATTTAAATTAAGTCAGTTGCCCGTGGCATTGTTTATATTTTTTGCCAGATCCACAAGGGCAGGGGTCGTTACGGCCTATTTTTACCCCTTCACGGATAACAGTTTCCCCTTTGGCGATAGGCGCTGCAGAGGCATCGTCACTTGGATTGGCTAAGGCATCGTCGTAGTCAGCATGTTGATAATGCACATTTTCAACTTGCGCAGGCGGCTCTACCGCTTCAACATCGGCTTCGGTCTTGACTTGCACGAGCATGGTGATTTTGGTGACTTCACTTTTTACGGTATTAAGCAAACCTTCAAATAGCTGAAACGCCTCTCGTTTGTATTCTTGCTTAGGGTTTTTTTGTGCATAAGAACGCAAGTGAATACCTTGGCGCAAGTGATCAAGTGCAGCTAAATGTTCGCGCCAATGATTATCAAGGTTTTGCAACATGACAGAGCGCTCAAATTGACGCATGACATCGGCGCTCGCCAGTTGTTCTTTTTCTGTATAGGCGTTGTTAGCTGCCTCAATCACACGCTCACGTAGGGTTTCTTCATGTAAATCAGGGTTATCTTCAAGCATTTTTTGCAGTGGTAAATCTAAATTGGCCTCTGATTTTAACTCGCGCTCTAAACTTGGTACATCCCAAAGCTCTTCAACTGAACCTGGTGGAATATGGGTGGCGATAGTGCTAATTAACACATCCTCACGCATGGCTTTAATGGTATCGGCAACATCGGTGGCTTCTAGCAATTCATTGCGTTGCTCATAGATGACTTTACGCTGGTCGTTTGCTACATCGTCATATTCGAGCAATTGCTTACGAATATCGAAGTTTCGACCTTCAACCTTGCGTTGCGCATTTTCAATGGCTCTTGTCACCCATATATGCTCAATCGCCTCGCCTTCAGGCATGTTAAGTTTTTCCATAATTGCAGAAACGCGGTCTGATGCAAAAATACGTAGTAACTGGTCTTCTAATGAAAGGTAAAAACAGCTTGATCCTTCATCGCCTTGACGACCTGAGCGACCGCGCAATTGATTATCTACACGGCGTGATTCATGGCGCTCCGTACCCGCAATATGCAAGCCACCTGCTACCAATACAGCATCGTGACGTTGTTGCCATTCAGCTTTTAGTTGTGCAATTTTGGCCGTTATTTGCGCATCTGACAATGATGCATCATGTTTGACTTCCTCAATATCCGTTTCTGGGTTGCCACCAAGTACAATGTCTGTTCCGCGGCCTGCCATGTTGGTAGCAATGGTAATAATCCCTGGGCGTCCCGCTTGAGCAATCACGTGCGCTTCACGCTCATGCTGCTTAGCATTTAAAACTTGATGTTCTAGCTTTTCGGCATCTAATAAGTGCGAAATCAACTCAGAGTTTTCAATCGAAGTGGTACCCACCAATACAGGTTGGCCTCGTTGCTGGCAGTCTTTAATGTCTAAAATCACCGCGGCATATTTCTCTTTGGCTGTGCGATAAACTTTATCCATGCTGTCTTTACGCTGCATTGGGCGATGGGTTGGCACAACGACGGTTTCTAGGCCATAAATCTGATTAAATTCATAGGCTTCAGTGTCCGCTGTCCCCGTCATGCCTGATAACTTTCCATACATGCGGAAGTAATTTTGAAAGGTGATTGATGCCAGCGTTTGGTTTTCTTTTTGAATTTCCACGCCTTCTTTGGCTTCTACTGCTTGATGTAGGCCATCTGACCAGCGACGACCTGGCATCATCCGACCGTTAATTTCATCCACTATAATAATTTCACCATCACGCACTACGTAATGCTGGTCAAGGTGGTATAAATTACGGGCACGTAGCGAGGCGTATAAATGATGCACTAAAGTAATATTGGCGGCATCATACAAACTAGATTCCGCCAGTAACATGCCAGATTCTGTTAGTAAATTTTCAGCATGCTCGTGGCCTTTTTCAGAAAGTACGACATTTTGACCTTTTTCATCTACCCAAAAATCACCTTCGCCTTCTTCTTCATTTTGCTTAGTTAACTTAGCTGCAATGACATTGATTTGATTGTAAAGGTCTGTACTGTTATCAGCTTGGCCAGAAATAATCAACGGTGTGCGTGCTTCGTCAATCAAAATTGAGTCAACTTCATCAACTAAGGCATAGCTCAATCCACGCTGAACGCGTGCTTCAACTTCATGTACCATGTTATCGCGCAGGTAATCAAAACCGTATTCGTTATTGGTACCATACGTAATATCTGCAGCATAGGCAGAGCGTTTTAAGTCATTTTGCATTTGCGATAAATTGATGCCCACGCTCAAGCCTAAAAAATTATAGAGCTTACCCATCCACTCTGCATCGCGTTTTGCAAGATAATCATTTACTGTAACAACATGCACGCCTTTGCCAGTTAACGCGTTTAAGTAAACGGGTAACGTAGCGACTAATGTTTTACCTTCACCTGTGCGCATTTCGGCAATTTTGCCCGCATTCAGTACCATGCCGCCGATCATTTGCACATCAAAATGGCGCATGCCTAACGCGCGAACACTGCCTTCGCGCACAACCGCAAAAGCCTCTGGCAATAATTGCTCTAGTGTTTCACCGTTTTGAAAGCGTTGTTTAAGTTCAGATGTTTTTGCCTTTAATTCATCGTCATTTAAGGCTTGCATGGCGGGCTCTAATGCATTAATGGCCTGTACCTTTTGTGAGTACTGTTTGACAAGCCTATCATTACGGCTACCGAATATTTTTTTGAACATTGAAGAAATCATGAGTGGTGTAGCTTTCAGCTTTTAAAGTGTGTAAGACTTTTTATTGGTAACATTTTACATATCGAGTAGTTAATTGGGGCAAAAACTTTATTTTCAAGCCCCTGTATTTAAGTATTGCCTAGGGTCTAACGCGTTGCTATTGAGCCGTACTTCATCATGTAAATAGAAATCAGTTGATCAACCAACACTGCCCATTTCAGCAATTTTTGCCCTTTTTCAAAACGCTTACTACTTTTACCCATAATGTTGCGTTGTGGGCATAACGTGTTTGTTATCCTGCGCCATGCGCAATTTTGACTAGTTTACCATAACCAGAAGTATCTTCTGCAGTCGATACCATGCCGCCAGCAGCTTAAATTGGTGTGCCAAGCGTAGCCAGAAAATATAAGCCTTCCTGAAAGGTATTTTCTCCCGTAAAAGGATCGCTCCGTCAGCCATAGCTAGATGACCGAAAAGCAACAGTAGCAGGGCTACTGTTGGGTAGCATATCCTTAAGTACACCTTGCTGTAGTGTTTTGACTTCATTTTTACCCAATTGATCAGTGTCTAATTGAATTTTATCGGTGAGTTAGGCAATGCTACTTTGTAAATCCGACGCTGACATTGGCGTAACAATCGGAGCTAAAGGCGCTGCAAGCGCTAAAAAGCCATCTTTACCATTTTGTTTATCTGAATTTTATTTTTTGACAGATTTGGTTTCACTTGGTTTTCATTAGGCTTTTTATTTGGTTTTATTGCAGCGGTTTGATTACTAAATAAAAACCAGAGTTGAGGTGCAAAGAGCGGCTTGCCACTCTTCTGCATTGTGTCTTGTTGTGGCACAATCATCAGCATTAAAAGCAAAACGGTTACAAACACAAGTGACAATATAATATGCGCCACTTGTCAACTGGGTAGCGTCTTGGCTTTTGCCATTTTATATGAGACAAAAATGATATTCATAAAATTACTCACCGCTATGCAGGCTCATGAATCATTAGCGAGCCACAATGCGACAATTTAGCACTTTATTACATCAGCCAGAATTCAATGCGCTTAAAGCGCACTCTAAAGATACCGCTATCGCACAGGCGTTATGGGTTTCCATCGCCCCTAAGCTTATGTTGCCATTTACTCGCGCTAAAGGTATCAAAAATCAACAATTACTCATCACCGCAGACAACAATGCAGTGGCTGCAAAAATTAAACTTTTAGCCCCTAGTCTATTGATTCAGCTTGAAAATCTAGGTAGTGAAGTTACTGCAATTTTAGTAAAAGTGCAAGTAAAATCTACCCCAGAGGTTAAACCTAAGGCCATTAAAAATTTAAGCAAAAAAGCCGCTGATGATATCGAGCTGCTAGCCGATAAATTGGCTGGCACCTCACTTGGTGATGCGTTAAGTCGGCTTGCAGCTAAAGCGCGTTAAGCACCTGGCTGAAGGTTTCGTTTTAAAAAATAATATCATTTCTAACAGGATGGTGACTTTCTAAAGTGATTGTGACTAAGCTCTAATGGTGCAATAATAGTTTTAGTTACCGATCGCTTACAAATTGTTAATACTTGGTTACTTATTATATTCATACTTGTTTTCATTTCGTGCTAGTTTTTTTAAAATTTTTAAAATTTTTAATAAATTTAGATAGGGGGAGAATATGTCAGTTGAATTAACCATCATCATCGGGGCTGCTGTGTTGGCAGTGTTATATGGTGTAATTATGAGTAGGTGGATTATTGGGTTGCCAGCAGGTAACCCACGCATGCAAGAAATTGCCGCCGCGATTCAACAAGGGGCGGCAGCTTATTTGGCGCGACAGTATAAAACCATCGCAATGGTGGGGGTGGTGTTAACCATTTTGATTGCTGTCTTCTTAAATGCAAAAACGGCCATTGGATTTGTGTTGGGAGCCGTTTTATCAGGCGCGTGTGGTTTTATCGGGATGAAAGTATCTGTTAAGGCCAATGTGCGAACCGCCCAAGCCGCGACGCAAGGCATCGTTCAAGCGTTTGATGTGGCATTTAAAGGCGGAGCCATCACTGGCATGCTAGTGGTTGGTCTAGGTTTATTGGGCGTGGCTGGTTTTTATTGGTTTTTAGGAACTGATCGTGATGTTGACTTAAACCCTTTGATTGGTTTTGCTTTTGGCTCTTCACTTATTTCTATTTTTGCGCGGTTAGGTGGTGGTATTTTTACTAAAGGGGCTGACGTTGGTGCAGACTTGGTTGGTAAAGTAGAAGCAGGCATTCCAGAAGATGACCCTCGCAACCCCGCAGTGATTGCCGATAACGTAGGTGACAACGTTGGCGACTGTGCAGGGATGGCGGCAGACTTATTTGAAACCTATGCGGTGACCTTGATAGCCACAATGGTATTAGGGACCTTGATGACTGAAAATGCTGGGACGACAACAGTGATATATCCCCTATTGTTAGGGGCAGTTTCAATTGTTGCATCGATTATCGGTTGCTTCTTTGTTAAAGCAACTGCAGGTACCAAAAACGTCATGCCCGCTTTATATAAGGGTCTAGCTGTGGCAGGCTTACTGTCATTAGGCGCATTTTATTTTGTTACCCACAAGCTCTTTCCAGACGGTTTTCATCATGCACCGAATCTAATTTCAACGCCAAATATGCTGTTTGGCGCCTGTGCAGTAGGCTTAGGGCTCACCGCCGCATTGGTGTGGATTACGGAGTATTACACCAGTACAGAATATGGCCCTGTTAAACATATAGCCCAAGCTTCAACTACTGGCCATGCAACAAACATTATTGCGGGCATTGGTATTTCGATGAAATCGACCGCATTACCTGTGATATGTGTTTGCATTGCTATATTGCTGTCTTACAAGTTAGCGGGATTATATGGTATTGCGATCGCGGCGACCTCAATGTTAAGTATGGCGGGCATTATTGTGGCATTAGATGCTTATGGCCCCATTACCGATAATGCAGGCGGCATTGCAGAAATGGCGGAGTTGCCTAGTAGCGTGCGTGATGTGACAGATCCATTAGATGCAGTTGGCAATACCACTAAAGCTGTCACTAAAGGCTATGCCATTGGTTCAGCTGGTTTAGCGGCGCTAGTCTTGTTTTCAGACTATACGCATAAACTAGATACCATGGGTGTTGCCGCATCTTTTGATTTAAACGATCCTAAGCTGGTGGTTGGTTTATTTATTGGCGGAATGATTCCCTTCTTATTTGCATCCATGGCAATGGAAGCCGTTGGCAGGGCAGCAGGGGCAGTGGTAGAAGAAGTGCGGCGGCAGTTTCGAGAAATTAAAGGCATTATGGAGGGCACCACAAAACCAGAATATGGTAAAGCGGTTGATATGCTCACAGTTGCAGCGATTAAAGAGATGATGTTGCCTTCATTATTACCTGTGGCAGCACCCATTTTAGTAGGGCTACTGCTTGGTCCAGTAGCGCTTGGTGGCTTATTAATGGGTACCATTGTCACGGGTTTGTTTGTGGCTATTTCAATGTGCACAGGCGGCGGCGCTTGGGATAATGCTAAGAAATACATTGAAGATGGTCATCATGGCGGCAAAGGTTCTGAGGCACACAAAGCAGCGGTGACAGGTGACACCGTAGGTGACC
>JBATAW010000078.1:0-72881 GCA_049662045.1 Methylophilaceae bacterium | reverse complement strand
ATTGAGTGTTACTATAATCGTGTGCGCAGGCATTCAACCAACAACTGGCTTAGTCCAGTAGATTATGAGACTGCGTATTACAGCAACATCGAGGGGATGCCTGTTCATTTAATTGACTAGGTCCACTTATTGAATGGGCAAAGTTGTGAACATGCTTTTTGATGTTCTATTAAAAACCAGTGTGCGGCATGTATTTCATTTTGATTTACATTGAGTAATTCAGCACTTTTTCTATCTAGTTTCAGAAAAGTGGAGCTTTGACAGGACCATCCCATTTTTTGCGCTAACCTACCAAAGACTATCTCTCTGTAAGCATAAAAACTACCGCTCAGCTTTGTAAGCCACTTATTTCCATGTAAATCGGTCCCAAGCCAAAACTCTTTAGATGGAAATGACGGTGTATTATAAATTTGCCAATTCCAGCCAGTAGAATCAATTAGTGCTGGCAAATCTTTTATTAGGGGGAAGTGAGCCATATTTTTTATTTAGCAATGATGATTGCTATATTAGCTCCAAGTGAACCCATATTAAGAATGATAATAGACCAAGGATAATCCAAAAAATTAAATTATCTTAATTAATTGTCAATATTATCCTAATTAATAAATTAATTGTCATTAAAGTTATTATTTAATATTTATAAGCTTACTGAGGCTATATATTCTCATAATTAATTGTTATTCTAAGACCATCAAAAATGTACCATTAACTTATTCCACCGTCACGCTTTTAGCTAAGTTTCTAGGCTTATCTACATCTGTTCCTTTTAGTAAAGCAACATGATATGCCAATAACTGCACTGGAATTGTATGCAAAATGGGCGATAAAACACCTACGTGACGTGGTGTTCTAATAACATGCACGCATTCGCTTTCAGAAAAATGGCTGTCATCGTCAGCAAATACAAATAGCTCACCACCGCGGGCTTTGACTTCTTGCATATTTGATTTTACTTTTTCTAACAACCTGTCGTTGGGCGCAATAACCACCACGGGCATATCATTATCTACTAATGCAAGTGGGCCATGTTTTAACTCACCAGCAGGGTAAGCTTCTGCATGAATATAAGAAATCTCTTTAAGCTTTAATGCACCTTCTAATGCAATAGGGTAGTGAATGCCACGCCCTAAAAATAAAGCATGATGTTTATTCGCAAAAGCTTTTGACCACTCACGAATTTGTGGTTCTAAATTTAACGCATGCTGAATGCCGCCAGCCAATTGCCTGAGAGCGGTTAAGTACTCTTGCTCCTTTTCTGCACTCAGAAAGCCACGATGTTTAGCTAAAGTAGCCGCTAAAGTAAATAATGCGACCAATTGCGTAGTAAATGCTTTAGTAGAAGCGACGCCGATTTCAGCCCCCGCACGTGTGTAAAATACAAGTTTAGAAGCACGTGGAATAGCACTTTCTTGCACATTACAGATGGATAAAGTATGTGATTGCCCTAAAGATTTTGCATGCTTTAAGGCTTCCATTGTGTCCAGTGTTTCGCCAGATTGTGAAATAGTTACAACCAATTGGCGCGGGTTTGGCACCGAGTCACGGTAACGATATTCACTAGCGATTTCAACATTGGTAGGCATTTTTGCAATACTTTCTAACCAATATTTAGCCGTCAACGCCGCATAGTAACTCGTGCCTGCGGCGAGTATTAAAATACAGTCAATTTGCTTAAATACCTCGTCTGCCCCGACTCCGAATAAAGCAGGGGAGAACTTGTTGTCGTCTATTAATGCTTCAATAGTGTCTGTTAGTGCACGTGGCTGCTCATGAATTTCTTTTTGCATAAAGTGTGAATAAGGACCAAGCTCAAGACTCGCTAGTGAGACATCACTTTGGTGAGTTTTACGTGTCACTTCAATATCATCTTTCCCAAATATCGTCACGCCGTCACGACGAATATCTGCCACATCCCCATCTTCTAAATAAATGACGTTGCGTGTGACTGAAAGTACAGCTGAAACATCAGAGGCGATAAAATTTTCGCCGTCTCCTAAGCCTATTAATAATGGGCAACCAAGGCGAGCTGTGACCATATGTTCAGGCTCTTTTGTTGATATTACGCTAATTGCAAATGCACCCGTCAGTTCTGCTACCGCTTTTTTAGTCGCATTTATTAAGTTGATATTTTGTGCATGATAATAGTGAATTAAGTGAGCAATTACTTCGGTATCGGTCTGTGACGTAAAGTCATAACCTAAAGCTTTAAGGCGAGTACGTTGCTCATCATGGTTTTCAATAATGCCGTTATGAACGACTGCAATTTCATTATTAGAAACATGTGGATGCGCATTGCTTTCTGTAACACCACCGTGCGTAGCCCAGCGAGTGTGACCTATACCGACCTGACCGTTTAGCTTTACAGCGCCAGCTTTCCCTGTCATGTTGGCAACTCTGCCGACGGCGCGAACTCTTTCTATTTCCCCGTCACTTAATACGGCAATTCCTGCAGAGTCATAGCCACGATATTCCAAACGGCTTAAGCCTTCAATTAATACTGAAACGATATTTCTGCTTGCGACTGCGCCAACTATGCCACACATATTTTTTTACTCTCTAAAATTTTATGGTTTAATTTTTACTGGTCTCTTCCAGCCCATTAAAGACTTTTGCTCTCTTGCACGGCACAAAGTCAGTGCATCTGCTGGCGCGTCTTTAGTAATGGTAGAGCCAGCTGCAATCGTCGCATTTTTCCGCACAGTGACTGGTGCCACCAACTGCGAGTCAGAGCCAATAAATGCACCATCTTCAATGATTGTTCTAAATTTATTAGCCCCATCATAATTGCAAGTAATTGTACCCGCACCAATATTTACATATTTACCTACTGTAGCATCGCCCACGTAACTTAAATGATTGATATTAGTGTGCATATCAACCTGTGCATTTTTAAGCTCCACAAAATTACCAATATGCACTTCACTTTGCAATACTGTACCAGGTCTCAATCTAGCAAATGGCCCTATACGATTATTTTTACCCACTTGCGTATCATCAATATGCGAAAATGCGGCGATTTTTGTTCCTGCCGCTATTACGGCATTTTTAATAACACAATGTGATGCTATTTCTACATTGTCACCTAAGTTTACTTTGCCTTCAAACACACAGTTCACATCAATTTCCACATCTTTTCCACAAGTCAAGCTACCACGTATATCTATACGTGCTGGGTCTTTTAAAGTGACACCTTGTTGTAATAATTTTTTCGCCACACGTGCTTGATGCACTCGTTCAATGATTGCTAAGTCTGACTTTGAGTTAATCCCAGTGACAGACCATTCATCGGGCGTAATTTCCGCAGTTACAGGTACGTCATCATTTACTGCCATGGCCACAATATCCGTTAAATAATACTCGCCTTGTGCATTATTATTGCTTAGTTTTGACAGCCATTTATTTAAGTGTAGATTCGGCACCGCCATGATGCCTGTATTAACCTCTGTAACTTTACGTTGTTCGTCTGTCGCATCTTTATGCTCAACTATTGCGTTAACCTTATTACCATCAGAGCGCATGACTCTACCATAGCCAGTAGGGTCAGTTTTATTAAAGGATTGAATGACTAATTGCTGATTGGCTTGTTTGATTATTTCACCACAAACGCTTACATCTACCAATGGCACATCGCCTAGTAGAATCAATGTCGTTGCGTCAATATCAAGAAATGGCAACGCTTGTTGCATGGCATGACCCGTGCCAAGCAGAGTAGCTTGATTCACCCATGTAATTGCCTCATTAGCAAAAGTTGTCTTGACGTCCTCACCCCCAAAACCATACACAACTATGATTTTATTTGGGTTTAACAACTTAGCACAATCTAATACGTGTCTTAAAAGTGGTTTTCCACCAATTTGATGCAAAACCTTTGGCAGATTAGAGTGCATACGCGTACCCTTACCAGCGGCCAAGATAACAATATTGAGTTTATTCATAAATAATTTATAGGCTTTATATGAATACCAGTATATCAAAAAAGACAGCCTAAGCTGCCTTTTTTGCATAGCTATACCTATCAAAACTTAATGTTTTGTTTTGCGTAAACGTTCAATCGTTTGAATTTGAGCGAGCGCCTCAGACAGTTCCACTTGTACAGCTGCATAATCAATATCAGAGCTTCTATTTTTTAGCGCTTCTTCTGCTGCTTCTTTTGCGGCACGGGCTTTTTCTTCGTCTAAATTATGGCCACGTATGGCGGTATCAGCCAGCACAGTAATTACTCCAGGTTGCACCTCTAACAAGCCACCTGAAATAAAAATAATAGTTTCTTCTGTTACATTTGTTTCTTTTATACGAAGTGAGCCAGGCTTAATGGTTGAAATCATTGGTGCATGATTTGGGTAAATGCCAACTTCACCAGCGCTAGCAGGCGCAACGACAAAATCAGCCTCACCAGAAAAGATACTTGCTTCAGCACTAACAACATCAATATGAACAGTATTTGCCATGATATTCCTTAAAAACGATTAACTAACGTTAACGATTAGTTAAGCGTTTTAGCCTTCTCTACAGCCTCTTCAATTCCACCAACCATGTAGAATGCTTGCTCTGGCAAATGATCATAATCACCAGCAACAATTCCTTTAAACCCTTTAATGGTTTCTTTTAGTGGTACATACTTGCCTGGCGCGCCAGTAAACACTTCTGCCACGTGGAATGGTTGTGACAAGAAACGTTGAATTTTACGTGCACGACCTACCGCCAGTTTATCTTCTGGTGATAATTCATCCATACCCAAAATAGCGATAATGTCACGCAATTCTTTATAACGCTGTAACGTTTGTTGAACAGAACGTGCAACGCTGTAATGCTCTTCACCAACCACTAATGGATCTAGTTGGCGTGAAGTAGAATCTAGTGGGTCTACAGCTGGATAAATACCCAAAGATGCAATATCACGTGACAACACAACAGTTGAGTCCAAATGTTGGAATGTTGTAGCTGGTGATGGATCAGTCAAGTCATCTGCTGGTACATAAACTGCTTGTATGGAAGTAATGGACCCTGTTTTAGTTGACGTAATCCGCTCTTGTAAGCGACCCATTTCGTCCGCTAGGGTAGGTTGGTAACCTACAGCTGAAGGCATACGACCTAACAGAGCAGACACTTCTGTACCAGCCAATGTGTAGCGATAAATATTATCCACGAAGAACAACACGTCACGACCCTCGTCACGGAATTTTTCAGCCATTGTTAAGCCTGACAAAGCAACACGCAAACGGTTGCCTGGTGGCTCGTTCATTTGGCCAAACACCATGGCTACTTTTGATTCTTTCATATCATCAAGCTTAATAACACCCGCTTCTGCCATCTCGTGATAGAAGTCGTTACCTTCACGAGTACGCTCACCTACACCTGCAAATACTGATAAACCTGAGTGTTGTTTAGCGATGTTGTTGATCAATTCAAGCATGTTCACGGTTTTACCAACACCCGCACCGCCGAATAAACCCACTTTACCGCCTTTAGCGAATGGACAAACCAAATCAATCACTTTGATACCTGTTTCCAACAAATCTACTGAAGGCGAAAGCTCTTCAAATGTTGGTGCTTTTTGATGAATGGAACGACGTTCGTCGCAATCAATAGATCCCAACTCATCAATTGGACGTCCCAGCACGTCCATAATACGGCCTAAGGTACCAACCCCAACAGGAACAGTAATCTGGTCACCTGTTGATTTAAACGCTGTACCACGCGCTAGTCCATCAGATGATCCCATGGCAATGGTACGTACAATACCATCTCCTAATTGTTGTTGCACCTCTAATGTCAAACCAGCTTCTGCTTGGCTTGATGCATCATCAATAATCAACGCTTCAAACACTTTAGGCATTTGATCACGCGGAAACTCAACGTCCACCACCGCACCAATACACTGCACAACTTTGCCAATACTTACTTGATTTGCTTTTGCCATTTTCTATTCCTAACTTCTTTAGTCAGATTTAATTAAATTCGTTTTTTACCGCTTCTATTTCATAGTTACTGCTGCTAACGTCGTTCTATTGGATTTTTTAACTATGGGATAGTATCGTCCAAGTATTAAGCCACCGCAGCAGCACCACCAACAATCTCTGAAATTTCTTTTGTAATGGCTGCTTGACGTGCTTTGTTGTATATCAATTTTAGCTCACCAATGACGCTTTTCGCGTTATCAGAAGCTGATTTCATTGCCACCATACGTGAAGATTGCTCTGATGCCATATTTTCAGCAACCGCGTTGTATATGAGCGATTCAATATAACGCACCATTAACAGGTCAATAACTGGTTTAGCTTCTGGTTCGTAAATATAATCCCAATGTCCTTTAGCCGCCCCAATTTGTAGCGCGCTTTTTACAACACCACTAGTCGTGAGTGCCTCTAATTTATGTGCCTCTTCATGCGTGCCTAAACGCTCGCTAGTTAATGGCAATAATTGCTCTAAGACAGGCTCTTGCTTCATGGTATTGATAAATTTTGTATAACAGATATAAAGCTGATCAATTTCACCTGCTGTATATGCGTCTAGCATTACCTTTATTGTACCAATCAAAGTTTCAATATGCGGAACATCGCCTAACCCCGTAATGTGCGATTTAACACTTGCACCTACGCGATTCATAAATGAGTAGCCTTTATTACCGATTGCACTCACGATAAGCTGTTTACCATCAGCTTCCCATGCTTTCATCTGGTTTAATGATAAGCGAAGCATATTGGTATTTAAACCGCCGCAAAGCCCTTTATCTGAGCTCACGACAATAATGCCAATATTCTTAACAACATCACGCTTAATTAAAAACGGGTGTTTATACTCAGAGTGGGCTAGTGACAAATGTGCTGCAACATTTTTTATTTTATCTGCATACGGACGTGAGGCGCGCATTCTATCTTGCGCCTTGCGCATTTTTGATGCAGCCACCATTTCCATGGCCTTGGTAATTTTGCGGGTATTTTCTACCGATTTAATCTTAGTTCTAATCTCTTTACTACCAGCCATTTTTTATCCTAGATAGTAGGTTAATTAGTATGCAGTGGTTGCTTTAAAGTCTTGAATTGCAGCTTCAAGCGCCTTTTCGTTATCTGGGCTTAAGTCTTTACTTGTTTCTATGGCATCAGCCACTGTTTTATACTTAGAAGCTATGAAGCTGTGTAGCTTATTTTCAAATGCTAATACTTTATTGGTTGGCACATCATCTAAATAACCTTTGTTCGCAGCAAATAATGAAATTGCCATGTTAGACACACTTAAAGGTGCATATTGAGCCTGCTTCATTAGTTCTGTAAACATACGACCACGATCTAGCTGTTTGCGTGTTGCTTCATCTAAGTCAGATGCGAACTGGGCAAATGCAGCAAGCTCACGATATTGAGCCAATGCTAAACGAACACCGCCGCCTAACTTTTTAATGACTTTAGTTTGTGCCGCACCACCTACGCGAGACACTGAAATACCTGCGTTAATGGCTGGCCGAATACCTGCGTTAAACAAGTCTGTTTCTAAGAAGATTTGGCCATCAGTAATAGAAATTACGTTTGTAGGCACAAATGCTGACACATCACCAGCCGCCGTTTCAATAACAGGTAATGCAGTTAAAGAGCCTGTTTTACCCTTAACTGTGCCATTAGTAAATTTCTCAACATACTCTTCGTTAACGCGCGCTGAGCGCTCTAATAAACGTGAGTGAATATAGAACACGTCACCTGGATAAGCTTCACGACCAGGTGGGCGACGTAATAATAGAGAAATTTGACGGTAAGCAATCGCCTGCTTTGTTAAGTCATCATAAACAATTAAGGCATCTTCACCACGATCGCGAAAATATTCACCCATCGTACAACCTGCGTATGGTGCTAAAAATTGTAATGCTGCTGAATCAGATGCTGTTGCAGCTACTACAATGGTGTAAGCCATGGCGCCATTTTCTTCTAATTTGCGAACCACATTTGCAATAGTTGATGCTTTTTGACCAATAGCGACATAAATGCAGGTCATATTCTGACCTTTTTGATTGATGATGGCATCCACAGCAACGGCTGTTTTACCTGTTTGGCGGTCACCAATAATCAATTCACGTTGTCCACGACCCACTGGTACCATGGAGTCCACAGATTTCAAACCTGTTTGAACAGGCTGTGAAACTGATTTACGTGCAATGACCCCTGGTGCAACCTTTTCAATCTTGTCTGTCATTTTTGCATTAACGGGGCCTTTGCCATCAATAGGCGCGCCCAAGGCATTTACGACACGACCAATTAACTCAGGGCCGACAGGAACTTCTAAAATTCGACCAGTACATTTACAAATATCACCCTCAGTAATGTGCTCGTAATCTCCTAAGACCACAGCGCCCACTGAGTCGCGCTCTAAGTTTAAGGCCAAACCAAACGTATTACCTGGAAATTCAATCATTTCGCCCGCCATCACGTTTGACAAACCGTGTATACGAACGATACCATCGGTTACTGAAATAACAGTACCTTGTGTACGCGCTTCAGCCGAGGTCGAAAAATTTTCTAATCTGCTTTTAATCAGCTCACTGATTTCTGATGTAGATAACTGCATTTGCTAAACTCCTATAATTTTTACTGCTCGAGCCTAAACTGGCTCAAACCCCTTATGCCGTAAGCGCGTAAGCTAAACTTTGCAACTGACCTTTTACAGATGCATCAATCACAGTATCGCCCACAATAATTTTAATACCACCTATAATTTCTGGATCAACCGTTACGCTGGCTTCTACTTTCTTACCAAACTTGACCTCTAAACGCTTTATAAGCCCCTTAACTTCTGCATCACTTGGTTTAGCAGCCGCTATAATTTGCGCATCCAGCGTACCTTCATCTTGGGCTTTAAGCTCTTCAAATGCATTAGTAATTGCAGGCAAAATAGCCAAACGACGATACTCAACGAGCACTTTTATTAAGTTTTGTGCATTTTCATTGAGCTTGTCCCCACATACCTTTAAAAAAGAAGATTGCAAATCAGCACTCAAGATTTTTGGGTCATTAATATATGCCTGCATTTGCGCATCATTTGCAACTGCGGTAGCTAAACCTAGCATTTCTGACCACTTACCTAGCGCCTTTTGTTCCTTGCCAAGCTTATACGCCGCAACTGCGTAAGGTCTTGCGATGGTTGAAATTTCAGCCATGACGTATCCTTAAAGTTCTGCAGCTAATTTAGAAAGCATATCGCTATGGGATTTCGCGTCAATTTCTTTACGTAAAATCTTCTCAGCGGCAGCTACTGCCAGTTGTGACACCTGCGCACGTAAGCCTTCTTTCGCACGATTCACTTCTTGGTCGATTTCTGCTTTTGCACCCGCTAAAATACGGTCACCCTCTACCTTAGCGCTACCTTTAGCTTCGTCTACAATTTGACTCGCACGCTTTTCAGCTTGGCCGATAATTTCCGCCGCTTTTTGCTTAGCTTCATTTAGTGTCACTTCTGATTTTTTTGCAGCAACCTCTAAAGAGCTTCTACCTTCTGAGGCGGCTGCTAAGCCATCAGCTATTTCTTTTTGACGTGCTTCTATTGCATTTAATAGCGGCGGCCAAACAAATTTTACTGTGAACCAAATCAGCACAGCAAATGCGATTGCTTGTGCGACGAGTGTAAAGTTAATGTTCATTGCTTACTCCAAATATTTAAGTCGTTTAATTTGAGATTAAGTAATTAAGTCAAATTAATAGGGCTACTAGTGCTGCACTACGCTTAATAATGGGTTTGCAAACGCAAACATCATGGCCAAACCAACACCAATAATGAATGACGCGTCAATTAAACCTAAAAGCAAGAACACCTTACCTTGCAATTGTGGAATCATTTCTGGCTGACGTGCGGCACCTTCTAAGAAGCTAGCACACATAATACCAATACCGATACAAGCGCCTGCAGCACCCAAACCGATAATTAAACCAATACCAACGCCTGTGTAGGCTTGAATTAACGCTAATGCATCCATTTTATTACCCTCTCAAAAATAAACTTGCCTCTAATACTACTAAAAAATAAAACTACTTATAAAACTAAAAATTAGTGACTTTCATGAGCCATTGCTAAATAAACAACCGTTAACATCATGAAAATAAAAGCCTGTAGCGCTACAATCAAAATATGAAAAATTGACCAGCCAGCACCTAAAATCGCGCCAAAAATCGTACCTGAAATACCTGTTGCAGCCCACATGCCTAGCAACAGAAATATCACTTCACCTGCATACATGTTGCCAAATAACCGCAAGGAGTGTGAAAGTGGCTTAGAAACGTATTCAATCAAATTGAACAGAAAATTAAGTGGCAGTACCCAAATTTTGGTGCCGAATGGCGAGAAAAATAGCTCATGTAACCAGCCACCAAACCCCTTAATTTTAATAGAGAAGAATATCATCAATATCCAGACTGACAATGCTAGTGCAAATGTCGTATTGATATCAGAGGTAGGCACAGAGCGCCATTTAGCATGCTCACCACCAAAAAATTGAACCACTTTAGCAACTACATCCACTGGCAAAAAATCCATCGAATTCATCGCGAGCACCCAAAGAAATACTGTTAGTGCAGTTGGCGCAATAAAGCTATGACGGTTGCCATGAAATATGTTTTTAACTTGATCGTCTACAAAGCTAAACACCAGCTCTACAAAAGCTTGGCCTTTACTTGGCACACCAGCAGTAGCGCATCGCGCCACCCACCAAATCAAGCCCATCACCAACAAACCCAACGCTACCGACATGATGAGCGTGTCATAGTGCAACACCCAAAAACTGCCATTGCCCACAGACTGGGCATTAAAGCTTAGGTGGTGAGTTATGTATTCAGAAGGAGTTAATGCGTGCTCTATAGCCATAATCTATATTTATTCTAACTTAAAATTCGTTTTTAAATTGGTTAAGCCTTTAGCTTACTCAGTGCCGCACCAGAAAACAGTGCCGCAGCGGCCAAACCCGTAATGAGCGCGTAGGGCACTAATTGCTTGTACACATTAAAAATGATTGCCAGTAACACGACAATCACTAAAATTTTTACCGCTTCAGCTTTTAGTATGTTTACTAAAACCGCTGTTGGGTCTTTTTTCTTTTCGCCACTCTTAGCAATGGCTGATGCAGCTAACGCGCCCAGCACAACACTTAACCCGCCCAAAGCTGCTGAAAACCCTGCATTTAAGCCTGAAATTAACATGGCCAACAATACAACTACAAACGTTGCAACTAATTGAATTTTAAGCATTTTACTAAATACATCGGCTGTAGTTGATGCTGACAATTTACTTAAAATCCTGTTGAATTTATTGTTAATTTGAGGCTGTTAGCTTATTATTTTATATTCTTCTTGAGCTAACAATTCAATTTTGAACGATTAGCGCTTTTAAGTCAATACTTTAAGTTGAGCGAATCAATTATTTTTTAATTAAATGAAATAACTTAGCGTAAAATTTTATTCACAATTTCATCTAATTGATCCAAGCTTGAATAGTTAATTTTTAAAGCTCCATTACCAGTTGAACCTTCTTTTATACTAACAGCTGCACCTAATTTGTCGCTTAGCGCCGTTTGTAGTCTTAATACATCATGATTAACTTGGGGGGGGAGTGCCTGATTTTGTGACGTATTCTTAGATAAATGATCCTGTTTTTTAACTAGCTTTTCTACCTCACGTACTGATAAATCATGCCGCACAATTTGCTCAGCCAACATCACTTGTTGACCGCCATTTAAACCAATTAAAGCACGTGCATGTCCCATGTCTAATTTACCCGCCATGACCATATCTTGCACGGGCGCGCATAAAGTAAGCAAACGCAACAAATTTGAAACTGCAACACGTGAACGGCCCACTGCTTGTGCGGCTTTTTCATGCGTCATAGCAAACTCATCAATTAAACGCTTAATGCCACTCGCTTCTTCAATTGGATTTAAATCTTCGCGTTGAATATTCTCTATTAAAGCCATCGCTAGTGCTGCTTCGTCGGCAATTTCACGCACTAAAACAGGCACTTCATCTAAGCCAGCCATTTGACTAGCACGCCAGCGGCGCTCACCCGCAATAATTTCATAGCGTTCGTCATCAAGCTGGCGCACTAAAATTGGCTGCATTATCCCTTGTGTTCTGATTGAATCAGCCAAAGTTTTAAGTGCCGCTTCATCCATATAACTGCGTGGCTGATATTTGCCAGCCTGCATTTGCTTCACTTTAAGCATCATGAGCGAATCAGCTTCGCCCACACTGCCCATATCACCAGCTAGCAATGCATCTAAGCCACGACCTAAGCCTTTTAGTTTAGCCATGTTTTGCCTCTTGCGTTATGGAAGGTTTATCGATTTTTACTTTTTTTACAATTTCCCGTGCTAGCTCTAAATAAGCTACTGCACCTTTAGAGCTTTTGTCATAATACAACACTGGTAAACCATAACTTGGCGCCTCAGCTAATCGAATATTGCGTGGAATCACTGTTTTATAAACTTTATCGCCGAAATGACTGATCAACTGCGCCGAAACTTGATTTGCTAACATGTTGCGACTATCAAACAAAGTACGAAGTAAGCCTTCAATTTCCAACACTGGGTTTAAATGCGCACGCACTTTTTTGATAGTATTCACCAAATCAGATAGCCCCTCTAAAGCATAATATTCGCATTGCATTGGTATCATGACGGCATAGGCCGCAGTCAGTGCATTCACTGTTACTAAATTAAGCGCGGGAGGGCAATCAAGCAAGATATAATCGTAATAATCCTTTACTTTAGCAATAGCTTCTTTTAAGCGTAGTTCGCGGGCAATTTCATGCACCAGCTCCACTTCCGCGCCAGCCAACTCCCTATTGGAAGGCGCTACGTCATATCCGCCTTTTTCGCTACGTACTATCACTTCTTTAAGCGTTTTTGCATTGATGAGCACATGGTAAATACTATATTTTAAACGCGCCTTATCAATACCGCTACCCGTACTAGCGTTGCCTTGCGGGTCAAGATCTATCAACAGAACCCGCTTTTCTAAGCTTGCCAAACTAGCAGCTAAATTAACGCAAGTCGTTGTTTTGCCCACGCCACCTTTTTGATTGGTGATTGCTAAAATTATCATTTACTATTTTCTATTATAATCAAATGCCGTTCAGCCTCTAAGCCCGCTACTTTTAGCACCTTTATTTCGCTTGGGCGGATGCCGCTTTTTTCAAATTCTTGCTGGGGGATTAACCCCTTCATCGCCAACCATTTGCCCTTATCAGCCAACAAGTGTTTAGTGAGCTTAACGAACAAACTGATTTCCGAAAACGCCCGTGAGGCAATAATTTCATATTTGTGCGCAATTTCCTTACTTGGAACCACCTGATCTTCAATACGGCCATGGATAACTACAAAGTTGGCTAGCTGCAACTCTGCTTTAACTTGCCGCATAAAAGTTACTTTTTTTTGCACCGCATCTATAGCGGTCACTTGCAATTCAGGTAAGCAAATTGCTAAAGGAATACTTGGCAAGCCAGCACCTGCGCCAACATCTAGTAAACGCTTACTTTCTACATAAGGCATTATAGATAAGCTATCTAGTATATGCAATGTTATCATATCCAACGGCTCACGAACCGCTGTTAGGTTATGTACTTGATTCCACTTATAAATCAACGCGACATAATTAAGCAATTTTTCTTGTTTTTCCACACTTAAAATCAACGACATTTCGGCTAGGCCCGCCAACAATTTTGTATGGAGCATCGCTCGCGCCTCAGCATTTAAGTTACTTGGCATATCAGCCATTAAGTAGCGCTCTCTAAGCTTTTAGATCGAGATTTACGCTTTAAATACACTAACAGCAGCGAAATAGCCGCTGGCGTAATGCCTGAAATACGCCCAGCTTGGCCAATGGTTTCGGGTTTTTGCGCATTTAACTTTTGCTGTGCCTCAATAGGCAATCCGTGTATTTCACTATAATCTAAATCTGCGGGCAGTTTGGTATCTGCTTGCCCGCGACTTCGAGCGACTTCTTCTGTTTGGCGATCAATGTATCCTTTATACTTGGCGGCGATTTCCACTTGCTCTCGCACCTCTGGGGCAAGCTCACCTAGACCGAGTTCTCCTAGCGTTAACAATGCTTCATATGTTACTTCCGGGCGACGCAGCAATTCAAACAAACTATATTCGTGGTCGATTTCCTTACCAAGCACTGAAATTTGTGTTTCACGTGAAACACCTGTTTTCAATTCCGTGGCTGGCTGCACGAATGTTCGCTTTAAACGCTCTTGCTCGCGAGCAACTGCTTCTTGCTTACGGCTAAAGGCTTCCCATCTCTTATCATCGACCAAGCCCAACTCTCGCCCTTTGGTTGTTAATCGCATGTCGGCATTATCTTCTCGCAGTTGCAAACGGTATTCTGCGCGACTAGTAAACATGCGGTATGGCTCAGTAACACCGTTTGTAACTAAATCATCGACCAAAACCCCTAAATATGCTTCATCACGGGCAGGGCACCAAGCCGCTTTCTCTTGTACATAAAGTGCGGCGTTTACGCCTGCCAATAAACCTTGTGCGGCGGCTTCTTCATAGCCGGTCGTGCCATTAATTTGCCCAGCAAAAAACAAACCTGATATCGCCTTAGTTTCTAAGCTAGACTTTAAGCCACGCGGGTCATAATAGTCATATTCAATCGCATAGCCAGGGCGCAAAATATGCGCATTCTCTAAACCCCGTACTGAACGCACCAACGCCAGTTGTATATCAAACGGTAAACTTGTGGAAATACCGTTAGGGTAAACCTCATTAGTATTTAAACCTTCTGGTTCTAAAAATATTTGATGTGACTCTTTATCAGCAAAACGATGAATTTTATCTTCTATGCTAGGGCAATAGCGGGGCCCCACACCTTCAATCACTCCTGTGTACATCGGTGAACGATCTAAGCCGCCACGAATAATGTCATGTGTGCGCTCGTTAGTATGCGTAATCCAGCAGGGCATTTGTAAGGGATGCTGCGCCGCTTTACCCAAAAAAGAAAATACTGGTACAGGGTTGTCTCCTGGCTGTATTGTCATCATTGAGTAATTGATGGTGCGACCGTCAATACGCGGTGGTGTACCTGTTTTTAAACGACCAACGGGCAAATTTAACTCGCGCAGACGTGCCGCAAGTGATATTGCTGGCGGATCACCTGCGCGGCCTGCGCTATAATTTTGCAATCCCACATGTACTAAGCCACCCAAAAAAGTTCCCGCTGTTAACACGGCTGATTTAGAATTAAAGCGTAACCCAATTTGCGTCACCACACCTACAACACGTTCACCTTCTAAAATAATGTCGTCTACGGCCTGCTGAAATAACCATAAATTTGGTTGATTTTCTAACTGATAACGAATTGCTGCTTTGTACAAAATACGGTCAGCTTGTGCTCGTGTAGCCCTGACCGCTGGGCCTTTACTTGAGTTTAAAATACGAAACTGAATACCGCCAATATCTGTGGCTGAGGCCATCGCGCCACCTAAAGCATCCACCTCTTTAACCAAGTGCCCCTTACCGATACCCCCAATGCTGGGATTACAAGACATTTGACCTAATGTTTCAATGTTATGAGTCAACAGTAAGGTTTTTTGCCCCATTCTTGCAGATGCAAGCGCAGCCTCGGTGCCTGCGTGACCACCACCAACGACGATTACATCAAAAATATCAGGAAAATTCATCTGCTAACACTGTAAGTTTCTAAGAAATAGATTTTACTGGAATAGCAGTGCCATGAATAGCTAAATCAAACAATAGCATGCTTAATCAACTAATTAATACCATAAAACTCTCTTAACTTTTACAAATTGATAACGCATACAAGTTTTTAAAAATTAAGTTATCAAAACTAAACTATCGAGAATTCTATTTGAAATATTAATGGGACTTTCTAAATATTTGGTATAAATTCAAATATGCCAGCGCAGAAAAAATGCAATGAATAACAACGCACAAACAAGCAAGATAACTCAGTATATTGAACACTAAGCGCTGCGAAAAGTGAAACGTTTTATAACGGCTTTGCTTCGAATAGAGCAAATAAAGTTAAGAAAATACTTACAGTTTGTAATTAAACACACGAAATTAATGGCGGATTAACTGAAAAAACCATCAATTAAACATTTTTTCATATAGCTGTGTTTCACGATTGTTTACAATCATTTGTGTCACCACTATATATCAACTATTGCACAGCAATTAAGTTAAGCCTATAGTACCAACAACGAGACGGCTAAAAGCCCGCATGCACATCTTTAGTCTCACGTGAAATATAGCATAGTATTTAAACGATAATATATATTTTAGGAGAAGATAATGGCTGACTTACAGGAACATAAAGCAATCGCGACAAAGTACGCTGGCAAAGTAAACACGGCGGCATTAGACAAAATGGCTAGAAACTACGCATTAGTACTCTCAAATAAAGACTCTCAATTTGTTTCATGTGGCGATGAATCTGAAAGAGATACCGTACGTGAAAATTTTTTAAAGAAAAAATTAGCATTAACTAATGCAGATGATGAACTAAACGCTGCTATTGAAGCGGTGTGTGTCACCATGAAAGAAGATCGTTTTAAATCTCGCCTAGCTTTTTATTATCTACTTGCAGATAAATTCAATAAGTTAAGCATTTTTGCTTAATTTACTAATGATAAGGCCATCAGATATTGGCCTTATTTCCCTATACAAAAATTACTAAAAATCTCGCCTAATAAATCATCTGGGGTAAATTTACCAGTAATACCGCCCAAGGCAACTTGCGCTAAGCGCAGCTCTTCTGCAAGCAACTCAGCCGAACCGACTACTGACATTGCTATACGCAAATGAAACACCACTTGAGTGAGCGCATCTAAATGGCGCTTACGTGCCATAAAAACACCTTCTCCTACCGATTGATAGCCAGCAATTTTTAACAGCTGTAATTTTAACAAATCCAACCCATCTCCCATTTTAGCGGAAAGATAAACGTGCACATCTTGCTCTATTTCTTCCACTTTAGGTGTTTCACGTGAAACATCAATTTTATTATGAATCCAAATTTTAGTGATTTCTTGCGGTAACCGCTCTAGAATCGATTTTTCCGCCCCTGCAATACCATGAGCTGCATCTATCAATAATAATGCGATATGCGCAGTTTCTAGCGCTCGAAAAGTACGGGCTATGCCAAATTTTTCTACTTCATCATCTGTTTCACGTAATCCAGCGGTGTCAATAATATGTAGAGGCACACCATTAATTTGTATTAGACTTTTAATGACGTCACGCGTTGTTCCTGCGATAGGAGTGACAATTGCAATATCTTCTCCTGCAAGGGCGTTCATTAAACTAGACTTGCCCACATTAGGTTGGCCAACTAAAACGACATTGATGCCTTCTCTCAACAAGCTTCCTTGTTTTGCTTTAGTAAATACTAGATTAAGCTCATCTTGTATTGAGGATAACTTTTCCGCCACGTTTCCTTGCGTAATAAAATCAATTTCCTCTTCAGGAAAGTCTAGGCATGCCTCAACGTACATACGCAAGTTAACCAACTTTAAAAGTAATGTGTTGATATGATGTGAAAATTCTCCTGTCAGAGAACGTGCGGCACTTTTTGCGGCCTCAGATGTTGCGGCATTAATAACGTCGGCTACTGCCTCGGCTTGCGCTAAATCCATTTTATCATTTAAATATGCACGTCGTGTAAACTCACCAGGCTCGGCTTGGCGTGCTCCGAGCGCAATACAGCGCGCCAGTAAAAGTTGCATTAGAGCCATGCCGCCATGAGCTTGTAACTCTAGTACATCCTCACCTGTGTATGAATATGGATTGGGATAAAAAATAGCGATGCCGCGATCGATAACCTCTTCATTTTCAAGTTTAAATGGAAGATAAGCCGCATAGCGTGGTGCAGGGCAATGTCCCAAAATGTGGTTTGCTATCGCAACAGATAACTCACCAGACACTCGCACTACGCCAATGCCACCAGCGCCACTGGCCGTGGAGATAGCAGCAATGGTCTCTGAAGAAGGGTTAGTTCTTAACAACTTTTTTCTTAAGCAGTGCTTCAGCGTGAATGGATTTGTTGATAAACCATTGTTGCCAAATTGAAATCACATTGTTAACCACCCAATATAAAACCAAGCCTGCAGGAAAGAAAAAGAAGAAAATACTAAAAATAACTGGCATCCATGTCATCACCTTAGCCTGAACTGGATCAGCTGGTTTTGGGTTAAGCCGAGTTTGTATAATCATCGATAAACCCATGATAATCGGCAGCAAGCCTATGGGTGTACCACCAATTAATGGGATGCTACTTGGGATTGTACCGAACAAAGTGTCTGGTGCTGATAAATCAGTAATCCAACCAAAGAATGGTGCATGGCGCAACTCAACTGATCCCAATAGCATCCAATACAGTGAAATAAATACTGGGATTTGTATCAAAATAGGCAAGCAACCACTCATCGGGTTAATCTTTTCAGATTTATATAGCTCCATCATCGCTTGCTGCATTTTTTTACGATCGTCACCAAATTTTTGCTTCATAGACTCTAGACGTGGAGCTAACTCTCGCATCTGAGCCATAGAGCGATAGCTTTTTGCTGATAAGGGGTAAAACGCAGCTTTAATCATTAAGGTCAGTAAAATAATGGCAACGCCCCAGTTATTTACTAAGCTATTGATTTTTGATAGCACCCAAAATAAGGGCGCAGCCAATATTTTAAGCACACCATAGTCAACCGTTAGATCAAGGCCTGGTGCAGCCGCTTCAAGTTGCTGTTTATTTTGTGGGCCAGAGTAAAACTGCGCTGGAACGATTGCGCTTGCACCAGGTGCAATACTTGCAAGGGTGCTTTTTGAACCAATTCTATAGATATCGTTATTTAATTTTTCCGTATAAAACTCACGTGAAATTCCTGATTTTTGAATCCATACACTGACAAAATAGTGCTGCAAAATACCCACCCAACCATCGTTTGTTTTTACATCGAGCGGCTCTTTATTCATGTCTTTAAAAGCGAGTTTTTTAAATTGCGTAACTTGCGTAAAATATGTACCACCTGTAAATGTTGGCTGTAGTTTAGAACCTTGATTCGATTCTTTATCATGTACAATTTGATAATAAACTGTGGGTATAATCGCGACATTAGATCCATTTTTTATTTCATAATTTACATCTATAAGATACTGATTACGGTGGAAAGTATAGACTTTATCTACTGAAATTCCACTTTTTCCCGCCCAACTTAAACGAACCTCTAATGTATCTTTATTTGCTGGCATTTTATAGCTAGTCAATGCACTAGTAAATATCGCCTTATGATTTGGTAAGTCTGCGCCAACAAGACCTGTTTGAGCCACATAGACCATAGGCTTTGCTGCATCATCTAATAAAATAAAATTTGCTTTATCGCTATTATTAGCACGATGTTTTAGCAGAACTAACTTGCGTAAGTCTCCACCTGTCGTATCGATATCTACATTATATAAATCAGTAACCACATTGACGCGTTGGCCTTGTGCCAATTTAAAGTCACTATCCAACACCGCTGGCGCATTTAATGAAGGGGAGCTACTATTACTGGTACTAGACTTTTGCTCACCTTGCTGAGCTACTGGCGCAGGCGCATGCTGACGTTGCCACACATCCCACAACATTAAAATTGACATTGAAAAAACAATGAAAAGTACTAAGCGTTTTGTATCCATAAATTGAGGCTATCTTTAATATATCATTGGGTAAATTGTTTAAGGAATAGGGTCATACCCGCCATCATGCCATGGGTGGCAACGCAAAATGCGACGTATTGCAAAATACCCCCCTTTAAATGGCCCATGCTTATTGATAGACTCTAGCGCATATTGTGAACAAGTTGGATAATAACGACAATGCTGACCAATAAATGGGCTAACCAACCTTTGGTAACCTTTAATAAATAATTTTAACAAAAAAGAAATTAGCCTTTTCATTATGATTTGACTATTGGACATTCGGCAACATCATCATTAAGAAACCCAACTCGTTGATTTATTTTAATAATTGCTAATTCAAACTCTTGTTTAATCAGTAAAAACTCACGCTTACTAAACTTTTTTTGCACACGTATTACTATATCTAAGTGAGCGATTTCGTGTTGCTTTAACCTAAAGCACTCACGCAATAAACGCCTCATGTAATTTCTTCTAACCGCCAACTTAGCTACTTTTTTACTCACCACCAAACCTAGACGTGCCCGCTGATATGCATTGGGTAAATAGTGTATTACTAAATAGTTTGCTGTAATTCGTTTACGGAAATTAAAAACGGATGAAAATTCATCCGTTTTAACTAACTTGGCTTGTTTTGGTAGCCTGTATAATTTTTCCATTAATCATAACACCACTTAAATTAACAGGCATTTTCGACTACCTTTAAAGATAAATCTTAATAAGAGGTCTTTTTAAGATTAGTCCTTATTGAAAGAATTATAAGCCTAAACGTTTACGACCTTTTGCACGACGTGATGCTATAACATTACGACCGCCTTTTGTTGCCATACGTACTAAAAAGCCATGCGTACGGGCACGACGTGTTTTAGATGGTTGATATGTACGTTTCATTTAATGCTCCTGTATTGCTATTTTCAGTAAAGCCGACTATTAGACACGAAATACAGCTGTTTTGTCAATGTTTATTTAACTGTGCTGATAAGTGCAAATGCCTGTGGATAAGTTTTATGAAACAAGCTAGAATGCTATCAATATATAAAGAATAATAACTCGATGTATTGATTTAATTTAATCATTAAATCAATGTACTACATAACTTTAATAATGGTTTAGTCAATACTTAATTTTAAAGCACAATGACATTGCACCCATGAAAAATTTCTGGCCAACTTGCCTGAGTCGTTTAGAGCAAGAGCTTTCAACGCAACAATTTAATACTTGGATTAAACCACTTTCAGTGGAAATCGAAAGTAATCAAGTTAACCTAATCGCACCTAATCGTTTTGTCATGCAATGGGTTAAAGATAGATTTCTTAAGAAAATTGAACAGATTGCGCATGAGTTAAATTTAAAGGAAATACAAATTAATTTTGTGCTGGTTAATCCAGTAGAGAATGCAGACGTTCAAAATATTAGAAAGTTAAAAACGCCCTCTATCAATAACAATCCATTGAGTGAGCTTGTTGAAGATAACATAATATCGAAAGTGCATAATGCTGTAGCGCCCTATAATGTGGCAAAAAAATCAAATAGTCTTTTAAAAAATAGTAACGTTGCCAGCTCTGGGCTAAACGATAGCTTTTATTTTAATAACTATGTTACAGGCCGAGCTAATCAACTTGCCCGTGCAGCAGCTATTCAAGTTGCACAAAACCCAGGTAGTGCCTATAACCCATTATTTATTTATGGTGGGGTAGGGCTGGGCAAAACGCATTTGCTTCAAGCGATTGGTAATGAATTAAAATCACATAACCCAGATGCTAAAATACGCTATTTACATGCAGAACGTTATGTTTCTGATGTTGTTAAAGCCTATGAAAATAAAACATTTGATGGCTTTAAACAACAATATCATTCATTAGATTTATTACTGATTGATGATATTCAGTTTTTTGCTAAAAAAACGCGCACGCAAGAAGAGTTTTTTTACGCCTTTAACTCACTGGTTGAGTCAAAAAAACAAATCGTCATTACTTGTGATACTTATCCCAAAGAAATTATAGATGTAGATGAACGATTAAGAACGCGCTTTAGCTGGGGTTTGACAGTGGCGGTTGAACCGCCAGAGCTCGAGATGCGTGTAGCTATTTTGCTAAAAAAAGCTGAAGCGGTGAATTTAAAGTTATCTGAAGACGTGGCTTTTTTTATCGCTAAACAAATTCGTTCTAGCGTGCGTGAGTTAGAAGGTGCCTTAAACCGTATTATTGCAATGGCAAAATTTACTGGACATGCAATAGATGTGCACTTGGCAAAAGATGCATTAAGAGATTTAATTGCAGTGCGTGGAAGGCAAGTGACATTAGAAAATATACAAAAAACCGTGGCAGATTACTATAAAATTAAGGTTGCAGAAATGTATAGTAAAAAGCGTACACGTAATTTTGCTCGGCCTAGGCAAGTTGCTATGGCTTTAGCAAGAGAACTCACTAACCATAGCTTTCCTGAAATTGGCGAAGCTTTTGGTGGTAGGCATCATACAACCGTAATGCATGCGTGCGATGAGATTGACTTATTAAGAAAAAATGACACAACGATTGCGCGTGATATTGGATTTTTAACACAAGTTATACGCGATTAAAATAGCTTATTTAACTTATGATTAAACTGTGGATAATTTGAGCATAAGGTTGCTAATTTAATTTTTTTTTAATTTGATTAACAATTTATCCACAATAGAATATGGCTATTGCTAAGATGTAAAAAGTTTAAATAACATTTTGATTTAACTGTAAAATAAGCAGTTATACACAAAAATTAGTCACATTATTATTACTATTATTTATATATATATTATTTAGGTTATAAAGATGAATATTAAAATCAACCGAGAAACCTTATTAAAACCGTTAACTTCGGTCGCTAGTATTGTAGAAAAAAGACATACATTGCCGATACTTTCTAATTTATTAATAGAAGCCAAGAAAAATAAAATCCATCTCACAGCAACAGATTTAGAAATGCAGATTTCTTTATCGATGGAAAGTGCAACAGAAAGTGACTTTTCAACAACATTAGCCGCTAAAAAGCTTTTAGATATTTGTCGCTCTCTACCAGATAGCGCTGATATTAATATGGCAAGTAATGATAGCCGGTTGACATTAAAGGCAGGTAAAAGCCGCTTTAATTTACAAACCTTGCCTGCTGCTGATTACCCAGTGATGACAAAAACACTAGGGCCAAGTACGTTAATAACCATTGCTCAACGCGAATTAAAAGGCTTATTAAAACAAGTTGAATTTGCAATGGCTCAGCAAGATATTCGCTATTACTTAAATGGTTTGTTGTTTGAAGTGATGGATAACCGCTTAAATATCGTAGGTACCGATGGCCATCGACTCAGTTTTACCTCTGCTGAATTAAAACAAACGTATGAAAAACAAGAAGTTATTTTGCCTCGCAAAACAGTGATAGAGTTAATTAAGTTGTTAGATGAAAGTGATGAAGAAGTGCAAGTAGAAATGTCTTTAAACCAAGTAAACTTTAGTTTTGCTAATATTAAGCTGATCTCAAAAATTATTGATGGTAAATTTCCTGACTACAACCGCGTTATTCCCGTAGGGCATCAAAATACATTTAGCACTAATCGAATTGGTGTATTACTGGCCATGCAACGTGCTTCTATATTATCTAATGAGAAATATCGCGGTATTCGCATGGTGATTAATCAAAATAACTTAAAACTCATCAGCACCAATAGTGACCAAGAAGAAGCAGAAGAAGAGTTAGAAATTGATTATCAAGGCGATGCGTTAGATATTGGTTTTAACGTCACCTATTTAATTGATATATTAAATAACGCTAACAGTGAGCAAGTTACATTTTCGTTTTCAGATGCGAATAGCAGTTGCTTAATGACCGTGCCAGATAAAGCAGAATATAAATACGTGGTCATGCCGATGCGCATTTAAGCAAGGTGCAATATCAATTCATTCACGATTTAACTTCACTATAAAGTAAAAAGATACTCAATATGGCAGATAAAAAACCCAGCATTCCAGAATATGACTCAAACAGTATTAAAATTTTAGAAGGCTTAGATGCTGTTCGTAAACGCCCAGGCATGTACATTGGCGATACAAGTGATGGTTCTGGTTTACACCACATGGTGTTTGAAGTACTCGATAACGCCATTGATGAAGCGCTAGCGGGCCATTGTGACGATATTAAGGTCATCATTCACCCAGATAACAGTATTAGCGTCTCAGACAACGGGCGTGGTATTCCTACCGATATTAAAGAGGATGACAAACACGACCCAAAACGCTCCGCGGCCGAAATTGTGATGACAGAGCTACACGCAGGCGGCAAGTTTGACCAAAACTCTTATAAAGTTTCTGGCGGTTTGCATGGTGTGGGTGTTTCTGTGGTTAATGCACTATCAGATTGGTTACGCCTAAAAATTTACCGCAAAGGTGAAGTGCATCAAATGGAGTTTCAACGCGGCGTGCCAATGGCACCGCTAGCAAAAACAGGCAAAACCGATAAAAAAGGCACAGAAGTGCACTTTTTAGCTTCTGTAGAAACTTTTATATTAGTGGAATACCATTTTGAGCTTTTAGCTAAGCGCATTCGTGAATTATCATTTTTAAACTTTGGTGTAAAAATTGAGCTAATAGACCAACGCAACGGTAAATCAGAAAACTTTGCGCATGCAGGCGGTATTAAAGGCTTTGTAGAATATATTAATCGCACAAAAACGGTGCTACACCCCAAAACTTTTTATGCCAAAGGTGAAAAAGATGGCATGACCATAGAAGTGGCCATGCAGTGGAATGATAGCTATAGCGAAACCGTGCAATGTTTTACCAATAATATTCCACAACGCGATGGTGGCACCCATTTAACAGGCTTACGCACCGCCATGACTCGCACGCTTAACCAATATATTGAGCAAACTGACATGGCTAAAAAGGCCAAAGTAGAAACCACAGGCGATGACATGCGTGAAGGCATTACCTGTGTGCTATCAGTTAAAGTGCCTGACCCAAAATTTTCATCACAAACCAAAGATAAATTAGTTTCAAGTGAAGTGCAGCCTGTTGTTTCTGAAGTGGTTTCACAAAAACTGGCTGACTTTTTACAAGAAAACCCCGCCGATGCCAAAATTATCTGTGGCAAAATTGTAGAAGCCGCCCGTGCGCGAGAAGCCGCGCGTAAAGCACGCGAAATCACTCGCCGCAAAGGCGTGATGGATACACTAGGCTTGCCTGGAAAATTGGCAGATTGCCAAGAAAAAGACCCAGCATTATGTGAAATTTACTTGGTCGAGGGGGACTCCGCAGGTGGCTCAGCCAAACAAGGACGTGACCGAAAAAACCAAGCGATTTTGCCACTTAAAGGTAAAATTTTAAACGTAGAAAAAGCACGTTTTGACAAACTATTAGGTAGCCAAGAAATTGCCACATTGATAACCGCGCTAGGTACCAGCATCGGCAAGGCTGATTTTAATGTAGAAAAATTGCGCTACCACCGCATTATTATCATGACCGATGCGGACGTGGACGGTGCGCATATTCGCACATTATTGCTCACGTTTTTCTATCGCCAAATGACTGAGTTAGTTGAGCGTGGCCATATTTATATTGCCCAACCGCCGCTTTATAAAGTCAAACAAGGCCGCGATGAACGCTACCTAAAAGACCAACAAGAACTCGATGTTTACCTACTTAACTCAGCCCTTAAAGGCGCAGAATTGGATACAAAAGCAGAAGCAGGCGTGCTGGCAGATAAAGCACTGGCGGAAATTGCAAACCAAGTGGTACTCACAGAAGCCGTGATACGCCGCATAGCCGCGCACTATGATGAAAGCGTGCTACGCGCCATTCAAGATGTGGGCGAAATTAACCTTAGCAATGAGCTAAACGCTAACCGCGTGGCCGAAAAATTACGCCCTATTTTAGGCGCAATTGGTAGCGAGGTGATAGTGGCACTTGATGCAGAAACTAGCACCTACCGCCTTGAAGTGAACAAATTTGTGCATGGCAACCTGCAAAGTTGCGTGATAGATGCCGAGTTTTTAAGCAGTGGTGATTATCGCCAAATTTTAAAAACCTCCACCATGTTGCAAGGCCTAGTGGGTGCGGATGCCACCGTAAAACGCAATGAAAAAGAGCAAAACGTTAGCAGCTTTAAACAAGCGCTTGATTGGCTGCTAAGTGAAGCAAAAGGCACACTGAATATTCAACGCTATAAAGGGCTGGGCGAAATGAACCCAGAACAACTGTGGGAAACCACAATGGACCCCAAAGTGCGCCGCTTATTAAAAGTGCAAATTGATGACGCCATTGCCGCCGATGAAATTTTCACCACGCTGATGGGCGACAATGTTGAGCCAAGGCGTGCGTTTATTGAGGGCAATGCTTTAAATGTGGGCTCGTTGGATATTTAAAACTCCCTATTTCGGAAATCGATGTAATGACAACCAGTCTTCCAATTAAGTTAAATAAAGAACCGCTAATTGATGCGGTATTTGAGGTGCGATTCACCAGTCAAATACCCGCATCAATTATTTTACCTGGAATTTTGTACAATATTTTAGAGGGGGAGAAAAAGCTAGACTCATTACCTATTTCTCAGTTACCTAAAGAAGTAAGAGATGCAGATCCAAATTTGAAGTATTCACCAATATCCAGGATAGATTGGAAAAGTTTTTTTATTAATATAAGTGATAATAGTCTATCAATTAGTAGTAAACATCCTTACGCGGGCTGGAAAATTTTTAAGCCAGCTATAATAGAAGTAATTAATATTTTGAACTCCAGTAATATTGTTCAATCTTTAGAACGATGTGCTGTTAAATATGTGGACATGCTACCTATATCTAAAGAAAAACAAATAGCATCAATGTTTAATCTTAACCTAGATGTAGCTGGACATAAACTGGTGCAAGAGGCATTTCAAATTCGTATAGAAATTCCAAAAAATGGTTTTATTCACGCAGTTCATATTATTTCCTCGGCAAAAGCAACTTTACATACTGGAGAGTCAAGAGAAGGTGCAATTATTGACATTGATAGCATTCATCCAGAGCGTAATGTTCCTATGGAATTGTTCCTTGAAAACTTTTCTGATAAATTGGAAGAGCTACATACAGAAAATAAAGCGAAATTTTTTGAGTGTTTGTCAACTGAGACCCTTAAATCGTTGGAACCAACTTATGAATGAATTTTACTTTAGTCAAACATCGAGTACTTTTAGTTATGTCTTATTAGCAGCAGGCCTTATTGCAAACCAGCATCCAACTTTTACGAATAGGCATGAAATAACTTACCAAAAAGGATTGCTGCAAGCCCCATATTCATCAAACGGTAATGAGTCCACATATAACAGTATGCGAGGAGTAATTTCTGGGAGTTATGATTCTAATGTAAAAAACTATGAGCAATCAGTAAGTGTTTTTTACGAAAAGTTATTAGCTCATCAGGAGTCACTTGGTTCAGACTTTGAAAAAATCCTTTACGAAAATATTTGGAATTTATACGAAAGTTAAATTCTGTATCTATATCTATGCAAGTCACATCTGATTCTATAAAAGAACAAATACCTTACTACTTAACCCAAAAAGCAAAGGAAAATCTAGCCAAGGCATTGGATAACTTTCCTAGAGGAATTGAATATTACATAAATAGATATGAGGATGAAGTATTACAGGGAGATGGATGGGCATCAATATCTATTATTAATTTTGATACCGCAGAGAAAAGACTTATTAAAGGTATTCTTTTAACTAACAGTTGTGATATTGCTGTTGATAACAAAAGAGAATTTCCAGTTAAATTGACCTTTGCACCTATTATAAAGTTAGGTAGTTACGTAGCTTTATTGACTTCTAAGATTGATAAGAAAAAAATAGAGGATAAAATTGTTGCTATAAAAGAACAAAAAATCACCTCAGTATTTTATCTACCTAAAGGTGCTGGCTTGGAAGAGGATTACATAGCATTGCTAGATGATTTGCATACAGTTCCATACTCGGTATTTAGCTCACAAGAAAATAGAAAGAAAATTTTCACACTTGGACAAGTTGGTTTTTACCTATATCTGCTCAAACTTTCTGTACACTTTTGTCGATTTCATGAAGAAATACCAAGAGAGGAAGTTTAATTACATTGCTTAATTTTTAATCAAAATCACTCAACATCACCCAAATACCTCTGCAAGCCAGTCTGCATGCGGCTTGCAGAGGCATAAAAATCTCTCGAAGAAATAAAGTTGTGGATAACTTACACGTTTAAAGTGCAATTTCACCAAAAATTGGGCAATAAAAAAGGACGCTTAAAGCGTCCTTTTTATAAGCGTTATGCTTTAATTATTTGTTGGGCTTATTTATTCATTACATACATTGTTACTTCAAAGCCAAAACGCATTTCTGTCGCTGCTGGTGTTGTCCACATGGTGAATCTCCTTAGTTTTGTTTATCAATAAAAAGTTATGGTGAACTAAATCTGGCTAGAGTAACACTCAAAAAACCTGATTAATTTTTAATCAAAAACACATAACATCACCCAAGCACCTCTGCGAGCCGCCTACAGTGAGGCTTACAGAGGCATAAAAATCTCTCGCGGAAAAGTGATTGTGGATAACTTTAATAATTTTGCAGTGTAAAGTGCTAGTATTCTCTGGTTTTTCTATTACCGTAGCTTGATGATAAATCAGCTTTACTAAGTTGAATGTTGACTTGAGGCGAGGTGGTCGGTTTTGAGTAAAGGTGTTTTTGTGCGATAATGAACCTCAGCAAAGTTGATTAATATCATCAAGTTAGTGAATAACAGTTTGCATTAGTGACTGTGACTATCAGCGGTGAGAGGGATTTAAAAGTTAGTTTTGTCGCAGTAAATCAGTAAACAATGGTTTGCCAAAGCTGCAGACCCTTGGTGGTGGCACCTTGTATAGCAATCTCTAGTACAGCAACTTTTCTTTTAAAATATCTATAGTAATCAATGTAATATCCTTATTAGGTGTAATAGGCTATCTTCTTGGCTCAAGTTTTAATTTGGTGAGCAGAGGGTGGTTAATTCAATAACTACATTGGGGGAGATACGCTTGATAACAAAAAATTCTAACCAATTAACCAACACCGTTGCTTTGTTTGGCGAAGTATTGGCGGATGTTTTTCCTGATAAAACCGTATTAGGCGGTGCGCCGTATAACGTTGCTAGGCACTTGAGAGCGTTTGCGCTCAACCCCATTTTAATCACCAGAACTGGCAATGACCAACTTAGAGAGCAATTTCTAACTGAATTCGCTAAGCTCGAGATGGATCATTCAGGGGTTCAATGCGACACGATTTACCCAACGGGTCAGGTGAATGTGCAAATGCAAAATGGCGCGCACACCTTTGATATTTTGCCCGACCAAGCTTATGACCATATAGACGCTGAATTAACGCATGTGGCGATCATGTCAGCGCGCCCTAACTTAGTTTATTTTGGCACGCTAGCCCAAAGAGCTGAGGAGTCACGGTTAGCGCTGGATACTTTTCTGAATGATGCCAAAGGTAGGAATGAAGCAAAGCCTCCAAGATTTTTGGATGTCAACCTACGTCACCCTTGGTATAACAAGCAGTTGATTAGCCACTCATTGCAGCGCGCAGACATTGTAAAAGTGAATGAAGAAGAACTTAGCGTTATTGGGCAGATGTTTAGCGCGCCAGAAGCGAGTGGCAAGCCATGTGGCATATTTTTAATGCAGAAATTTGGCTTTAAATTACTCTTGGTTACCTGTGGAGGAGCAGGTGCATGGGCATTAACCAATGGAGGGGTAGAAGCCAATACGGCTGGGCAAAATATAGGTAGCGAATTAGTTGATACTGTTGGTGCGGGTGATGGCTTTTCTGCTGTTTGCATTTTGGGCATTGTACAAAAATGGCCAATACTGCAAATGCTAAGCCGAGCCAATGCATTTGCCGCTGAGCTTTGTAAAGTAAGAGGTGCTGCGCCAGCATCAGCCGAATTTTATTTACCATTTTTAAAAGATTGGAGCTAGTACGCGTGCAACAGAACAGCAATGCACAGACCCCACTATATATTTTAATGATTAGCGTACATGGCCTAGTGCGCTCGCAAAATCTCGAGCTAGGGCGTGATGCAGATACTGGCGGACAAGTGAAATATGTGATTGAATTAGCGCGTTCATTGGCAAAGCATCGGCAGGTTGAAAAGGTGGATTTGCTCACGCGCTTAATTAGCGATGCTGCTTTATCACCTGACTATGCTGTACCAGAAGAGGTGCTGTCTAATAACGCTAGAATCATTCGCTTGGCTTGCGGCCCTAAACGGTATCTTCGCAAAGAGACATTATGGCCACATTTAGACCAAATGGTTGATCAGTGTTTACACTTTTTGCGCCAGCAAGGCAGGTTGCCAGATTTTATACATTCGCATTACGCCGATGCTGGCTATGTTGGCAGGCAATTATCTATGTTGCTCGGTATTCCGTTAATTCATACAGGCCACTCCCTTGGCCGACCAAAGCTGGATCGCTTATTAAAAAGTGGCCGTAAGGAATCTTCAGTAGAAAAGCAATTTAACTTTGCTCGCCGTATTGCAGTAGAAGAAGATGTGATACAACATGCCTCGATGATTGTGACTAGCACGCGTCAAGAAATAGAAGAGCAATACGGCATGTATCGCAATTTTGACTTCTGCCGATATAAAGTGATACCGCCGGGTATTGATATTTCTCGTTATACTGCGCCTGGCCGCAAGCCGATTAATGCACATTTAAAGTCATTGGTAGATTGTTTTTTAAGTGAGCCGAATAAGCCCATCATTCTCACCATTTGTCGGCCAGATTTACGTAAAAATATCAAAGGTTTAGTTGAGGCTTATGCAAACAACCCAGCGCTACAGGCGTTAGCCAATTTGATGATTGTGGCGGGCACGCGTGAAGATATCCGCACCATGGAAAAAGCTCAGCAACTTGTGTTGAATGCGCTATTGTTAGACATTGATCAATACAACTTATGGGGCAAGGTGGCGATTCCTAAAAATATAGCGCAAGAGGAGATTCCAGAGCTTTATCGATATGCCGCAAAAAGTAAAGGCGTGTTTATTAATGCAGCATTTACCGAGCCATTTGGGCTGACTTTAATTGAAGCCGCAGCAAGTGGTTTACCTATTGTAGCGCCAGAGGATGGTGGCCCGCGCGACATTGTGGCCAATTGCCAAAATGGCTTGCTGACGAATACCTTAGATAACCATGCCATTGGCGAGTCGCTATTTTTAGCATTATCACATCGCGCGCAATGGCAGCGCTGGTCAAAAAGTGGATTGCTTAATGTCAAGCGTCACTATAGCTGGGATGGCCATGTAGAAAAATACATGAAAGAAGTGCGTTATATCTTACGCAAAGATAGAAAACGTCTGCGTCGTCAATATGCCAGCACTTTAAATTCAGGCAAATCACCCATGCCACTGGCTAATATGGCGCTGATTAGTGATATCGATAATACCTTGCTGGGTAATAAAGCGCACTTGAAAGTGCTGGTAAACTGGTTACGCCAAAATAAAGGTGAGATGGTTTTTGGTATTGCTACTGGCCGCCCTTTACAGAGCGCCGTAGAAATTTTAAAGAAAAATCGTGTACCAGTGCCAGATGTGTTGATTACCTCTGTCGGCAGCGAAATTAACTATGGCGCTAAACTCATCCCCGATATTGGTTGGGCAAACCATATTCGCCATCAATGGCGTAGTGGTGATTTAGCCAATGCGATGTTGGAGATTCCTGGTGTAGTTTTGCAAGCGCCAGAAAATCAACGTGAGTTTAAATTAAGCTATATTGTTGACCCCGCAAAGTTTCCGTCGATAGAAACAGTAGGCCAGCATTTACAAGCACTTAATTTGCAAGCGCAAGTGATTTATTCACATGGTGAATTTTTAGACATCTTGCCAATACGGGCTTCAAAAGGGCATGCGATTCGTTACCTTGCTTATAAATGGGGCTTGCCCCTTAAGCAGTTTCTCGTGGCGGGTGACTCTGGCAATGATAGTGAAATGTTAATTGGCGATACCTTAGCCGTGGTGGTGGGCAACCACAGTAGCGAGCTAGAAAGCTTGCGTGGCCTAGAGCAAGTTTATTTTGCACAAAAAAACTATGCAGGTGGCATATTAGAAGGCCTAGACCATTACCAGTTTGGCAAACCTTTGAGCAATGATTTAATTAACTTGGGTGGAAAATAACAATGTACGAACAAGTATCACACTCCTTACTTAACGATATTCTCAATGCGTTAAAACCTGAAAAAAACCAGCAACAGTTACAGCATTTTTACACACGGCTTGGCGCTAACTTTTATGCCATTTACGCGCTATTTTATAAGCTATATGGCGAGCGAGAAGATTTTAGCCAGCAAATGCAGCATCTTGTAGAAGTGATGCTGAAGCAATATGTTGACAGACCAGAGCACCTTAAGCAAACCGATTTAACCCGTGAAAAAGACCATAGTTGGTTTTTGAGTCAAAAATGGGTCGGCATGGCGCTGTATTGTGACGGATTTGCAGATGACCTCAAAGGCGTGCAATCAAAAATTTCTTATCTGCAAGATTTAGGCATTAATCTGGTGCACATTATGCCCATTTGTGATTGTCCACAAGATGAGAGCGATGGCGGTTATGCAGTCAGAGATTTTCGCAAAATTGATCAGCGCTTTGGCTCGCTAGAAGACTTAAAAGCCCTTGAAAGTAGCCTAAGACAGCGAGACATGCTGTTAACCTTAGATGTGGTGGTTAATCACACTTCTAATGAGCATGAGTGGGCTAAAAAAGCGCGTGGTGGTGATCCTAAATATCAAGACTATTATTTTACGTTTGATGACCGCCAAATACCCGATATTTATGAAGAAACCATGCCCGAAGTTTTTCCTGAAATAGCTCCTGGCAGCTTTACATGGGATGAAAAGATGGGTAAATGGGTGATGACGGTATTTAATCATTATCAATGGGATCTAAATTACAAAAATCCAGCCGTCTTTATTGAAATGCTCGATATTTTGCTGTATTGGGCTAATCTAGGCGCAGATATTTTGCGCTTAGATGCGGTCGCATTTTTATGGAAAAAAATGGGTAGCACTTGTCAAAACGAGCGCGAAGCGCATTTAATTCTGCAAATGTTTAAAGATTGCTGTCAAGTAACCGCACCAGGCGTACTGTTTATTGCAGAAGCGATTGTGGCACCCAATGAAATAGTTAAATATTTTGGTGAAGATGCCATTAATGCCAAAGAGTGCGAAATTGCCTACAACGCGACATTGATGGCGCTCATGTGGGAAGCCGTAGCCACTAAAAACACCACATTGCTTAATAAAGGCATACAGAGTATTCCTGAAAAGCTAGAGCGTGCTACATGGCTTAACTATGTGCGCTGTCATGATGATATTGGCTTGGGTTTCAGTGATGCAGATATTATCTCTGCTGGTTATGACCCATTACAGCATCGGCGATTTTTGGTGGATTATTACACTGGGGGCTTTGCTAGCTCACGCGCAAAAGGATTCGCTTTTGGCGTGAATAAAAAAACAGGTGACGCCCGTATTTCAGGTTCCTTAGCTTCGCTTGCTGGTCTTGAAACGGCAATGGATGAGCAAGACGAAGCGGCCATAGATAATGCCATTAAAACCATCGTGTTACTGCATAGTATCATTTTATCTTTTGGCGGTATTCCGCTACTTTACTATGGCGATGCCATTGGCACGTTAAATAACGGCGCCTATTTAAGTGACTCGAAAAAAAGAGACGATAGTCGCTGGGCACACCGACCCAATATGGACTGGGAAAAAGCAGAAAAAAGACGAGAGCATGGCAGCATTGAATACCAAATATTCAGCAGACTAAAAAAACTGATTGCTGTGCGCAAAGAAGTATTGGCCTTTGCTGATAAAAATAATCGTGAACTCATACAAGTGGAAAACCCGCATTTATTCGTATATTCACGGTTTAATCAAACAGGCTCAACATCAAGAGTGCTTGTCGTCGGCAATTTTGATACCGAACCGCAAATGCTCAATTTGAGCACATTAAAACCCATGGGATTTTTTCAATACGAGATCACCAAAGACCTGTGTACAGATGAAACGCTTACATTAACTGAAGAAAATTTGGTGGTGCCACCGCTAGCATTTTATTGGCTAGAAACTTAAATCAAAATATCTGCAAAAGACTGCTTAATTTTTAAGCAAAAACACGTAACATCATCCAAGCACCTCTGTCAGCCAGTCTGCATGCGGCTTGTAGAGGCATAAAAATCTCTCGGGCGATTTTAATTGTGGGTAACTTGAATTTTTTCAGGGTTTTCTATCACTGTGCCTTGATGATAAATGGCCTGCCATTGCTGTCTTTTGCGCTGCCATACCGTGAGCCTGCGCGTGGCGCGGTCAGCTTGTTGCAGGGAGTAGGTGAGTAAATAGGTATTTTCATTCAATGCTTGCAAGTGATAATCTTTTGCTTGCCATGCATTTCCATCTGGCGTGGTTTGCCGCTGCGTTAACACTTGTAGGGCGAAATCACGGCTATATTGGCGACCTGTGGCGCCTACTTCCCAAAAATCTGGGGCAACAAGTGCTTCAAATTGTGCGGGCGTGGCATGTTTGTATGCGCCGTGAAAAAGTGGTTCTAATGCTTGCAACTCTATTAATATGGGCAAGAGCTCACTGGCCACTTCGAGTTTTGGTGCCATGGTTGTTCTGATATGGGTTAACATAGTATTTATTTAAATCCAAGGTTTGTTTTATTCAAAACTGTGATTGTAATGTCGTTTTGCTGCAAATGCGCGCTCAAATTATTGATTTTTATGTATTCACGATGAAGAGAAAATGCAATAAATAGCTGCTTAATTTTTAAGCAAAAGTAACATCATCATCCAAGCACCTCTGTCAGCCAGTCTGCATGCGGCTTGTAGAGGCATAAAAAATGCTCAGGTGCTTTACGCCGTGTATAAAATACTCTGTTGCGGGCAGAGTTGAACCGTTAAAGACACTTGAATCGTCACATAAATAGTCACATGGTGGGCGAAGATGACTGCGTTAACTAAGCGATTTTAGCTACAATGATTAAAGCTAGAGATGTGGTACCTTGGTTTGCGCTCAATCCGTATTTTTAAATGATTTAGCAGCCAATACCCTGCAAGTAACCAAATGCGTTGGTTAATTTTGTGTGAACTGTGTTGCAATGTTAAGTGTCACGGTGTTTTTTTACTTAAATTAAACCTTTTTAGGATCAAGGCTTAGGTCTTGTTTATGTCTAATCATCTGTTTTTAATTGTCATTGCTTTTCTGCTCGTTATTCTCAATGGGTTTTTTGTGGCGGCTGAGTTTGCACTGGTTAAATTGCGCCAAACACGGGTTAAAGCCATCTCAAAAGTTTATGGCTTTAGAGGCAAAATTCTCGCTAAAGTCCACAGTCAGCTCGATGCTTATTTATCGGCTTGTCAATTAGGTATTACGTTAGCTTCACTTGGGCTAGGTTGGGTGGGTGAACCTGCTTTTGCCGCCTTATTAGAGCCACTATTTGCTTATGTTGGTGTGCACTCACTGGAGCTTATTAACGGTATTTCATTTGTTGTTGCATTTTTTACCATTTCATATTTGCACATTGTGCTGGGTGAGCTTGCACCAAAATCTTTTTCTATCCGTGAGCCTGAATTTGTAAGTGTTTGGACATGTGTGCCACTTTATTTGTTTTATTGGGCCATGTATCCCGCCATTTGGGTGCTAAACAACAGTGCAAATTTTGTGTTGAAGACACTTGGCTTGGGTGAGGCCAGTCACCATGATGCTTATTACTCGGCAGATGAACTAAAGCTAATTTTAAAGAGCAGTCGGGCGTCAGATAACCTTTCACGCGATGAGTGGAATATTTTAGCCCATACCTTAGATTTTAGTGATTTAGAAGTCAGTGATTTAATGCGGCCAATAAATGAGGCTGTAGTGCTAAATGTGCAAAATAGCGATGAAGATAACTTAAAAATAATCACCCAATATCGCTTTAGCCGTTATCCATACGTAGATGAAGGCGGCAATGTGATCGGTATTATTCACCTAAAGGATATATTTTTAGCAAAACTTTCAGACTCCACTAAGCTAGGTTTAGGTGAGCTGGTGCGACCCTACCAGCATGTGTTACCAGATATGCCTGCGATGGAGCTATTTCGTCGCTTTCGTAAAGGGGCGGTGCATTTTGCAATCGTTGGCTATAGGGGTCAACCACCCATCGGGTTTTTAACACTCGACAATATGCTGGGTGCCTTGGTGGGCGAGATTCGTGATGAGTTTTTGCAAAGCCAAAATGATTGGAGTAAGTTAGATGATGGCACGCTACTAGGCAAAGGCAGCCTGCCAATTTTTACCCTTGAGCGCGCTTTAGGTCTTGTGATTGATATTGATGAGGTAGATTCAGTTGGTGGCTTAGTGATGTGGAAACTGGGCGATTTACCAAAAGTGGGTGACAAAATAGCGTTTGATCAATTTGACATCGTAGTAAAAAAAATGAAAGGCCCGCGAATTGTTTTATTGCGAGTGTATCCGCATGTCATGCATTAAACTTTAGCATCATTTAACGGCTAAACACTGCTTAATTTTTAAGCAAAATGACACAATATCGCCTAAGCGACTCTGTAAGCCGCCTACAGTAAGGCTTACAGAGGCATAAAAATCTATCGAGCTTTTAGGTTTGTGGATAACTTTAATTATTGATGCGTTAAGCGTTACCTAATTAAGCATTGTCTAGGGCACCCCTTAAATATATCTTTAAAACATGTAAGTAAAGCCTACAGGTGACGACTAAGGTTTAGTTATTTCGGTTTACATATTTCTAAATTAGGAGAGCCTCGCATGAAATTTTTCTTACGTAATATCTTTTTAGTCTCTTGCCTGATGGCGAGTAGTGCAATGGCCGACACGGTAGCCTTTACTCAGACGTCTTTTGATCAGCTGCAAAAAGCAGGCAAACCCATTTTGGTGCATATACACGCTAACTGGTGTCCCACTTGTCGTGCACAAAGCCCGATTATTTCTTCATTACTAAAACAAAATGAGTTCAAAAATTTGACATCACTCCGCGTTGACTTTGACAATCAAAAGGATATTGTCAGGGCTTTTCATGTGTCGCAACAAAGTACCTTAATCGTTTTCAAAGGTGGTAAAGAAGTAGGCCGTAGCCTAGGTGACACAACGCCTAGCGGCATAGAAAAACTACTACGTAAAACACTATAAGGCGTTTATCATGATTGCTGAACTTGGAACTTATGGCCTGAGCTATATTGCTGGAATCCTCTCCACCTTATCTCCGTGCGTCTTGCCACTAGTGCCAATATTAATTGGCTCGGCTGTCATGACGCACCGGTTAGGCCCATTTGCCTTAGCCGCTGGGTTAGCGTTGTCATTTACGGTGGTTGGCGTTCTCATTGCAAGCGTAGGCACTGCCATTGGTTTAGATCAGCAAGTATTGCGTAACATTGGTGCCGCTATGCTAATTTTGTTCGGTATCATTTTACTCTCTACAACACTGCAAGAAAAATTTGCGGTGGCCACTTCAGGGTTGAGTGGTTCTGGGCAGTCATTGTTAAGCCGTATTACGACCGACGGCTTATTCGGCCAATTTCTAATAGGCTTATTGCTCGGCTTGGTCTGGAGCCCTTGTGTTGGGCCTACACTAGGTGCAACGATTACCCTTGCTAGTCAGGGGCAAAATCTCGGTCATGCCGCCCTAGTGATGGCAGTATTCGGCCTAGGGGCTAGCACACCATTGGTTATTTTAAGCTTGCTTTCGCGTCAAGCAATAATGAAATTTCGGAACAAAATGATGACGGCTGGTGCGGCAGGAAAGAAAATACTGGGCGTATTACTATTAACACTAGGTTTGTTAATAATATCTGGCTTAGATAAGCATTTAGAAGCTTCCATACTCGATGTTGCACCTGATTGGCTAGTGCAACTGACAACATCGATCTAAATTTTGGCAGTTGGTTTAAATGTCTTCTGAATTTTGAGAAGAAAATTCACTAAAAATAGCACAATAAAAAAGGACGCTTTAAGCGTCCTTTTTTATTAGCGTTTAGCCTTAATTATTTGTTGCAAACGTACATTGTTACTTCAAAGCCAAAACGCATTTCTGTTGCTACTGGTGTTGTCCACATGACGAATCTCCTTAGTTTTAGTTAATCAATGAAGGTTATTACACTATCTATGACTTGCATCATACTAAAGTGGTTGCATATTGACCCTAAGCAAACCGCCTAAATGTGGCTCATGATTTTCATTAGAATTCTTAATTTTTCTTAAAAATGGTAGCAAGCATAAAACATGCTAGTAGGTAACAAATAAGCGATAGCCAGTGACGTTTTCATCTTTTGCGCTAATGGCGAGCTTCACTTTTATTTCTGCACCCGCAGGGATGCCACTTTCAAGGTTGGTTTTTGCTGGCAGGTAATCTTTAGGTTTAAAGGTGCGGCGCAGCTTTGGTTTGTTGTCAGCATCGGTAAGAGTGAGCTCTAAATTTGGGTAGGCTTGTGCAAAGCTTGCTTGGTTAATCAGTAAGCTACTAAGACGAATTAAACCTTGACGTTCACTATCTTCCTGCATTTCTGAGTCATCTATCACAATGTAATCAATTTTTTTAGGTAGATTAATACTACACTCAATTTTCTCGCACGCTTGCTGAAGCAAAGGCTTAGTGCTGGGGAAGTAAGCGGAAATTTCGCCGCGCATAAAATATATCGTTTGCGCAATAGCTGCTATTAAAAATAATGGAGCAAGGAACCAAATCCACCGTGAAGTGGGTTTTTTTTGCGTACGCTTTTTTGGGATGGTTTGCGCAAACTGACTAGGGGTTTCTATTATTTGTAAGGGTGGCGGAATGGGTTGATCATCATAGCTGTGGCTAATCGTGCTGTAATCGATGGTTTCAGAAATTGCAAAGTCTTCGTCTTCGTCAGCTTCAAATTCAGTGCCTTTGGTTTTTTCGATAACTTTTTCAGCATCTTTGATAATTTGTTCAGGCGCTTCAACATCATCTATTTCAATGCTTGGCCAAGTGCTTGTTTCAGCAGTACCCGTTGCTTTTTTATTTGTTTTTGGTGTTTTAGTTTTATTTTGTTTTTTTGTAGGCTTTGTTTCAGCAAAAATATCGCTGCTAGTTGTTTCATTGCGGCCATCAAAAACATGTAAGCAGTGCCCACAACGTACCATGCCATCGTATTGAGCAAGTTGTTCTGGTGTAACTGAAAATTTAGTGTTGCAATTTGGGCAGGTGGTGATGGAGCTCATGTTTAAATGCTTTATTACTAAATTATCTTTTTGACCCACTAAGTAATACCCAAGCATCCATGAATTGTGGCGCTTGCATGTCAAACCACTGTGCATAAATATCAGAAACAGCCTCTGCTTGCTCCTTTAAAATGCCAGATAGAGCAATTTTACCACCACTTTTACAAGATGCCGCTAATGCCGGCGCAAGCACACTTAATGCACTCGATAAAATGTTAGCAACAACAATGTCAAATTCACGGGTTTCATATTTATTTGCATCTAAAAATTCTGCAACAACATAGTTTTGCTCAGCATTATATAAGCTGGCCTGTATGGCTTGTGCGTCAATATCTGTACCCACTACATCACTGGCGCCTAATTTTTTTGCGGCGATGGCTAAAATACCAGAGCCACAACCGTAATCGAGTACGCTATTTTGTGGCACGATTGTTTGTGTCAGCCAAGCCAAGCATAGATGGGTGGTTGGGTGGCTGCCTGTACCAAATGCCAAGCCTGGGTCAAGCACAATATTAATGGCATCAGCATTGGGCGCGTTGTGCCATGTAGGAACTACCCAGAGTTTATCGGTAACTTTAATGGGGTCAAATTGGCTTTGCGTAGCGCGCACCCAATCTTGCTCTTGAATCACTTCAGTTGCGTATGGCAAATTTTTAAGCTTAGCGTGCTTGTGTAAATCTGCCATGATGCGATTGATATCAGTAGTATCATCAAATAAAGCACTCACTAAATTTTGCTGCCATATACCAGGTGGCGGGTCTCCAGGCTCGCCAAATATCGGCTGCTCATCTAGCGTATCGGCATTTGCATCTTCAATAATCGCTGAAAGCGCACCTAGATCCATCAGGGTGTCACTAATTAAGTCGGCTGTGTTATCTTGCGCTTGTATTTTTAATGAAATCCAAGCCATTCCTATTTATGAATGCCTAGTTTTTGCTCTAGGTAGTGAATGCTAGTACCACCATGCTGAAAAGCAGCATCGGCCATTAAATCTGTGTGCAGTGCAATATTAGAATTAATGCCAATAATCATCATTTCTGACAAAGCAATGCGCATGCGGGCAATCGCTTGATCGCGCGTATCACCGTAAGTAATCAACTTACCTATCATAGAATCATAATGTGAGGGAACGGTATAGCCACCATAGGCATGGGTATCAACACGCACGCCTGGGCCACCAGGCATATGAAATCGTTCAATTAAGCCAGGGGATGGCACAAACGTGTAGGGGTCTTCAGCATTGATTCGGCATTCTATGGCATGGCCTTTGAGCACAATATCTTTTTGGCGGAACTTAAGCTTTTCGCCAGAGGCTACAAAAATTTGCTGCTGAACCAAGTCTATGCCTGTAATCATCTCAGTGACAGTATGCTCAACCTGTAAACGAGTGTTCATTTCAATAAAGTAAAACTCGTCATTTTCGTATAAAAACTCAAACGTACCCGCACCGCGATAGTTAATTTTACGGCAGGCTTCAGCACAGCGCTCACCAATTTTATCGCGTAATCTTGGGTTTAACAGCGGGGCGGGCGCTTCTTCAATAATTTTTTGATGACGCCGCTGCATTGAGCAGTCGCGCTCGCCTAAAAATACGGCATTGCCATGCTGGTCTGCTAACACCTGAATTTCAATATGGCGTGGTTTTTCTAAGTACTTTTCCATGTAAACAGTCGGGTTACCAAAAGCAGCCTGCGCTTCTGCTTTGGTCATATTGACGGAGCTAAGCAATGCACCTTCGGTATGAACAACACGCATACCACGACCACCACCACCACCAGCGGCTTTAATAATCACGGGATAACCAATTTGTTTAGCTTCTTTAATGGTTTCAGCAGGGTCGTCCGACAGTGCGCCATCAGAGCCAGGCACGCAAGGTACCCCCGCTTTTTTCATGGCGTTTTTAGCTGAAACTTTATCACCCATTAAGCGAATTGTTTCTGCACGCGGACCAATAAAAATAAATCCGCTTTGTTCAACGCGTTCCGCAAAATCTGCATTTTCAGATAAAAAGCCATAACCAGGGTGAATCGCCTGTGCATCAGTCACTTCTGCAGCACTAATAATGGCTGGAACATTTAAATAACTTTGGCTGGAAGGTGCTGGACCAATACAAACTGACTCATCTGCTAACTTAACGTATTTGGCTTCACGATCCGCCTCAGAATGAACCGCGACTGTTTTAATACCTAGTTCACGACAAGCGCGCTGAACACGTAATGCGATTTCGCCACGATTGGCAATTAAGATTTTATCAATCTTTTGGCCAGGGGCTTCTTTACTGAATATAGCCATGTTTTAAAATCCTATTTTGATCAGGTAAGGGGTAAATAAAACTTAACCAATGATAAACAATGGTTCACCGTACTCAACGGCTAGGCCGTTATCAACTAAGATTTTTTTAACAACACCCGCTTTATCAGATTCGATTTCGTTCAATAACTTCATGGCTTCAATAATGCATAACGTGTCACCCACCGCCACGTTGTCGCCCACTTCAACGAACACTTTAGCGTCAGGAGAAGATGCACGGTAAAATGTGCCTACCATTGGCGATTTTACAGCATGACCAGTTTCGACTACAGGTGCTTCAGCAATTGCTTGTGCAACTTGTGCGGGTGGCGCAATAGCATAATTTACAGGCGCATAATTTTGTGCAGTGCCAGCAGTAAAGTTACGGCTAATGCGTACTTTCTCACCATCTTCAGTTAGCTCAAGTTCAGCAATGCCTGACTCTTCAACTAGGTCTATCAGTTTTTTCAGTTTACGTAAATCCATAGTTAACCCCTAAAAAGCGTATGTTTTTAATTTAAGATATTTTGCTTTTATTTTGTTTGTTGCAGTTGCTTAATTGCATATTCTAATGCTAGCGTATAACCTTGTGCGCCTAAACCACTAATGACACCGACGGCAATATCGGTAAAGTACGAATGATGCCTAAATGCTTCACGTGCATATACATTTGAAAGGTGCACCTCTATAAAGGGTACCCTTACGGCTGAAAGTGCATCACGCATAGCGATTGAAGTATGCGTAAATGCCGCAGGGTTGATGATGACAAAATCAATTTTTTTTGTTGCAATAGATTGAATTTTAGCAATCAGTTCTGCTTCAGAATTACTTTGAAATGCTTCTAAGTTTACTCCAGACTTTGCCGCAACTTCAACCAGAGTTTGGTTAATATGAGTCAGCGAGGTGTTACCATAATGCTCGGGCTCGCGTAACCCTAATAAATTTAGATTAGGACCATGTAACACTAATATAGAATTAACAGCCATGGCTTAACCATTTTAAAGTGAAGAATACTTGTAAAGTTCTGTTACTCATTACTGCAAGTTTGCCGAAGTTGCTAGGATTTGTCCAGCTAATTAGCGCATATTTTCAGAAATTACCTATAATTAATTTAGATATTTAAAAAGCGTCAAGCCTATAAAATATAATAACTAACTTTATTTAGGTTGAAGTAGATTATCTAAGATTTTTTCTATTTTAGGCAAATTAATTCGCCCGATATAAACATTTTTGACCATGCCATCAGTGTTAATAATGACTGTGTAAGGTAGGCCGCCTTCTCCGTTACCAAGTTGGCTCGCAAGAGTCATGCCCTCCATATCACCAGCGATGATGGGGTAGCTAATAGGGGTGTTTAATGAAAGTTGACGCATCGCGGCAAGCTCTTCAACCGCAAGTCCAATTACAACAACATTTTTTTGCTGGTATTTATTGTAAAGAGAGCTCAGTTCAGGCATTTCTTCACGGCATGGCGGACACCATGAAGCCCAAAAGTTAAGCACAATAACTTTACCTTTATATTGGTTTAAGTCTTGTATTTTGCCGTTTTCATTAGGAAATTTAGCGGCAAAAAAAGGTGCGGTTGAAAGCCCGCTATAATCGACATGTTCTTTAAGTGGTGAGTTGGGGTTAAGTACGTAGTAGTAAATCGCAAAACCTAATGTTGCCATGATGGCTAAATAGCCAACGCCAGACAGAAGTTTTTTTAGCATAGAACACTTTCAGCTAGGCAGTTGTTGCGTAGGTCAAGGGTCTGTAAAAAATCATCAGCGTTTTTAAAACCAACTACTTTGAGCAATTTTTCTTCCTTTGCTTGTTGATTAAAAAATATAATGCCTGGCGGGCCAAAAAGGTTAAATCTAGCCAACAAAGCTTTATCTTCGTCTGTATTGTTGGTCATGTCTATTTGCAAAAGCAGGGTATCTTTTAAGGCCACTCGTATGCGAGGGTCGCTAAAAGTAAATTGTTCCAATTCTTTACATGCCACGCACCAATCGGCATAAAAGTCGAGCATGATGGGCTTGCCGTTTGCGCCTGCAAGTTGAGCATCAAGCTCCGCGCTATTTTTAATGCGTGTAAAATTTAATAAGGCCTGCTGTTGAACGGATGCACCCGTTTTAACCAATATGCCGCCAAGGGGTTGTAAAGGCGACTTTGCATTAGAAAATGCGCCAACTAACATGACTAGACCCGTGACTAACATCATGATGGCTAAACCTTTAAAAAGTCGTAAGATGGGTTTCGAATCAGTCGGTAATGGATCAATGGCATGCATAAAAATGGCTGGCACAATGAGTAGTGCCGCCCATAATACTAGCTGTATTGCCATTGGAATTACTGGTGAAATGAGCCATACCGCAACACCCAGCATGATAACGCCAAATACATTCCGGACTGCATTCATCCAGCTACCAGCTTTAGGTAATAAGGTTCCAGCAGAGGCGCCAATGGCTAACAAGGGCATTCCCATGCCAAGTGAAAGCGAAAATAGCGCAACACCACCTAATACGACATCATGCGTTTTGCTAATATAGAGCAAAGCTCCCGCCAGTGGAGCGGCCACACATGGGCTGATAATCAGCGCAGAAAGTGCGCCCATGATAAAGTCACTAAAATAACTGCCGCCTTTAAAGCGCTGATTCCAATTTAGAAATTTATTTTCAATGAAATTAGGAAGTTTTAGCTCATAAAAACCAAACATCGAAAGTGAAAGCAGCGCAAAGACTAAAGCCCCAGCACCTAAAGCCCATGGTGTTTGTAAGGCGTTACTCAACATTTGCCCAGAAAGTCCAGCAGCAATGCCAGCAAGTGTATAGGTGAGGCACATGCCTAGCGTATAAGCAAGGGACAAATTAAACGCATATAAGCGAGATTTTTGTGCATTTTTACCAATGATAATAGAAGATAAAATTGGAATCATCGGAAATACGCAGGGCGTGAAAGATAGCAATAAGCCTGCCGTAAAAAAGCCTAAAATAATCAACCACCAATTACCGCTACGGAGCAAATTAGCCGCTTGGCTATCGCTACTGGAGGCGTTGGTTTCTAAGGCTTCATTGGCAATTGTAGAGTTGGTAGCACTATTGTTAATTGGTGTTGCAGGCAAAGCAACATTAAATGTTTTTTTAACAGGGGAGTAACATAAACCTTTTTCGCTACAGCCTTGGTAGGTCGCCTCAATTTTTACTTCTTTGGTGTTGACATCAGCTAGGTTAATTTTTGCGTTAAAATCATGATGATAAACTTCCATTTTGCCAAAACTAGGGTCATCTTTCATTTCACCTTTAGGCAAATCTATGCTGGCAATGGTGGCTGGCGTGCCGGGGGCTAGTACAAACTTGATGCGGTCGTGATATAAATAATAGCCAGTAGCTACAATAAAGCTAGCGTCTATTTGGGCTTTATTAACGCCTGACAACTCTAGTTTAAATGCGGCATCGGGATGCAAAAATCCAGCATTACTGTCATCTACAAGGCCGTCTAATAGGCCACTACTGCTGTTTTGGGCGGCATAGGTAATAGGTAAAAAGCAGATGACTAGTAATACAAGCCAGTATTTTAAAAAAGCGTTACGACCTTTATTTTTCATTGCAATATGTTCACTTTAATCATCAAAATTAAACCAATACTGATTGTTTGGGCTTGCAATTATAAAGGATAGTCACCACAAACAATAAATACCACACCTCATAGAGGTAAAATTAGTATCATACGTTCAATACTTTAAGGATAATAGCGTTATGCGCGTCATTATTACATTAGCATTATTAGCTTTGCCCATCGCTGAAATTTGGATTTTAATTAGCTTAGCCCATCAATATGGCTGGTGGGTATTCATTTACTTAGTCGTCGTTGGCTTCTTGGGCTTACAGCTCGTGCGAGAAGAAAAACTATTAATGAGTGGCCGTATGATGCAAAGCTTGATGCAAGGGGGTAGCCCAGTAAAAGCCATGTTAGGTAGCGCGCGTAATATGGTAGCTGGCATATTATTGATCATCCCAGGAGTCATTACCGATTTAATGGCGGTTGTCTTGTTGCTGATTCCAATTAAAGGTGCAAAAATGCCGAATGCCGCTAATACTGAAACTTATCAAGATGTTGAATTTGAAGCGCAGCCGCAGCAAAAAGAATCACCTTTTAAAAAACCACATCAAGCATCTAATAAGGATAAAGTAATAGATGCAGAATTTACTGAAATTAAAAACGATAAAGACTAAAAATGACACGTATTACAATTAAATCTAGCCAGCATCAATTTGAGGCGCGCCCTAGCCAAACAGTTATAGAAGCAGCCATCAGTGCAGGGATAAGTTTACCTTATGGTTGCCGTACTGGTACCTGTGGTACCTGTAAAAGCACCCTCATTAGCGGTGAAGTAGATTATGGTGACTACGCCACCAGCGCAATGACAGAGGCAGAAAAAGCGGCGGGTAAAGTATTGTTATGCTGTGCACACGCTTTAACAGATGTCACTGTAGAGTGCCGTGAAATGCACGAAGATGTTATACAACCGCGCATTATGCCCACGCGCGTAGAGCGTAAAGCGCAACTATCGCATGATGTCATTGCGCTATTTTTAAAGTTGCCAAATAACGAGCGCTTGCAGTTTAAAGCAGGCCAATATTTAGAATTTTTGCTCAAAGACGGCAAGCGCCGCGCATTTTCCATTGCAAATGCACCACATGCGGATGGTCTAATTGAACTTCACTTGCGCTTAATTCCAGGTGGGCAATTTACCGAATATGTCTTTAACGAAATGCTCGAAAAAGCAGTTATGCGCATTGAAGCGCCATTTGGCAATTTTTATCTGCGTGAAGATTCTGAGAAGCCTATGATTATGGTGGCAGGCGGTACAGGATTTGCACCGATTAAAGCTATTATTGAGCACATGTTAAATAATAACATTCAGCGCCAAGTGACGCTCTATTGGGGGGCTAAAGCGCTTGATGACCTCTACATGCCGCAATTGCCAGAGCGCTGGGCGGCGCAATACCCGCATATTCAATTTATCCCAGTGCTATCAGATGCGCTACCAGAAGATAACTGGCAGGGCCGCACAGGCTTCGTGCATCAGGCGGTGCTAGATGATTTTGCCACGGGGTTAAAAGATTATGAAGTTTATTGCTGTGGTGCACCCGTCATGGTTGAGGTTGCGCATGCTAGCTTCATGCAAGCGGGTTTGTCAGAAGATGCGTTTTTATCAGATGCATTTAGCTACGCAAAACCAACGCCTAAAGCACCTTAATATTTTTCGTAAAACTAGTGTAAAAACGCCTTACATTATTGCGATGCCCTGTCAGCGGCTTACTGTGCGGTTTACAGGGCATTATTTTTTTCTCGTGAGTAATTAAGAGTGTCAGTTAAAAGAAAATCCTTTAAAAGAAAGCTTCGTTAAAAAAACTATAGCCCCTTAAACAAAAAGCCCTGTCGATTTTTTTCTTTAGAAAGCGCCGCAATCAGTTTTTCGTGGTCAGCACTTTGAATTAAGTCATACGCATGTTTAACGGCTAACTCTGCACTTTCAAAATCACCCTCAGCAACGGCATGCATGGCTTCTAGCAATGCTACATTGCTCGCTTCTAAGCGTGCGGTTTCTTTTTTGTTACGTCTATTTGCAGGCAATCGGCGTAAAAAAAGAAAAAATCGTAAAATATAGTGAATGGCTAAAAAGCTAAGCGCTATTAATATTAGTAAAAAATTGAATGAAAACTGCACTCGGTAAGGTGGACGCACAACCAACACATAACCCAAGTTATTGCTGGCAAACCAAACTAAGCCAATAAGTAGGCCAAGCATCAGTAGTAGCCATAAAAATTTACGCCGAAGTTTAAATCTAGTCATGATTTTCTAGACTTTGTTTATAGCGGGCTACCGCCGCGAGGCTTTCAGCTAGATTTGGTAGTTTAATATTAATGTTATCTTCGGTAAGATTTTTAACTATCTGTAGGGCTAGTATCGTATTGGGGTGTTTGTTGTCAAAATAAAGATTAAGCCATTTTTTCACATGATTAAGATCATTTTTATAGTTAATGTCATCGTGTTGCAGCAAGGCAATACGCGCCGTTAATAGACTTAATTTAATGTTTTCGCGCAAATATAACCCACTTTCAGGCGAGAGTAGTGGCGGTTCAGGCTTATCGATACGCTCTACAGTAACAAGATTTTTGAAGTCTTTCCAAATAGGCGTGACTATTTTTTCTACCAAGCTCAATTTTTGTGTGTTAGCGAGCGTAGCTTGTTCACTTAACTTCGCATTTAGCGTGGGTTGTCGTTCACTAATCAGCGGTAAAGTTTCGGTTAAATCAGATAAGGTTTCTAGCTTTTGACTAATTTCTGAAACGTCAACCTGGGGTAATTTACGAAGGTTAGTAATTTCTAAGGCCAGTGTTTCACGAAGTTGTGAAGCGCGCGGTAAAGCCAAAGGCTCTAAACGCGTATCTGCTGCGTTAAGGGCTAAAAGCGCAGCCTTTACATTGCCCGCTAGCTGCAATTGCTGGTCGGCAATGGTGAGTAGTTGCTCAACTTCTGCTAGGGCGGTTGCCTCACGATTTTCTGCCAGTTGATCATACAGCGTTTGTAATACTTCTTGTTGGTCACGTGATTCCGCAAATTTATCTTCTAATACTAAGGTACGCGCATTGGCTTGTAAGCTACGCTCTTCAGCCATTTTTGCAGTGACTAAACTTTGCTGGTTAACAGCAAGCTGGTTTTCAAGTTTTTGGCTAAGTGATTTTTCAACTTCATTAAAACGTTGACGCGTATTTAGCCACTGCCAAGCAAGCGTTAGTAACGCGATAATAACCAGTATTAAAGCGGTATTTGATAGTAGTGAAGACTTACGTCTGTCAGTAGGGTTGGGGTCGATTTCAGCCATGTTATTTTACTAGTTTCGATAAACTGTTGATTAAACCATCATCACCTGGCGCGTCAGAAATGCACACCTTTAAGCCATATTGCAAGGGTAGTTCGGCAACTCTAGCGTGATTAACGCACAGAGTAACGTGACGCAACCATTCTGACTTAGCTGCTAACGCCAATAAATTCCGCATGGCTTCACTGCTGGTGACAACAATAGCATCTAGTTTACCATGTTGCCAAAGCTGGTTCAGTATTTGCGTATTTGTTTGCGGGTTAACTCGCAAATAGCTTTCAGCAAAAATAACGTGCGCACCGCGTGCTTTAAGGGTATCCGCCATCAGCTCTCTTCCGCCAACCCCGCGAAAAATAACCACTGTTTTATGAGCAACATCTTGCATTTCTGCTAAAGCGAGTAAAGTTTCGCTATCAAAGCGTGTATGTGGAGTCAGCACGTGACGCACGCCATAGTGCGCTAACGCTTTAGCTGTTTGGTGTCCAATTGCTGCAAAATTCACGCTTTCTGGCACACTATCAAAATGTTTTATCACGCGTGGCATCGCATTATCAACGGCATTGGTGCTAATAAAAATCGCCCAATCTGCGTGCGCAAATGTAGAAATGGCTAAGTCAAAAGTGCTGTAATCTTGTAATGGTGCAATGGCTAAAAGCGGGTATTTGGTAGCAAAGCCACCATGCTGACGAATCATTTCGCACAGGTTCTCTGCTTGATCAACTGGCCGAGTAACAGCAACATGCAGCGATTTAAGAAGTTGATCAGTCATGTTGCATTAGATTAAATATTTTTTATGGATGACCATCTAGAGCAGAAAGTATGGCACCAGCGCCTTTTGCAATGAGCTGATGGGCGAGTTGTTTGCCCAAAGCGTCAGCTTGATTTTTAGTGCCTGTTGCCGATTCAATCAGCATTTGTTTGCCATCAACACTCGCTACAAAGCCCGTGATGCTGATGATGTCGTTTGTGCAGGTGGCATAAGCCCCTAACGGCACCGTGCAGCTGCCAGCCAACGCGCGACTCATGGCACGCTCGGCTACTACACAAGCCTGTGTCTCTGCGTGGTTTAACGGGGCCAGCACGGCTAATAAGTCAGGGCGACTGGTGCTAATTTCGATGCCTAACGCACCTTGCCCAACCGCTGGAATACTCAAATTAGGGGCGATCACGCTACGAATGCGCGCTTGCAAACCTAGCCGAATTAAACCCGCTGCCGCTAAAATAATCGCCGCATACTGCCCTTCATCAAGCTTACGGAGGCGTGTTTGTAGGTTGCCACGTAATGATTCAATTTTTAACAAAGGTAAGCGTGCTTGTAGCTGGCTTTGGCGGCGCAAGCTAGACGTGCCTACAATGCTGCCAGCGGGCAAGTCTTCTAGTGAGGCATAGTCGTTAGAAACAAACGCATCGCGCGGGTCTTCACGTTCACCTGTAGCCGCTAGCATGAAGTCTGCAGGTAAATTCATCGGCACATCTTTCATGCTATGAACGGCTAAATCAGCCCGCCCATCAGCCAGCGCTGTTTCGAGCTCTTTAACAAACAAACCTTTACCACCCACTTTAGCCAGTGGCGTATCTAAAATTTGGTCACCCGTCGTGGTCATGCCCAAAATTTCAACCGTGGTTTGTGGATATAGTGCCTGCAAACGGCTTTGAATATGCATGGCTTGCCACATCGCCAGCGGGCTTTCGCGAGAAGCAATAACAAGTTTTTTAGGGGCTATTTTCATGGGGCTATTTTAGCATAAGCACTAATGAACAATCTTAAGAAAATTGATTAAAATATAGGCAAATTTAGCGCGACATTATTTCGATGCTCTGCAAGCCAGTTTGTATGCGGCTTGCAGAGCCTATTTTTTCCCTCGAAGAAAATAAACGGTTAAATGAAAGCTTAATGATGCCTAATCAGATGCTGTTGTCTTCGACTGACTGGCACGATATCTGGAATATTTTTGAGTAATGCTACCCACTGTTTTTCAGTGTTAATATTGCCTTCAGCATCGTGACTTAAAGCGCGTTTTTCATACCCAGTAATATAGGCCTGAGCCACTAGGCAGTTTCGATGCAGGCGTATAAAAATCGTCGCAAATTCTTGTTCTAAGTTGTTGAGTGATTCATCTAATAAATACTCTTTTTCTGCGGTGCGCACCGTAATATATTTAAGTTCAGCACGTAAATAAATAATATCTGCAATCGAGATTAGAATAATACGGCCGCGCTCGTTAATACTAAGATAGGCACGTTTTGGGTTCAACGTAGCAATCGCATCAAGCTGTTTGGGTTGCAATGCGCGAGCTTTACTAAGGGCCGTCTGTAAGCGCTCAAGTCGAATGGGTTTTAGCAAATAGTCGACGGCATTGAGGTCGAAGGCTTGCAAAGCGTAGTCATCATACGCGGTCGTGAAGATGATGACGGGTGGTGTGACCATTTTTTGCAAATGTTGCGCAGCTTCAACGCCATCCATCATAGGCATTCTAATATCGAGCAATACAATATCGGGTTGTTGGCTAACGGCCAAATCAAGCAGTTCTTGACCATTTTTAGCTTCGGCAGTCACTAGTACGTCTGAAATCTCGCTTAACAGATCACGTAAGCGATTGCGCGCGGGTGCTTCATCGTCAGCAATAATCAGTTTAATGGTCATGATTCTTTATATGGCAGGATAATATGCACTTGATATTCATCATGTTTTTGCGAGCTTTTGAGAGAAGCTTCAAGGTCAAAATGTAGCGCTAAACGCTCTTTAATATTTTTTAAGGCAATTTTGTTACCGTTGTGGCGCATGTTGGCCTCTGCATAAGGGTTACTTAGCACCACATGCACCTCTTTACGCGAAGTGTAAATTTGTATGGTGATGGTACCACCATTTGCTAGCGGCTCTATGCCATGGTAAACCGCATTTTCTATGAGGGGTTGCAAAATCAGCGGCGGAATCATGGCATCAGGCGGCATATTGTCAATTTGCCAATTTACGATTAGTCTTTCTTCCATGCGTAATTTTTCTAGTGCTAAATATTGTCGGCATAAACTGATTTCTTGCGCGAGTGGCACTAAATCACGATTATCTGCCATCAGCACACGAAATAAATCTGCCATATCTTCAAGCGCGGCCTCAGCGCGTTTTGGTTGGCTACGTATTAACGATAATACAGCGTTGATACAATTAAATAAAAAGTGTGGACGAATACGTGCTTGCAAAGCTTGTAATCGCGCTTCAGACACAGCAGGTGAATAGGCGTGCTCTCGTAAGTTAAAATAATAAAGTGAAAAAGCCGTAATAAAAAAAGCAAAAAATAAGATACGTAGGCGAGACGGCATATCGCTAAACAACACAATTTGCGAAAAAATCTCATTCATACCGCTACACACCAGCAACACCAACACAAAAACACTAACGACGCCAAACCAATAAGACATTTTGCTAAGTAAAGCATAGCTGCCATACAATAACAATAAGCTCACTAATAGCAAAGGTTGCGCCACAGTAGAAAGGTTAGCTAAAGATGAAAAAAAATCATTTAATCTAATGCTCATCACTATGGCTACCAGCGCAAGGGCGGCATTAACAATCACTAATATGCGTAAAATGATGCCTAAATTACGCAAGTTGGGTAAGCGCGTTGATTTTCTCATGGGGACAATTTTCAGCTTAATAGCAGCATTTTTGCATTATACTATTCATCATAAACGATTTTAAATGAGATGGTTAACGTGACACAAAAAACAAACACGCACAATAAAAAAGCGTCCAGCTGGTCTGGACGTTTTAACGAACCAGTAGCTGAGCTGGTTAAAAGGTACACGGCTTCAGTAGGTTTTGATTATCGCTTGGCAAAGTATGATATTAAAGGCTCCATCGCCCATGCCCAAATGCTGGGGGTACAAAAAATTATTAGTGCAAATGATGCCAATGCCATCGAGCAAGGCTTAAATGAAATTTTGCAAGAAATAGAAGCAGGTCAGTTTGAATGGCTACTTGATTTAGAAGATGTACATTTAAATATTGAAAAACGACTGACCGATAAAATTGGTGACGCTGGTAAACGCTTACACACAGGTAGAAGCCGTAATGATCAGGTTGCAACAGATGTACGTCTTTGGCTACGTGAAGTAAGTGAGCAAGTAGTTGATGCGCTTTCACAATTAAAATTCAGTTTGTTGGAATTAGCTGAAACCCATTTTGACACCGTCATGCCAGGTTTTACGCATTTACAAGTGGCTCAACCCGTCACCTTTGGGCACCATCTGATGGCTTACGTAGAAATGCTTAAGCGAGATGTGTCTCGCTTTCAAGATGGTTACAAGCGAATTAATCGTTTGCCATTGGGTGCGGCAGCGTTGGCTGGCACTAGCTACCCCATCGACCGAGAAATGGTCGCAAAAAATTTAGGATTTGATGGTGTGTGTGAAAACTCGCTGGATGCGGTATCAGATCGGGATTTTGCGATTGAATTTACCTTTGCATCGTCTGTCGTTATGATGCATTTATCTCGTTTATCAGAAGAGCTTATTTTATGGAGTTCGCCACGCTATGCGTTTATTGATATTGCAGACCGTTTTTGTACAGGCTCATCTATCATGCCGCAAAAAAAGAATCCAGATGTGCCAGAGCTGGTTCGCGGCAAAACTGGGCGGGTTTATGGGCATTTAACCGCCTTACTCACCTTAATGAAAGGCCAGCCGCTCGCTTATAACAAAGATAATCAAGAAGATAAAGAACCACTATTTGATACCGCAGACACGCTACTGGTCACCCTTCAAATTTATGCGGACATGATGCGTGGTATTACCGTGAATAAAGCCAATATGCGCCAGGCTGCGAGTGAAGGCTTTGCCACAGCGACTGATTTAGCCGATTATTTGGTTAAAAAAGGCATGCCTTTTAGAGATGCCCATGAAGCTGTGGCGTTGGCTGTGCGCCACGCAGTTGATCAACATGTTGATTTAAGTGATATATCATTAGCAACCTTACAAAAGTTTGCTGGTGAAATTGGCGAGGATGTTTATGCGGTGCTCACATTAGAAGGCTCGCTCAATAGTCGCAACCATATTGGCGGAACCGCGCCAGCACAAGTTAAAGCGGCTATCAACCGCGCGAAGAAGGATATTTAAGACCCAAAGGGGTCATTGATAGAAATTTAGCATCCACTACAATGGGCTGCAATATAGGATTTCTCTGTATGGTAAGGTCAAAATAACAATATTAGAGTGGCGCTTTTTGTCGATGAAAATCAAATTTAACGCATTGTTTATTAAGTCATTAATCATCATGGCCAGCCTATTGATGGGCATTGGTGCATTTGCAGATGAACTAGAAGATGGCGCCGAGGCCATGCCCTCAGTTGCAGCTCAACGCCACACTGAAAACACATCAATGCCTTGGCATTTGTTGGCTGGTGAGAGCTTAAATGAAGTGTCACGTTTGTTTTACCCAAAAAACAAACAAATGCAAAAAATATTTGTTGTAAAATCAATGCAACTAAGCCGTTATATCCAGCCAAATCTTAATCCTGCCCAAAAAGTAGATGTTGATACAGTGATTGTCATTCCTAATATCAAGTTTTTGAAAGTACCAAAAATAAAATTAATAGCAAAATCAGTCAAAGAAATAAAAAACGTAAAAACAACATCACAGTCAACGTTAGAGGAAACTGTTTGGCAAAAAGCCTATGATACTTTGAAAGCTAAAAACGCATATTTAAAAGTAGAAATAGAAAAATTAAATGTAAAATTAGCCCACTTATTAGAAACGTTTGCCAAGCTTCAGGCTGAAATTAAACGCTTATTAGTCCATGGCGAATTATTACCAACGACAGGTAGCGCGTCGCCTGTATTTGGTGCAGATGCGTCTCCAATTAGCACAAGTCCAGCATCTATTGGTTTGGGCAGAGGCGAACAAAATTCATGGTATCTTTTATTGCCAGTTCTCTCAGTATTGTTTGTCATGGGCTTGTTTTTTATGTTCGGTTTACATAAAAAAACATCTACTGTAAAAAATCATTATTCGCCTAGCTTTAATACAAAAATAAAACGTAATTATGTTAGTATCAAAAATAAGTGGTTTGCAAAAAACGAACCTATAAAAACAAAAAAATCCCCTGTTATTTTTTCAGCAGATTTCCCTATCGAGCCTGTCGGTAAAAGTGAATACACTGGCTCTATGATAGTGACTGATTTAACTGACGTGGGCATACCAAATGATATTGATGAAAATGCGCTTACGCTAGAGCAAGCTCAAATTTATGTTGATATAAACAGGGAGGATGTAGCTATTAAGCTACTGAAACAACAAATTACAGCTGCGCCTAAAGCAGCCATACATCACTGGCTTATGCTGTTGGATATTTATCGAAATAATAATCAAAAAGCAGAGTTTTTGCAGTACGCAAAGCTTTTACATGAGCATTTTAATGTGATGATGCCCTCATGGGATGATGTTGCTTTACCAGCGGCAATAGCTACCAGTCTTGAGCAATATGAGCATATTGCAAAGAAAATTACTTTTCTTTGGGAAAACTGTGAAGTTGAGACGGGTAAAATCGCGCTAACTAAACAATATCTTGATGACTTGCTGCTAGATAACCGTCGCAATGAGCGCAAAGGTTTCAGCTTAGAGGTTTTTAAAGAAATCATGCTGCTACGCGGTATGCTAGATATGCGCCAAAAGTTAGCGTTTAATCATTAATTTATTCCGCTAAAAATAACGCTAGTAATTCATTTAAAAATCGCTGTCCTAATAATGTGGGGCGAATCCTCTCTGGCGAAATTTCAATTAGGTGCTTGTGTCGCGCCTTTTTAAGGGCTGCTTCTAAGTGGTAAATAGGCAATCCAGTGCGTTGCTGAAATAAATTGCGTGGCACGCCATCGGTTAGTCTTAGCGCATTCATCATAAACTCAAAGCCCAAATCCGCCTGACTAATTTCCCAGGTGTTATCTAAGGCATTACCGTTTTCAGCATGCTCCATAAATAATTTAGGATGTTTATGACGCGTTTCACGGGTAATTTTGTTGTGATAGCTTAGTTTGCTATGTGCACCAGCCCCTATACCCAAATAATCCCCAAATTGCCAATAATTGAGATTATGCCGTGCCTGATTTTTGGGTTTACAAAAAGCCGAGGTTTCATAGTGCTCGTAACCATGTTTAGCTAATAACGATTCAATGTGCTCTTGCATATCGGCACTCACATCATCGCTAGGTAGGCTGGGTGGGGTTCGATAAAAAGGCGTATTTGGCTCTAGTGTGAGATGGTAAAAAGAAAGATGGTCTGGGTTAAGTGCAACAGCGTGTTTAGCATCTTTAATTGCGCCCGCTAATGACTGATTTGGCAATGCATACATGATGTCTAAGTTTACACGTTCAAAAGTATTTAGCGCCATTTCTGCAGCTACGAAAGCTTGTTTATCATCATGAATACGGCCTAATGCATGTAAACAATTTGCATCAAAGCTTTGAATGCCAAGTGATAATCGATTAATACCAGCTTGCTTATAACCATCAAAATGAGCAACATCAACTGTACCTGGGTTTGCTTCAAAGTTAACTTCAGAGTCGTATTCAAGCGGTGTAAGTGCTCGCACGGCGCTTAAAATTTCGTTGATTGAATCAGGTGCAAAAAGACTGGGTGTGCCACCCCCAAAAAAGACACTTTTAATTTTTCGCCCATAAACACGTGGTACGGATTGCTCTAAATCTGCAATCAACGCTTGAACATAACGTTTTTCAGGAAATTTTTCGCCATTCACTTGAGGACGAGACTCGTGCGAGTTAAAGTCACAATAGGGGCATTTACGGACACACCAAGGAATGTGAATATAGAGAGAAAGTGGTGGAGAGCTTAATAGCCCACTTGACGGCGCACTATGACTGGTCTGCAGCTGCCCAATAGGGATGATGGGAATCATATACAGTGCAGGCGTTGATGCTTCATTACGAAAAAATCTGATGAATGCATGCCGAGGGGTTGGCTATAAAGTCTTTCCAACTACCTAGTACTTTAAATTCACCATGCTCATAATCAGCAGAAGCCAAACATTTTTTCTTGGGATACCAGACTAGAACTCCACCACCATTGCCGTAATTGTCAACCTCGCTTAATAAGTCTAAAAATTGATGCTTTTGCCAAGTCACTTCTTTTGCGTTGAGTAACGAATTAAAAGTAATAAATTTTATGCCACTCTCAGGATCTTCAATTTTAAAAGTTCTGTCGTTGCTTCTGAGCAGGCTTATTAGCTCGGGTGGCAATTTATAAGCCTTCAGCGCGGTCACTTTTTGCTCATCGTTATGCCATTGTTCTGGCTCTAGCGATTGAATAAACTGCATCATTTCTGAGTTGTTATGCTCAACGGCATAATTGTATGGGCGCTCGCCATAACTATTTTTAATGGTGACATCCGCTCCGTGCTTTACTAGCAACTTGACTAACTCAATATCATTATTTTGTGCCGCAACCCCAACAGGCGAAGTGTTGTAAGGGTAAACCATATCTTTAACATGAAAATTAACATTGATGCCTGATGCTAAAAAGAGTTGAATGGCTTTATATTGGCGGTGACTAACCGCTTGTCTTAATGAGGTGCCATCTGCCAGAATATTGTATCCATGCGCAATTAAAATAGGGATTAAATCAACGCGGTTACTATAGAGGGCAGCACCCATGGCAGTTTTACCAACATTGTCTTTTGCATTAATTTTTGCACCGTGCTTGAGCAGTAATTGAATAGTTTCAGCACTACAACGCGCCGCAGCCATAACAATGGCTGGGTTGTCTTTTAGGTTAAGGTTGACTTTTTTTGTGAGCAGCCAATTTAAAGCATTGGTTTTATTTTGGTCTAGTACCAAAATAATTGGCGGCTCTTCGATATATTCACATATTACAAAACAGGCATTTATGTTTAAGCCATTGGCAGATTCTTGCTCTAAAGCAGTAATATTCTCGCCCATAAAAAGCTGCGCGAGTGGTGTAAGCGAAGTGCGCTTAGGGTTAAATAACAATGGATATCTACTTTTTTTGATAAGGATTAATTAAATTATTCACCAAAGCGTGCAAAGCCTCGCGCAATTGCGCTTCGTTGACTTCCATCAATAAGCCATCTTCAAATGCATCTTGAACAATTTGTTCAATTTCCTCGAAGTTTTCTTTCATCACTCTAATTTTTTCGGTGCAGGCAACGATGCTTTTATCGTCACGTAACCATGTTGGTAATGTTTTCATCGGTGTTAATTCAGTAAGCGCTGTGCTCAATTAAATGCAACATTTTACGTAAAGCTTGGCCGCGGTGGCTAATTTTATTTTTAATTTCAGTGCTTAGCTCGGCCGCTGATTTACCTGTCATGCTATCTAAAAACAATGGGTCATAACCAAAACCACCCTCGCCACGGGCTTTTTTTAAGATAGCGCCTTTCCAAATACCTTCAGCAATTAAAGGTTGTGGGTCATCATGCTTACGCAAGAGCACTAGGCAACAATAATAATAAGCAAAGCGGTTTTCGTGTTGCTTTAAGGTTTTAAGCAAATGCGCATTATTATTGGCATCACTTCTGGGCTCACCCGCAAAATAAGCAGAATGCACACCAGGCGCGCCTTGTAATACTTCTAAACATAAGCCAGAATCATCTGCCAACGCTGGTAAGCCCGTGACAAGGCTAGCATGGCGGGCTTTTGCTAAGGCATTTTCAATAAAAGTACAGTGTGGCTCAGACGCTTCAGAAACATTGAAGGCTGCTTGCGCAATGACTTCAATATTTAGCGGCTCAAGCAACGCTTGAATTTCATGCAATTTGCCTTTATTGCCAGTGGCGATGACGAGTTTAGTTAACATGATGGCTTAGGCGTTTAATGCGGCTTGCTGTTTTTTAAGCAAATCGTTGATGCCTTGCGTAGCCAAATCTAACATTGCATTCATCGAGACGCGTTCAAAAGGCTCGCCTTCGGCAGTGCCTTGAATTTCTACAAAACCACCATCAGCCGTCATCACCACGTTCATATCAGTATCGCAGTCAGAATCTTCAATATAGTCTAAATCAAGCACTGGCGTGCCTTTATAAACGCCAACAGAAATAGCAGCAACCGCCTGCTTTAATGGGCTTTGTGTTAGCTTGCCATCTTTAATCAGTCGTGAAATGGCATCATGCAGCGCAACATAAGCCCCTGTAATACTGGCTGTGCGGGTGCCGCCGTCGGCTTGAATAACATCGCAATCAATTTGAATGCTACGCTCGCCTAGTTTTTCTAAATCAATAATGGCGCGCAGGCTACGGCCAATCAAACGCTGTATTTCTTGTGTGCGGCCAGATTGCTTACCTTTTGCGGCCTCTCTGTCCATACGGCTACCCGTACTACGCGGTAGCATGCCATATTCAGCGGTTACCCAACCTTGGCCTTTACCTTTTAAAAAGCCTGGAATTTTTTCTACTATACTAGCGGTGCAAAGCACATGCGTGTCACCAAATTTAATCAACACTGAGCCTTCTGCATGCTTAGTATAGCGGCGGATGATTTCAACTTGACGAAGCTGATGATTGGCACGTAGGCTAGGGCGAAGGCTGGTGGTCATGATGGTATCCTGAAATATAGATTTGCAGAGTTGTTATTTTAACAAAGCATCGGTAAAAAGGCGGGAATTTAGGCAATTTAAATACAACATTAGTTGGCCTGCCCGCTAAGCGGCCTAGAATACGGTTTTTGCAGTCAACTTAGTGCTTTAGCGCTTAATGAGAATGGTTATGCCCTTTACGGGTACAGAGGCGTAAAATTTTCTCGGGCAAAAGTGCCGCTAAAGAATATCGCTAAAAGTAGGATAATTAGCGCGTTTTGCGAATGGCTTCTTGAATAGCGCTAATGGTTTTTTCAATTTCTTCGTCAGAAATATCAACATTGGAAAACTCTGATTGATCAGCAAAGTTTTGAGTAGCGGTCGGGCTCATCATCGTTGTTGTAACCTCCATACCCATGTTGACGGTAGAAACCGCTTGCGGGTTACGCAACTTATCGCCCCATTGCAGGCCAATAGCACTCATGTTATCGCCTTGAGTTAAGCTAATGGCTTCTGCTTGGTCTAACAAATCTGTGATGCCCGCAGTAATGTTGCCCTGCATGAGGATATGCATGATTTGATCATCAGTTAATACGTTCCAAACACCATCGGTACACAATAAAATGGTGTCGCCATCAGCAAGCTCTTGTCTATCGGCGAGTTCAATTTTAGGCGGTGTTTCGCCCCCCAGACAACTATACACTTTGTGGCGAAATGGATGTGTTGCCATCTGATTTTTTTCAATCTTGCCTTTGTTATAAAGTGATTGCACAACCGAATGATCTTCAGTGCGAAAAAGAAGCTCGCCATTTCTAAAGTGATAAAGCCGAGAATCTCCCGCGTGTGCGCAATATAATATGCCACGTTGTACAATAGCCGCGACTACAGTGGTGCGTGGAGACTCTATCAACTCACGATCAGCAGCAAACTGGCTGATCGTGCTGTGAATTTGATCAATTTGTTCAATTAAAAACTTAGCAGGGCTGACAATGGTAGGATCAGCTTGGCGTTGAAAAGCGTCTGTGAGGTTAGTGATAGCCAACTGAGCGGCAATTTCACCATAGCGATGCCCGCCCATCCCATCAGCCACCACCAATAAAAGCGCATCTTTACTGTATGAATAAGCCAGCCGGTCTTGGTTATGCGAGCGTGGACCTTGCAAACTGTTTTGAAAAATGGTGAACTTCATCACAAATTATTTTTTGCTGATCGTATTGTTAAGCACATCAACAATTTTATCCATCTTAATCGGTACATTAAGTGCATCAACTAACCTGCCCATATGACTTTTTTGGTTTTTTGCTTTGGGTGCAGTTTTTAGCAGGGCTTTTTGCAAAGAAAACACGCTTTGTGGTCGCGCTAAGTAATCTAAGTGCAAGCATTGATCAATAATCTGCAGTAGTTCAGCCGAGTATTTATCTTTACCAAGCGTAGCTGCAGGCACTAGCAAATCATTTTTCACACGCAGATTAGCCGCAGCAGGTGAGGTGCGAGCTAAGCAAGAATACATGGTTGCGCCCATACTATAAATATCGCTCCACGGGCCTAGTTTTGTTCGATCAAAGTATTGTTCGGGCGGAGCAAAGCCTGGGGTATAGCTAGGTGCAGTTTTAGCGGAGCTTTCATTCAACGCTTGGCGTGCAGAGCCAAAATCGAGCAGTACTGGTGAGCCATCTATGCGGATATAAATATTGGCTGGTTTGATATCCAAATGTAATAATTTTTGTGCATGTACTTCACGCAGGCCTTTAGCAAGCTGACGAAAGACGCGCTTAATAAAGGTTTCAGAAACGGGTTCTAATTGATCCAAAATATAATTTTGTAACGATTTTCCGTGTTCATACTGCATCACCATATAAACGGTATCATTGGCTCGAAAAAAATTAATCACACGCACGATATTGGGGTGGTCAATTTTGGCTAGCGCTAAGCCCTCATCAAAAAAACACTTTAAACCATGCCGAAACAAGGCCGTATCATCGGCATTTGGCATCACTGTAGCACCGTCGCTACGCACCGCAATAGTGGTTGGCAAGTACTCTTTAATGGCCACGGTTTGATTGTTTTTATCTGTCGCTAAATACACAAAGCTAAAGCCACCAGAGCTTAAAACACTGCTGATTTTATAGTCTTGTAGCTGGTAGCCAGCAGGTAAAGCTAAATTTTTAGTCGGATTAGACACGTTTTAAGTTCAATTTATATTTATAAAAAGTTAACATTTCAACTTAGAGTACATTCGGCAATATAACGTGTAATTGATTGTAATTAAAGTTATTTATGTGAAATTTAGCGAATATCACCCTCGAATTTGATAACATGGTGCAAATTTAACGAAAATATTAGGAAATTTACCAATGACTAACAGCATGACAGGTTTTGCAGCGCTTGAGCAAGCATTAGAAAACGCCACACTATTACTAGAAATTCGCGCTGTTAATAGCCGGTATTTAGACCTACATTTTAAGCTAGATGACCATACAAGAGCCTTTGAGACATCCATACGAGAGCAGATTACAGCGCAACTTAACCGTGGTAAGGTTGAATGTAAGGTGAGTTTAGTTTTGCACCCGCAAGCGAACCAAAACCTGCAATTAAATGCGGTATTACTACAGCAACTTCAACAAATGCAGGCGCAAGTGCAAGCGCATTTTCCGCAAAGCCAAACCTTAAGTGTGGCCGATATTTTACGTTGGCCAAATGTTGTCGCCAGTGAAGTGCTCAATGTTGAAGCGCTGACAGATGCCGTTAAAAAGCTGGTGCAACAAGGCTTGCAAGACCTCAACGCCTCACGTCAACGTGAGGGCGAAAAGCTTAAAGCTATTATTTTAGACAGAGTTAGCCAAATGGAGTTAATAGCGACAAAGGTAAAACCGCTTTTACCTGCACTAGCCAAAGCATATCAAACCAAGCTTGAAACTAAACTACAAGAAAACATTAAAACCATAGACCAAGAACGTATTGCCCAAGAGCTTGTGTTATTTGCCCAACGCATTGATGTAGATGAAGAATTAAGCCGCCTTACTGCACATATTTCAGAAGTGAAACGTATTTTAAATAGCAGCGCACCCGCAGGCAAACGTTTAGACTTTTTAATGCAAGAGTTAAATCGCGAGGCCAATACGCTGGGCGCAAAATCTGTATCAGTAGAAACCACGCAAGTATCGATGGAGCTGAAGGTATTGATAGAGCAGATGCGTGAACAGATTCAAAATATTGAGTAAATATTCAAGCGGCATTAACTAACAACACATTAGCAATAATGGTATGATTTAACACTTAATTTTCAGCTAAATTTTTCATCACTTATTGCGCAATACTAATGCTTTTAAAAGACTGAGTATTGCTTAAGCGCATGTGCTAATTGAGTAATGATTTTTCCTTAAAAATAAATATAGTTGGAGTTAATAGTCACTGCGTTATCGTACCGCTTGTTTTCATGAAAAGTGTAAAGAAAGCACCACAGAAAACGCTAATATCTTGCATAATTCAGCGTTGATTGGAGTGGCCAGTTGAAAAAATGTTTTCTGCATGACCAAATAAAGATGGGTGTTAAGTATGTTATCAAAGGGTAATTTATTTATTATAACTGCTGCCTCTGGTGCAGGTAAAACAAGCTTAATTAAAGCATTATTGCTTAAAGATGCTCAACTAAAGCTTTCTATTTCACACACAACGCGTAACCCAAGATCAAGTGAAGTGAATGGTGTAGATTACCACTTTGTAGATGATGCAGCATTTTTAAATATGCTGGGTGAGGCACGATTTTTAGAAAGTGCTTTAGTGCATGATGCGCGGTATGGAACATCGCATGCTGCGATAGAAACGCCCCTAAATGCAGGCTACGATATTGTATTGGAAATAGATTGGCAAGGGGCAGGACAAGTGCGTCGATTGTATCCTGAAGCCGTGAGTATTTTTATATTACCACCTTCAATTGAGGCTTTAGAGCGTAGGTTAAATGGCCGTGGTCAGGATAGCCCAGAGGTAATTGCCAAACGTGTTGCTTCAGCGCGGGTAGAAATGAGCCACGTAGCCGAGTTCGACTATGTTACAATCAATGATGATTTTGATTTGGCACTACAAGATATTAGCGCAATTATACGCGCTCAACGATTAAAAGGCATAGCGCAACTGGTACGCTATGCCAGCCTTATTCAAACACTGACTTAATTAAAAAAGGAAACACCATGGCAAGAATTACCGTAGACGATTGCTTAGAAAAAATCCCAAATCGCTTTCAATTAACTTTAGTGGCTGCAATGAGAGCCCGTCAATTAGCTAATGGCTCTGATCCATTTGTGCATGGTGTTGGACAAAAAGATAAGCCAACTGTATTGGCTTTGCGTGAAATTGCTGCAGGTAAAGTAGGGGTTGAAATATTAACCCGTAAATAATTCACCAAGTGAAATTTTTATGCCCAAAACCGCAACTTCTCAGGCGGATTCACCATACCCTAGCTTAATGCTAGGTAACTACCCCTTGTTGCCCGCAGATGGCGAGGACTCAGCCCTAACGCATCGTATAAAACCCTACCTTAAACCAGAAGACGTTACTTTGGTTTGGGATGCTTATCGTTTTGCTTTCGCCGCGCATGATGGCGTGGTTCGCAAAACGGGCGAGCCTTACATTACGCACCCAGTATCTGTGGCATGTATATTGGCCGATTTGCATATGGATGTGCCGACACTTTTGGCGGCTTTATTGCATGATGTGGTTGAAGATACCCCCATCATAGCAGATGAAATTAAAGATAAATTTGGTCAGCAAGTTGCTGATTTAGTCGATGGCGTTACTAAGCTCGATAAAATTGAGTTTCAAAGTGCTAGCCAAGCACAAGCCGAAAACTTTAGAAAAATGCTGTTAGCCATGAGCCAAGATGTACGCGTTATTTTGGTTAAATTAGCCGACCGATTACATAATATGCAAACAATCGATGCAATGAAGTCCAGCGCTCGCATGCGTATTGCCAAAGAAACGTTAGAAATATATGCGCCAATAGCTAACCGTTTAGGTTTGAATTTAATTTACCAAGAGTTAGAAGACTTAAGTTTTAAGGCCATTCACCCAATGCGCTACCGTGTGCTAACAAAAGTGATTAAATCCGCACGCGGTAACCGCAAAGAGGTGATCAGCAAAATACTAGAGACCATTGAAACTAAGCTTAAAGCAGCCAATATCGAGGCTGAAGTCACTGGCAGAGAAAAGCACCTGTATAGTATTTATACGAAAATGGCGGGTAAAACTAATGCATTTTCACAAATTTTTGATATTTACGGTTTTCGTATCATCGTTAAAGATTTACCGACTTGTTATTTAGCGCTTGGTGAGTTACACGGTCTTTATAAACCAATTCCTACAAAGTTTAAAGATTACATTGCCATACCTAAAGCCAATGGTTATCAATCGCTACACACCACTTTATTTGGACCTTTTGGCACACCCATTGAAGTGCAAATTAGAAGCACAGATATGCATAATGTGGCAAACTCAGGTGTGGCAGCGCATTGGTTATATAAATCCACAGAAGCAGAACTCACTAAGCTACAGCAACAAACACACAGTTGGTTGCAGCGTTTATTAGAAATTCAAACCGAGAGTGTAGATTCCCTCGAGTTTTTAGAGCATATCAAAGTTGATTTATTTCCAGATGAAGTGTATGTGTTTACGCCTAAAGGCAATATTTTGGCTCTGGCAAGAGGCTCTACCGCTGTAGATTTTGCTTATGCAGTGCATACCGATGTGGGTGATAGCTGTGTAGCCGTAAAAATCAACCACGAACTTGCGCCATTGCGGGCTGAGCTTAAAAATGGCGACCATGTAGAAATTATTACTGCGGCGTTATCTAAGCCAAATGCAGCATGGCTAAACTATGTTAAAACGGGTAAGGCGCGTTCGCATATTCGGCATTATTTAAAAACAATACAATCAGAAGAGCCTGCTCATATTGGAGAGCGAATGCTTAATCAGGCGCTTCGTGCCATGCATTTTGAGCCCAGTGATGTGCTAGAAAAGCAGTGGGCAAAACTCATCAGCGATTATGGCGTCAAAGACAAAAAAGAAATTACAACGGAAATTGGATTGGGCAAGCGCCAAAGTGTGATGGTAGCGCATCAGTTATTAGCCACAGAAAATATTCAAATAGCACAAGGTGTAGGCGTGGTTACCAAATTATTTGGTAAATTATTTGGTAAATCTAATAAAAAGCTGCTTGATAGCATTACTATTCGTGGCTCTGAAGGCATGAACGTCCAGTTTGCTTCGTGCTGCAGACCAATACCAGGTGACCCTATTTTAGGTTTTATTAACAAGGATAAAGGCTTAATTATCCACACGCATGATTGCCAAGCGATTGGTAAATTTCGCTTAGACCCAGAAAGATGGTTGGATGTTGAGTGGGATTCAGATAATAAACACTTGTTTAAAGTTAATTTAAAAATAGTAGTAGAAAACAAGTTAGGTATGTTAGCGATGATAGCCGCCATTATCGCTAAGGCTGGTTCAAATATTGATAATATCAACATGGAAGAAGCCGATAACAGCCTTTATACTGGCATAAATTTCACCGTACAAGTTCGTGATCGCGCTCATTTGGCTGATTTAATGCGCGCGATACGCAAAGTCCCCAGTGTGGTGCGCATTAATCGTGTTAAAGGTAATAGCGTAGGCAACGTTAATAATTAGATACACCCTATTGTGACTGCACTCACGCAAATTAAAGCCTTTAGCAAGCCGCTAGTCGCCAATTTAACTAAGCTAGGCATCAGCCATTTGCAGGCGTTAATGTTGCATTTGCCTTTGCGCTATTTGGATGAAACGCATATCACAGCAATTCGTGATTTGCGCGTTGGTGAGTCAGCACAAATAGAAGGTGAAATTGTTCATGCTGAAGTTACCTATAAGCCACGCAAGGCTCTAATAGCTAGGCTTGAAGATGCTAGTGGACAGCTGACTTTGCGGTTTTTGCATTTTTACCCTAGCCAAATTGCTGCGTTAAAAGTTGGTACTCACTTACGTGTTTATGGTGAAGTTCGTCAGGGTTTTTTTGGTTTTGAAATAGTGCATCCAAAAAGCAAAAAAGTTGGCGAAAAAACGGAGGTGTCTGAAACTTTAACGCCAATTTACCCCACCGTAGCAGGCCTTACGCAAGCGAATTTGCGTAAGGCGATTAATGTTGCACTACAGCAAAACGCAGATCATGAACTCTTACCTGAGCATGTTTATACAGCATTAAACCTACCCACCTTTGCTGCTAGCCTTCAAGCGTTACATAAGCCACCACCAGAAGTTGATTTAACAGCTTTAGAAAATAAAACCATCCCAGCTTGGCAACGTTTGGCATTTGATGAGCTGCTGGCTCAACAACTCTCGATGCGTAAACACTATGCGCGTCGCCGCTCAGTCAGTGCCCCAGCTTTTTTGCCATCTAAAAAGCTGGTGAGCGCTTTACTCAAAAGTTTGCCGTTTGCTTTAACGCAAGCACAACAAAAAGTAGCCATAGAAATTGAACGAGACTTAACGCAGCAGCACCCAATGCAACGCTTGCTACAAGGCGATGTTGGCAGTGGTAAAACTATCGTCGCTTGCATGGCAGCCTTACAAGCCATCGAAAATGGCTGGCAAGTAGCCTTGATGGCACCCACAGAAATATTAGCTGAGCAGCATTATCAAAAAATGCTCACTTGGTTAACACCGATTAATCTCCGCATTGCTTGGCTTACTGGCAGCCAAACAAAAAAAGAGCGCGAAACCGCGATGCTCGCAATGGCTGAGGGAAGCGCGCAGATGGTGGTAGGAACGCATGCGCTTTTTCAAGAAGCGGTACAGTTTAAAAATTTAGGCTTGGCCATCATTGATGAACAACACCGTTTCGGCGTGCAACAACGCTTAGCTTTGCGTAAAAAGGGTGAGCCAGAGCCACATCAACTGATGATGACTGCTACGCCTATTCCACGTACGCTTTCAATGAGTTATTACGCCGATTTAGATGTTTCGGTAATAGATGAGCTGCCACCAGGGCGAACGCCCATTGTGACAAAGCTTGTATCAGTTGAGCGGCGAGATGAAATCTTGCAACGCATTCGCGAAGCTTGCAAACAAGGTAATCAAGCCTATTGGGTATGTCCGCTAATAGAAGAATCTGAATCTTTACAACTTGCAACTGCCAATGACACCTATGCCTTAATGCAAAATGATTTTCCTGAATTAAAAATAGGCTTAATTCATGGACGCATGAAGCCCGCTGACAAACAGGCCGTGATGGCGCAATTTAGCGCAAATACATTGCAGTTGTTGGTGGCCACTACCGTGATAGAAGTCGGCGTAGATGTGCCAAATGCTAGTTTAATGGTGATAGAACACGCCGAACGCATGGGGTTGAGCCAATTGCATCAATTACGCGGCCGCGTTGGCCGTGGCGCTGCTAAAAGCACTTGCATATTGCTGTATCAAAATAAACTCTCAGAAACCGCAAGAGCGCGCTTAAAAGTGATCTATGAAAGCAATGACGGCTTCGCCATTGCACAAGCCGACCTTAACTTACGCGGACCAGGTGAATTTTTAGGTACACGCCAAAGTGGCGTACCCATGCTTAAAATCGCAGATTTAGAGCGCGATGTCGATTTGTTAGAAGCCGCCAAAAATTTAGCTGATCAATTACTACGAGAAAATCCGCAAGCTGTAGAGCAACATATGTCGCGCTGGTTGAGTCAAGGCGCAGAATTGGTTAAAGTTTGATTTAACACCATAGGCTTAAGTTAATCTGAATTTACTGAAACGCTTACCCTGTTGTAAACAGCATAATAGAAAAAAGAAAAAGCAGACCGAAGTCTGCTTTTTATATCGGTGGGGTTGTTTTTACACTTCCCCTTGTTGCCGATAGTCCCCACCATCGGAATACCTGATATATTTACATATTACATTAACAATAAAAAAAGGCAATAGTGATGCGCTATAGAATTGGTTTAGATGTAGGTACGGCTTCATTAGGGGTTGTGGCTTTTTCGCTAGATGAAACTAACCAGCCACTTGATTTGATTTGGAGTCATATACGAATATTTGATGAGCCTCTTGAAAAAAGTCAAGCAGGGTTAAAGTCTAAAAACGCAGGCAGGCGCTTGGCGCGGATGCAACGCAGACAAATTGACCGCCGTCTTGGGCGCACCAAACATATTGCTTCGCTTATACCTTTGCTTGGTATTGAGTTTGAGCCGTCATTAGATAGTGGCCGAACGCTGCTAGAAATCCGTGCCAAAGCTGCGCGTGAGCAGATTAGTTTATCTGATTTGATGCGTGTCATTATCAAAATAGGCAAGCGTCGTGGCTATGCGGTTAAATTTAGGCCTAAAAAAGAAGGCGCAAAGTTAGGTGAAGTTGAAGGAGGCAATAATGACTTAAAGAAACAAATGGAAGCCTTGGCTGAGACTAGACGTTTTACAAACGTTACGCTAGGTGAATTTTTATATCAGCGTTGGCTAGATGGCAAACCCACCAAACTTAAAATTAAAGAATCGAACGATAAAACTATTGAAGCGCCTAATCTTTATGCGTTAAGAAGCCAGTTGATTGAAGAGTTTGAGCAAATTTGGCAAGCGCAATCTACGTTTTACCCTGTATTAAATTCAACACATCAAAACAAACCTCTCAAAACGGTTTTTCAAGAAGCAATATTTTACCAACGCCCATTAAAAGCGGTTGGCGGCATGGTGGGGCAATGCGGATTGGAGCCTACGTTACCTCGCGCACCAAGAGCGCAGCTGGCTTTTCAGTGGTTTAGAATAGAAAAAACCATTAGTGATTTACGTTGGGGTGCAGGCAAGCGTGCAGAACAATTGAGCCCAGCGCAAAAGGCGATAATCCGCAAATTGTGCGATGAAAAAGAAGTCGTGAAGTTTGAAGCGATTTATAAAGCACTAGAAGCAGCTGGATGTGCCAAGCCAGAAGGGCGCGGTCTTAACTTGGATAGATTAAGTCGCGATGAGTTGCCCGGCAATAAAACCAATGCGGTATTTCGTAAGTTAGGCCCCGAGCTAGACGCTGCATGGCATGCGCTTGATGAGCGCACGCAAATTCAATCCATTAACTTTTTAGCTGATTTAGGTTCGCCAGAGCAGCTAGAAGACCCTATTTGGCATACACGATTTGCTAAGTCTGATGGGTCACCACGTCAATTACCAGAGGCGTTCGTCACGTTTATTAACTTGATTGCGGCACATGAAAAATTTGATCGATTAAGTAAAATGGGGTTTGAGAGTGGACGTGCTTCTTACTCAATTAAAGCCCTAAATAAAATTACAGACTGGTTGGAAGCGCCATGGTGGCAAGGCGATTGGGATGATAAAAAAGACGGTGCTAAAAATATAGACGAAGATGGTGCGATCCGTGTTTGTTATCGTGAGCAGTTTAGCAATAAACGCAATTTAGCATTACATGCAACTTTAGCTGCACCATCCACAACGGGCAATGCCGTGGTGGATGGCTCATTACGACAAATACGGTATGTAGTGAATGCCATGATAAACGAGCTAGGAAATCAGCCGGAACAAATTGTAGTGGAAATGGCGCGCGATATGAGCGTTGGTGTAAGTATGCGTAACGAGCGAGAAAGCGAAAATAATACAAATCGCACAGCACGTAAGCTGGCAGAAACCGCCATTGCTGCGGCTAACGCTACGGTTACACCTTCAAGAGTGCGCCGCTATTTGTTATGGAAAGAGCAAGGCGAGGGGCATTGCCCTTATTGCGCTAAAAAAATCAACTTAAGTGATGCGCTTAATGGAGCTGAGACTGAATACGAACATATTCTGCCAAAATCACTCACGCAAGTGGGCTTAAAGCGTAGTGAGATTGTGTTAGCGCATCGCAGTTGTAACCAAGAAAAAGGCAATCGCACGCCTTATCAAGCTTGGGGTAAAGACACAGATCGCTGGCAAGTAATTGAAATGCGGGCGCAGTATTTTTTAGAGAAGAAAAGTTTCCGTAAAGCTAAGTTATTGCTTTTGCAAGATTTTGAAGCTGAAGTGCTAACTGATGAATCCATTGATGGCTTTGCGGATAGGCAATTTCACCAAACCTCTTGGATAGCCAAGGAGGCGGCATTATGGTTACAAAGTGTTTGTAAAACGCCAGTATCAGTTTCTCGTGGCGAACTTACTGCCATGCTACGGCGTAAATGGAAACTTGAAACAGTTATTCCACAAGCACGTATTTTAGAAGGCCTGCCAGTGCTGGATGACGAAGGCAACGTGATTACGCCCGAAGAGTTTGAACGCTATCGCCCAATTTGGGAAGGGCATCGCGCAGAAGATAAAGCCAACCATACCGATCGCAAGCTCGATAAACGCATAGACCACAGACACCATTTAATTGACGCTATTACCATTGGGCTAACTTCTCGTGGCATGTTTCAGCAAATGGCACGGCAATATAAGGCGGATACTGAGCGCGAGGCGCGAGGGCAAAGACCGCGCTTGGAGGTTGCTGAGCCGCCATTGCGTAATGTACGTGAGTTAGCGTTGAAGGTGATTAAAGAATGCCCGCTTTCGATTAAGCCAGACCGTAGGCCTGATGGCGCTATATTTAAAGATAACCCTTATGGTAGAGCATTTAGCGAGAGCGAAAATAGATTCATGCTCACAAAGCGCTATAAGCTAATTGATTTGGTTGCAGACTTAAAAGAGAAAAAGGGTAAAGATGGCGCACCAAAGAAAACAATTGAGCAGCAAGCGAAAGAAAGTATTTTAAGCATTGTGAGCCCAACAACGCGCCGTCTTGTTTTGGAGGTGTTTGAAAAGCGCTTGCAAATAGGAAAAACAATCATTGAAGCAATGTCAGAGCCAATTTATCAGGAAACTTACTTATCTAAAACCACTCATCCATTGCAAGTTAAAAAGGTGGTTTGTTTCTCTGCTTTTTCTGCAGAGGAAGCTATTCCTATTGAGCATCCTTTGCCTCAAAAAAGATTTAAGAAGTATCTTAGAGCTGACGAATATGCATACATGGAAGTACAAACCTCTGTAAATGCCACATTTGTTGTTAAGTTGGTTGATAAACAAGAAGGCATGGTGCAAAAGAATAAGCTGATACCTATAGGTGTAAGCCGATATTACAAAGGCGATGTAGTTGAGGATTTAGACACGGGTCTTTTCTACAGGGTTAAAAAATTTGCTGCAGGTGCAAAGGATAATCCGCGCCCCAAGCTTATAACTATTAGGTACACCGAGTCTGCATCAAATATAAACTTAGTAAAAAAAGCCGCAGGACGTAAAGAGTTTATTGATGAAGGATTATTGAAAATACGATTAGTAAATCAAAATGTCTGAACATCGGATATTACTTATCGAAAATCCTGCCTCACTTTCAGTCGATTTGGGCAGATTACGCATTCGGCGACAAGGCTTTGCAGATAGCTTCGTATTGCCACGTGATATTGCGGTGATGTGTTTGCATCATCATACCATTCAAATATCTGTTCAAACTTTTAGAATACTGGCTGAGGCTGGCGTTAGCGTAATGGTCACTGACGAGTTTCATCACCCATGTGCGTGGTTATTGCCGCAGGTGGGTAATGGTGATTTGGTGCGCCGTTTGCGTCAGCAAATGGTGTTAGATAGTAGTCAGCAAAAAGGCGTACTTTGGCAGGCTTTAGTGCAGGCACGCTTAAATACGCAGGCAGCAAATTTACGCGCGCTCAATCGCAAAGGCGCATTGCGTTTAGAGCGTTTAGTGAATGAGGTGCAACCAGCAGATAAAACTAAATGCGAAGGTCAAGGTGCAAAGCATTATTGGGCGTATTTGTTTGATGGTGATTTTTCCCGAGAAAAGCAGGGCGCAGATGATGCAATCAATGCACGGCTAAATTTTGGTTATGCCGTGTTGCGCGCTATGGTGGCAAGGTCACTGGTATTAGCAGGGCTAAACCCCGCGCTAGGCTTGGGGCATGGCAATATGGAAAATCCTTTTAACTTAGCAGATGATTTTATAGAGCCGTATCGGTTTGTGGTGGAGCGCCACGTTGCCAAAAGCCAATTAGGTGGATTTTCTGGTGAGTTTGATAGTGCAGCACGTAAGGCTGTGTTAGGTTTTGTGGAGCAAGAAATTAAGCTGAATGGTGCAGGGTATCGCTTGCCATCTGCCATTAACGAGAGTATAGCCAGTTTTGTACGTGTATTAGATGGTCGAGCTAAAGCATTAAATTTACCACAAGATGCTTTAATGCAAGCAGATCAAGACGAATCGTGGGCATAAATGGGTGGCGAGTAATGTGGGTAATATGCGTATATGATTGCCCGATGATAGACCACGCAGCACGGCATGACTACACCATTTTTCGCAAAAGCTTATTACAAGAAAATTTTGTACAGTTGCAAAATTCGCTTTATGTGCATCACTTTCCTACGCTCGCAGTGGGTGAGGCGACCATTTTAAGGCTTCGACCCCTCATCCCAAAAGATGCACAAGTAGCATTTTTTATTGTTACAGACAAACAATACGGCATGACCAAAGAGTTTTTTGGCACAAGACCCACAAAGAAAAAGCCCAACACGCCAGAGCAAGTTGAGCTTTTTTAATAAAAACTTCTTTTTAAAACAATAGATTATAAGTTATCTATTTTATCAGGCATTCCGATGGTGGGGTATCGGAACCATGTTGCATTACTAGTTACCTGAAAATCTATTTTATCAGGCATTCCGATGGTGGGGTATCGGAACAATTTAGATATAACATCGTCTACATTATCTATTTTATCAGGCATTCCGATGGTGGGGTATCGGAACTTTAAGCTCTGCAAGCAATTTTTTAACGAAATTTTATCAGGCATTCCGATGGTGGGGTATCGGAACTTAGACGCGTTAATGACCAAAAAGTCTGTAATTTTATCAGGCATTCCGATGGTGGGGTATCGGAACAGTACGCAAGTAGTATCAGGCACGGTAGCAATTTTATCAGGCATTCCGATGGTGGGGTATCGGAACTCGCGTTTGTTCCTTGATGTAGCTCCGAATATTTTATCAGGCATTCCGATGGTGGGGTATCGGAACGCGTGATTAACTCACTCGCACGGTTTGCAGATTTTATCAGGCATTCCGATGGTGGGGTATCGGAACTACGTAGCCGTAACTCATCGAATCGTCCATATTTTATCAGGCATTCCGATGGTGGGGTATCGGAACATGGCTGCGGATTGTCCACCTGTAAATGGAATTTTATCAGGCATTCCGATGGTGGGGTATCGGAACTGTCGAATTTGGTGAAACAGTTCAAAGTTAATTT
>JBATAW010000077.1:0-15804 GCA_049662045.1 Methylophilaceae bacterium | reverse complement strand
TCTACTTCCGCACCACTGATGTTACAGGTGCAGTAGAGTTACCAGCAGGCACAGAAATGGTCATGCCAGGTGACAATGTCTCTATCACCGTTACTTTGATTGCACCGATTGCGATGGAAGAAGGCTTGCGCTTTGCGATTCGTGAAGGTGGTCGTACGGTCGGGGCTGGTGTCGTGGCTAAAATCATTGAATAATATGGTTGTTGAATAAATAAAAGCTACGCTAACAACCCAGCGTGGCTTTTTCAGCTATAAAAAGTGTTACAGGCCAATAGCTCAATTGGTAGAGTATCGGTCTCCAAAACCGAGGGTTGGGGGTTCGAGACCCTCTTGGCCTGCCAGAATTGCAGTAAATTTTTAGTCTAAGCAGAAAAGTAATAAAACTTTAGTCAACTATTAAGTAAATTATGGTCAACAAAATTAAGTTGTTGGTGGCGTTTTTGCTGCTTGTAGCAGGCGTCGCTGGATTTTATGTGCTTGGAGAGGCTGGTAAGCCAATGATCTTACGCATATTGGCTGTGCTTGCGGGCTTGGCAATGGCTGTGGGGATAATGTGGACTACGCCCATGGGTCAAAAATCGCTGAGTTTTGTCGGGGATTCCGTTGCTGAAGCACGTAAAGTTGTATGGCCAACGCGCAAGGAAACGATGCAAACTACGATAGTGGTGTTTATCTTGGCTGTGGTGATGGCCGCCATATTGGGTGTGATAGACGTATTTTTTGCTTATATGATCCAATTGTTAATGGGAGGCGCATCATGAGCATGAAATGGTATGCAGTGCAGGCCTTTTCTGGCTTTGAAAAGTCAGTGCAAAAGTCGCTAGAAGAGCGTGTGATTCGAAATGATCTTCAGGACCAGTTTGGTCAAATCTTGGTGCCAATTGAAGAGGTTATCGAGTTAAAAGCGGGTCAAAAGAAAATATCTGAGCGTAAGCTTTATCCAGGTTATGTGCTAGTGCAAATGGCGATGACGGATGCGAGTTGGCATTTGGTTAAAAGCACCCCGCGGGTGACCGCATTTATTGGCGGAAGTGCACAAAAGCCTACGCCCATAAAAGATGCAGAAGTAGATATTATTTTGCGGCGCATTGATGACAGTAAAAGTAACCCTATGCAAAAGCTCACCTTTGATAAAGGCGAGTCTGTGCGAATTATTGATGGGCCATTTAAAGACTTTTCAGGTAATGTGGAAGACGTTAACTACGAGAAAAATAAGCTACATGTATCTGTCGTTATTTTCGGTCGATCAACGCCAGTTGAGCTAGAGTTTAGTCAAATAGAAAAAGAAGTTTAGTAGTAGATATTTTTATATAACGGGGAGCTAAATGTTTATTTAGCGATTGCACCCATAGGAGAGAGTTATGGCAAAGAAAGTTATTGGCTATATCAAACTGCAAATTCCTGCAGGTAAAGCCAACCCAAGTCCACCAGTAGGTCCGGCGCTAGGTCAACGTGGCTTAAATATTATGGAATTTTGTAAAGCATTTAATGCCGCAACACAAGGTGTAGAACCTGGTTTGCCAATTCCAGTGGTGATTACAGCATTTGCAGATAAAAGTTTTACATTTGTAATGAAATCGCCACCAGCAACTATTTTAATTAAAAAAGCTGCTGGCATTACAAAAGGTTCACCACGCCCACATACAGACAAAGTAGGCAAAATTACTCGCGCGCAAGCAGAAGAAATTGTCAAAACAAAACAAGCAGACTTGTCAGCAGCTGACATGGACGCTGCGGTGCGTACTATTGCTGGTAGTGCACGAAGCATGGGTATTGAAGTGGAGGGCGTATAACATGTCAAAAAGAATTAATGCGCTTCGCGCAAAGGTTGATCGCAATAAGCTTTACCCCGTAACCGAGAGTTTAACTTTGGTAAAAGGAAATGCAACGGCAAAATTCAATGAATCTGTTGATGCGGTGATAAACCTTGGTATTGATGCACGTAAATCGGATCAATTAGTACGTGGTGCAATCGTATTGCCAAACGGGACAGGTAAAACAACACGTGTAGCCGTGTTTGCGCAAGGTGCGCAAGCCGAAGCTGCAAAGGCAGCGGGAGCTGATATTGTGGGTTTTGAAGATTTGGCTGAGCAAATTAAAGCAGGAAAAATGGACTTTGATGTCGTGATTGCTACCCCAGATGCAATGCGTATTGTTGGCACATTGGGTCAAGTATTAGGCCCACGTGGTTTAATGCCAAACCCTAAAGTGGGTACGGTGACACCAGATGTTGCCACCGCAGTTAAAAATGCTAAAGCGGGTCAAGTGCAATATCGCACTGATAAAGGCGGCATTGTGCACTGCACTATTGGCCGTGCATCATTTACGGTTGAGCAGTTGCAAGGTAACTTATTAGCCTTGGTCGATGCTTTAAACAAGGCTAAACCAGCGGCTTCAAAAGGTGTTTATCTTAAAAAATTATCTGTATCTAGCACTATGGGTGCTGGTGTACGTGTGGATCAAGCAAGCTTAGTTGCTTAAGTTTGCTAAATATTGATAGTTAAAGTCAGAGATTACTTGGCTTTAACTGCAAAGGGCTTTGGGTTCAGTCGCTTAAGCTAACCGTTTAAACGATTGAAGTTATCAAAGACCGTAGGTGCTCGAAAGGGCTTAATGTAAAAGATTAGTCAATGGGTGATTGAAATGCTTTGTTTGCAAACCTCTGTTTTCTAGTTTTAGAACCCTACGCAGATGGCGTATCCCTAAATTGGAATCAACACTCCTAATTGAATGATCGCCGTAAATGAGGTTTTTAGTGATTAAATGCTGTTGGTTTAATGATTAAAAACATAGTCTGTTTTTTTAATAAAACAGAGATATTAACGGAAGGAGAACAGACCTTGAGTCTAAATCTTACAGAGAAAAAAGCAGTAGTTGCTGAAGTAAGCGCGCAAGTAGAAAAGGCGCAGGCAATTGTGTTAGCTGAGTATCGTGGTATGGGCGTGGCTAGCATGACTGTATTACGTTCAGAAGCGCGAAAATCTGGTGTGTATTTACGTGTTCTTAAAAATACGTTGGTACGTCGTGCAGTGGATGGTACACCATTTTCAGGTTTAGCAGATAGCATGATTGGTCCATTGGTATTTGGTATTTCAGAAGACCCAGTGGCAGCAGCTAAAGTATTAAATAATTTTGCTAAAACAAATGACAAATTTGTAATTAAAGCAGGTGCAATCCCAAATCAATTGATGGATGTTGCTGGCGTACAAGCCTTAGCATCTACATTGAGTCGTGAAGAGTTGCTTGCTAAATTTGCTCGCACGCTTAACGAGGTGCCGACGAAGTTCGCACGCGCTATTGCAGCAGTTCGTGATGCTAAAGCAGCTTAATTTAATACGATACATTATTTAATTTTTAAGGAACATTCAAAATGGCAATTTCAAATGCAGATATTTTAGAAGCAGTCGGTAGCATGTCAGTGATGGATCTCACGGCATTCATTAAAGAAATCGAAGAAAAATTTGGCGTATCAGCAGCAGCTGTCGCTGTGGCCGCTGGTGGAGCTGGTGCGCCAGCTGCAGCGGCTGCTGAACAAACTGAGTTTACAGTAATGTTAACTGCAGCAGGCGAGCAAAAAGTTGGTGTGATTAAAGCTGTTCGCGAAATCACTGGTTTAGGCTTGAAAGAAGCTAAAGACTTAGTTGATGGTGCACCAAAAGCTGTTAAAGAAGGTGTAAACAAAGCAGATGCTGATGCAGCATTGAAAAAGTTGATTGAAGCTGGCGCAACTGGCGAAATTAAATAATTCAAACGGTAAGTAAGCTGAATTAGGCTGACGGGAAACCGTCAGCTTTCGTCGTTTTTACTGACGAAAAACTTGTAACAAAATGTTATTACTATTTCAATAACCTGAAGTTAGAAATAAAAGCGATTTAATCTAAGTGCTTTAATTTCTGCCCTCAATATTAGGAGATGCAATGAGCTATTCCTTTACCGAAAAAAAACGCCTTCGTAAAAGTTTTGCAAAACGCGAAAGTGTCCAAGAAGTTCCCTATTTACTAGCCATGCAATTAGAGTCTTACAAGGCTTTCTTACAGGCTGAAATACCAGCAGATAGACGTACTGAAGATGGTTTGCAGTCAACATTTAGTTCGATATTTCCAATCGTGAGTCATTCTGGAAATGCGCGTTTAGATTACGTCAGCTATCAATTAGGTTCTGAGCCTTTTGATGTGAAAGAGTGTCAGCAACGTGGGTTAACGTATGCAGCACCACTACGCGTTAAAGTGCGCTTAACGATTATGGATAAAGAGGCTTCAAAACCTACGGTAAAAGAAGTTAAAGAACAAGAAGTGTATATGGGCGAATTACCACTTATGACTGAAAATGGTTCGTTTGTGATTAATGGTACTGAGCGCGTGATTGTGTCGCAATTGCACCGTAGCCCAGGTGTGTTCTTTGAGCATGATCGTGGTAAAACCCATAGCTCTGGTAAGCTGTTGTTTTCAGCGCGGATTATTCCTTATCGTGGTTCATGGTTAGATTTTGAATTTGACCCTAAAGATTACTTGTATTTCCGTATTGACCGCCGTCGTAAAATGCCAGTGTCAACTTTGCTAAAGGCATTGGGCTACACGACAGAGCAAATTATCAATACATTTTTTGATTTCGATACGTTTTATATCGGCCCTAAAGGCGTGGAATTTGCATTAGTGCCTGACCGCTTACGTGGTGAAGTAGCGAAATTTGACATTGTTGCCCAAAATGGCACGGTGCTGGTTGCGAAAGATAAGCGCATTACTGTTAAGCATATCCGCGATATGGAAAGTGCTGGTGTGAGCAAAATAGTTGTTCCGCAAAACTTTATTTTGGGTCGTGTGATTGCTAATAATATTGTGGATCAAGAGTCAGGTGAAGTCATCGCCAACGCCAACGATGAGATGACAGAGTCACTATTAGAAAAATTGGTTGAGGCCAAAGTTAAGCAAGTTAGTACTCTCTACACCAATGATTTGGATCATGGCGACTATATGTCACAAACGCTACGCATTGATGAAATACCTGATCAATACAGTGCGCGCGTCGCTATCTACCGCATGATGCGCCCAGGTGAGCCGCCTACTGAGGAGTCAGTAGAGGCGCTTTTTCATGGCTTATTCTTTAATGAAGATCGCTATGATCTTTCACGCGTTGGACGCATGAAGTTTAATAGACGCGCTTTCCCAGTAAAAGCAGAAGAGCGCCAGTCAAATTGGATACGTAAGTTCTATGAGTCAGTAGGCCCACGCGGTGCTGAGGGGGCGTATATTCTTTCAAATGACGACATTCTTGCGGTTATTGGTGTGTTGCTTGAGTTACGCAATGGTCGCGGTGAAATCGATGATATTGATCACTTGGGTAACCGTCGTATTCGTTCCGTAGGGGAGTTAGCAGAAAACCAATTCCGCACTGGTTTGGTGCGAGTAGAGCGTGCTGTTAAAGAGCGTTTATCTCAGGCTGAGTCAGATAACTTGATGCCGCATGATTTAATTAATGCTAAACCTGTTTCTAGTGCAATTCGTGAGTTTTTTGGCTCTAGCCAATTGTCACAATTTATGGATCAAACTAATCCGCTATCTGAAATTACGCATAAACGTCGTATTTCAGCGCTTGGCCCTGGTGGTTTAACACGTGAGCGTGCTGGCTTTGAGGTGCGCGATGTGCATACAACGCATTATGGTCGTGTTTGTCCAATTGAAACGCCAGAAGGCCCAAACATTGGTTTGATTAACTCTTTGGCATTGTATGCGCGTACAAATGAATATGGCTTTTTAGAAACGCCATATCGTCGTGTAGAAGGTAACAAAGTTTCAGATACGATTGATTACCTTTCTGCAATTGAAGAAAGTCAGTACATGATTGCGCAAGCCAATACGGATTTAGATGCTAAATCCATGTTCGTAGATGACTTTATTTCATCACGTCATCACAATGAGTTTACGATGACGCAGCCTGAGCGTGTGCAATATATGGATGTGGCGCCAGGTCAAATTGTATCAGTGGCAGCGTCATTAATTCCATTTTTAGAGCACGATGACGCGAACCGTGCATTGATGGGTGCCAACATGCAACGTCAAGCTGTGCCATGTTTACGTGCTGAAAAAGCCGTGGTAGGTACAGGTATTGAGCGCACAGTAGCGATTGACTCTGGTACAACCGTTCAAGCGCGTCGTGGTGGCTTGGTTGATTATGTAGATTCTGGTCGTATTGTAGTTCGAGTGAACGATGAAGAAGCTAAAGATGGTGAAGTTGGTGTGGATATTTACAATCTAACCAAATACACACGTTCCAACCAAAATACTAATATTAACCAGCGCCCACTTGTTAAAGTTGGTGATAAGTTAGCGCGCGGCGATGTGATTGCTGATGGCGCATCAACTGACATGGGCGAGTTAGCTTTAGGTCAAAATATGTTAGTGGGCTTTATGCCTTGGAACGGTTATAACTACGAAGACTCGATTTTGATTTCAGAACGCGTCGTTGCAGAAGATCGTTACACTTCGATTCATATTGAAGAATTGACCGTTGTTGCGCGTGACACGAAATTAGGCCCTGAAGAAATTACGCAAGATATTTCAAATTTAAGCGAGCGCATGTTAGGCCGCTTAGATGAGGTTGGTATTATTTATATTGGTGCGGATGTAGAAGCAGGTGATGTTTTAGTGGGTAAAGTGACGCCAAAAGGTGAAACTCAACTGACTCCAGAAGAGAAACTATTACGTGCGATTTTTGGTGAAAAAGCCTCTGATGTTAAAGATACTTCATTGCGTGTGCCATCAGGCATGAGCGGCACTGTGATTGATGTGCAAGTATTCACGCGTGAAGGTTTGGAGCGTGATGTTCGTGCGCAACAAATCATTGATGACCAATTAGCGCACTATAAAACAGATTTAGCTGACCAAATGCGCATTGTGGAAGACGATGCCTTCGGTCGTATTCGTCGCCTTATTGAAGGTAAAACAGCCAGTGGTGGTCCAAACAAACTGAAAAAAGGCGATGTATTGACTGCTGAGTATTTGGCTTTAGTCGGTCGTTATGACTGGTTTGATATTCGTCTAAGCGACGAAGAAGCCGCGCACCATTTAGAGCAGTTAAAAGATGGTTTAGCACAAGCGAGAGTTAGTTTTGATAGCAAGTTTGAAGAGAAACGACGCAAACTGACACAAGGCGATGAATTGCCAGCGGGCGTACAAAAAATGGTCAAAGTATATTTGGCTGTTAAACGTCGCATTCAGCCAGGCGATAAAATGGCTGGGCGTCATGGTAACAAAGGGGTTATTTCAAAAATTTGCCCAGTAGAAGACATGCCGCACATGGCAGACGGTACCCCAATGGATATCGTATTAAATCCGCTCGGTGTGCCATCACGTATGAATATTGGTCAAATCTTAGAAGTGCACTTGGGTTGGGCCGCAAAAGGGTTGGGCTTGCGTATCGAAGAGATGCTACAAGCGGAAGCTAATATCGCCGAAATTCGACAGTTCTTAGAGCAAATTTACAATGACAGCACAGGCAAAAAAGAAGACATTAAATCGTTTACAGATGGGGAAGTGTTAGAGCTTGCACGCAACTTAACGAATGGTGTGCCGTTTGCAACCCCTGTTTTTGATGGTGCAGCTGAATCTGATATTCGTGCAATGCTTGATTTAGCTTTCCCTGATGATGCAGATCGTACTAAACAATTGCAATTCCACGCAGGTAAAACACAAGTGACATTATTTGATGGACGCACAGGCGATGCATTTGAGCGGCCAGTCACCGTGGGATATATGCATGTATTGAAATTGCACCATTTAGTTGATGACAAAATGCACGCGCGTTCAACAGGCCCATACTCATTGGTTACACAGCAACCATTGGGTGGTAAAGCTCAATTTGGTGGTCAGCGCTTTGGTGAGATGGAGGTTTGGGCATTGGAGGCATATGGTGCGTCATACACCTTGCAAGAAATGCTAACTGTCAAGTCTGATGACGTGACTGGCCGTACCAAAGTGTATGAAAATATTGTCAAAGGTGAACACAAAATTGATGCAGGTATGCCCGAATCATTTAATGTGTTAGTGAAAGAAATTCGTTCACTTGCTATCGACATTGACCTAGACAGAAACTAAGGAGAACAGACTTGAAAGCTCTATTAGATTTATTTAAACAGGTAACACAAGAAGAAGAGTTTGATGCAATTAAGATTGCACTCGCTTCGCCTGAAAAAATCCGTTCATGGTCATATGGCGAAGTTAAAAAGCCAGAAACTATCAACTACCGTACATTCAAGCCTGAGCGTGATGGCTTGTTCTGTGCAAAAATATTTGGACCGATAAAAGATTACGAATGCCTATGTGGTAAATACAAACGCCTAAAACATCGTGGCGTTATCTGCGAAAAGTGTGGTGTTGAAGTCACGTTATCAAAAGTACGTCGTGAGCGTATGGGTCATATTGATCTAGCGTCTCCAGTTGCGCACATTTGGTTCTTGAAATCACTACCTTCACGTTTAGGCATGGTGCTAGACATTGCTTTACGTGATATTGAGCGTGTATTGTATTTTGAAGCATTCATCGTGGTTGACCCTGGCATGACGCCACTGACACGTGGTCAGTTGTTAACTGAAGATGATTACTTGGCTAAAGTTGAAGAATACGGTGATGAGTTTAACGCTGTCATGGGTGCTGAAGCTGTTCGTGAGTTATTACGCACGATGGATATTGAGCGTGAAGTTGCTACATTACGTACAGATTTGGCTGCTACAGGCTCGGAAGCTAAAATCAAGAAAATCGCTAAACGCTTAAAAGTGTTGGAAGCATTCCAAAAGTCTGGTATTAAACCAGAGTGGATGATTTTAGAAATTTTACCAGTATTGCCACCAGAGCTTCGCCCATTAGTGCCATTGGATGGTGGACGATTTGCGACTTCAGATTTAAACGATTTATATCGTCGCGTGATTAACCGTAACAATCGCTTAAAACGCTTGTTAGAATTAAAAGCGCCAGAAATTATTGTACGTAATGAAAAACGTATGTTGCAAGAAGCGGTAGATTCACTGTTAGACAATGGTCGTCGTGGCAAAGTGATGACGGGTGCTAACAAGCGCCCACTCAAATCGTTGGCTGACATGATTAAAGGTAAAGGTGGTCGTTTCCGTCAAAACTTGCTTGGTAAACGCGTGGACTACTCAGGTCGTTCAGTAATTGTGGTTGGGCCACAATTGAAATTGCACCAATGCGGTTTGCCTAAAAAAATGGCTTTGGAGTTATTTAAACCATTCATTTTCCATAAATTGGAAGTATTAGGTCTAGCCACCACCATTAAAGCGGCGAAGAAGAAAGTAGAAGAAGAAGGGCCAGAAGTATGGGATATTCTCGAAGATGTCATTCGCGAGCATCCAGTACTATTAAATCGTGCGCCTACATTGCATCGTTTAGGCATTCAAGCGTTTGAACCAATCTTAATTGAAGGTAAAGCCATTCAATTGCACCCACTCGTCTGTTCAGCATTTAATGCCGACTTTGACGGTGACCAAATGGCGGTACACGTACCATTGAGCTTAGAAGCGCAAATGGAAGCACGTACTTTAATGTTGGCTTCAAATAACGTATTGTCTCCAGCCAACGGTGAGCCTATCATTGTGCCATCACAAGATATTGTGTTGGGTCTTTACTACATGACGCGTGAGCGCGTGGCTGCGCGTGGTGAAGGTATGCGTTTTGCTGATGTTAAAGAGGTGCAACGTGCATTTGATCTTGGCTTGATTGATATTCATGCAAAAGTAACTGTACGCATTAAAGAATACGAGTTAGATTTAAACGGTGTTAAAACTGAAAAAATCAATCGTTATGAGACTACAGTTGGTCGCGCATTGCTTTCACAAATATTGCCAGCGGGTCTAGCGTATAGCAATCTTGATAAAGCGCTGAAAAAGAAAGAAATTTCTAAGCTTATCAATGCTTCATTCCGTAAAGTAGGTATTCGCGAAACGGTTATTTTTGCAGATAAACTAAAAGATGCGGGTTATTCTTACGCCACAAAAGCAGGCATTTCTATCAGCATTAACGACATGTTAGTGCCAAAAGAAAAAGAAGCGTTAATTGGCGCGGCAGATGCTGAAGTCAAAGAAATTGAAGACCAATACGTTTCTGGCCTAGTCACTCAAGGCGAACGCTATAATAAAGTCGTGGATATTTGGGGTCGCGCCAGTGATAAAGTGGCCGATGCCATGATGAAACAACTCAAGGAAGAAGATGTCATTGGCCTTGATGGTAAGCCAGTCAAAGATAAAGCGGGCAAAGTGCTACGTCAGGAATCGTTTAATGCTATTTACATGATGGCAGACTCAGGTGCGCGTGGTTCTGCAGCACAAATTCGTCAGCTCGCAGGTATGCGAGGTCTGATGGCTAAACCAGATGGTTCTATTATTGAAACACCCATTAAGGCCAACTTCCGCGATGGCCTAAACGTATTGCAATACTTTATTTCAACACACGGTGCGCGTAAGGGCTTGGCAGATACGGCGCTAAAAACGGCCAACTCTGGTTACTTAACACGTCGTTTGGTGGATGTTACGCAAGACTTAGTGGTAACTGAGCACGACTGTGGAACAGCTGAAGGATTGGTTACTAAAGCCTTGGTTAAAGGCGGTGAAGTCATCGAGCCGTTAAATGACCGTATTTTAGGTCGTACAGCTGCTTTAGACGTCATAAACCCAGAAACACAAGCGGTGGTTTATCCAGCGGGTACATTGCTGACTGAAGATGAAGTAGAACACATAGATGCGTTAGGGATTGATGAAGTAAAAGTGCGTACCGCGCTAACTTGTGACACACGTTATGGTATTTGTGCAAAATGTTATGGTCGCGATTTAGGCCGCGGTAAGCTCATCAGTATGGGTGAGGCCGTTGGCGTTATTGCGGCACAATCCATTGGTGAGCCTGGTACACAGCTAACCATGCGTACTTTCCATATTGGTGGAGCGGCTTCACGTGCAGCATCAGTTTCACAAGTAGAAAGCAAATCAAACGGTGTATTAAACTTTACATCGACTATGCGTTATGTCACCAATGCTAGAAATGAGCAGGTAATCATCTCGCGGAATGGTGAGGTCATCATTGCCGATGAAAATGGCCGTGAACGTGAGCGTCATAAAGTGCCTTATGGGGCAACATTGCAAATTACCGATGGTAAAACAGTAAAAGCGGGTCAAGCCATTGCAACTTGGGATCCGCATACACGTCCAATTATCACAGAGTATGCTGGTCAAATTAAGTTTGAGAACGTGGAAGAAGGCATCACGGTCGCCAAACAAATAGACGATGTGACTGGCTTGTCTTCATTAGTGGTCATTGACCCTAAGCAACGTGCGGGCCAAACAAAAGGTTTGCGTCCACAAGTAAAGTTGTTAGACAGTAACGGCGTGGAAGTGAAAATTGCGGGTAGTGAGCAATCAGTGAATACGACGTTCCAATTAAGTTGCATTATTACCGTTAAAGATGGCCAAGAGGTTGGCGTGGGTGAAGTAATTGCACGTATTCCACAAGAGTCATCTAAAACACGTGATATTACGGGTGGTTTGCCACGTGTAGCTGAGTTATTTGAAGCACGCTCACCAAAAGATGCAGGTATGTTGGCAGAATCTACAGGCACTATCTCATTTGGTAAGGATACTAAAGGTAAACAGCGTTTAGTAATTACTGATTTAGATGGATTAGCGAGCGAGTTCTTAATTCCTAAAGATAAACACGTGACGGCGCACGATGGCCAAGTGGTCACAAAAGGTGAATCGATTGTGGATGGGCCAGCTGATCCACAAGATATTTTACGCCTACAAGGTCGTGAGGCATTAGCCCGCTACATTATTGATGAAGTACAAGATGTGTATCGTTTGCAAGGCGTTAAAATCAACGACAAACATATTGAAGTGATTGTACGTCAGATGTTGCGTCGTGTGCGTGTGACGGATGCAGGTGACACCAGCTTTATTTTAGGGGAGCAAGTTGAGCGTGCTGATTTATTGGCCACCAATGAAGCGGTCGTCGCGCAAGATAAACGTCCAGCGAATTTTGAATATGTGTTGCTAGGGATTACTAAGGCTTCACTATCAACGGATTCGTTCATATCAGCAGCCTCGTTCCAAGAAACAACACGCGTACTAACAGAGGCGGCTATTTTAGGCAAACGTGATGAATTGCGTGGCCTAAAAGAAAACGTCATTGTTGGGCGCTTGATTCCTGCTGGTACTGGCTTGGCTTATCACGATGCACGTAAACGCGCCGCAGTAGCAACAGGGGCGTCGCGTGCCGTGCCAGTAGAAGCGTTGTTTTCTAACGCAGAACCTGAAGTAGCTACAGAAATTGTAGCAGATGCTGAAGGTGGTGAAGTGGCAGGAGAGGTTTCAGCAGAGTAGCCCAAGTAACTGATATAAGCCTTGACAATACTGCCAAGGCGAAATAAAATGCTTGGTTTTTCAGAATAGCCTTATTGACAACGTCATTACGGCTATCTTTTGATTTTAGATAGATATTTATTATTTAGAGGTTATAGGCAATGCCAACCATCAATCAGTTAATACGCAAACCACGCGAAAAAGTGGTGACAAAAAGTAAAGTGCCAGCACTAGAGGCGTGCCCACAAAAGCGTGGTGTTTGTACGCGCGTGTACACCACAACCCCTAAAAAGCCTAACTCTGCCTTACGTAAAGTGGCTAAAGTTCGCTTAACCAATGGCTACGAAGTAATTAGCTATATTGGCGGCGAAGGCCATAACTTGCAAGAGCATAGCGTGGTGTTGTTACGTGGTGGCCGTGTAAAAGACTTGCCTGGTGTACGTTACCATATGGTACGTGGTAGCTTGGATACGGCTGGTGTTAAAGACCGTAAGCAGTCACGTTCTAAATATGGTGCAAAGCGTCCTAAAGAAGCTAAAGCTAAGTAGTAAGTTAAAAAATTTAAGCGGCTAACCAAATGCCCTGTCAACGTAGTTGCTGGCAAAACATAAATGATAAAAGAGAGTTGAGAAAAGCATGCCAAGACGTAGAGAAGTCCCCAAGCGCAATATTCTTCCAGATCCTAAGTTTGGAAGCACCGAAGTTTCTAAGTTTGTAAACGTGCTAATGACAGGTGGTAAAAAATCTGTAGCTGAGCGTATTTTATATGGTGCATTTGATCAAGTGGTTAGTAAAACTAGCAAAGATGCTTTAGAGGTGTTTACATTGGCTCTGCAAAACTTGCGCCCGTTGGTTGAGGTGAAAAGCCGTCGCGTAGGGGGTGCAAACTACCAAGTGCCTGTAGAAGTTCGTCCAAGCCGCCGTAGTGCTTTAGCGATGCGTTGGTTGCGTGATGCGGCTCGTAAGCGTGGTGAGAAATCGATGGGCTTGCGTTTGGCCGCTGAATTGGTTGAAGCGTCTGAAGGTCGCGGATCTGCTATGAAAAAACGTGAAGAAGTTCACCGTATGGCAGAAGCTAATAAGGCATTCTCACACTTCCGTTTTTAAGTTAATCGTTATTGTGTGCATAGCTGGCGTCATAGAGGCGCTAGGTTTAATTAAACTTGTTCTTTAAGAATTTTAAGTAAAGGTATTCAACGTGGCTCGTCAAACCCCTATTAATCGCTATCGTAATATTGGTATTTCTGCGCATATTGACGCAGGTAAAACTACGACAACAGAACGTATTTTATTTTACACAGGCGTTAACCATAAGCTTGGTGAAGTGCATGATGGCGCGGCCACCATGGACTGGATGGAGCAAGAGCAAGAGCGCGGCATTACCATTACTTCTGCGGCTACCACCTGTTTTTGGAAGGGCATGGCGGGGCAGTTTGAACAGCACCGTATTAACATTATTGATACCCCAGGCCACGTTGACTTTACGATTGAAGTAGAACGTTCAATGCGTGTATTAGATGGCGCATGCATGGTTTATTGTGCTGTAGGCGGAGTGCAGCCCCAGTCTGAAACGGTATGGCGTCAAGCTAACAAATATAAAGTGCCACGTTTAGCGTTTGTGAACAAGATGGATCGCAACGGTGCTAACTTCTTTAAAGTCTACGAGCAAATGCGTGCACGTCTAAAAGCTAACCCAATTCCACTGCAAGTGCCCATCGGTGCTGAAGAGAAGTTTGAAGGCGTGGTTGACTTAATCAAAATGAAAGCTATTTATTGGGATGAAGCATCTCAAGGCATGAAATTTGATTATCGTGATATTCCGGCTGACTTGAAGGCGGAGTGCGATAAATGGCGATCTAATATGGTGGAAGCTGCAGCTGAAGCCAACGAAGAGCTGATGGATAAGTATCTTGAAGAAGGCGATTTATCTGAGGCAGATATTCTTCTGGGTTTACGTACACGTACCATTGCTTCAGAAATTGTACCTATGATGTGCGGCTCTGCTTTTAAAAACAAAGGTGTGCAGGCCATGTTGGATAAGGTGATTGAGTTGATGCCAGCACCTACAGATATTCCGCCAACACGTGCGGAAGATGAAGATGGTAACGAGATTTTCCTAAAAGCATCGGATGAAGAAAAATTCTCTGCATTAGCGTTTAAAATCATGACAGACCCTTTTGTAGGTCAGCTAATTTTCTTCCGCGTATATTCTGGTGTGATTAATGCAGGTGATTCAGTTTACAACCCAATTAAGGGTAAAAAAGAACGTATTGGCCGTATCGTGCAAATGCATGCTAATAACCGTGTGCCGCTAGAAGAGGTGCGTGCAGGTGATATCGCTGCAGCGGTTGGCCTTAAAGATGCAACCACTGGCGATACTTTATGCGCCATTGGCTCTGAGATTATCCTAGAGCGTATGATTTTCCCAGAACCAGTAATTCACGTGGCTGTGGAGCCAAAAACAAAAGCCGACCAAGAGAAAATGGGCGTTGCCTTAAACCGCTTGGCGCAAGAAGATCCATCATTCCGCGTAAGAACTGACGAAGAAACTAACCAAACCATTATTTCTGGTATGGGTGAGTTGCATTTGGAAATTTTGGTTGATCGTATGAGGCGCGAATTTGGTGTGGAAGCAAACGTTGGCGCACCACAAGTGGCATATCGTGAAGCGATTAAGAAAATGGTTGAGGTTGAAGGTAAGTTTGTTAAACAATCTGGTGGTAAAGGTCAGTACGGTCACGTTTGGCTTAAAATGGAGCCTAATGAGCCAGGTAAGGGTTTCGAGTTTGTCGACGCCATTAAAGGTGGCACAGTACCTCGCGAATTTATTCCAGCAGTTGAAAAAGGCCTACGTGAAACGATTCCAGCAGGTGTTTTAGCGGGCTTCCCTGTGGTTGACGTTAAGGTAACCTTATTTGATGGTTCATACCATGATGTGGACTCTAACGAAAACGCGTTTAAAATGGCTGCTTCTATTGGCTTTAAAGATGGTATGCGTAAAGCAGATCCAGTATTGCTTGAGCCGATGATGGCGGTAGAAGTTGAGACGCCTGAAGATTACATGGGCGATGTTATGGGCGACTTGTCATCACGTCGCGGTATAATTCAAGGCATGGAAGACAACGCTTCAGGTAAGGTGATTCGTGCAGAAGTGCCACTTGCTGAGATGTTTGGATACTCTACAACGGTACGTTCATTATCACAAGGTCGTGCTAGTTATAGCATGGAATTTAAGCACTACACTGAAGCACCAAAAAACGTGGCTGATGCCATTATGAACAAAAAATAGGCATTTAATTAAATTTTAAAGTTTAGACAAGGATATTAATAATGGCAAAAGGTAAATTTGAACGGACCAAACCGCACGTTAACGTAGGCACGATTGGCCACGTTGACCACGGCAAGACAACATTGACGGCAGCGATTACGACGGTACTGACCAAGAAATTTGGC
>JBATAW010000076.1:0-23821 GCA_049662045.1 Methylophilaceae bacterium | reverse complement strand
CTGATCTGGCTGTGACTTCCAGTACAAAATATTCAAGCAGCTTTAACTGCTGTTTTCTTAATAACTTACAATGACTTAACTTCATTTAATAAGCATATCATTAATGCTAATCTACTGCAGCCCCTTAAATTATTTTTAATGGCAATGATAGCTGACCAGTGCTGTTTAATCTTTAGTAACGCGCATTCTAGATTCTAAGACGATTTCTTTTTGATCTGGTTTAACCTCAACAAACTCTGCATAGTCGATAGGCGTTCTAAGCGTATAATCTTGATTGCGATAGTGTGTCGCCGAGCCACTCCCCCATTCGCTCACGCCTACTTCAACCAAACCTGTACCATAAGTAGTAACATCTTGAGTTGTCGCAACAACATAATAGCGGCCTGGCTTGAGAGGTTTAAACGAATAACGCCCATGCTCATCGGTTTTGCTGGCCAATGAATACTTATACATATTAGGGTCAGCTATATACTCTCTTAACTGTTTATCTTTAGAAAAACGCCTACTTCTATTGCTTCTACGATTTTCATCTTCTAATTTTACGAGTTCTAATAAGTGGTTGGTCACCGGGTATAAACGCATCTCAACCCCCGATATTTGCTTCGCAGGCGTCAATGTTAAGGGGGCGTCTACTGGTTCGAATCCATTGTGCTTTGAGCCGCCAGTTATTTTATGATAGAGCACACCTTTAATGGTAGTAGAGCCTAATTGCAGTGCAGCTTCGGCTTGTTTTTCATCAAAAGGTACGGCCACTTTTGTTTTTAGAGGCGTGTTAAGTTGCTTAAATTTAGCATCCTGATCCGCAACTTGCATCTGGCTAGCACAACCTGTCGTCAAGGCGCTCACCAATAAAATAACCCCCCATTTATGCATATTTTTCTTCTTTCGTACTCAAGTTAAATTCTATACTGCTGTTTTAACGGGATAGTCATAAACATTAAAGACTAACCCGCTATTATTCCAGACAAAAAGCTAGGCCAAAAATATTATCACAGGCAACTTAAGATTACACGTTTATTTATAGAGTAAAATAGGCTGTTGACTAACTCTTAGATACAAATATAACCATTATGATTAACGAAACAACCGCTACAAAAAAAGCCCAAACGCTGTCAGAAGCATTACCTTATATTAAACGTTTTTTTGACAAAACGATTGTCATTAAATACGGCGGGAACGCGATGACGGATGAGCATTTAAAAAACTGCTTTGCGCAGGATGTGGTGCTATTAAAACTAGTGGGTATGAACCCTGTTGTGGTGCATGGGGGTGGACCACAAATTAATGAAATGCTGGATAGGCTTGGCAAAAAAGGTGAGTTTATTCAAGGCATGCGTGTCACCGATGAAGAAACCATGGATGTTGTTGAAATGGTGCTTGGTGGTCAAGTCAATAAAGAAATTGTTAACCTGATTAACCGCCATGGCGGCAAGGCGGTAGGTTTAACTGGCCAAGATGGTAACTTTATTCATGCGTATAAATTGCTGATGGAAGACTTAAAAGACCCTACTAAGATGATCGACGTGGGTCAAGTGGGTGAAATTAGCGCGATTGATCCAAGCATTATCAACTTTTTGGTGGCTGGGGATTTTATTCCTGTGGTTGCACCTATCGGTGTTGGTAGAGGTGGTGAAACTTATAATATCAATGCCGATGTCGTGGCGGGGAAGTTAGCTGAAATTTTAAGTGCTGAAAAATTGATTTTGCTCACCAACACACCAGGTGTGCTTGATAAAAATGGCACCTTATTAACAGGTTTGACACCGAATCAAATTGACGAGTTGATAGCGGATGGCACACTTTCAGGCGGCATGCTGCCAAAAATCGGCTCAGCTTTAGATGCCGCGCGTAGTGGCGTAAAAACCGTGCATATCATTGATGGTCGCGTAGAGCATGCTTTATTGTTAGAAGTACTAACTGATGAAGGTGTGGGCACTTTAATTAAAGCGAGGTAATTTAGCTTAGATATTTAAGCTAAATTATATTTAATATTATGTCAAAAATCACTGACATTATTTGAGTGCTCTGGAAGCCGCATGCAGACTGGCTTGCAGGGCAGTAAAATTTTCTCGGCAAATTTTAAGCACTATTTTAGATGTATATTTGGGTAGGGTCAGCAACATTAATGACTCAATTTTTTTAGTAAGTATTTGCGATGACCACCCAAAAAATCTGGATATTTGATTTAGACGATACATTGCATAATGCTTCAGCGCATGTTTTCCCCGTGATGCATTGCGCGATGACTCAGTACATAATGGATCATTTAGCACTGGATGAACGCGCTGCGCACCAATTACGTCAGCATTACTGGAAAATTTATGGGGCAACGCTCAAAGGCTTGGTGCGCCATCATGGCGTTAACCCACATCATTTTTTAGATCAAACGCACACTCCACTTGATTTACCCAATATGGTGCTAGAAACCAAAAGACTGCGGCATACATTGCAAAACCTTACTGGGCGTAAAGTTGTGTTTACCAACGCGCCACTGGCGTACGCGATGCGCGTATTGAATTTATTGGGTTTAGAAGATTTATTTGAGCTGGTTTTTAGCATAGAGTCAACGCATTTTCATCCAAAACCTGCGGTGCGTGGCTATCAAAAGTTACTTCAAAAAATGCGTGCAAAACCAAGTGATTGCATCATGGTTGAGGATAGTTTAGCCAACCTGATGATCGCTAAACGCATGGGCATGACGACGGTTTGGGTGAGTAAAACATTAAAAAAGTCTAATTTTGTTGATTTCCGCATTAAAAATGTGTTAGCACTTACTTACCTTAGGGTATAATTTAATGCATTAAAAGTATCTGGGGACTAAAATGGCAGGCGAACGTAAACAGAAAATTTTAGAAGCATTAGCAAAAATGCTAGAAGCGCCTAAACGTGAAAAAATAACGACGGCTGCCTTGGCGGCTAAGTTAGACGTGAGCGAAGCAGCGTTATACCGCCATTTTGCTAGTAAAGCGCAAATGTTTGAAGGGCTAATCTCTTTTATTGAAGAAACTATTTTTGGTTTAATCAATAAAATCAATGCTGAAGAAACTGATGGTATGCGCCAAGTACAACGTATCATTACCATGTTATTAGCCTTCGGTGAAAAAAACCCTGGCATGACACGCGTGTTAATTGGTGATGTGTTGGTGAATGAAGATGAAAAATTGCAATTGCGCATTAATCAGTTGCATGATCGTATTGAAGTGACAATTAAGCAAATTTTAAAAATTACAGTGGCAGAGTCTGGTAAAAAAATCATGCCTGAAGCTCAGGCAAATTTAATTGTTTGTTATATAGTGGGGCGCTGGCATCAATCTGCCAAAAGCGGCTTTAAACGCAAGCCTTTAGAGTACGCAAGCGCACAAGTGGCAATGCTATCCTGCTAATGCAGTATTAGGAGTAAGCCTTGCAAGGTACAATTTTTGGCTTAACAGAAGCGCAAATTTCTGAATACGGCGTAACGTATGGCGTAGCAGGGCTCATGTTGTTAATGCTTTTTATTGTAGGGCATCTGGCATGGGAATCTAAAGCGGGTAAATTTGGCACTTTAATTTTGTTTATTGGCTTGGCACTTGGTATGGCAGGCTATGTAGCTAAGTATATTATTAAATCGAATATTGGTCTCTAACCCTAAAAGATGTCCAAACAGCGTGGTTGGCAAAAACAGAGCTATTGAGCTAAATATAACATTTCGTTGCACACCATGCATTCAAATGAGCTTTTCTTTCGAATAGTACTGCGTTAGTACAATGCAGTTTATGAGGTCACTATCTTAATATTTGGTTAGCTATTTATGAAGCCGCAGCCCGGGCTTCTATTTCAAGTTGCTTAATGTTATAGCTGGTCAGTGCTTTTAAGAAAGCAACTAAGGCATATTTCTCTGTTTCACTTAAGCCTAAAGGTTTTAGCATCGTGTCTTTCAAAGGATTATCTTCACCCCCTTTGTTATAAAAATCTACAACATCTTCTAGCGTTGCAAGAGAGCCGTCATGCATATAAGGTGCGGTCAATGCTATGTTTCGTAGCGTAGGCGTTTTATAGGCCCAACGATCTTTAGGATCTTCTGTTATTTCAAACCTTCCTACATCATTTTGTGGCTTCTCTGTTGCTGAATCTAGCTGGTCTTGCGCGACTTCAACCTCTACGCCAGGCGCTAGCCTAACAGTAAAGGTATTTTTCTCAACTATTTTATTGACTATTTTGTTATTCCTTAACCATCCGATCCCCGTGTTGTGAAATAATTGATCGGTGAAAATGGCTTCTTTTTCGTTAATGCGATGACAGGAAACGCAGCTGCCTTTATTCATAAAAATATTAAATCCTTTCATTTCAATTGGATTTAATGCTTTTTTATCTTTGCTGTACTTCCACTGATCAAAAGTTGAGTTGCCTGCCACTAATGATCGTTCATAAGTGGCTATCGCTTTAGTTATTCCATCAAGGCTGACGTCCGCACCAAATGCCGCTTTAAACAACCCTTTGTAGTCATCTAGTATTCTTATTTTCTCGATAACTTGCCCTATAGATGGATTCCCCATTTCATTAAAGGCAAGCATAGGGCCTAATACCTGATTCTCTAGCGAGAACTCGCGCCCATCGTGAAATAAAACATTTAAATAGCCCACATTCAATAACGTAGGTGCATTTCTTCGGCTACTTCTACCTTCTATTCCAACAGCGGTTGCAATTTCATTCACTGTAAATCCCTGTTCAGGCACATGGCACATGGCACAAGACATTGTGTTATTGTGTGACAGCCTTCTATCCATAAACAGCTTACGCCCAAGCGCGATTTTTTCTTTAGTTGGCGGATTATCTAGCGGGTATTGCATCTTCGGCAGGCCTAATTGATTTGTCGTTGTACTGCTAAATTGACTCTCCCGCCAATAGCTTTTTCCGCAGTAAATCAACGCGACTACAATGACTAATAACCCAGTCAATAGATAGCTTTTCTTTAAATTTTTCATCTATTATTTTTTTATTTAGAAAGTGTTTTTTCTAAAGCAAGCGTTTGTATGTCGTTTAACAACATTTCAGCGCTCATATAGTTTGTTGAGTATATCTCTCTTACATAACCCTTTTCATCCATTAAAAATGCTTTTAGCACATGTGCGTAATTTAATGTTTTATCTCCTGTAGCTGGGTTCAAGTTGATATCGACGTTTTGACCAAAACCATCTATCACTGGTAGTAAGGCTTCTACTGAAGCAGTCGTTAAAAAATCCCACTCTACGTGCTGTTTATTCTGATCTTGTCCGACAGATTGCCTTTCTAAGCTGGCCATCATGCTTGGTGTATCGCGTGCTGGGTCGAAGCTGATGTGGACTAAACGTACGGAATTTCGTAAGTTTTTATCATTTTCTAATTTACTTTTAACTTGATGAAAAAGGGTCATCACATACGGGCATCCGTTGGCATCAGAGCAGCGGTTATAAAAAAAAGTAAGTAATGTTATTTTACCCGTTGCGTATTTTTCTATAGGTTGCAACTTACCTTTTGTATCTAAAACATTTAATTTAGGGACAACAAAAATTTTTTGTAATGTATAGCTACCTGGGCTTGGTAAGCCAGATATTTTTTCTAAATGGGCTGCTTTGTTATTTGGCGCTAATAGCGCTGTCTGGTTCTCAGTAAAAATAACTTTCTCACCAAATACTAAAAACCAGACAGATAAAATAATCGCCAAACCCATCACAACCTTTAAACTGATAGCGAATAAATATTTCATATTCATTCCTTAATAAAAATTGGCGACTTTAGCGATACTGATGATGCTAACTAAATCTAATTTGAAACAAGATTAACTTTTGCATCTGTTGAAGCTTGGAGTGGCTGAAGTGTTTTCAAGTCGCGCGCCTGAAATTTCATGTGATGCGCTCTACCCAGCTTTTCTTTAATGAAATCAATCTCAAACGCCAACTTTAACGCTTTACCATCCCAAAGATATGATTTCAAAAACTGCTCATTAGCCTTATCTTTCATATCCCAATTTGATACTAAAGATGTTGTGTAGTACACGCGCTTTCCATCAAAACTTGGAGACACCATATTCACCTGATTACCAATTTTCTTGGTATAGGTTTCTTTGGGATGCAATGGGTCAGTCATATCCCACAGCCGCGTCGTACCATCCATAAATGTATTGACCCACATTGACTTACCATCAGCATTCAACGCGATATCAACGGGTAATGGTATTTTTGATGGATCACCGATGGTGCCTACGTTATGCTGCTGCCATTCACCCTTATCGTCTTGTTTGTAAACATAGATATTTGATGTTAACGCTGTTGTCGTGACTGCCCAATTATCACCTGGTTTAAATGACCAGCGAGCCTCTAGTGCGGCACCTGGTGTATTAAATACTTTGATGGGCTTCATCGATTTGTAATTCCACATCACAGTGGTATTACCAAATTGTTTCATCGCCTGAGGATCTTTAATTAACTTTCCTAAATCCATCATGTAATTATTCCAGCCGGTGAATGCGGTTGTTAACATGGCATTTTTATTCGGGTTAATAGCGGCATCATAACCAAATCCATCTCCACCGTTTTTTGTCGGCATCGGCGTCGTATTAATATATTCACCAGCATTATTGTAAGTGACCATTCCAGTGACACCACCATGATCTTTCGCATTTGATAATCCCGTCACAATCATTCTTCCTGGTATGGCATAGAAGGTATGTGGGCCAACCAGCCCTGACTTCGCCACAAAATTATTAATTGTTTTGACTAGCTTTGGTTTAGATGGATCGGTTGCCACATCAAATATGAATATCTTGTTGCTATCTAACGCGCCAGCCCACATGAATTTTCTATCATCCGTAAATCCCATATGGTGCGCTTCGCCTCTGCCACCTACCGATACCTTTGCAATGACGGTCCCATATTTTTTTGATGTCGGATTGACATCGACAGTGACCAGCTTATCGGACTCATCCCCTACGCCTTTCATGCCAAGCGTCCATACATACACAAAATCTTCTTGACCTTTAAGTAGCGGCGTAAACGGAGAGCAGCTAGTTTCATCCGCATATGCGCTAACCGAGCCGATAGAAACGCCTATTAGGGCAATTGCAATTATTAATGCTTTTGTAAAGGTTGTATTTTTTTGTTTCAAAATCATGATTGTTCTCCTGATTGTTAAAATTTAATAGATGCTAGAATTTTACGCCAACAAATAGTCCATGGATTAATGCAGTTGATAAGTATGATAAAAAAACAATGTAATGCTTAATTAATAACGTGCTTTGTATAATGCACATAAAATTTTTTATTAAAAAAATTCACATTAATTATGTTTAAGACAAAGGTTCAATAAGCGTTTCAAAGTCTTGGTGAGCTCGGTATTTCAACGTTGAATGTACGATACGCCTAATCCAAACGCCTTCTACTTGATGAGGAAAGCGTGTTTGTAAGTCATGATAAATATCTGGGTCGTGCTCGCCATCGTCACCCATTAATTTAAACTTCATATGTGGTAAGGCAGCAAAAATAGATTCAATTTTTTGCGTTTTATACGTTTTTATATTAAGTGAATCGCCAAAGGCATCTTGGGTTAATCGGCGGGTAATAATCATACCAGCAGGGAACTCATAATGCCGTAAAAAGCCTTCAACAAAATGGTAGAGCTGCCTTGGTGTGGCGGATAAATAAAAAATGGGTGTGTGTGGCTGTAATGATAGCTGTTGGTAAACTTGCGCTGCACCAAGCACCGCCTTGCGCTGCAATGGATTTTTCAAAAATGTATTGGTGAGCAGGCGTAGTTTTTTGGTAACTTCTGAGACCAAAATCGTATCATCCAAATCCGTAATCACGCCGCTAGTCACTTGGGTACTTAACACCAAACATTGTTGTGTATTTAAACCAAGTTTACTTTTTACGCTAACTGTGTGCCAACCTTCAGATAAATGGTTGAGCGGAATCGTTACTTTAAGATAGCCTTCATCGTCAGTAGTGCCTGCAAGATCAAACTCACCAATTGTGAGCGAAAAAGGCACGCATTTTCGCTCGCTGTTAATCAGGTATGATAAGCTACGCGTTAAGTTTTTACGCCAACCATCTTCAAACGCAAATTGACGAATTTTACGCCGCTTAATAATGCGCCCTTCAATGATGCCACCCATGTGGGTAATACAAGCTGGGTACAACACAATTTCGTCTTTTTGCTGCGCTTGATTAGCATTTATTTGGTCAATATTTGAAAGCATGTTTTAGCGCTTTAACTTGTTAGCTAGTTACTTGGGGTTACGCCAGTAAGAAAGTAGCATGAGCGCAATACCAGCCAAGCTAAAAGTCCAATAATCCGTTGGCATAAAACCAAGCCAATGTTTATGCCAAGGGATAAATTCAGGGCTAAATTTGGCTAAACCATAAGCAGGGTTAAGCAAAAACCAAAGCGCGTCTTCGATAATCCAAAATAGCGCGACTGCGCCTAAAATGCGCGCTTCTAGCTTCCAGCTCCAAGTGTTCAACATTACCGCTGGTAAATGAAATGCCAGCAACATAAACGGAAATACCCACGCATGGTAGCCTGTCATTGGGCGGCTGCCCCAAAAAATGTCTAGTAGCCAGTGGTGCTCTACGCGCCAAGTGGGCAAGTTTGCCGCCCAGCCAGCGGCACCTTCAATTTGAATTTCAACTTCGGCAAAAAATAAGGCTAGTAGCGCCACGTAAATGATTAACCAAAACACCCGCTTCATTAGTTGTGCCCTAATTCAGCAAAAACTTGCGCTAACACGGCATTGGCAGCGTTGGGTTTAGCCACTTTGACCATGCGCTCGCGCATGATATTAATTTGAGCAAGATTTTGCGTTAATTTTTGTACTTTGTAGCACAAAGCGGGAATATCCACCGCTTTCAACGCCGCGCCAGACTCTAATAAATAGTCAGCATTGCGCTCTTCTTGGCCAGGAATAGGCGATACCACAATCATGGGTAAATTCATGGCAAGGCATTCGGACGACGTCAGCCCGCCAGGTTTCGTGATAGCAATGTCGGCCACCGTCATGAGTCTTTCGATGGTTTTAGTAAAGCCCATTGCAAAAAGACGCGCAGGGTAATGCTTGCCTAGCGCTTGCAGTTCCGCCAGCATAGTTTGATTTTTGCCAGCTAACGCAATTATTTGAAAGTCATTGGGTAGTTGCAATAATGCTTTTGCCATGGTGTTGATATTGCCTACGCCTAAACCGCCAGACATCATAATAAGTGTAATTTTATTGGAATCAAGCCCAATCTCACTCGCGCAATGCAGCTTATTTAATGGTGCAGAAAACTGCGGCATAATGGGAATACCAGTAACCTTAATATGCTCAGGCGCAATACCCCGCGCTTGCAACCTTGCCGCAACTTCATCGCTTGCCACAAAGTAACCTTGCATGTGCGGGTGCACCCATAAACCATGCACGTCAAAGTCGGTGACTTGCACCCAAATAGGCGGCATAGATTCGCCTTTTTCAATGCGCCTAGAAGCGAGTTCGGCGGGTAAAAAGTGCGTGCAAATAATCGCATCAGGGGCGATTTTATGGATTTCTTTTTTTAATTCATGGGTATTTAAACGCTCAATATTTCGGCGAATTTTAGTCACCAGTGAAGTGCTAGATTGCGTGTCAGAATTTTGATAAAGATATGCCCATAGCAGCGGGGCTTTATCCACCAGCTTGATGTAAGAATCTGCATAAACTTTGCGAAAGCTGCTCGGTACAAAATCCATCACATCTAAATGGGTGATTTTGGCTTGTGGATAATCACGCTCCGCAGTAGCGACTAATGCCTGTGCCGCACGCACATGCCCCGCGCCAGCAGAAACACTTAAAACAAGAATATGTGGATTGTTCATGTGGGTTACTCTAGCTGATTTTGCAGTAAATTAAGATAGTGTTCACTATCAAGCGGGGTTTTGTTACGTTGCGCTTGCCAAATGGTCTCTGCCAAACACTCTAAAATAGCATGCTGAGCGGGGTGCTTGTCATGATGTTTAGCTTTTAAAGTTTCATAAATCTGAGAGATACCTGTAGGTTGGTTAATACTAATTTGCTCAATCACGGACAAATGTAGGCTCAAATGCAAAAATGGGTTAGTTTCGCCCATTTCAGGAAAGTATTCCTGCGAGGCAAATTGTGTTGGTTTGCTCAAAATAGCTTGATATTCTGGGTGCAGTTGAATGACTTCAAGAGCGATTTTTTCAAGATCTGTGAGCGCACTTTGTTGTTGATATTTAGCCCATGTTTCAAAGAAAAACTGGCGAACTTGGTCTCGGCTGGGGTTAAAAAGGCTCATTTTTCAATCAACTCAAGCAGATATTTCGGCGAATAAACTTAACACTGCAGAATAGGGTAATAGTTGATTTTGGGTACCTATCTGGGCTATTTCACCATTCCCATAAAAGCCAATTAAAGGCATATTAGGAAATTGTTGCGTCATCACATTTAAATCATGGTCAATACCATCATAATATGGGCCTCGGCCGATGCAAGAAAATAGCAGGCCAAAATCAGGCTCAGTTTGTAAAGATTCAGCGAGTTGGTGGGCGGTAATGCGTAAATCCGCTTGGGCAGTATTTTTATCGCGTAAAGCCCAGCTAATAAATTGACCCTCAACTAACGTTTGCGCAAGCGTGATGCTACCGGCTTCATCATAGCTAATTAAATGTGTTTGATTATAAATGCCTTTGTTGATCGATTCAGCGGTATCGGCATACAGTGCCATGACCATGTGCAAGGGTAATGGCTCATGGCTTTTACTGTATGCTTCCCAAGCGTTTTGCAGGGCTAGTAATGGTGATTTATGATCAATCAACGCTACTTCAAAGCCATTAAGTTTTTGTATTTTTTTGGCTTTAGTCAAAATTTTAAAACCATGAGAAGCGCTGGTCGCTTGTTTAACGCCTGAAAAAAAAGCTTCTACTCGACCCGCACTATCGCCTTTTGCGTTTTGCCAAACCGAAAAAGGCCCTTGACCAACAACATCACCTGAAACACCCCCATACCGTACATTACCGTCGTTAAGCCAAGCGCTGTTAATAGCATTGGGCGCGGTTAACGTAAGCAAAGCTTGTTTTGTTGAGTTTTGCCTTGCAAACTGAATGCTAATATCACCGCCAAACACCATCACGGCAACGGCGGGTGCATCTAGCACCCAATCTTCTTCGGTAAAAATGCCTGTGGCAGAGCAACCGAAAACTTGCGTACAATTGGCAGCTTTTGCGGCAGCGAGAATGGCGGGTTGTGGATTATTAGCAAACTCTGAGCTCAGTAAAAGTAACACACTATTCGCAAAACTAATATTGGCTTTTTGCATCGCCAGATTAACTGCTTGTGTGGCGAGGTTAGGGTTGGCTGCGCGGCCGATGACAATACTGGTCGCAACATTCATTGATGGGATGCTCTAAAAATCCAAACCTGATGATGATGCTTGATGGCGCTCAAAAAATTACTCCTTATTGATCATGCAGATAGTGTGCCAGCATTTTTTTGTTCACGTCTCGCCAGAATGTTGGCTTGGTATTTTGACACACCTACGCCCTAATTATAATTCTTTGCGTCAAATTCACATAAATCTTCAATGCAACAGGCATCGCATTTGGGTTTTCTGGACACACATATATAGCGCCCATGTAATATTAATAAATGATGGGCATCTTGCATAAACTCAGCAGGAATCGTTTTTAAGTATTTTTTTTCAACGTCTAACACGGTTTTACCTGTGGCGAGTTTAATGCGATTTCCTAATCTAAACAAGTGCGTATCCACAGCAATGGTGGGTTGACCAAACGCTGTGTTTAACATCACATTGGCAGTTTTTCTACCCACGCCAGGTAAAGCCTCAAGCGCTTTTCTTGAGTCAGGCACTTGAGATTGATGTTGATTGATAAGCATTTGGCAAGTGGCGAGTATATTTTTAGCTTTAGCGTGATACAAGCCAATGGTTTTAATGTAAGTTTCTAGCCCTTCAACCCCCAGTGCTAAAATGCGTTCAGGTGTGTTAGCTACCGCAAATAGTTTTGCAGTAGCAATGTTCACACCTTTATCGGTTGATTGCGCTGAAAGGATTACTGCGATGAGTAGCTCAAAGGTGCTGGCATGTTTAAGCTCCGTTGCAGGCTTAGGCGTGGCTGATTTTAAGCGCTTGAAAATTTCAAGACGTTTTTGAGCATTCATCTAATTAACCCTGTTAGCAATGCTTGTTAATGGTCGAGGGCTGGCTTTAAAGGCGGGAGAGATGTGCTGATTTTGGCAGCCTTTTTAAGCTCAACCCAATTGCGCAGGGCAATTAAAATCCCTAAGCCCAAAAATGCCCCAGGTGGCAACACCGCCAATAAAAAGCCGTGGTAATCGGGCAGGGTATATATTGCTTTCGGTAGGCCACTAAAGACTAAATCTAAGCCAGATAATACCGTGCCTTTACCAATCAATTCACGCATTGCCCCGAGTAAAGTGAGTACTAAAGTAAGGCCAAAGCCCATGGTAAAGCCATCTAGAATAGAGGGGACAGGCGCATTTTTAGCTGCAAAAGATTCAACCCGTGCTAACACAATACAGTTAACTACAATGAGCGGAATAAAAATCCCCAGCACTTTATGTAGTGAGTGTGCAAACGCGTTGATAGATAAATCAATGACAGTCACTAAGGCGGCAATCACCAAAATAAACACTGGGACGCGAATTTCACTCGGGATAAATTTGCGCACAGGCGACACCGAGCCATTTGCGCATGCCATGACTAATGCGGTAGCCAAACCTAAGCTGAGACCGTTGACGGCTGTGGTAGTCACGGCTAACGTTGGGCATAAGCCTAAAAGTTGCACGACGCCTGGGTTTTGTTTCCACAGGCCATTTTCGATAATGTCTTTATATATGTTGCTCATATTGCTCACTTTCTAAATCCACTAGCTAAACCTACTAAATTCGTCAAAAATAGCACATCAATTTTAACATAATTTTGCGCGTAAAATCTCTCGAGAGATTTTTATGCCTCTGGAAGCCGCATGCAGACTGGCTTACAGAGGTGCTCAGGTAAAGAGGCAATAAACTCCACTCAAATTAAGCCATTTCAAGCCTATTTTTTTGCAAACAAATCGGCTTTATTTTCTTCAAAATATTGTAAGGCTTTATGCACAGCTTTTACTACTGCACGTGGGGTAATGGTGGCACCGACCATATAATCAAATTTACCGCCATCTTTTTTAACCAACCACTGCGTATCAGGTGTTTTTTGGACTGATTCATTGTTAAATAGTTTAATCCAATCGCCGTGGGCTATATCGATATAGTCACCTAAGCCTGGTGTTTCTTTATGCGCTAACACGCGCACGCCGCTAATGCTACCATCAGCGCGAATAGCAATCAGTAGTTTAATATCGCCGCTATAGCCATCATGGGCAATGGCTTCTAAAATCACTCCTATCGGCTGATTATTTTTCATGGCGATATTGGCTTCGCTCGCCAAAGTGTTACCCAATAAGGCGTTGGGGGCAATGCTTGCTGTATGTTTAAGTAAGTCATTACCGTAGGTATTGACGGGTAATATTTGTTTAAATAAAGCCAAACGTGCTTCTTTTTCACTGGCTTCAATCGGTGAGCGCGTGATGTTGTAGATAAAGGCGAGTAATACCGTACCCACAAAGGCAAAGGCTATTAAGGTGAGTGCGGTTTTTGAAGCGTGTTTTAAAATGGTTTCAGGCATGCTATTTCTCATGTCCAAACACTCTTGGTTGCGTCAACGCATCAATTAATGGCACACACATATTCATGAGTAGTACTGAAAAAGCAACGCCATCTGGGTAGCCCCCATAAATACGAATTAAATAAGTGAGGGTGCCAGCGCCAGCGGCAAAATAAAGTTTGCCGCGCGGTGTAGTGGGCCCACTGATCGGGTCAGTAATGATAAAAAAAGCCGCCAGCAGTGAGGCACCGCTGATTAAATGAAACAATGGGTTTGCATAATGTGCAGGGTTAATTGCATAAAACGCGAGTGAAATGGTGGCTAAAGCGGCTAAAAATGCCGTTGGCAAATGCCAGCTAATAATGCGTTGCTGAATTAAATACAAGCCACCAAGTAAATAAGCACCCGTTACAATTTCACCACCTTTTGCACCAAATACGCCAAAAATAGGCGCTTGGGTAATGCTAGAGATTTCATGGTTAAGTTTTAGCTGTGTTTTTAAATAGTCTAACGGCGTAGCGGAAGTAATGGCATCTACCTTGACGTCTGCGGGCAAAACATTGCTAAAAATAAATTGGAGTTGGTCTAAAAAGCCCAATTTAGACTGCGCTAACAATAATGGCGCAGGCCATTTGGTCATGATAATTGGGAAAGAAATCAATAAAACCGCATAACCGACCATGGCTGGGTTAAATGGGTTATAGCCAAGACCGCCGTAGAGCTGCTTGGCTATAATTATGGCAAATAGCGTACCCACGACCACTAGCCACCAAGGGGCGAGCGGCGGTATTGCCAAGGCTAGCAGCCAAGCGGTGACGACAGCGCTTAAATCCATCAAAAATGGCTTAATCGGACGGCGACGAATTTTGAGGAGTAAGGCTTCAGCGGCTAATGCTGTGATGGTGGCTAAGGCAATGGTCACTAAAATGCCGCCGCCGTAAATCCAAACATACGCCAAAATGCCAGGCACAAGTGCTAATAACACCTTAAGCATCATGGTGCTGACAGATGTTGCATCGGTGATGTAAGGCGAGCGGTTCAAATTAATCTTTCTTAAGTTAGCAGTGCTCTAAATTACTTGGTTAATCATTATTATTACTGGCTTCATTATCACTTCAGGTTAATCACTTTTTTCTAGCTTTTCAGCTTCTTTTGCCGCCTTCATGGCTTTGGCGCGCGCGATGGCGGCTGCAATTTTGGCTTGTTTTTCAGTATCGACATTGCTTGATGCTGATATTTCTGGCACTTTTTCTTCAACTTTTACTTCAGTTGAATTTTCGATAGTTTTTTCTAAGCCCACGCTTTTGCGCCGCGCATCAATCTTGGCAATTTCTTGTTGAATAGCAGGGTTTGTTGGTGCTATATTTTTTGGTGCATCACTGCTAGTGCTAGCGGCGAGTTTAGCCGCTTTGGCACGCGCTATCGCTGCTACTATGGCTGCTTGCTTGGCGGCTTTTGCCGCATCTTCGCTGGCGTTGTTGCTGGTGGTTTCAGGGGCTAATGTTTCTGTGGCAGTACTTTCTGTTTTAACTTCACCTGATTTACCGCCTAGTGCACGCTCAGCGTGTTTTTGAGCGCGCTCTAGTTTTTCACGTTCAATGCGTTCTAGCCTAAAATCATTACGCTCACGGGCTAAGTCTGCGGCTTCTTTAGCCTTATCTGCCGCAATGATTTCACTTTTTGCATAGCGATAATACTGCACAAGCGGAATATCGCTCGGGCAAACGTAGGTGCAAACGCCGCACTCAATGCAATCAAACAAATTGTAATCGCGTGCTTTTTCAAAGTTATCTGACTTAGCAAACCAGTATAGCTCTTGCGGCTGCAACTGAATGGGGCAAGCCTCAGCACAGCGCGCACAGCGAATGCACGGCATAGCAGGTGGCGGTGGCGCAAACAGTGTTGGTGAAGCCGCAATAATGCAGTTTGCCGCCTTGGTCATCGGCACTTCATGCGAAGGCAAATCAAAGCCCATCATTGGGCCACCCATAATAAAATGTGTGGTGTTGGTCTTTTCACCACCAGCCGCCTTTAGTAACGCTGGTAATGGCGTACCCAGCAACACTTCAAAATTTTGTGCTTGGTTCACATTGCCTGTCACTGTGACAACGCGGTTAATGGCAGGCTCGCCAAACTTAAAATAGCGATATATGGCGCGCACCGTGGCTACATTAAACACTTGCACGCCCATTTGAGTGGCACGCTTGTCGTGCGGAATTTCGATATTTGCGACCAATTTAATCAACTGCCTTGCGTCACCGCTGGGGTATTGCGTAGGCACCGTCACAATGCTCATAGCCTTGCCCGCAATGGTTTGCTGCATTGCAGACGCATTAATAGCAGCTTCCATCGACTTGTTAGCTTCAGGCTTGTTATCTTCTATACCAATAATGCTTTTTTCAGCGCCTAGCAAATATTGTGTAATCTCAATGCCTTGCACAATCTCATCCGCATGTTCACGCATCAACATGTCATCGCAAGTAATATACGGCTCACATTCCGCGGCATTAATCACGAGCGTGTGAATATTTGATTTACCATCAGTACGCAATTTAATATGTGTGGGAAAAGTCGCGCCGCCCAAGCCGACAATACCCGAGTTACGTAAGCTAGCAACAAGCACGTGCTTGTCTGCTGTTTGCCAATTTTGCGGTTTGCGTTCACCCCAAGTGTCTTGCCCATCAGGGGTGAGTGTGATGCATAAGTCAGGCAAGCCAGAGGGGTGCGGAATGATCGCTTCTGCTATGGCCATAATGCTGCCAGAAGTTGGCGCGTGAATGGCGGCAGAAAGTGCGCCTTCAGCCTCTGCAAGGCGTTGCCCTTTTAGCACATGGTCACCTACTTGTACTAAAATTTTAGGGATATTGCCAATATGTTGGCGCAGTGGCAACACCAGTTTTTGCGGCATTGGCAACTGCGCGATGGGTAATTGCGTAGATTCAGCTTTATGCTCAGGTGGATGTACACCGCGCTTTGGGTTGAAAAAATCGAGTATCGCGTTCATGTTAATTCGCTGCTTTTTTCAAATTAACTTCACTGAGTGGTACAACGCGAATAGGAATAACTGGGTACTTCCATTTCCAATTATCAGGCGTTTCAGCAATGAGCTCCATGGTAATGCAATCCACTGGGCAAGGTGCTACGCATAGCTCGCAACCCGTGCACTCACTCGCAATAATGGTATGCATATATTTTGCCGCGCCTAAAATTGCATCGACAGGGCAGGCTTGAATGCACAAAGTACAACCAATACAAGCACTTTCGTCAATAAAGGCGACAGATTTTGGCTTTGGTGTGCCGTTCTCAGCGTTGAGCGGCTTGTATTCCACCCCTAATAAATCGGCCAGCGCATGCACGCCTGCGTCGCCACCTGGCGGGCACTGGTTGATGTCAGCTTCTCCAGCAGCTATGGCCGTTGCATAGGGTTTGCAGCCAGGATAACCGCATTGCCCGCATTGCGTTTGCGGCAAAATAGCATCTATACGGGCGATGAGCGGGTCACCATCGACCTTGAATTTGAGAGCCGCATAGCCCAGTACCAAGCCTAAGGCTAGCGCAAGACCAAGCATAATGTATAAAGCGATGAGCATGTGTTGAATGAGCGTTTATTTAAGCAATGAGTAATTAAAACAATGAATAGCTATCTTAATATCTATCTAGGCCAGCAAACCCCATAAATGCAAGGCTCATGAGCGCGGCAGTAATCATGGCAATCGCTGAACCTTGAAACACTTTTGGAATGTCAGCAGCTTCCATCCGTTCACGCATTGAGGCAAATAAAATGAGCACCATTGAAAAGCCAATGGCACCGCCAAGGCCAAAAAAGAGCGATTCTAAAAAGCTATGGCTTTGTTGTGCATTGAGTAGTGGAATGCCTAATACTGCGCAATTGGTTGTAATGAGGGGTAAAAATATGCCTAAGCCTTGGTACAAGGGCGGAAAATTTTTCTCCAACACCATTTCAATGAATTGAACGACGCTAGCAATAATTACAATAAAAGATAAAGTGCGTAGGTAAAGTAGGCCGTTAGGTTCAAGTAAATAATGATTAACGCCCCAACTTGTCATCGATCCAACGCTAAGCACAAGCGCTGTTGCGCCAGCCATGCCAATAGAAGCCTCTAATTTTTTAGAAACCCCCATAAAAGGGCAAAGACCCAGAATTTTAACCAGCACAATGTTATTGACAAACACGGTGCCAATTAAAATCATGAGGTAATGGTGTAAATCAAAATCCATATTGAGCTTGTTGCCTTGTCTAAGTCGCAATTATACCGCTATTGAACCCGCAAATATTAAACGTATTGTTAATTTTAGATTGCGTACTATAGCGATAGTTGGTGCAAAATTAAAATAACTATTACTTATGGCTTATAACTGAATCGCATATTGTTCATGCACGGTATTGTTTGAGGTGAGATTTATGGCGACTTTCAATTTAATCTCTGATTGATATGATGATGTAAGACGGACAGCGTCAAATGTGGTAGGGTCGCTTAAAGCTTACTCAGTCAAGCCATTTTTAGCTGTTTTAAAGGTGCTTGTATAGCGGCTATTCTCACATCATTATTGTGTGGGATTTTAAAATCTAGGTTAAAATACTAGATTATGAAAATCTTTAGGTCTTAGGTATGTTGCAAGGTAGCTTAGTCGCGATTGTTACACCCATGTTTGAAGATGGGCGCTTGGATATTGACGCATTAAACACACTGATTGATTGGCACATTGTCCAAGGGTCAGATGGTATTGTGATTGTAGGCACCACGGGTGAATCCCCTACGGTAGATTTTGATGAGCATTGTTTACTCATTAAAACTGCGGTTAATCAAGTGGCTGGTCGTGTGCCTGTTATTGCGGGTACGGGGGCTAACTCAACCAAAGAAGCCATTTTTTTGACGCAAAAAGCCAAAGCATTGGGTGCAGATGCCTGCTTACTAGTGGCACCTTACTACAATAAGCCCACACAAGAAGGCTTGTATCAACACTTTACTGCAATCGCTAATGCGGTTGATATTCCGCAAATTCTTTATAACGTGCCTGGCCGCACGGGTTGTGATATTGGCAACGACACGGCCATTCGCTTGAGTGCGCATAAAAATATCATCGGCATTAAAGATGCCACAGGCGGCATTGAGCGCGGAACCGATTTAATTTTACGCGCCCCTCAAGATTTTGCGATACTAAGTGGTGATGATGGCACTGCGATGAGTTTGATGTTGCTCGGTGGTAAAGGGGTCATTTCCGTGACAGGCAATGTTGCCCCTAAATTAATGCATGAAATGTGTGTAGCTGCCATCGTCGGAAATGCAATAAAAGCACGCGAAATTAATGCTAAACTATTTGCGCTACACCAAAAATTATTTATAGAAGCAAACCCAATTCCTGTGAAATGGGTTTTAAACCAAATGGGATTGATTAAAGCGGGTATTCGTTTACCAATGATGCCATTGTCACAGCAATATCATGAAGTGCTTAGCGCAGCTTGCAAGCCTGCCAATATTCTGTAAGATAAGGCTAGCATCTAGGCTTTGAGCTTAAGTAAAATGTCAGTCAGTGAATACTAAAGCCAATTTTAAAAGAGGTCTGAATGAAACAAATGAACAAAATTAATATGATTAAACATACCGCTGTTTATGCCTTGTTACTTTCAAGTTTAGCGGCTTGCGATTCTATTCCTTTTATTGATAATACGTCAGATTACAAAGGTGCAGGGCGTTCAAAACCGCTAGAAGTGCCGCCAGACTTAACTTCAAGCCCAGCCAGTGATGCTTACGCAGTGCCAGGTAGTACTAATTATTCAACCTACAGCCAAGCACAAGAAGGGCAAGAAGCGGGCGTAGAAAAAGTACTGACAAACCCTGACGGTGTTCGCTTAGAACGTGCTGGCGCGCAACGTTGGTTAGTCGTCAATGCACCAGCTGAAAAAGTGTGGCCAGTGATACGTGACTTTTGGACAGATCAAGGTTTTGCTGTGCGTAAAGAAGATGCGCAATTGGGTGTGATGGAAACAGAATGGATTGACTCTGAAGCGATTAAGAAAAGTGACGCTGGCAATGCAGGGGAGAAGTTTGATAAATGGCTAGATAAACTTTCAGGCTTTGCCGATAAGAAAAAGTTTAAAACACGATTAGATCGTGGAGCAGAAGCGGGCACCACCGAAATCTACATGACGCACCGCTCAGTTAAAGGCGCACCAGATGATGGTAAAAATCGTGTTAGAACCAATATAGGTGAAATTGAAACAGGCTATAAACCTGCCGCAGAAATAGCAAAAAATGCGGATGCTAGAGATGATGAATTAGATGCAGAACTATTGCGCCGCTTAATGGTTAAGTTAGGTGTTGAGGAGCAAAAATCTAAAGAGATAATAGCCAGTGCGGTGGAATTAAAACATGCAGATGTGATTAAAGAAAAAGATGGTAGTGCAACATTAGTGGTCAATGACCCTTTTGACCGCGCTTGGCGACGCGTAGGTTTAGCGCTTGATAGAGTTGGTTTTGTTGTTGAAGATAAAGATCGCTCAAGTGGTTTGTATTATGTTCGCTATGCCGATGCAGACATCGATGATAGCCCTAAGAAAAAGAAAGGCTTGCTAGATAGCCTAAAGTTTTGGGGTAATGACGACAAAAAAGTACCTGAAACAGTCGAGCAGAAAAAAGACAAGAGTGTGATGGATAGCTTGAAGTTTTGGGGTAAGGACGATAAACAGAAAACGAATCCAGAAAAACAGTACCGCATTAAAGTGGCTGATGGCGATAATGATAAATCTGCGGTAACTGTGGTTGATGAAAAAGACACACGCGTTGGCACCACGACAGCTAATCGCATTATTGCGTTAATGTACGAACAACTAAAATGACGTTGATGATTTAAATGCGATTTTCTTCACTGGGTAGCGGTAGTGCAGGGAATTCGCTACTGGTTGAAGTTGATTGCTCGCGGGTGATGCTGGATTGCGGTTTTAGCATTAAAGAGACCGTCTCTAGGCTCGCCCGCCTGAATGTAGCGCCTGAAAGTATTTCTGGCATCGTTGTGACACATGAGCACGATGACCACGCTGGTGGCGTATTTAAGTTTGCCGCGAAATACCAAATTCCTGTTTGGCTCACCTATGGTACGCATAAAATGGTGTCACGCTACATGCCTAGCCAACATGAAATTCAACTCAATATTATTGATAGCCACAGTGCTTTTGCTATAGAAGCGCTTGAAATTCAACCCTACCCAGTGCCACACGATGCCCGCGAACCGATACAATGTGTATTTACCGATGGTAAGCATTATTTAGGCGTGTTAACGGATGTTGGTCGCAGTACACAACACATAGAAGCACAGCTTAGTGGCTGCGATGCTTTAGTGCTGGAGTGCAATCATGATGCTAATATGCTACAAAATGGGCCTTATGCTTGGCCGCTTAAGCAGCGCGTAGGTGGCGATTTAGGGCACTTGGAAAATAATGTTTCAGCAAATCTGCTAGCAAAGCTAGATAATCAACATTTACAGCATATTATTGCCGCGCATTTAAGCGAAAAAAATAATACACCCACATTAGCAAAAGTGGCGTTGGCTAACGTGTTAAATTGTGATGCAGATTGGATAGGTGTTGCAGATCAAATGCTGGGCTTTGATTGGCGGGGGATTAACTAGTGAGCTAAATTTAGCTCGTGAAACGTTGGAAAGTAGTTTAAATCATCAGCCATAAAAAAAGCCGACTCGAAAGTCGGCATTTTTACAACTAAAGGCTAGTTACTTAGCAGCATCAGTCGCTGTTGCAGCAGCATCAGTCGCTGTTGCAGCAGCATCAGTAGCAACCGCAGCGGCGTTAGTAGCTGTTGCAGCAGCAGCCTCAGCAGCTGGAGCAACCACAGCAGCGGCAGCGTCAGTAGCCGTTGCAGCAGCATCAGTCGCTGTTGCGGCAGCAGTAGTGGCAGCGTCAGCAGCAGTCGCTGTTGTAGCAGCGGTAGCGGCAGCATCAGTCGCTGTTGCAGCAGCGGTAGCGGCAGCATCAGTCGCTGTTGCAGCAGCAGTAGAGGCAGCATCAGTCGCTGTTGCAGCAGCATCGGTTGCAACAGCGGCAGCGTCAGTAGCAGTTTCAGCAGGTTTTTCACCGCAAGCAGTTAAAGCAAGAGCCAATAAAGCAGCAAGTAGAGCAGAACGTGTCATTTTAGATTCCTTAAATATAGATTAACTAGTTAAAAATTTTTTTCGATGGCCTTAAAAAATTAAATCTTATTACCATATCGAGTAAGCGGCATTTTACCAGAGACTTGAAATCTAACTAAGGAGTATTGTTAATGTATGACCTTTTTTCCAAATAAAGTCTTATTTTTACAACACTTAAGCTGATATTTTAACTAAATTGCTTAAAAGCAGCTTTAATCTACCCGAATAAACAAGGCATTACTTTGCGTTTGATTGCTATTTTGCTGGCTTAAAATAGCACGGCTGACCACATCTTTTTGCTGCATGGTGCCACCTAAATCAAACCATTCACCTTTATTTATGCGCACAATAGTGCCGAGCTCTTCAAAATCAATCATACCTTGTTGGTTAGGTTTAGCAATTCTTGGGCTGATTTCAAGCTCAATTTGATCGCCCATGATATGTGGTCGCACTGAAAATCCTGTGGTGATGTCCACATATTGCGTAGTCTGCTGCACGTTAGTGTAACGGTGCATATAAGTGACCCACTCTTGCGTAAATGGCACTGATTGACCCACGCGAATAAACGCCGCCCGCCCATCAAGCACGTTGATGAATTGCGTTCCATAATTTTGAATATTGCTTTGATTATTTTCAATGTCTATTTGCGCGCCATCTGGGGCATTTTTGGGATAGCGATTAGTACGTACTTCTATATCACCAATTCTTTGACTTCCGCTCACTTGAACGCCATTACGTGAAGACGCATGGTTGTTTTGATGGCTCACGGTGATTTTAAGGTTTTGAAGTGCAACATCTAAGCTAGCAATCGTTTGCTCAATTTCAGCCATGTGCTCTGGGCTAGCACGCACAATAATTTGATTTTGCATGCCCGTAATAACCCCATCTTCACCCGCTAACGGCTGAATCATCGGTAAAATTTCTTCGGCGAGATGATGTTTTAAGGTGATGATTTTAAAATTAGTTGCCGCAAAAGCGCTAAAGCAAAATAGCAAATTAATCACTAGAAATAATCGGCTTAAAATGGGCATGTTAAAAATTATAGCCCTAAATTAGAAACTGAAACGCTACTTTGCGTGGCTTCTAAAAGCTCAGCAAAGCGGTTGTTGAGTTGTTCAACCGTTTTAACATCATTCAGTGCGTATTTAAACCGTGCATGGTCAATGTGAATACGTTTAATATAATGCTGACCATCGGCCAAAATAAAGCAATCTTTAGCATGCTTGGCGGTGTCATTGGTTTCATAAACGGTCATTCTATGGCCGTAAGTTTCTAATAATTGATATAAGCGCGGGCATTTTTCTTTAAAAAATGTGGTGTTTTGCAGCACAATGGTGAGGCGGCTATTGGCATTTTCACTTAAAAATTGTTGAAAAAAGTCATATTTTTTGATGCTGGTAAAATCGCCTCGGCTTAAGTCTTGATCAAAAATCAGCAACTCATGTTGAGCGGTAGCTAAAACAATATTAATTGCTTCTTCATACAAGCGCTCTCCTATCATTATTTGGTCTGGCGCCAGTGTAGAGTCGTTATCCATTGCGTAACCTTTGCGTTAAATTGATGTGTAATATAACACGCAAAAAGCGTATTTTCAAAGCCACGTAGCTGCTAAACAGAGCGTATTTTTTAATTTAAAAAGCCACTTAAAATCTACGAGAGATTTTTATGCCTCTGTCAGCCGCATTCTAGGCCGCTTAGTGGGGAGGTGAAATAATGTAGGACTAAATTAGCACGTAAAATACGTTTTTATGTGCTTTTATTGTTATTCAAAATCAAAGCAAATATAACCCGCTAAATACCAATCATAAAGCTGTTTTAGCAAAGTAGGGTTATCAATATTATTTGGTAGGATTTGGCGTTTATCCGCTAGATTTTTAAGTGTTTCTGTCGAAGTGTCTTTAAAATTCACCTCTTCACCATTCATATAGAAATCATCTCCAACAAACAGCATCCGGCTTTTTAATGCCAGTTTTAGGCCGTGTTTAGTGATATTT
>JBATAW010000075.1:0-16080 GCA_049662045.1 Methylophilaceae bacterium | reverse complement strand
AAAACTCACAGCGCGCGTTCTAACCCCACGATCAAGCGGGCTTGCTTACCCATACACGCAAACATGAGTTAAAATCGGTTCTACAGGGCGTAAAATAGCATTCTTGCAAGCCCCTTATCTCAACGTTAGGCATACATACAGGTACAAATACATGAAATCTGGTTTCTTAATCGCGCTGGTATTGAGCACTCTTGTTGGTTGCGCTGCCCTGCGTCCAGCACCCGTCGAGTCAATCGCAAAGTTGCCCATCGTTCGCGTTGGCGATCCTTCTCCGAAAAACACAGAATTTGTTGTGTTCTATCCCGCTGGTTTCGCGTTTCCGGTCAAACTCAAAACAAGTGGGTCACTATTCGCGTCGGGGAGAGAGGTCGAGTCTCAAGCAACTCTTGCGAAAGATTTGTACCTCTATAAGTACTGGGCAAGCCACGACGGAAAAACGTGGAGAAACTCTCATGAACTACTCGGTGTCGAGTTCGCCGGCGGTTTCGATGTCACGGGCCTTCAGGCAAACATAAAGCTGGAGGCCAAGTAACCATGCCTAACATGGCGTTCGAGAGGGACGCGCCAAAAGCGGCGCGCCCCTCAACTTTACGTTAGGCTTTTATGATAGGTATTGAAAACTGGCCAATAGTTCGTGAAGGTGTGTGGTTATATGATTGTTCAGTTAAAGTTACCATTCACATTCTCTTAAGCAATGAAACTTGGGGCAGTGGTGACTATGAAGACGATGAAATTGTTCGTGAAAACCAGTCAATTCAATGCTACTTCATAGCATACGAAAGTGCAGGTAATTCGGGAGTGTTTAATAATCTGATACCAAACTTTGAGTCGCTTCAGTCAGCATTAGAATATGCTGAGAGTAATTTTTCAGGTATTGAGTGGCGTAGTGATTCTATGGTTGATACTGCCAGCCTAACCCGTCATTCAAGCGGGACGCCTAACGGCGCCCCTTAATTCAAACGTTATGCATTTTAGGAAAGATTAAATGGCAAATTGTTGTAACGACAAAGCTTGCGAGATTGAGGCGCTTCGTAATCGCCAAAGTTCGGTTCTAAAGATAGTGCTGGTTATCAATGCTGTTATGTTCGTGGTGGAACTTACAGCAGGGTTAATTTCGAGCTCCGTCTCGCTGGTGGCCGACTCTCTTGACATGCTTGGCGACGCCTTGGTTTACGGCTTCAGCATTTACGTTGTCGCGCGTGGCGCGAGACTGAAAGCCATTGCAGCCCTGTTTAAAGGTGGCATTATGGCGGTGTTTGGTCTTTTCGTTCTTGGGCAAGCGATTTACAGGATTCTCTTTCCGCATGTGCCAGTGTTCGAGGCCATCGGTGTTATTAGCTTGCTCGCGCTTGCCGCGAATAGCTTATGTTTATTTTTGCTTTGGCGGCATAGAGCCGATGACATAAACATGAGTTCAGTTTGGCTGTGTTCTCGCAACGACATTATTGCGAATGTCTCGGTATTGTTTGCCGCCGGAGGAGTATGGTTCACCCATTCGGGCTGGCCTGACATTCTGGTTGGTCTAGCACTTGCTGCCCTTTTTCTACGGTCGGCATTATTTGTGTTGCGCGGGGCTAGTACGGAGCTTCGAGAAATCAATACATAACCCTGCGTTCAAACGGGACGCCGTAAAAGCGCGGCACCCCTTAGCTCCACGTTAGATCTTATAAAAAATCAATGGGTCAAACTTCTTTAATTTTAACTAATTGATTTGTATAGTTTTATATTTTTAGAATCAATCAATACTGATCTTTTTTTATTTTTTTGCAGGCGACCATGGTGATGTTGCATGGCGATAGTTGTTCTGTCCACGTGATAAAGGTGTCTCGCAGCAACTCTAGGCGAAGCAAATTATTCTGAGTGAAAGTGTGTCCATTATGTTAAACGTTAAGCGGTGTAAAAATGAATATTGGTGACACCAACAAAATTGCATTCATTATTGGCGAGAGAACAAGCAGAGACCTCAGGGCTGTCTCTATTTATGTGGGCGGTGAATTAATTACCTATGATGATAATGTGGCGTATGTACCCCAATTTATACATTCAATTGAATGCGAGGCCGCGGATTTAGAGCAAAGAAATATATCAAATGAATATTTTTTTCTAAACTGGGGGGCAACAACCGATGGTGTTTCTGCTCGCGGACTATTAGAAGGCGATCATCTTAGGTTAAATGCCACATTAGGCAATGGAAAACTAATTGAAATTACTTTATCTATAAAATATGTCATTTCAATCTACAGAGAAGCCGCTAACGCATTACGCGAACTACATGCATAACAAAAAATGTTCAAATCCGCTCACCCCGCTCACTTGTGGCGTCGCTAGCGTGCCGCCTCTTAACTTTACGTTAGCTAACAAATGACTAAATCTAAATCACTCATCATTTGTCTGTGCAATTACACCCTCATTGGGGTAACAATTTTTATTTTAACTTTTCTATCATCATCCATCCGAGAAAATTCGTATTCGACGCAGATAGGAATGTTGCTTTATCCATTTTTCATCTACAGCATGTTTGCGTTTTTGCCTGCGCTGGTTGGCATTGCTATTGGTGTTCAAGAACTTGTTAAAAAGTCATACAAACGCACCTCAGCTATTGCTGTGGCAGGAAATTCGGCACTTTTAGTGGCATACATTCTATTTTACAAATCCCTTTGGCCAGCAATGATGGGCATTTAGATATGCTTTCAGCTAAACTTGCATGCAAGTGAGTCTGGCTAACGGAGCCCTTTAACTCAACCGCTCAACACCTATGAAGTATCCATCATTTGAAACCATTATAGAAACTAGCGTCTTTAGCGAGCTATTTGGATTTGTAATTGCTGACCCAGTGACGCTCGACCTTTTTCATGGCGGCGAAGTTCTCGGCCGAGATTTACTAAGCTTATACACTACAACCAGCACTGGTGAAAGCGTTGCGCAAGCAGGCGTCGCTTTACCAATTCTTGGCGTCGAAGCGGGATTCTATTCAATTGTGCTAAGAGACACATCTGCGCCAAGTTTACTCCATAATACTCATAACAAATCATCTGGCTGGGTATTGCATGTCACGTCTGGTACAGTCGTGATATGCGGAATCGGCTATCTCATGAATTTGAACCCCAATGGAAATGCGATACGCCATGTGAGCATTCCTATTGGCTGGTACAGCATTCAAATCAGCATCGGAGACGCATTTAATACCGACGACTTTGCGCTTGAGGTTAGCCTATTGCCTTGCTCGCAGCAACCAGTATTCACTGCCGATTTGACAACAACTTTTAACGAATTGTGAAATACCCGCAGTTTATCTGGCCCCAATAAATATATTTCTGATGCCTAACCTACTAATCAACTAGCTGCTCCTAGCAAGCCTAGGTAGGCTTGTTGGCTCTAGCGTTAGCGCTATCTTTATTCGCACTGCTCTGTAAGCCTTATTCTATGCGGGTCACAGGGCAGTGTTTTTTGCTCGGACATTTTTAGCCAGTTTTTAGCTTCGTTTTGTTAGGTTTTTTTGCTGGTATTAGGTATAGTTTTAGTGTGTAGGCGTGCGCAGAATTAGGTGTGCTTTTTAAAGATTTGGCTTGGTGGGAGCAGTGATGTTTTTGCTTCTGCGCAAGCTCATCATGTAAGTGGGACTGATTAACGCCAGCCACTTAACGCAAATTTAAGGGCTCCGTATGAGAATATTTATTTTATTAATTACCTTAATACTTGGCTTATCTGCTTGTGATGATACCAATCTGATGACTATTAATCAGTTTCAAAGTGAATTCAAAAACAAATGCGAAGATGCACTGGTTTTGAAATCATTACCAACAGAAGAAGTGGAGAAGACTTGCCAGTGTATGGTCAAATTAGCGGCAGAAAGATGGCATACAGTTGAGGCTTTAAATCAATCGCTTATTGAAGAAGACAGAGCGCCTAGAGGGGTGATAGACTATTATGAAGGCGTTGCAAGAATAACTTACCGAGCATGCAATCTAAATCAGCTTACAAGCGAGAAGCGTTAATGCACGCGCCTTGTGTTTTATATTAAACGTTAGGTATCAAATGAGTAGTGCGCCTAACCATTCAGTCATGCCCAACCTGCTTCACGGGTCGGCTGAACTCAGGCGCTAGAAGTCTATGCAAAAATATTCTGCCGCTTCATTGCCACAAGGTTGGTTTTGGTCAAATGACGATGATCAGATGTTATTGTTTGCTGAGTACGCAGCAGAACTTCCACCGATTCACCCATTGGTCGACATAAAAATCCAAGTTATCGCACACCGAGAAGGCACCGACGATATTCTCGTTTGCTACGTAGAACAACCAGATCATGTTGCCGTTGTGCACCTATCTTGGTCTGGCCGTGAGGAAATAGCCAATCACCCGACGGTAGAATATATCGGCACTTATGCAGGCTTTATCACATGGGAGTTTGAAAGCTATGGCGTTGGGCTTAGTGATAGCGGTAAATCCTAATGCTTTTGATTTAAGCCTATGCCGCTTCGCGGGTTGGCATAACCTAGGCGTTAGAATAGTCTTTATCAGCTCTGCCCTGCCAGCCTTATTCTATGCGGGTCACAGGGCAGTGTTTTTTGCTCGGACATTTTTAGCCAGTTTTTAGCTTCGTTTTGTTAGGTTTTTCTACAGGTTTTAGGTATAGTTTTAATTCAGTGACGTGCGCTTGTTGGGTGCGCCTTAATTCAAACATTAGCAGACACCATCATGAGCACTCTCAGCCATCGTACTGAACAGGTTATTGTGCAGCTCTTTTCGCCTGATACACGTTCAATTGTGTGTGAAAGGCTTGCAAATGAATGCAGTGCGGAGGCGCTTGGCTGCACTGGATGGTTACCTGAGCAAATGGAACGCATTTGGTTTGCGGTGTTAAAATTGGGACTGAATGACGATGACGATTTTGAAAGCGCCATTCAGCTGGCTAAAACAGATTGGCGTGACTTGCTCATGGCGGCAGGTTTTGGTGAAGACCTTAAAACGCACAACAAGTGGTGGCAGGCCAATGTGCGTTAACCCAGCATGTAAGAGTGATGTCTATCGCCACCCTCTCAATTTCACCCTACCCTTTCTATCGGAATCTCTTTTATGAAAAAGTATTTGGTATTACTTCTTACGTGTATTCCATTTGTCGCTCACAGCGCTTGGATTGATTCAAGCGGCAAACCAATTGCCGATTCTGAAAGTATGCGCAGTGTTGATGATTTTGGGGTTCAAATTGTGCTGACAGCAGACGAGCCTAAATTTCGCCAAAAATGGAACACCTCAAAGACACCGCCAAAACTAAGCACGACTAATACTGTCCGTCTCGGTGGGTCGATATCCGCTGTGCTCATTTTTCATGGTTGCACCCCTAATGCCGCAGGGGTCTGCGATGTAGCTTCCGAGTTTATACTTGAAAGCCCAGACGGAAACAAGATGCCAGCCGCTAGTGGCCCTGTTTGGTCAGACAAACCTATGCCGCAAAAAGTGTTACAGCTTGGGCTAAGTAGCATGACCATTGGTTTTAATAAAACTGACCTCACGGGTAAATACAACATCATCGCCAACATTAAAGACAATATTTCAGGCAAAACGCTCAAAGTGGTAACGCACTTAAAGGTGAAAAAATGAGTGACTGCACCTCGCAAGCTAAGCTAAGTTGCTTTTTGTTATTACAGTTACTTTGTATTTCTGCCCAAGCAGCGCCAATGCCTGTTGCCGCGCAGTCTGTCATTTCAAAAGTACATACCGCAGCAAAGCACAAAGACTTTGCTGCGCTAAAATCTTTGATGGTCAATGAATTTGTTTGGAGCTTTGGCGGTGATGGCGATGCAGATCAAGCCATAGCAGCTTGGCAAACTGATCCTTCGGCTTTAAAACTTCTTCAACAAATTACGCGTCAACCGTGTGTTGTTACACCAGAGCATTTCATAGAGTGCCCGAGCAGCGCTGGCACGGGTTATCACGCTGGTTTTAAACAAACAACCGTGGGCTGGCGAATGTTTTATTTTCTAGGAGGTGATTAATGCCAAAGAATGAAAACGACAATCACGCCTCATTATAAGTAAAAACAACCTCAGAGAAGCGCTATAGCGTGAAAGTTTCCCTATTTCTCTTTTTTACCCATCAATCAAGCGGGACGTCTAGCGGCGCGCCTAGTTAGCTTTACGTTAGGTCACATGATGAATAATCTACCACTTATAGAAATCGACGGTGCTAAGTTCAACTCACTTGAAGTGTTTTACAATCATTTCAGTGAAAGAGCATTAGATACGAATTTCTGGGGGAAAAATCTTAATGCATTCAATGACGTGCTTCGCGGCGGCTTTGGAACGCCTGATGGTGGTTTTAAGTTAGTTTGGCGCAATCATGCGCTTTCAAAAGCGCGCCTAGGCTACAAAGAAACGGTATTGCAGCTGGAGAAGCGCCTTATAAACTGCCACCCTGCCAATAGAAAGTACGTGCAGGAAGACTTAGACAGGGCAAAGCGCGGAGACGGTCCGACAGTGTATGACTGGCTGTTTGAAATCATTTCAGTTCATTGCGCTGGCGGAGAAGAGTCTGAGGATGGCATTGAACTTGAGCTTAGCTAATTGCAGCTAAACGCAGGTGTTTAGGGTTATCTTTATTGGCACTGCCCTGCAAGCCTTATTCTATGCGGGTCACACGGTAGTGTTTTTTGCTCGGTGATTTTTGACTTGGTTTTGGTTGGTTTTTCTGCTGGTATTAGGTATAGTTTTAGTTCAGTGGTAAGCGCAGTGTTTGGCACTTTTTTAGGTTTTTCAGTTTGCGGGATTGCTGCGTTGCAGGTTTTTTATTACTTTTACCTTAATCCACCATTCAACCAAGACTAACGCGATAAAACCGCGCCAACTGGTTAACGCAGATATTAGATATTTAGTGCAAGTACCATCAATTTTAAAAATCGAGGTGTTTCATGTATTACATTGTAGAAACCGACAAATCATTCGAGCAAGCATCTACTGATCTTGAAATAGCAGTTAAACGGCATAACTTTGGGGTGCTGCATATTCACGATTTAGGCACCACACTTAGGAGCAAAGGGATAGCGTTTGTTGAAAATTGCAAAGTCTTTGAAGTCTGCAATCCTGCACAGGCTGCAAAGGTCATGTCTAGCGACATGCGTTTAAATATGGCTTTACCTTGTCGCATTTCAGTATTTACCGAAAACAGCAAAACGATGATTGGCCTAATCAAGCCAGTGCCTATGCTTTCAGCGCTATCTCAAAATGCCTCGTTAGCAAAAATAGCCCAAGAAGTTGAAGAACAGACCATTCAAATGGTAGATGAAGCAAAATAAAAGCACTTAGGGGCAGATGCCTCGTAAACGTTGCCTGCCGCACGAACAACTTAACCTTCATTGTGATGCGCCATAGCACACCCTTTAAGTCAACCATTAACAAACTGAGAGAAAAATGAAAATTGATATTACCGACTACGAATCTCTGCTATTGGCCGCAAAAAATCAGGCTGAACCACAACGATTTCTATTCGTTTTTTTAAAGGCATCTCTACCTAACGACCATGAAAGTGAAGAAGCCATTCGCTTTCATTCTGGTCAAGGCGGGCAATTACAACCCATCATGTGTGTTGACAAAGCTTTGGATGAGTTGGGGGCATTTTCTGATTTAGTAGCAGAGTCTGAAAGAATGGAGCAAGATTGGCAAATTGTATTAGTGGCTTGTCTTTCTGGTGTAAATGGCGTGCTACCGAGCTCTGATGACGCAACACAGCCGCTGACCATGATGGTTCAAGCCGTAGAAAATGGCGGTGATCTATCGAAATATATGGCTTTTGACAGAAATGGCACGCCAGTTCAACTTGGTAGTTCAAATTAATATTGCTGAGTATTCATTTTAAGCGAGTCTGGCTTGCAGCCAGCCTTCTGATTTAATGTTATGCGTGACTTGATCTTTGTACTATCATTACTTGCAAGATGAGTAATATTCCAGAAAAAACAGACACTTCGGCGCAAATCATCAGATACACAGTTCGCTTTCAAAGCTGCGTTTGGCCGAGCCTGATGTTAAACCTTATGTACTTCTAATAGAGGCGGCACAACACTATGTTTGAAATAAAAACCATCCTTCTATTTTTAATAACAGCAGTTGCAGAAATCGTCGGTTGTTACCTCCCCTACCTCTGGCTCACGCAAGGAAAAAGCGCTTGGCTACTCATCCCCGCAGGGCTGAGCCTTGCGCTTTTTGCATGGTTATTGTCACTACACCCTGCTGCGGCAGGTAGAGTGTATGCGGCCTATGGCGGCGTATACATCTTTGTGGCTATTCTTTGGCTTTGGGGAGTAGAAGGCATAAAACCCACGGTTTGGGATCTTGTAGGTGCATCTGTAGCGCTTACGGGCATGGCTATCATCATGTTCGCACCAAAAAATGTATAACACTACGTTCAAGCAACACGCTGCGTAAGCGCGACATCCCTTGGCTTCACGAAAGGTGCCATGAACGAGAAACGCGCAAATTGTCCGCAGCACGGAAATCAGGGTATTGGCCTCCTTTGCATACATGCGGCTATCGCAATGGATTCTGGTGAAAACGTAGGTTTTTTTACAAATGACAATACAGATTTAACCAGACCCGATGCTTGGTGCGCTGCATGTGAGCAACAACTTGCCGCGGAAGGATGGAGCGAGGAGTGGTTTGAATCTGCAGATTTCAAGATTCTTTGTGCTTGTTGCTGGGATATAGCCCAACAACGGTTATCGGCTGCGGCTTCAGATGACACCTAATAATTACTTCAAAGTGAGCTCTCTTTGAGGGTCAGCTTAATGTAGACGTTAGGGGATGTCTTGATTCGCTCTGCCCTGCAAGCCTTATTATATGAGGGTTGCAGAGCTGTGTTTTTTGCTCGGTGGATTTTATAGCGGATTTTTGGTTTTAATTTGGTGGGGGAGTGTTATGATTTTACTTCAAAGCGGGCCCCCTTAACTCTTCCATCAAGCGGGATTGGCTACGCCAGCCACGCACTTCGAAAGTTAGACAGCATGATTAAAGAAGCCTTACACGCTAAGCTGCAAAAAGCATTCAAAGGCATCCATCTTGAGGACGGAATTGGCTACTTTGAAGCCGATGCGCTTGACGATTATCTGGCTAAAGATTCAAAAGAGTATCTTGAATACAAAATCAAGGATATTCGATCTGATTGGGAAATCGCTGCAGAGTCATTTAAAGACTGGAAAGGCGCCAACACTGAAGCCTATTGTTTCATGGACATCAAGGGACTGCTTTATCACCTACCCATTTTTATGTGCAATGAGATATTTTACGATCTATTAGATTACCTAATTGTCGAAATAGGTGAACACAGCCAAATCAAAGAAGATCCTGCAACTTCACGCCAGCCTTACTATATTGGGTTATTAGATCTGCTAAGCAAAGAACAATTAGATTGCTTAATTTATTTTTACCGAATAAGACTTGATGAGAAAATCGAAAAAGCAAAAACCCCCTTTACCTGCCAAACTTGTGGGAAAGTGCATATTCCTTGGGTCAAGTGGAATGGTGTATCTGCGAAAAATTATGTAGCAAACGGTTTTTCTGATGTGTATCGGGTGCATCAATTTTTGATGCGCTATATGAATACTAAAACGGACAAAAATCAACATGCAACTTAAGGTGTCGTTGAAACCAACCGCCTGCAATCTGCACTTGCAATGCCCAACCCACTGGCACGTACCAAAAATACTTGTAGCGCTCGGGAGATTTTTTTTAAAGAATTAAAATTTAGCCATTCTCAGTTGAAAAATTTGGAATAACTTTTGGCTTACTGCCAGATGGAGACGAAGATGGAGGAAATATCAATGATATTTTGGCCTGAAAATTATATGGAATTTTTTGAGCTTTGAGATAGCGGCGTCTATAATACCTAGCGCTGTGCTCAACCTCGCTGCTTTCAATCGCTGGTTGCATTGCGATTTTGACGTGCAGCGCCAGTTAACACTATGTAAGGTATAACAAATGCAGGGAACGGCAAATATCGCAGCTAACAATTTGACGAAAGTTACGGCGGCTATTTATACAATAGGCAACCCAATGGTGTCTGAGGCATATTCAAAGTTCGACGCAAATATTGTTAATTTCCACAGTGCTGAAGCGCTGAATAAATATATCTATCATGGATTGCAAAAAGATAACTTGCTCACTTTTTCTATTTATTACCCAGATACTCAGGGGTTTCGTAATGTAGAGAAAATTGCCTTAAGTCCAGAAAAATGTGATGGCCATACTTACAGGCATGCTGTTCATGGCTGGGGTGTCATTCAGTTTCAACTTACGCGTCAACTTGATAACACTATAGAATGTTATTTTGGGGTCAATTCTGAAAAACGTGCAAGCACTTGGTTTGCTAATTTTCCAGCGTTAAAGTCACCCAATCTATGGAACTGGTCGCTGGTTGAAAAGCACATTAGGCGATTATCACGCGAAGTAAAAAAATATGCCCTACCCCATCGTTCAGGCAGCCCGCCCCTTAACTCAAACTGAAATGGTAAATTTTATGGAGGCTCGCTTTCAATGTAAGTGTGGAGCGCTGACTGGCGCGATTAAAGAGACGCATCGTGCCTATCGAGGCATATGTTATTGCAAGGATTGCCGCGCCTACTCAAAGCACTTGGGTGCGCTTAGCATTACCCATGACGCTGCAGGCGGAGCAGATTTTGTTTGTACTACTACGCGACATATTAGTTTTGTCAGTGGCATCGAAAATCTTGCCTGCTTGTCTCTTTCTAGCACTGGTTTGTTGCGTTGGTATGCCAAATGCTGCAACACGCCCATTTGCAACACCACTCGGTCTTGGAAGATTCCGTATGTTTCTTTCGTTAGAACCTGCTTTGATACAGCGCCTGGCGTTTACGAAAATGTGTTTCCACTAGTGCAAATGTGCGTTAACCGTGGAAGCGCCCTTACTACCCCGCCATCCAAAATGGCAAGCACATTCTTGACATTAGCGCGCCTTGCTTCAACTATGGTGGTCGAGTGTGCCAGCAGTGGTTATCGTAAAACGCCGCTGTTTACTGAACCCGATGGCGCACCTCTAGTAGAAGTGATTGTCCTGACGCCAGCGCAGCGACAGTTTGCATACAGCGTTACTTAACTATTACTCAAGCGACAAACCAAAAGCTGGCCATCGGTTGCTAGCGAGTACAATTTTAGCTATATTCCGATGGCATGTTGTTGGGTTAGTACGTTTTTTAGTTGATGGTTTGAAGGAGTGAAATATGTTTTTACACCAAAATAAGTTTTATCCTAACCCGCTTTCATGTAAAGCTAAGTCATGTCAGCTCAATATGTCGGTCATTAGTTACATAGCATGAACTTGACCAACCATCCGACTTGGCAAAGGCTTGAGGCGCGCTGGGATGGCGGGTTTGAGCTTTTAATGCCCGAAGAGCAAGAAGCTATTGCATTGTGGTGGCTGGAGACGGAAACGATGAACGGCACACTTGATCAATTCTTCTGGAATTCATCTGGCGACTTGGCACTAATTGCCCTTTCTGGCCTCAAAAAGCTCGACATGCAAGTCACCACCAAAGCGTTTGAATCTGCCTTGCAATACTTTGGTGATGACTACCCAATTGACCGCTCTGCCCGAGCAATAGCGCTAGAAAAGATAGAAGCTGAGCACGGTGAGGATGTTTTTACACCAGCAAGCCGCATTATTCAAAATTTGCCAGAAGACTTTGTCCAAACTGCGTTAGAAAGATTGGACAAAATTTATGCGAAAACCAGTCGCTAACGTCACCATTCCAGCGAACTGTGATGATGATGCTAAATTCAAACATTAAGGGTAACTTTGTTAACACTGCCCTGTAAGTCATATTATGCGGGTTTAACATTCGACTTAATGCTTTCAATAAGAATAATGCACTTCGCCTAGAGGTGCCAACTTTTGGTAGCACATATACTCGGTGGGGAAGACCTTTATGATCTTAGCGCTTAGTGAGAATGAGGGATGCTAAGCACTGGTGTAGGGCAATGTTTTTTGCTCAAGGGTATTTGGTGAGTTTTTAGCTTCATTATTGTTTGGATTTTCTACTGGTATTTAGATATAGTTCAGTGCCACACGGTTGGTGTAGTGCGATTTTTTAAACATTAAAGTTAAAATCATGATATCAACTCGCAATCTCAACAATCTTCCAAAGCCTGAAGCGCTCAGGCTTCTGATGCAGTCGTTAGCCATGCTGGACGCAATCCTTGAGGCTGAGTGGGATTACCGCTATTATTCGTTTAACGCCAAGTGGTCTGAAACTGAAGAGATGGGCTCTATGCGCAACGGCTCAGGCGATGATCTCTTTGCATTGTTTACTAGCTCAGGCGCTTTCTTGAGAGGTTTTGATCATGAGTCGCCCATGTCTTCTTGGCTTACAACTCCACCAAAAGTCTGGCCTGATGTTCTAGAACATGTCCCAGCCGAATTTAGCGGCGCGCTCAATGAGCCAGCGTTTCATATGGAAGACACGACGTTTTGCATTTGGTGTTTGACCCGTGACTCTACTTGGAGCAAAGGGTCAGTAGCGTTTCCAAGCGGGGAAGACCCAGATGGCTCTCAAAGGATGCTCTCTGAACTTGACGGCCAACCAGAGACCTATCAAGCGTTTGCCAAAGATTACTTCGAGCTTGATGTTGAGGTTAAAGCCATTGCTCGTGTACTTGCGCATGAGCCACTTTCGGCTGCGCTTTTGGGCGCGTTTCCTTCATCTCGGCGCCTGCTCGATCTGCTTCCAGAAGCGGAAGAAATAGGCTATGCAGTTGTGTGCTAACTTTGTTATCAAATGGGCATGTATTCTGCTTACAGTTGATGTTAATTATGAGGACAATTCATGAAGGCGCCTAAATTCAGGCTGTACCCAAATGCATACCAAATCGGCGTTTTTCTGAAGCGCACGGAATATGTTCATACTGTGGTGAGAGTCGAAACTTTAGCTATAAAGTGGAAATCACCTGTTATGTTAGGCAGCTAAAATGGGTATGTTTGCTAGAACACTAAATACATTGCACTTTGGTGTGATCCATGCTGAAGGGCAATCCAAGGTCTGGGAAGCAACAATTGATATTCCAAACTTAGGGGGAAGCTTCAACGTGCGTATTTGGGGTGCAAAGGATGGACCAAGCTTTGAACAGTGCGAGGCGTTCGGAAGCATGATTGCTAAGTCTGAAACCATCCAAGCAAAATCTTCTTTGCTTATTATTGACTACCTGAATCTTTGTGGTGTTGTGCCAAGTGATGTAATCTTGTCAGTGACTAACGTATGGACGTTTCTTTCACCTAGTTTTATTGAAGTACACGCGAACAATGTTTACCCCGCTGGAGAAGGAGTGCTTGGTTCAATAGCCATCTCTGTAGGGTATGAAATTACATGGGAAAATGAGCATCTTCTACAAATAGGGCTTCTTAACGGCGTAGTAGATCAAATATACTCCGAATAATGATAGGTCAGATATATAACAATTCACTCAAGCCGAAGTCACTTCGCGGCTCAGCTTTGGTCAGGTGTTAGCCCGCATGTCTGTAGCTATCGAACAACTCCAAGCTAAATTCAGAGACATCTGCGCGGCTATTGGCGCATCGTACAAATTTAACACTGCACCCCAACATGACGGGTCGGCGCATGTTGAGGTCGAGTTTGGCATATATAGCTATGTGATGACCGAGCGCGGCACCGAGTTAGAGCGTCGTATAACTGAAAGTCAAGACGAAACTCTCTACTGGCTCACGTCCGATGCGGTGTTTATCATAGCTTGTCAATTTGAGCTCAACAATCGAATAGCAGGCCAAGACACTAGGCGGCTCATGTTTGCCAAAAATCTGGCGCTCCTGGCCTTGGTCAGCCCTGCATGGGCCGAAAGAAAAGATCAAGAACATCAGGAAATTTTAGCTAAATACCCGTACATTGATCCCATTGCGTGCTAACATCTTACCCAAACAGACGGCTACCCACACATGAAAGCAACATATCGAATCTCTGAGCAAGACTATGCGGACACTATTAAACTGTTTGCAAAAATCACGCCTCGCATCATTATTTTCTATTTGCTTAGTGTGCTCATCTTAATTGCCCTAGCTGTCTTTGGCTCTTCAGTATTACGCGCTGGGGCAATCGGAGGGTTGATAGGTGGCCTCTCAGTCATCATTATCGGGCGCTATATTATTTCACCTATCTTGGCTAGGAGACACTATCGCAAATATAAAGCCATCCATGAAGAATTTACTATCGAACTCATTGATAAAGGCGTTCGATTTTCATCCTCAAATGGTGACTGGAAAATTATGTGGGACAAAACGCACAAATGGCGACAAAACGAAAACTTCGTACTCATTTACCCAATGCCACGATTGTATTACGTTATTCCTAAGTCTGTGGCAAGTCAGGGGTTTGATCTTCAAGCGCTTACAGATGGACTGCTACAGCATGTTGGCAAACCCGAATAAAGCTCCTTTCATGGGTTTAACATCAATGCATAAACTACCTTCTGAACATGATCTGGCTGAGGCAATATTGGCCGCAACAAAATTGGCAATATCTAAGTTGTTCAATCTTCACGCTGAGCATTTTTACTACTTATCGTTGATCACAACAGGAGAAGCTCACGCGCCCTTCATCTCGGCTTGGTCACTCGAAGCACTTAGTAAGGCTGTGGCGAAGCATGACGCCTCCAGCGAGCGCCTACTGAAATGGTCGTATTCGGATTCACCCTATATGTGTTTTGGCGAAGAGTACTTTGGCGAAGTCAATCGTCTTTTTTCCCTTCGCCCTGAAATGAGCGCTCTAATGTCTGACGCTAAGCAAGAGGCCGAATACGAGTTACGTCTGCGCGCCATGGAGTGGGCAATGAAACGGCTGGACGAAGCGCATTTATTTGGCAGTGGTGCTAAGCGTGCTAAACTGATCATCAACGTTGAAGTGATGCCGCCTGACCTCACCAATGCCGAGAGAGCCAGACGGTTAAATCCACCAGAAGCCATTGTACAATGGCTTGCTGAGGCCGCCGAAGAGTGATGCCCAGCCTTTTATTGGCGTGGACTTTCTTGCAGTACGCTGCACAATTCATACGCTTTGTAAAACAATGACTGCGACTGCTAAACAAGTCGCGATCTGTCAGCGTTTCAATGCTGAAATCGTTCCTACGGATTCCAATGTGAAACTAGGGATTGCGCTGGCTACTTTGCATTTGTTGCCGCTCTATGCTTCGCGGTACATGCAAGAAAATGGGACGTGTGGTTGGTATATCTATGGCGGCGAATATTCAAGTGACCCAGACTTTTATCAGCCGCTGCATGTTGCTCACCTTTCACAATATTGCCCCCAAATAATTCCATACTTAGCACTCGCCCCAGGTTGGCGTGTTATCCTTGCGCCTGACTTTGAAGACGTTTGGTTTGATGAAAGATGCCTCGATGTCTAAAGCGCATCACAATACACGCCAGCCGACCATCAAAAAATTCTGCCCTATTGCAGCGCTAAAACCCGCCCTTTACATCAAACAATAGACCGCTATGGAAAATTTTCCACTTTCAGTGTTGAAACCCCGCCACGCTATTCTTTCTGGCGAGCCACATCATGCCTCTTTACAGATTTTGCTCATTCCTTTCTTTTGGAAAAGTGAATTAGTGGATACATCTATTCAACTAGATGGTATAGATCTACCTTCTATTCATCTTTCAGACTTGGCTGATAGGAGTTTTAACTTTCCACTTAATCCTGACGAAAACGCGATTGACGGCTCAATCTACTTGGACTCCTCGCATCACCCTGTTGACGTATCCTCGATAGGGTTCGTCCGAAGCCGCCACGATGGCCTAAAGGTGCTCATAAAAGGCACCTATGTTTTTGAGTTTGAAAGACTAGACCAATATAGCAATACCCCGTTTAATCTTGGCATTTCAGTAAGCACGTGCGTGGTCTAGCCATACGCTCAAGCCAATACTGCTTCATGGCCTATTGATTCGGCCTGATTTATCCGTGATTCACGCTGCATATTTTACGCGCGCATCTTGGAAGAACTTTTTCACCCGCTCGGGTGATCTTTCCAATACCTGCATGTGCTCTGCTGTTGCGGCTTTCAGTTTTGCCTTGGT
>JBATAW010000074.1:0-23767 GCA_049662045.1 Methylophilaceae bacterium | reverse complement strand
GAATAAGGCTTACAGGGCAGCTGATTTGATATGTGTTAAATTAAGCGCAATTTAAAGGCTACTTTTAACTGAATTCAGCTAATCAAACTTAGTTAATCAATCATTGCTTCATCGTCAATTAAATTTAAATCCATCTGAGTACTTGAGTTGACTGATTTTTGTTTTTGGCTACCATCACCACGTGCAGCTTCAATGTTGGCTAAATACGCTTCGCTAATGTCACCCGTGACATATTTTCCATCAAAACATGAACAATCAAAATCTTGAATGTTAGGATTATTAGCTTTAATGACTTTAACTAAATCCGTCAAATCTTGATAAATCAAAGCATCCGCACCAATGGCTAAGCAGATTTCTTCATCTGTTCTACCAGTAGCAAGTAGCTCATCGCGGCTGGGCATATCAATACCATACACATTAGGAAAGCGCACTGGCGGTGCTGCTGAAGCAAAATAAACTTTGCTGGCGCCTGCATCACGCGCCATTTGAACAATTTGCTGCGAGGTTGTACCACGCACAATGGAATCATCTACTAGCAAGACATTTTTGCCCTTAAACTCAATGCCAATCGGGTTGAGTTTTTGGCGGACGGATTTTTTACGCAACGCTTGTCCAGGCATAATAAAAGTGCGGCCAATATAGCGGTTTTTAATGAATCCTTCACGATAATCTAAGCCCAGCGCAAGGCCGACTTGCAAGGCGCTAGGGCGACTCGTATCGGGGATGGGGATGACCACATCAATGTGTTTATCTGGCCATTCACGTTTGATTTTTTCGGCTAAGCTTTTACCCATGTCTAAACGTGTTTGATAAACGGAGATATCGTCAATCATAGAATCTGGCCGCGCTAAATAAACGTACTCAAAAATACACGGATTGAGTTTGGCATTGGGGGCGCATTGACGACTATGAAAGTTGCCACTCATGTCAATAAAAATCGCTTCACCTGGCGCAACATCGCGCACCAGCGTAAAGCCTAACACATCGAGAGCGACACTTTCAGAGGCAATGATATACTCTGTACCAGTGATCGTTTCTAGTTTGCCTATCACCAAAGGGCGAATACCAAACGGGTCACGAAAGGCTAATAAACCAAAATTAGCAATCATCGCCACAACGGCGTAAGCCCCTTTACAACGACGATGCACACCAGAAACCGCATCAAATACAATGTCAGCGTTTAGCACTGCATTTGGGGTAGTTTTTTCAATTTCATGGGCTAATACGTTCAATAACACCTCAGAATCAGAGCTGGTATTAATATGCCGTAGGTCTTGTTTAAACATCTCTACTTTAAGTTGGCAAGCATTGGTGAGATTGCCGTTATGACCCAACACAATACCAAAGGGAGAATTGACATAAAAAGGTTGCGCTTCGGCAGCGCTAGAAGAACCTGCCGTTGGGTAACGCACATGACCAATACCCATATTTCCAATGAGGTTTCGCATATGACGTGTGTGAAAAACATCTTTCACCAGTCCATTGTTTTTATGCATGTAAAACGTATTGCCATCGGTAGTGACAATACCTGCCGCATCTTGCCCGCGATGTTGCAACACCAGCAGCCCATCATACAACAACTGATTGACTGGATTTTTACCTACAATGCCAATAATTCCACACATGGATATTGCCTTAATTTAACAATTAAAATTATTCGTATTTAATATACTTGGCAATGCCATCGGGTATCCATGGCATCATCTTTAATACTAATGCTTCAATAGGTGAGCTAAACATTGCATTACGCCAGCGTTCATCTTTTGGGACATTAGTTAACCCAGCCAAAAATACGACGATACATACGATTAACACGCCTCGCGCTAGGCCAAATAAACCACCCATAAAACGATTTAGCCAGCCTAAGCCTATTTTTTTAAAAATAGTCGTCAGTGCAATGGCTAGTAAACTGGTGACTAAAAAAGTACCGATAAATAACGTTAAAAATGCCGCTAAAATACGTAAAGATTCTGTGGGTATTTCGGATGGCATCATCGGTGCTAGTTGGCTGGCGTAAGTTCTAGAGACTAGAAATGCAGCAACCCATCCCATCATTGAAAATACTTCAGCTAACAACCCCCTCATCATACTAATGATGATAGAAAGCCCGACTATCACTAAAACCACATAATCAAATATTGTCATTTAATTGGGATTTTAATTACTTATTCGTAATCACCATACCTGTCATACCTGTCGCATTAAGGCTAGTTAGCGCGTCAGCAGCATCTTGGCGTGTTATATATTTACCAACGCGGATGCGCGTTTTCTCACCATTTGGTGTATTAATTTTCTCAGTCCTTGCACTAAACCCTGCCGCATTTAATTTAGCTTGCAATTGTGCCACGTTAGCGGGGTCTGAAAACACGCCTATTTGTATGGTAAAACTACCTTTTGCCGAAGTTTTTTCATCAGCCGTTTTTGCATCAACAGGTTTATGTTCTGTCGGCTTTACTGTTGCTGGCTTTGTTTCTATCGGTTTTACCTCTAGCGGTTTTACCTCTAGCGGCTTTACTTCTAGGGGCTTAACGACAGGTTCTGGCTTAGTAACCACGGTCTCATCTGGCATGGGCACAGTAGATTTAATCGTATTTTCGCTAGGTAAAGCACTTGCTGTTGAATCTGGGGCAATAGGCGCTACTGAGCTTTGTATTGCAGGAAGCTCGGAAGTTGCAGTAGCAGTATGCTCTTGCGTACTGCTAGCCACGGCTTGCGTGGGCTCTGGCATCGAAATTTTAATGTCTTCTTTTTGAGTTTCCGTGCCAGTTCGATCTTTTAAAATGATAGGCAAAATGATAATCATCAGAATCACTAAAGCAATTGCGCCTACTAGACGACGACGCGCCCGTTTTTTTAAGTCTAACTCTAGATCATTTGGTTTTTCTGGCGGCATTGCTAAGTTCCTTCACTTAATTAGTTGCAGAGTGACTATTTACGCAATTGCTTGCATGACGGCCGAAACCGTAAAAAACGAACCGAATACGATTATTTTATCATTTTCATTCGCATCTTTACAGGCTTCTATATCAATACATGCTTGTCGAAAAGCTTGCACTGCATTATTAAAGCTATAAACGACGGCTTTAGGGCACAGTTTCGCCATATTTACCGCTAAATCTGTTGCATTTGCACCACGCGCATGGTCAATACTCGCGATATACCAGACATCAATTTCTTCTTTGACCGCACTGACCACTCCATTCATGTCTTTATCTGCCAGCATGGCAAATACTGCATATGTTTTAGCATTGGGTTGACGGTGTGATTTTAAATTACCTGCTAAAGCAGTTGAGGCGTGTGGATTGTGTGCTACATCAAAGATGACCTTTAGCTGATGTTGAGCTGCTTGATATTGAATAGTTTGAAATCGCCCAGCTAAATTCACTTGTAGCATTGCTTGTTCTATCGCGTTAATTTTCACAGGTAAGCAGGACTGCAAAGTCTCTACCGCAGCAATGGCACAAGCCGCATTACTGAGTTGATAATCTCCCTGTAAGGCTGGTTTTGACAACGTATAAACAACTTTACCAAGGGTACAATATTGCCATTGTGTTGATAAATCATGGTAGGTGAAATCACGCATTAAACATTGAAACTGCGCCTGTATGTTTTTTGCATGCGCCACTAAACTTAAAGGTGGGTTAATCTCGCCGCAAATTGCAGGCTTATTGGCACGGTATACACCCGCTTTTTCAAAACCAATCTCTTCACGTGTGTTGCCTAAATACTCTTGGTGATCTAAATCCACACTTGTGACGATGGCACAATGTGGTTCAAACGCATTCACCGCATCCAGCCGACCACCTAAGCCAACTTCTAAAATCGCTATATCTAACTTAGCTTGCATAAAATACCACATGGCGGCGAGTGTACCCACTTCAAAATAAGTCAGGGCTATCACATCACCTTGATGGCGCGCGTTATCAACTGCGGCAAAAGCTTCACATAAGTCATTGTCGCTGGCTTCTTTGCCGTTTAAGCGCACACGTTCGTTATAACGCAATAAATGTGGTGAAGAATAAGTGCCAGTACGATAACCAGCTTGTTGGTAGATTTGCGTCAGCATAGCACAGGTAGAACCCTTGCCATTCGTCCCTGCCACCGTAACAATGGTAAATGAGGGGGTAAGCTGCATGCGCTCTATCATGCGCTTCACTCTATCTAAGCCCATCGCTATGTTTTGCGGATGTAAGCTTTCAATATAGTTTAGCCATGCAGGCAAATCTTTAGGCATAAGTTAAGTGAGTGTAATGATTACAATGGAAAATATTAAATATAAATCACAGCTTTAATAATGATCACCCTATAAAAACGCTGCTTTGTAAACCATAAATATGGTGCATTATTTAATTAAGCAGCTGCAGGTAAGCGCATTAAATTCGCTAAAATAGCAGCTAAGCGATGACGCATTTCACGGCGATCAATAATCAAATCAATGGCTCCGTGCTGCAGTAAAAACTCAGCTCGCTGAAAGCCTGCAGGTAAAGTTTCACGTACCGTTTGCTCAATCACTCGTGGGCCAGCAAAACCAATCAACGCTTGAGGCTCAGCGACAATAACATCGCCTAGCATGGCAAAACTAGCCGAAACACCGCCCATGGTTGGGTCAGTTAGTACTGAAATAAAAGGTAGCCCTGCTTTGCTCAATTGCGCCAATGCTGCGCTAGTTTTAGCCATTTGCATGAGTGAAAATAAGCCCTCTTGCATGCGCGCACCGCCACTGGCCGAAATACATACAAATGCCATTTTATGATCTATCGCCGTTTGTACACCGCGCACAAAACGCTCACCGACCACCGAACCCATAGAGCCACCCATGAATTTAAACTCAAAGGCAGCTAAAACCACTGGCACCGTTTTTATTGCGCCTTGTACGACAATCAAAGCATCTTTTTCTGCGACTGATTTTTGTGATTCTTTGATACGTACCGCATAACTTTTACTGTCATTAAATTTAAGTGGGTCAACAGGTTGTATATTAGCACCAATTTCAAACTGCCCTTCAGGATCAAGCAGCAATGCAATGCGGTCTCTGGCACTCATCCGATTATGGTAACCACACTTAGGGCACACTTCAGCGTTATCAGCTAAATCCTTATGATAAAGCGCTGATTGACAGGATGGGCACTTCGTCCATACCCCTTCAGGAATGGTTTGTTTTGAGCGACCAACAACATTTTTAATTTTTTGCGGTAATTGATTTAACCAACCCATATAAACCCCCTGCCATATAAACCCACTGATTGCTAAATTTACTCTAAAATTGAGATTATTTTTTTGCAGCATTAACTGCAGATTTTAACTCATCCATTAATGCTGCTACATTGCTTAACAAATTAGCCTCTGTTGAAGCTTCTATTGTTAATACCATTCGACTACCAACCACCACCGCGTCGGCTATTTCAGCGGTTGCGCTTGCTGTTGAGGCATCACGCACTCCAAAACCAACGCCTACTGGTAAAGTCGTTTGTTTGCGTATAGTAGCCACTTTCTGAGTAACCTCATCAATATCCAAATTTTTAGCACCCGTCACGCCTTTGAGTGACACATAATACACAAAGCCACTCGCTTGCTTGATAATTAAATCGACGCGGCTGGGCTCAGTCGTTGGTGATAACAAAAATACTGGGTCAATATCGCGGGCGCGCAACTCTTTAACAAAATCGCCACATTCTTCAGGTGGATAATCTACCGTAATTACACCATCTACATCAGCAGTTTTTGCACGGTCAGCAAAAGCGATATTACCAATCGCTTCAATCGGGTTAGCGTAACCCATTAAAATAATGGGCGTCGTTTGATCAATTAGGCGAAATTCTTTCACCATTCCCAACACTTTATTTAAGCCCACTTTATGCGCCAATGCACGCTCGCTAGCACGCTGAATAACAGGACCATCCGCCATTGGGTCAGAAAATGGCACCCCCAATTCAATCATATCCGCACCATGCTTTACCAAGGTGTGCATCAAATTAACAGTATGATTAGGATGCGGGTCACCCGCAGTAATATAAGGTATTAAAGCCGTTTTACCTTGTGACTTTAACGCAGAAAATACGGTTTGAATGCGTGACATACTATAAGTTCTTTTAAGATTCTTTTAAAGTATGAATTGTACTATTTTTAAGCATAGCAGATAAGCAGATATTATACTAAAAACGCGTAAAGTATTCACTCGCTTTATCTACGAGAAAAAATAATGCCTCCGCAAGCGCCATGGATACTGGATTTCGCATTCGACTTAGTGGTTTAGCACTTAGCAAAATAGTGATGCCAAGTACTAGTACAGACCTACACTATTGATATAGTAAAAAGAACGTAAATAAAAAAGCCATTGCTGAGCAATGGCTTTGAGCATGCAAGAAGGCTAACTTTAAGCTGCTATACGGCGACGTGAAGAGAATCCTACCAAACCTAAACCCAATAACATCATGGCATAAGCTTCAGGTTCTGGCACTGAAGCAACATTGAAGTCAGGGTAAGTAGCCACCGTAAAATTTAACCCGTTATCTGAAACAACAGAAAAGTTTAAGCCTCTGTTATATGTGCCATAACCTACTGTGTCAGTCACAGAGTCAGCGATCGACATGTTTAAACCATTCACGCCATAACTTGAAATATTATAGATTCTATTGGTAGTCGCAAAAGAAATACCGCCATAAGATGCAAAATAGGGTGTAGCCGCTGTTGGTGTTACAAAAACATTGTCTGCGGCTGCGTAAGGTGATAAACCAGTGATAGCCGCGCCATTGATATTTCCCGTGGCCGACAAAATAACACCCGATGCAAGCGCGTTAAAAGTAATTAACCCAGTATCTATTTTCGACCCTGAATTATTGTAACTTGCAAATGAAAATGTATAAATGGACGCATTTGCCGTTGATGTAGACGCCAACAAGATAGTTGCCAAGGCAAGAATTTTTAACATAGAATTTTTCATCGTAACGCTTTCTCTCATATTAGACTGTTTGCACACCATCATTTTTGGCATGTTCAGTATTAAGTTAGCAAAAGCCATGCCAAGACAAAAAAAGCTGTTTTATGGTGTTTTTAAGGAGATTTTTAGTGTTTTTTCGTCAAAAGTTGAGCGGTGAGTGTCCAAAACCTGACACTGCGATGATTTTTCAACTTTTATAAGCACTGGTTAGTTTAGAAAAGATGCTAAAAATTTTATGGGAAATAGAGGTGAAAAAACTATGAAAAATATGGCAGAAGCATGAGGAAAATGCAGCGAGAGTTTTTGATGCCTCTGGAATCCGCATGAAGACTGGTTTACAGAGGCATCAAAATAAAGATAGTGAATAATGCGTTAAAATAAACTTGTTAAAAGGTTACCAACTAACAATAAAAACTGCCGCTATTACAGCGTAATATTCGCCAGTTTTGCCACGGTGTTGATATCTTTATCACCGCGACCCGATAAATTGACCAAAATAATTTCATCTTTACGCATGGTTTTAGCCATTTTTTCAGCATGTGCAAGCGCATGACTAGTTTCTAACGCAGGGATAATACCTTCAGTACGACATAAATTATGAAAAGCGGCCATCGCTTCATCATCGGTAATCGCCACATATTCGGCGCGTTTGATGTCTTTGAGCCAAGCATGCTCTGGCCCTACGCCTGGGTAATCTAAACCTGCCGATATGGAATGTGTTTCAATAATATTGCCATCTGCATCTTGCATCAAGTACGTACGATTGCCATGTAAAACCCCAACTGGGCTATTGGCGGTTAGTGGCGCCGCATGTCTACCTGTGGCTATACCGTGCCCTGCTGCTTCCACACCAATCAAACGCACATTTGGCACATCAATATACGGATAAAAAATACCCATTGCATTTGAACCACCACCGACACAAGCCACAATGGCATCTGGCTGACGGTCAACCATTTCCATCATTTGCACTTTAGCTTCATTACCAATGACCGCTTGAAAATCGCGCACCATCATTGGATACGGATGCGGCCCAGCCACTGTGCCAATAATATAAAAGGTGGTCTCGATATTAGTTACCCAATCGCGCATGGCTTCATTAAGCGCATCTTTAAGCGTTTTTGAGCCACTTTCAACAGGCACCACTGTCGCACCCAGCAATTTCATTCTAAACACATTTGGCGCTTGGCGTTTTACATCTTCGCTACCCATGTAAACCACACACTCTAGGCCTAAACGCGCAGCAATCGTTGCCGTCGCTACGCCGTGTTGGCCTGCACCAGTCTCAGCAATCACACGTGGTTTACCCATGCGTTTGGCCAACAAGGCTTGGCCAATGGTATTGTTCACTTTATGCGCGCCAGTGTGGTTTAAATCTTCACGCTTTAAATAAATTTGTGCACCACCAATTTTATTAGATAAACGCTCTGCATGATAAATCGGGCTTGGGCGGCCAACAAAGTGTTTTAAATCATAAGCGTATTCGGCTAAAAAAATGGGGTCATTGCGATATTTTTCATACATGAGGCGTAATTCATCTAGGGCTTCAACCAAGGTTTCTGCCACAAAAGTACCGCCAAATTGCCCAAAATGTCCACGCGCATCAGGCATATTGTATAACTGCATTATTTTGCTCTCCAATTCATGGGTTTTTAACCTTGATTACTGATAAACCTGCTGCATAAATGCTGCGATTTTTGTTGCATCTTTAATGCCTTTTTCCGCTTCAACCCCGCCACTGACGTCAACCGCATAAGGATTAACTTGTTTAATAGCTTGCGTTATATTTAGCGCAGTTAACCCACCAGCTAAAATCACAGGCTTGGATAGATTTTTTGGAATCAAGTTCCAATCAAACACCTGCCCAGTACCGCCATGCGTGCCTTCAGTGTAAGTATCTAGCAGTAACGCTTTAGCATCACTAAAATCTTTTGTATATTGTAGCAAATTTGTATCTGCTTTAACGCGTACTGCCTTAAGATATGGCAAGCCAAATTGACTGCATTCATCGGGGGTTTCATTCCCATGAAATTGCAACATATCTAGCCTGACAGCAGATAATATGGTTTTAATATGGCTGGAATCCGCATTGACAAACAAACCTACTACGCTGATAAAAGCAGGTAAACATTTTACAATTTCAATCGCTTGCGCAACATTCACACAGCGTGGACTAGGCGTATAAAATACCAAGCCAATAGCATCGGCACCATGCTGTACAGCACTTAGCGCATCTTCTACGCGTGTAATGCCACAAATTTTTACTCTTGTTCTCATCTCAGCGAGTGATTTTACAGCAAAATAGTCAATTTTTCAGGCAATTCTGGTAACCCCCACTTTGCCTCATAGCCAACAGAAGTTAAATATAAGCCATTAGGTGAAAATGTGGGAGGCGAAAGCATGCGGTTGCGCTTTTGCAATAGCGCTTTTATATGTGTTGGTGGAAGAGCGCCCTTGCCCACATAAATCAGTGCGCCTAATATATTGCGTATCTGATGATGTAAAAACGCATTGGCTGAAAAGTCAAAAATAAAATAGCGGCCTACTTGGCGCACTTCAGATTTAGTCATGGTGCGAATGGGTGATTTTGCTTGGCATGCGGCGGCACGAAAAGCACTAAAATCATGTTCCCCTATCAAGTAGGCGGCAGCTTCTTGCATGGCAGCTAAATTTAATGGTAAATGGAACCAACCCGTCTGATGCGCCATGTGCGCAGAAGCCACTGGCGCGTTAACCAGCAAATACTGATACGAACGGCTACGTGCCGAAAAACGTGCGTGAAATTCATCTTCCACAACATGCGCCCAATGCACACGAACAGAAACTGGCAAGTACGCATTAACACCACGTACCCAAGCTGAAAGTGGGCGAACAGTGTTTGATTCAAAATGCACAACTTGCCCAAATGCGTGCACACCAGCATCTGTGCGCCCCGCAGCGTACACGCGAACAACGTGTTGTGCAATACTGGCAATAGCAAGCTCTAGCGCATCCTGCACACCCGTTTTGTCAGATTGACTTTGCCAACCACAAAATTGCGTGCCATCATAGGATAATCCTAGTGCAATTTTCATGATGATACGTTCAAAGCCATCACGGTCACGGTAAGCACCAGCATGGCGCATAGTGCCAACTTATCTTTCAACATTAGCGTTAACTGTGGTAACTCTAAATATTGAGCATCTTTAAAAATAGCAGGTTCATTTAGCGAACTTAAAAAATTTAAATTTATTGTTGATCTCAATGCAATATCATCGACATATTCAAGGGTTAAAAATAGTCTGGCTGAGAACCGTTCTACATTAAACCCTAGCCATTTTAACGGGGTCAGCAAGGCATTCAATCCAGCCAACAAATCTGTTTTATGGCTAGTTGAAAATAGAAAATTAATACTTGCAATAGCCGTTAATAATTTGGCCATCTGCAACATGCCTGATGTAACGCCTTCATGGGTAGCCCAAGTAACCCTAGACAATATAGAAATATATTCTCCAGGCGTAGCGAACGCGTAAATGGTTAAAATAGAAAGCCATAGCCAGCGCATACGCGAAATAGCGGCCCTAAACTTGCCATTTCCAAAGTTTAGGGCGAGCAACACCATGATGAAACATATCGTGATTATCCAATACACTTTCAACAAATTGATTAATAACAACAACACTATTAAGAAAGTAATTTTGACCAGTGGGTGCATAGTAAAAATTCGTAGTTGTATAATAAACCGTGTTAAAAATTAACAAAAAAGCCGAGCTTACGCTCGGCTTATTAATTGATTAGCATTAATAAAATTAAGTTAAGCTAGCCAAAAGTTTCTGAGCACGTTGTATTTGCATAGTACCCCCCTCTTTTATGACCTCTTCAAGCAGCTCGCGCGCGCCAACCTTATCATCCATATCCATGTAAACAGCAACTAAGTCTAGCTTAATTTCTACGTCTGGAGGTTCAGCACCAGATTTAGTGGGGGTATCTAAACCCATTACACTATTTTGTCCTAAACTATTGTGTTTCTCTAAATTAGGTTGTAGCGTTGGAATATCTAAATTTAGATTAATAGCAGATAAATCATAACTATTAGCCACTGGTTCCGTTGTTTTTGGTAATTCAATTGCATTAGTTGTTTCTGTTAAGTTAACAACAGGAAGATTTTCAGCTGGCAACTCAAACGAAAAGTCTGAAGCGGTTTCCATGGTTTTAGTGATGTCAATAACAGGCGCATCAACTTTTGTTGTGCTTGGTAAGTCAAAATCCATTGCAAAATCTAATGGTTCAGTAGGTGATGCGTCTACTGTTATATCCAATGGATTAGAAACTAACTCACTTTTAGCCGTAACGCTATCTGAGAACTCAAATTTAGACATTGAATCACTGACGTCTAATTTCTCGCCAATATCAAAGTCCATCAAATTGCTGTCATCCAGATGTGCTGTCGCAGCAACCGCTACTGGTATAAAGCCAGTAGCCGCACTTGCACCAATATCTAGAACATCATCGTCTTTGAACTCAGAAAAATCAATCTCGTTGGCCTTTTCTGCTGGTGAAAAATCAATCGACTCAACTGATTGAGCTGCGTTTATAGCAGCTTCATGACCATCGTCTAATGAAAAATCTAAGCTATTATCATCAACCAAAGTATTTACTTTTGGTGTCGATAAACTTGGTGATGCTGATGCGCTTGAGAAGTCTAAATCATTATCTAATCCGTGCACTTCAGTAGCAACAGCAGTTGCGGCCGCGGTAGCCATGGTAATTTTACTCAAATCATAAAGTGGATTTTCTGGCTCTAACTTAGCTCCCAATGTTGCAACTTTTGCCCAAACAGGATCATCTGCGCCTAGCGTTGTATAAAGCTCACCTGCAATAGTTTCAAAAGAGGCGGCATCTTTATTTTCTACGTAAATTTCTAATAACTTTAAATGCAACTCATAACGTTTTGGCTCTTTTGCAATGGCATCTTTCAGTATTTCTTCAGCTTGCGCACCACGACCATAGGCCATATAAACTTCTGCTTCAGCAATCGGATCAACGTCGTTGGTGTCAATCATACCGCCGTCAACACTTTGCGCAAAGTCGGTTAAGAACGATGTATCTGAGGTACTGGTGTTACTGGTCGTATTACCAAATACTGTATTAGCACGTAAGCCACCAGAGGTTAATATTCCTCGTTCAAAGCTATCCAAGTTTTTCTTACGCTTATTACGTAAGAACATCCAGCCTGCACCCAGCAAGCCTAACCCTAAACCACCTCCAATTAACGGTAAATTATTATCGCCACCAAATAAGCCATCTAAGAAACTTGGCTCTTCAATTGGTGTAACAACAGGTGGTACTGGTTTAGCCGTATATTTTTCAACAGGAACTGGTTTTGGCTCCTCAACTTTAACTTCTGTAGGTACTGCGCCAGAAACAGCGGTGGTGCTATCTACAGGTTTCACCTCAGTAGGTGACACCGATTCAGGCTTAACGTCAGTAGGTTTAACTTCTGGCGCTGTGCCCACCACTGCGGCATTTTGCTTATCTGCCATAGACTGGTTTTTTAATTCCAGCACTTTTTTCATATCTTTAATTTGTGACTCTAATTGCGCAGCTCTTTCTTGACCTTCTTTGAGGGATTTTTCATGTGCGGCTGTCTCTTCTTGTAAGGCGATTAGTTTGCCATTTGCATCTTTATTCGCTGTTTTGCCAGATGAAAGTTTAACAACATCCTGTGAACCCGTTTTAACTGCAGCCGCTTTGTCTTCAGCAGTGGTAATTTTTCCAGAAGAAGCTTGCTTATCTTCCATCTCACTTGTTGCATTAGCTTTAGCAACTGCGTTTGCCATGGTATTGCGATAAGCATTCCAGTTATTAGAATGTACCCTGACCACTTGCATTGCCTGAACGTTATTAATTGAAGCCAAACTCTCTTTAGTAGGTACTTTCAGAATTTCACCAATTTTAAGTCGATTAATATTTCCTTTTACAAAAGCGCCTTGGTTTGCTTTATATAAGCCAGCGAGCATTTGATCTAAACTAACACCTTCAACTTGCATTTCGTTTGCTATAGAAGTTAGCGTATCACCCCTTTTTGTTGTTGCTTCAGCTGCGTCAGCAGAAACCTCTACCGACATGTCGATTTTTGGTCTTACGGAGCGTTTTTTGTATTTTCTAAGTTTTTTAACACTAGATTTTTTTACTTCGACTGGAGCTGCTGCAACTGGCTCCATCGCATTAGAAGCGCTAGCCTCGGGTGAATGAACAGCAGCTTCTACACTGTTAACATCTGTAGCTTTGTAAGATGGCGGGTCTAATAAAAGCGTGTACTCGCGTTGTAACTGACCGCCTTGCCAATCCATCTGAATAATCAAATCCAAATAGGGGTCTTTAACTGGCTCTAAAGAACGTAATTTGAGCACTGACTTTCCTGCGGCATTTTTTGAGAGATCCACTTTAATTTGATTATGAATTCCCAAGCGCGTAACACCTTGAGCGACGAACACCTCTTCAGATGCTATTGACGCTGCCAAGCTGGCCAACTCTGCTGGTGTAGCGCTCACTTCGATTTCAGCTCTTAGCGGTTCACCTAACGCAGACTGCGTGTTCAGCTTACCTAAGCCAGCGGCGTAAATTGAAATTGGCGTGAGTGCCAAGCACACAGCGATAGATATTTGCTTTATTTTAGACATTTGCACATTGACCCCTTAATCAAACTATATTGGCAAATATTAAAATAACATCAATCAGTTAGCTATGCAAGCTTAGAATGCACTTCATGAAAGTGTTCACTCTTTTTTGTTGAATAAATTTAGATATTTATACAACAAAAAAATCACCTTAAATTACTTTTCTATTAAAATCATTAACATACGTCTTAGAGGTTCTGCAGCCCCCCAAAGTAACTGGTCACCAACCGTGAATGCGGAAATGTACTCCTTTCCCATCGCCAATTTGCGTAATCGTCCTACTGGGGTTGTTAATGTCCCTGTGACAGCGGCAGGTGTAAGTTCGCGCATACTGACGTCTTTTTCATTCGGAATTACCTTTGCCCACTCGTTAGCCTCCGCTAACATTTGGTTAATTTCGTCCAATGGCACCTCTTTTTTAAGCTTAATCGTTAATGCTTGAGAATGACAACGCATTGCGCCAATACGCACACACAAACCATCGATAATGACTGGGTTAGCTTCGCGACCTAAAATTTTATTTGTTTCAACGCCGCCTTTCCATTCTTCTTTGCTTTGCCCGTTGCCTAAATCTTTGTCTATCCAAGGAATTAAACTCCCTGCTAAAGGAACGCCAAAATGTGCGGTTGGAAAGTTTTCATCTCGTAATGTGCCCGCTATTTTTCGATCAATCTCTAAAATGGCTGAAGCAGGATCAGCTAACAATTCACTGGCGGCAAAATGTGCTTCGCCCATTTGTTTCAGCAGCTCACGCATATTTTGTGCGCCCGCGCCTGAGGCAGCTTGATAAGTCATAGAGGTTGCCCATTCGACTAAATCTGCTTTAAATAAACCATTTAATGCCATCAGCATTAAAGACACGGTACAGTTACCACCCACCCAATTATTTCCGCCGTTGTGTAAGGCTTCTTTAATGACATGCATATTGACTGGGTCAAGAATAATGACTGCATCTTTTTCCATACGTAGCGTTGAAGCTGCGTCTATCCAATGCCCTTTCCACCCTGCATTACGCAATTGTGGAAAAATATCGCTGGTATAATCACCACCTTGGCAAGAGACAATAGCACTCATATTTTTAAGTGCACTGATGTCTTTGGCATCCAGCAACGCTGGCGTTTCTTTACCAACATTTGGGCCTTTACCACCGACTTGCGAGGTCGTGAAAAATTGCGGTTCGATATGAGCAAAGTCATTTTCTTCTAGCATACGTTGCATGAGCACACTACCTACCATACCACGCCAACCAACAAATCCAACTTTAAGCATTTTATGACCTTTAAATTAGTTTAACGCAGCAACGACAGCATTTCCCATCGTGCTACAACCGACTTTTTTACAATTTTCGGTAGCAATATCTGCTGTTCTATAGCCTTGTGTTAAGGCTTTTTTTACCGCATTTTCCACACGTAATGCATTCGCTTCATCGTTAAATGTATAACGTAACATCATGGCAACAGATAATATAGTTGCTAAAGGATTAGCAATATCTTTACCTGCAATATCAGGGGCAGAACCATGGCTAGGCTCATACATGCCTTTATTATTGATATCTAAAGAAGCTGAAGGTAGCATTCCAATCGAACCAGTGAGCATTGATGCCTCATCAGATAAAATATCTCCAAAAATATTACCTGTGACCATGACATCAAACTGTTTTGGCGCGCGCACCAATTGCATAGCGGCATTGTCTACATACATATGACTCAACTCAACCTCAGGGTATTCTGCAGATAATTCAATCATGACTTGGCGCCACAACTCAGTCGTTTCTAGCACGTTCGCTTTATCCACTGAACAAAGTTTTTTGTTGCGCTTCATCGCGATTTCAAATGCTACTCGTCCAATACGTTTAATTTCAGACTCATTGTAACGCATGGTATTAATACCCTCGCGATCACCATTTTCTAATGTTGAAATACCGCGTGGCTGGCCGAAATAAATATCGCCTGTGAGTTCACGAACAATCATCAAGTCTAAGCCAGAAACCGCTTCTGGTTTGAGGGTTGATGCGCCTGCAAGCTCAGGATATAAAAGCGCAGGGCGTAAATTTGCAAATAAGTTAAGCTCTTTACGAATACGTAAAAGTCCACGTTCTGGACGCAAATGTCGTTCTAATTTGTCGTATTTCCAATCCCCCACTGCACCAAGTAATATAGCATCGGATTTTTTGGCGAGCGTAAGTGTTGTCTCTGGCAAAGGATCGCCAGCCGCTTCAAACCCTGCGCCGCCTATAGGCGCCTCTGTCATGCTTAAATCACTCATATTGAGCGCTTTTAAAACATTCACCGCTTGCGCGACGATTTCTGGACCAATGCCATCACCTGGCAATATTGCTAGTTTCATTTTCTGCCTTAAATTTAGTTAAATAGCCAAGGCTGCGCAGCCTGATGCTTTTGTTCAAATGCTTTAATTTTATTTTGATGCTGTAAGGTCAAACCAATTTCATCTAACCCATGTAGTAAATTATGTTTTCGCATGGCATCCACCTCAAACACATGCACGTCACCATTGGGCGCTGTCACGGTTTGTGCGGCCAAATCTATATGGAGTTGATAACCCTCATTCTCTTCAATTTGTTTAAATAAGCCATCAACAATTGACGCGCTTAAAACAACTGGCAACATGCCATTTTTAAAACAATTATTGAAAAAAATGTCAGCATAACTTGAGGCAATAATGGCGCGAAAACCGAAGTCTTCTAAAGCCCATGGTGCATGTTCACGGCTAGACCCACAGCCAAAGTTTTCACGTGTGAGCAAAATGCTGGCACCTTGATAACGAGGCTGATTTAACACAAAGTCAGGGTTAATTTTTCGCTTGCTGTTATCCATGCCTGGCTCGCCATGGTCAAGATAGCGCCATTCATCAAACGCATTAGGGCCAAAGCCTGAGCGCTTAATCGACTTTAAAAATTGCTTAGGGATAATCGCATCCGTGTCCACATTCGCACGATCTAGTGGGGCGACCAAGCCATTTAACTGCGTAAAAGCATGCATCATATTGTCTGATTTCTTAAAAATTTTAATCGGTAGACTTTTGGATGGCTTCACCACCTTTTTCAACATCTTTACCAAACCCGTGTACTGTGTTACATGCAGACAAAGCAAAACTTAGCGCTAAAAAAACCAATAACTTTCTCATTGAAATTTCCTTTAATTAAATGGTTCTAATATCCACAAAGTGCCCTGCAATAGCAGCTGCAGCGGCCATTTCAGGGCTCACTAAATGCGTACGGCCACCTTGACCTTGCCGGCCTTCAAAATTACGATTACTGGTGGAAGCACAACGCTCACCAGCTTCCAGCCTATCTGCATTCATGGCAAGGCACATGCTGCATCCAGGTTCGCGCCATTCAAAGCCAGCCGCTTTGAAAATTTTATCTAAGCCTTCTTGCTCTGCTTGGGCTTTAACTAGGCCAGAACCTGGAACCACTAAAGCTAATTTAACGTTCGGGGCAATATGCTTATCTTTTGCAATAGCCGCTGCCGCACGCAAATCTTCAATGCGCGAGTTTGTACAACTGCCGATAAAGACTTTATCAATATTAATTTCATTGATGGGCGTGTTAGCCTTCAAACCCATATATGCATAAGCACGTTCCCAGTCTGCGCGCTGTACCGCATTTCTTGCTTGATCTAAACTAGGTACTTTACCATCGATGCCGACCACCATTTCTGGTGATGTGCCCCATGTCACTTGCGGCTGAATATCGTCTGCTTTTAAAGTGACTACTTGGTCAAATTCTGCGCCCGCATCCGTATGCAGGGTTTTCCAATATGCTACTGCGGCATCCCACTGAGCTGGTTTTGGGGCAAATGGGCGACCTTTAATGTAATCAATGGTCGTATCATCGACCGCGACAATGCCTGCGCGTGCCCCTGCCTCAATCGCCATATTACACAACGTCATGCGGCCTTCCATACTTAAGCCGCGAATAGCCGAACCTGCGAATTCAATTGCATAACCATTACCGCCAGCAGTGCCCATTTTGCCAATAATAGCTAATGCGATGTCTTTGGCCGTAACCCCTTTGCCTAGCGCACCTTCTACCAACACCAACATGGTTTTAGATTTTTTTTGCACCAAGCATTGTGTTGCCATCACATGTTCCACTTCTGATGTGCCAATGCCATGAGCTAACGCCCCAAACGCACCATGCGTACTGGTGTGAGAATCTCCGCAGACCACCGTCATCCCTGGGAGCGTGGCGCCTTGCTCTGGCCCAACCACATGGACGATACCTTGGTTTTTATCCATAAATGGAAAGTAGGCTTTAGCACCAAATTCTTTAATATTTTCGGTCAAGGTTTCTATTTGCAATCTTGCAACTGAGTCAGCAATACAAGCTAAGCCTTTATCCCAGCCATTCGTTGGCGTATTGTGATCAGCAGTGGCCACAATTGAATCAATGCGCCAAGGTTTGCGTCCCGCTAAACGAAGCCCCTCAAAAGCTTGTGGACTCGTCACCTCATGGACTAAATGGCGGTCGATATAAAGTAAGGCCGTGCCATTTTCCTCATGTACTACATGAGAATCAAACAATTTATCGTAAAGTGTTTTTGCCATTAGTACTACTCTCTAAAATTACCAAATTGCAGCGGAAAATCCGTCACACTTTTTTTACAAAAGGCAATCGCCTCTTGCAAAATATCGCGCTTTGCACCATTCACACGCACAGTATCGCCTTGAATACTTGCTTGCACTTTCATACCAGAATCTTTGAGTAGCTTTACAAGACGTTTTGCTAAATCACTATCTATGCCCGCGCGGATTTTAAGCTCTTGTTTAACTTTATTACCGCCCACTTTTTGCACATCTTTATGCTCTAAGCGTTTAGATGAATCTGGCTCTTTTTTTTCCATGGCTGGCAATAAAATATCTTTAATCTGATCAAGCTGAAAATCATTATCGCCGTTTAGCGTCATTAAATTATCTTTTTCATTCAACTCAACTTTAGCAGCGGTGCCTTTAAAGTCATAACGATTGTTGATTTGCTTGCTAGTGGTATCCACTGCATTTTTCAGCGCAACCATATCCACTTCAGATGAAATATCAAAGCTTGGCATATTAAAATATCCTTAAATAAACCTTTAAAACGCACCGAGTGATTTTGAATGCTCTGGAAGCCTTATTCTAGGCCGCTCGCAGAGCATCACACAGAAAGACTACTCAAAATGGCAGACGTAATCCAGTGTTTCTGTCACTTCAATATCAAAAGTAGAGTTACCTGGAACGGTAAACTTTTCACCTGCGCGATAGGTTTTCCAACTATCTTCACCGTTTAAACGCACTTTGCAAACACCGTCGTTGATTTCCATTAGCTCTGGCGCAGCCGTGTTAAAAGTCAGTGCACTTGGAAAAATAACACCGATGGTACTACGTGTACCATTGGGCAATAACACTGTGTGGCTAACACATTTGCCGTCAAAATAAATGTTGGCTTTCTTTTTTACGCTTACATTGTCGAATTGCGCCATTTTTTACACTTTCAGAGATTTATAAAGCGCTATTATGGCAGAAAATCTGCGCGTAACCAAGTGAGCACAGGCATTTAGCCTTGTACTTTTAAGGTGTTTAAATTTAAGGGTTATGGTTAGTTAGTCAAATAGATCAGCATCAACCAAGCGCTTGGCTTGCTGGTCTTTGGCTGAAAGCATTGGCGCTGAAATGCTTAGCCAATCAATAGCAATATCTGGGTCATCCCAGATGATACTGCGTTCATGAGCAGGCGCATAATAATTAGTGGTTTTATATAAAAACTCGGCCGATTCTGTGAGTACCAAAAACCCGTGCGCAAAACCTTCTGGCACCCATAACTGTCGCTTATTTTCACCTGAAAGTTCACAGCTAATGTACTGACCAAAGGTAGGTGAGCTTTTGCGAATATCAACAGCCACATCGAGGACTGCACCTTGGGTTACACGTACCAACTTACCCTGCGGCTCTTGAATTTGATAATGCAAACCGCGCAAAACATTTTTAGCAGATTTACTATGGTTATCTTGAACGAAATTAACTGGCTTACCGACTGCTTCTTCAAATAGCGTTTGACTAAAGCTTTCGTAAAAAAAGCCGCGATCATCCCCAAATACTTTTGGCTCAATAATAATCACGTCAGGGATGCTCGTTTTGATAAAGTTCAAAATACTATGCTTTCTTTTAACAAGCGCATTAAGTATTGTCCATAACCATTTTTGGCCAACGGTTGGGCTAACTTTTCTAATTGCTCGGCATTAATTAAACCTTTGCGATAAGCAATTTCTTCAGGGCAGCAGACTTTTAAACCTTGGCGATGCTCGATGGTTTGAATGAAATTACTCGCCTCTATTAAACTCTCATGCGTGCCTGTATCAAGCCACGCATAACCGCGACCCATAATCTCTACATTCAGCGCATCACGCTCAAGATAAATACGGTTTAAATCCGTAATTTCAAGTTCACCCCGTGTTGATGGCTTAAGGTTAGCTGCGAGTTCAGTGACATTGTTATCGTAAAAATATAGCCCTGTCACAGCATAGTTGCTTTTGGGTTTGGTCGGCTTTTCTTCTAAACTGGTTGCCTTGCCTTGTTTATCAAAATCCACCACACCATAGCGCTCTGGGTCATTCACATGATAGGCGAACACTGTAGCGCCTTCTTCTCGCAACATGGCCTGCTCTAGCTGTTTATGCAAGTCATGACCATAAAAAATATTATCGCCCAATACTAAAGCGCTTGGATCATTGCCTATAAAATCTTTACCAATGATAAAAGCTTGCGCCAATCCATCTGGGCTGGGTTGTACGGCATATTGTAGATTTAAACCCCAAGCACTACCATCGCCTAACAATTGCTCAAAGCGTGGTGTATCTTGCGGTGTTGATATAATTAAAATATCTCGAATACCAGCCAGCATTAACGCACTGAGTGGATAGTAAATCATGGGTTTGTCATAAATAGGCAAGAGCTGTTTTGAAACGACTCGAGTCACTGGATGTAAGCGTGTACCTGAACCTCCTGCAAGAATAATACCTTTGCGTTGCGTCATTTTTTATTTCTCAATATACAGTTATTAAATATCTTAACACAGTTATCTTTACAGAATTTCCTTCAGCATGCGTGTGACACCGATTTGCCACTGTGGCAACTGTAAATTAAACGTGTTTTGCAGTTTTTGCGTATTTAGGCGGGAATTTAAAGGCCTTTTAGCAGGCGTAGGAAAAGCCGTCGTTGGCACCGCTTCAATCGCGTTATCCGACACTTTAATATCAACTCCTGCTTGCCTTGCATAATCAATGACAAATTTAGCATAACCATGCCATGATATTTCGCCCCCTGCTACAAGGTGATACAACCCGCTCACATTAGCATTTTTGCTTGCCGTTACAATGGCATGTGCAGTCACATCCGCCAGCAAATCTGCTCCTGTAGGCGCGCCAATTTGGTCACTAATAACTCTTAAACTCTCTCGCTCTTCAGCAAGCTTGAGCATAGTCTTGGCAAAGTTAGCACCACGCGCCGCATAGACCCAACTGGTACGAAAAATCAAATGCTTGCAACCCGAAGCAATAATTGCCGCCTCACTATCTAACTTGCTTCGACCATAAGTGCTGAGTGGCTCTGTCGCATCCGTCTCTAGCCAAGGCTGGCTACCAGTGCCATTAAATACGTAATCAGTTGAATAATGCACTAACCAAGCACCTAACAATTTAGCTTCTTGCGCCATGATTCCTGGCGCCTTTGTGTTAATAGTTTGCACTAAAGCATTTTCGCTCTCAGCATTATCTACCTTAGTATACGCAGCAGCGTTAACAATGACATCAGGCGCAATCGTTCGTATTGTTTTTGCAATACCTTCCAAATTTGCGAGATCACCACAGGCTGTCTGACAATCAACATCTAATATGACCAGCTCACCCAACGGAGCTAAGCTACGTTGCAGTTCCCATCCAACTTGACCGTTTTTACCAAATAAAAGTATTTTCATGATTTGTTTTATGTTGTTTTATGAATGCTTACATCTTGTTCAAGGTTGAATTCTAACATCAGTCAATGACAATAACGCTTAAGCCATTCAATGTAGTGGCTTTATAACATGCTAAAAACCATCTCAACAATAGCTCTTTTGGTAAAACACTTCATGATTACTGCATCTAAATTACATTTACGTTGAAAACAAATCATTATAATTTCAAAAACCTATTTGTATCAGCTAAAATGCTATTTTAAGTTAAATACACAAAAACACCATGACGATGACCGAACTACTGATTCAAAGCGCTTTAAAGCTATGCATAGACCCAAACACGCAAAAAGATTTTATAACGGGCAAGTCTGCCAAAAATATTAAAATTTCAGGTAACGATGTTTCCTTAGACATTGTATTAGGCTATCCAGCTAAAAGTGTGTTAAATAATGTAAAAAATTTGGTTGAAAAACATCTTCAATCTATTGAAGGCATCGGCCAGGTGACCGTTAACATCGGCTCACGCATTGTTGCGCATAAAACGCAGCAAGGGGTTACGCTCTTACCGAATGTAAAAAACGTGATTGCAGTTGCCTCTGGCAAAGGTGGCGTTGGAAAATCCACCACCTCTGTCAACTTGGCATTAGCATTGGCTGCTGAAGGCGCGACCGTTGGCCTGCTCGATGCCGATATTTACGGCCCTAGCCAACCACAAATGCTAGGCATTAGCGGTGTACCTGCTAGTGCTGATGGCAAAAGCATGGAGCCCATGGAAGCACATGGTATTCAAGCCATGAGTATTGGTTTTTTAGTGGATACTGATACGCCGATGGCGTGGCGCGGACCGATGGTGACTGGGGCATTAGAGCAACTATTGCGCGATACCAAGTGGAGAGATTTAGATTATTTAGTCATTGATTTGCCACCTGGCACGGGCGATATCCAGCTCACACTTTCTCAAAAAATACCTGTGACTGGCGCCATTATTGTCACCACACCACAAGACATTGCTTTACTAGACGCACGCAAAGGCTTAAAAATGTTTGAAAAAGTGGGGATTCCTATTTTGGGCATTGTCGAAAATATGAGCACGCATATTTGTAGCAAATGTGGGCATGAAGAGCCAATTTTTGGCACAGGTGGTGGTGCACTGATGAGCAATGATTACAACGTAGATTTACTTGGTAGCTTACCGTTAGATATTAGCATTCGCGTGCAAACAGACAGTGGAAAGCCGACGGTGGTTGCTGAACCAGATAGCAAAGTGGCGCAAATTTACAAAGAAATTGCCCGCAAAGTGGCAATTAAAATAGCAAATGCAGCACAAGAACATAGCAATAAGTTTCCTAATATTGTGATTCAAAATACTTAAAGCGGCTGGCTTATATAGTGCACCATTAAGCAACCACACTAAATAAGCCTAAATTTGGAAAATATTCTCAACTTAATGAATGCCAATACCCTACTAACAGGGGGTCTTGCCATTACCGCACTTGGTGTGGCGGCGGTTTGGCTGCGAGATATACCTGCAAAAATTTTCAACTGGGGTAAACGTTTTTTTGTCACAACACTGACTTTTGATAACCGCGATGAGTTGATGTTTCGCACGCTTGTGGAGTACATGCACACGCAAGAGGCTTTTTCTAAAATTAATAATTTTACTGTGCGCACCGTGCGCCAAGGTAGCGATTACCAAGATTTAGCCGATGAACTTAATCAAGGTGGCAAACCACAGGCTTATTTATCACCTGGTGAAGGTTTTCATATTTTCAAGCTAGACCATCGCTGGGTGTGGATGACACGCGAGGTACAAGCCAATGTCACGGTGCTAGAAAAAATCAGCTTATCTACCTTAGGTCGGGATAAAAAATTACTACAAAATTTTATCCAGCATGCCATTGATTTACGCATATCACGCGAGTTGAATAAAATTTCCATTCTTATTCCAAGCTCTTACAATAATGAGTGGACACGCGCCAAGCTTGGTAATAACCGTCAGCTTTCGTCTATTGTATTAAAGCAAGGGCAAACAAAATCAATTTTAGGCGATTTACAACAGTTTTTTAATGCTAAAAAACGCTATGATGAACTTGGAATTGAGCCTGTAAAAAAATCTGTGTAAATGATATTTTACCAATGACGTATAAAGGAAATTATCATGTCCACAACCAACAAGTCTGCAAAAGACTTCTCACAACTACCTGCTGAGCTCGTTGAGCAGCT
>JBATAW010000073.1:0-3595 GCA_049662045.1 Methylophilaceae bacterium | reverse complement strand
GTAGGTGACCCTTATAAAGATACGGCTGGCCCAGCAATTAACCCTTTAATTAAAATCATCAATATTGTGGCATTATTGATTGTGCCATTGCTGCACATGTAAGGTAATCTTCCCAATAAAAAAGCGGCTTAGGTCGCTTTTTTATGGATGCTATAATGTAGTCACTAAGTAGATAAAACAAGAAAAATTCCAATGATGAAACCGAATTTATTAATGCGTGTAATTTTTAAAAAAATCTTATTAGTCATGATGACTTCTATTTTGCTAAGCAATATCGCTTACGCAAACGATGAAGCTGCCATAAAGGCTACTTTTTTAGATTACAGCCAAATCCAGTTTGGTGATACCAGAAAAGCACCATGGCGTATCGTGCAAGCCAAAAGCTGGAAAGAGGCGCTGGCTAAAAAAAAGGTTATAGCGGAAGGCATGAGTAGCGCAGCAAGCGTCGCCACCTTATCGGTCAAGCAGCGGCAGGCACTTTACAATGCTTGGCAAAAAACACCACAAGAGATATGGGTCATCTACTTTTCTCAGCCCGATCATTTTGAGCTAAATACCATACAAACCGAAAAAACTATTTATGAAATAAACCTAGTGCCATCATTGTCAGATGCTGATCAAGCACAACGAGATGCGGATGAACAAGCCAATATGGCGGCCCAAAAACCTCTGAGTTCGGCTATTTACACTCAAGCTGATTTTGATACCAAGCTATTTACACAAGATTTTGCTGATTGGCAAAAACGCTTTAAGCAAGATGTCAATACTTTTGAAGTGAAGATGCGTAAGGATCATGAGTTTGGTCGAAATCTTTTAGAAGATAAGAACCCTGAAGCGCTTAAACAAAGTTTTGGTCAGTCAATTGATGTTGGTCATAAAGGCCTGTCGTTTCGTCAAAGCTTGATTAGTGCCTATTATGCGCCTCCAGGGCATGAGGGCACCGAAGTGACACCGTCAGGTTATGTTATTAGGCAATTAGTGTTATCAAATATGGCTAAACCTGTTGGGTATGGCGGAAATTTTATTGATGAGGGTAAAACCATAGAGCTTTGGTATATGGTATTTGATGACATGTCCTCATGGACAGTGCAAGACTTTAACGATAGACTTAATTTTAAAGCATTCTCACCCGCCATACTGCCACCGTACAAAACGATTAAACGTAATAGCTGGCCAGCTTTAGTATTTACACGCGGATCAGATGGGAAAATTCAGCTATATAGCATGTCGATGGAGCTGTCAAAAATACTTGGTACGATTTATAACGCACAATTATTTTAGTTTATTCCTCTAAACCTGCATGAAATATACTGCCTGTTTAAGTGTGATGCTGGTCGCCTTTACGACGATAAGCTCGTTAGCCTTAGCCAAAGAAATTAACTGTACAAAAGCAAAAGTGGCCAATGACATATTAATATGCAGTTCACCTAAGGTATTAAGGCTAGACCAACAGCTGGCTGATAAATATTCGCAAGTGTTAAAAACACGGCCTGTCAATAATGCTCCATTAAAACAAGCGCAACAAGCTTGGTTATTAGAGCGTAATCGATGTGAAACAGCAGACTGCTTAAGTGACCAGTATGCTAACCGTATTGCAGAAATGAATACGCAGCTACGTTTAGTCAAAGCACATTTACCCAACGGGTTGGATCAGATGGCAGTGAACACATTAAAACAAACACTAGCGCAGCAACTAAAGTTAAACCAAGAATTTGCGCTTGAAAACACATTAAATCAATTCGAAATTAAAAAAGGTCTTACAAACTTCAGTAATATTGTTCAGGGTAACGAGGATATGGCAACTTTCCCTAAAATACGCCCTACAGGCATTACAGAGGATGAGTGGAAAGCTCTTGTAAAATCAGGAATTGATGCAGGAGGTGAAAATGGTGTGGCGAATTATACCTTGCTAGATATGAATGGTGATGGTCAGCGAGATTTAATGCTGAGTTCTTATACTGGAGGCACAGGTTTGTTCAGCGAAATCTTTATACTGAAGCGCCAAGGCGATGTGTTTGTAGGCGGTTACAGTACGGTGAATACTGACAATACAACCAATGAAAATAACCCTCCACCATTGTATTCTCTCAATGGCAGAGGCAGCAATCAGTGGGCAACGTGGGTAAAGCTTAATGGCCAAGTGTATATAGCTTACGTTAATGGGCAGTATGGCGTAGACACTGTTTCATTATTGCATCCGTTAGAAATTAACAATAAAGTGCAAACGCTACAAATACAATACGAATATAAACTATCAGTGCCTAAAAAACAGGACACGGATGAGCGCCCACCAGTGATATTAAGTGAGCAAGAGTATGCAGCTATTAATCAAGCATTAACTTTGATAAATACTCGCCGTGCAGATGATCAGGTATTTTACGAAGGCCCAAATGTCAAACCACTTTGCCCAGCGCCTGCTAAAGCCACTGAAGAAGAACGTTTGGATTATTTTACTTATGGGCCAGGCCATTATTCATTTGAAATAGTCGGTAATGTACCAGTGTGGTTAGCAGGCAAATGCTATTTAGGGCAGCTTGTTAACTGGTTTGGTTGGTATCAAGAAAAAACTGGCCTGAGAGCATTGTTGTGGATGCGTCAACCTAATCATGTGGATGATTCAAACAAGAAGAAGGAGTACATTATACTTGGTAAGCGTCGTGCAATAAAATTCCAGTCTAGGTTATCGAGTTTCGATGTGAATCATTAAGCAATGATGACGATTAAATTAAGGATATTTTTACATGAAGAAACATTCCGAATCGCACCGTTCACATCGCATTGGCTGGCTACGCGCTGCTGTCATGGGCGCTAATGATGGCATCGTATCAACCGCTAGCTTAATTATTGGAGTGGCATCAGCGCATGCCGCACCAGAAACGATTTGGCTGACAGGTGTGGCTGGTTTAGTGGCAGGCGCAATGTCTATGGCCGCTGGCGAGTATGTTTCTGTAAGCTCACAATCTGATACAGAAAATGCAGATTTAGCACGCGAACGTGAAGAGTTGACTACGCAGCCCGAACATGAGCTTGATGAGCTTGCAGGCATTTATATTAAACGCGGCTTAACGCATGATTTAGCCAAGCAAGTGGCTATACAGCTCACTGGGCATGATGCCTTGAGTGCACATGCTCGAGATGAGTTAGGGATTAACGATATAGTGAGTGCTCGACCTGTGCAAGCCGCTGTGGCATCAGCAGCAACGTTTGCCATTGGCGCATTGTTACCATTGTTAGCAGTTTGGCTAGTACCTGAATCTTCAATCGTCGTAGGTATCGCTACGATTTCATTGGTATTTTTAGCTTTACTTGGCAGTTTGGCGGCTAGCGCAGGGGGGGCTAGTGTGTTAAAAGGCGCTTGGCGAGTGACTTTTTGGGGCGCGCTAGCCATGGCTGCCACTGCGGGCATTGGGCATTTATTTGGAGTAGTAAGCGCTTAACTTTAAACTAGAATGAAAAAAGCACAATTTCTGAGCCTGTAAATAATTCTGTGTAAATGCGGTTTTGAGTGCATTAATTTAAGGGTGGCACTCTGTCACCCAATTCAATACTAAAGCGATTCAGCGCAGCCTTCCAATCCCGTAGCGGCATCGTCCAT
>JBATAW010000072.1:0-28699 GCA_049662045.1 Methylophilaceae bacterium | reverse complement strand
CTGATCTGGCTGTGACTTCCAGTACAAAATATTCAAGCAGCTTTAACTGCTGTTTTCTTAATAACTTACAATGACTTAACTTCATTTAATAAGCATATCATTAATGCTAATCTACTGCAGCCCCTTATTTTTTAGTGTGCAATTTTAACATTGCGCTATCAAAATTGCCTGCTAATAAATCATCAAGCAGTTTTGTACTTTCAATTAAGCTGTCATCAATTGCGCTTTGTTCGTCTTTAAGTGGTGGTTTTAGCACAAAACTAACCACTTCATTTCTATTACCTGGGTGGCCGATTCCTACACGCAAGCGCCAATAATCGGCCGTGCCAAGCGCAGAGTGAATATCTTTTAGGCCATTATGCCCACCATGTCCACCGCTAAATTTAAGCTTAATACTGCCTGCGGGTAAATCGAGTTCATCATGAATGACTAAAATTTCGGCAGGGGAGATTTTGTAGTAATTCGCTAGCGCCGCAACAGCTTTGCCACTTAAGTTCATAAAAGTGGTGGGTTTCAGTAACCATTTGTCTGGCGTTGGGTTTAATTTGGCAACCATGCCAAACATTTTTGCATCTAAAGTTAATTTGCTATCGGTTTTTGCAGCAATCGAATCAACCCACCAAAAGCCCGCGTTGTGACGCGTGCGTTCGTATTTGTCGCCTGGGTTACCTAAGCCTACAAATAATCGGATGCCGCTCATTAGACTGTTTTTAAAAAAATAGGGTTACATTTAAGCATGATCAAAATAAAAAACGCGCACTTAAGGGATTAAGTGCGCGTTAATTTTCATGCTAATTAATTAAGCAGCAGGTGTTTCAGTAGAGGCTGCTACTGGTGCTTCAGCTGCTGCATCCTCTGAAATGCTACCACGTGTTATTGCAATAGAAACCACAGTCGCATCATCATCGTGAGCAAGTCTTACAAACTCAACACCTTTTGGTAATTTGATTTCTGATAAATGTACAGATTGACCAACTTCAAGCGCGGCCACGTCCACTTCAATAAACTCTGGCAAATCTTTGGCTAAACAGCTCACTTCAGCTTCAGTTAATATATGCGCAACGATACCACCACCAAGTTTTACACCTGGGGCAACGTCTTCGTTTATAAAGTGGAAAGGGACTTTAACGTGTATTTTTTCAGTGGCACTGACACGTTGAAAATCAACGTGTTGAATAGTGTTGCGTACTGGGTGCATTTGAAAATCACGTAATAATACGTTTTGTTTTTTTCCATCTAAATTTAAGCTTAACACTGAAGCGTGAAAAGATTCGTGGCGAAATTGCAAGAATAAATCTTTAGCGTTAACTTCAATCGTCACTGCATCGTCACCACCGCCATAAACTACACCAGGAACAAAGCCTGCGCGACGAAGACGGCGGCTCGCACCCGTACCTTTTGCGTCACGTTTTACTGCATTAATTTCAATTGCCATTTTATTACTCCTATGACCACGGTTTTTACACGGTGGGTGCTACACAAATATCTGTTTTCCGCGACCAGAAAACAGGGTTAAATTGCTATAATTTTGTATTAATATTTTTTAAAGCCATGATTTAAATCCGTATCTCTAATCCTTGGTTTTAATCCATAAATAGAGATGACACAGAGTCTTCTCGACTAATTCTACGAATGGTTTCAGCCAGCAACCTTGCGGCACTTAGTTGACGGATTTTTTTACAATTTGCAGACGCTTCACTAAATGCAATGGTGTTGGTCACCACCAACTCATCTAATTCGGAATTAGCAATGCGTGCTGCCGCACCGCCAGATAATACTGGGTGTGTTGCATAAGCAATTACTTTGATAGCACCGTTTTCTTTTAGGGCTGCTGCAGCTTCACATAGGGTGTTTGCGGTGTCCACCATATCGTCCATAATCACACAGGTACGCCCAGACACATCACCAATAATGTTCATGACTTTAGCAACATTTGGCTTTGGACGACGTTTATCAATTATGGCTAAATCTGCATTGAGTTGTTTGGCTGCTGCACGAGCTCGCACTACGCCGCCAACATCAGGCGAAACAATCATTAAATTTTCATGTTTTTGCTTGAGTAAATCGTCTAGCAAAATAGGCGTGGCGTATATATTATCAACAGGAATATCAAAAAAACCTTGAATTTGGTCTGAGTGTAAATCCATCGTCAGCACGCGATTAACACCCACGCCTGTGAGCATATTAGCCACTACTTTTGCGGTGATAGCCACGCGCGCTGAACGCGGACGACGATCTTGTCTTGAGTAGCCAAAATAGGGAATCGCCGCGGTAATGCGGCCTGCAGATGAGCGACGTAGCGCATCTACCATCACCATGATTTCCATTAAGCTGTCATTGGTTGGGTGACTGGTTGATTGCAATACAAACACATCGCGACCACGCACGTTTTCAAGCAATTCAACAGTGGTTTCGCCATCAGAAAATGTACCAACATGCGCACGACCAAGCTCCATACCCAAATGCGTTACCACTTCATTGGCTAGGGCAGGATTGGCTGAGCCTGTAAAAACCATCATTTTGTCGCTAGACATGCTTGATTTCCTAATCGTGCCGCATTATTTTAAAAAAACTAAAGCGCGTAAATCATCAATCTACACGCTTATTATATTGACCTACAAGTATAGTCAACTTTAATTATATTTAACTAGCACGCGCCCTGATGACCATTCAATCAGGACCCGACATAAACTGGCTGAGGAGGAAGGACTCGAACCTTCGGATGCTGGGATCAAAACCCAGTGCCTTAACCAACTTGGCGACTCCCCAATATTTTATTCATCAGCAAACTGCAATAACGGGTGCTGATTTAACCCTTTTGCAACAAACCCCCGCAGGTGATTTGGTTTTTTATCACAAATTTTGTTTGCTGTTTCATGATCAGCAACTTCTAAAAACACTGAAGCACCAGACCCACTCATGCGTGCATCACCAAATTGTGAGAGCCAATTTAGGCTTTCTAAAACTGGAGGATACAAGCTGCAAACTATTTTTTCAAGGTCATTTGTTAAATCAGCGCACAAATTGCTACTGTTGAAATTACATGCCTCAGAAAAGTCCGACATTGTCTTAGGAATCGCGTTTTTTGTCAATTGCTTATTGGCAAATATTTGCGCGGTTGATACATGCGCATTAGGCGTTAATACGACATAATAAGCTGCTTTAAGATAAATGGTTTGCAATTGCTCGCCAATACCCTCAGCCCAAGCATTGGTGCCGTGAATAAAAAATGGCACGTCTGCACCTAATTTCACCCCAAGAGAAACCAGCTCCGCGCGGCTTAAATCTAGCTTCCATAAGCGATTTAACGCGAGTAGTACGGTCGCTGCATCAGAGCTACCGCCGCCCAAACCAGCACCCATCGGAATGCGTTTTTCAACACACATTTCTACCCCCAACGGGCATTGTGTGTGTTGTTGCAACAACATCGCGGCGCGAATAGACAAATCTTGCGTTTCAGGCACATCAGCAACGGCATTAACGCGCTTAATAATGCCATTTGGTGTAGTTTTTAGGTAAATCGTGTCGTAAAAATCCAGTAGTCTAAACACCGTTTGTAGTAAATGGTAGCCATCTGCACGTTGACCAGTAATATGCAAAAATAAATTGATTTTTGCGGGGGCTAAAAAGGCTTGAAAATCTTGCATGGTGGTATTTTATAGAGCTTCTAGCGTTTGCACAATTTGTGCAAACAAGGGACGGTTTGCTACCGTGGCTTGCGAGCAATCGCGCTGCAGTGCTTCAAGCGCATTGCATTCAGAGGTGTTTTTTGTCTCGCAATGCGCTAGTAACTCTTCTAATAGGCAAGCAAACGCACGCACTTCAAGCCGCTGCAAGGCTAAAGCTGAGTTGTTATTGGGTAAAAAAGCCGTCGCGCCAAAGTCACTTAATAAGCAATCACCTGCGGTATTGTGCAAAATATTATGAGCATATAAATCACCATGCATTAGGCCGTTTGCATGTAAATGCGCCGCTGCACGCGCAACGCCAGTAGCAATGCTGAGCAGATTTTTAAGTGAAAATTGCGCTTCTTTTTCATAAACATCGCGCGTGCAACTTGTGAGGCTGGGCGGATTTGCCAAGATTTTAAAGCTTGGGTCTATCAGTGATAGCACTAGTCCTTGGGTTTTTTCTGGGTGGTGCTCAATCGACCCTAAAATTTGTGTGAGGTTAGGGTGCAAGCCTGCGTGCATGCAGGCGGCCATTTCACTTTGTGGCAGGCCATCGCTGGTCAATTCGCCCTTAAATAGCTTCACTGCAACAGGTGTTTTTGTATTTTTCTGCAAATAGTCAGCTTGATAAATGACCCCAGAAGCGCCTTGCCCGAGTTGCGCTTGAATGTGTACGCGTTGCCAATCAATACGGGTTATTTCGGCATTTTTAACGCGATAAGCTTCATTTTCAGCGCTAAAAGGATTGCCAGCAAAGGCTAACCAAGCCAATTTTGGCATTGAGAGTAGCCAGTTTGGCAATAACATCAATTGGTTCGCCGATATTCTGAGTAGCTCTAATTGCTTGCAAGCGGCAAGCTCAGGCGGTAAGTGCGAGAGCTGATTGCCCGCAAGCATCAGCTTTTGCATGCCAGCGCATTGGCCAATTTCAACGGGTAGATGAGTTAGTTGGTTATCGGTCAGTATCAACCATTGCAGGTTTTTAGGTAGTGATTTAGCTGATAATGTTTTAATTTTGTTTGATTTAAAGCCAATCATGCTGAGGTGTTCAAACTGCCCTAAAACTTCAGGCACGTGTTCAAATTGGTTTTCTGAACAAAAAATAACTTTCAGTTTGCTGAGTTTTACTAAGTCGTCAGGTAAAGTTTTAAGGGCATTGCCAGAGAGATTGAGAACTTCTAAAGTGTCAGCCAGCTCAAAAATTTCGGGTGGAAATGTGCTTAAATCGCAAGATAAATCGAGCCGAGTCGCGCCAGCCAGCTGACCAGCGCGTAATTTTTCAAGGGTGTGAATGGCACTTTTATTCATGAATGGTTAGCGTAAAAATAGGGCTGAAAAATAGCGTTATAACATGAAAAATGGCATGAAAAATTGAATGAAAAAATCAGTCATCTTATTTTGATGCTCTGGAATCCGCATGCAGACTGGCTTGCAGAGGCATAAAATTTTCTCGGAGGATAATTGATTAAAAAAAAGGCAATAAAAAGGCTGCTAAATCGTGTGTTATTTGGCAGCTTATCATGGGGTTAAATTTATTATTTATTTAACACAAAAGTAACTTTTAGCACCACGCGGTACTCTGACACTTTACCATCTTTGACTTTTACACTTTGATCTTGCACCCAAGCGCTAGAAATGCCTTGTATGGTTTCGGAAGCTTTAGCCACCCCTGTAGAAACAGCATCTTCAAAGCTAGTTTTGCTAGATGAAATAATTTCAATAACTTTTGCAACTGACATCGTTAAACTCCTGTTAGTGATGGAACGTCTATTTTACGCGTTTATCTTTTTCAATCAATGCATAAGCACTATGGTTGTGAATACTCTCAAAGTTCTCAGACTCTATAGTGTAGGCGACAATACGGTTTTCTTTATTAAGTTGGGCGGCTACATCGCGCACCATGTCTTCAACAAACTTTGGGTTGTCGTAAGCGCGCTCGGTAACATATTTCTCATCTGGGCGTTTAAGTAGGCCGTAAAGCTCGCAAGAGGCTTGTTTTTCAACCAAATCAATAATGTCTTCAACCCAAATAAAATCATTGATGAGGGCAGTGACAGTGACGTGTGAGCGTTGATTATGTGCGCCGTAATCAGAGATTTTTTTGCTACATGGGCAAAGGCTAGTGACAGGCACTAGCACTTTGACTGAGGTTTCTATCTTACCGTGGCAGATCGCGCCAATAAAAGTAACTTCGTAATCAAGCAAGCTTTTTACGCCTGAAATAGGCGCGGCTTTGTTCACAAAATACGGAAATGTCATTTCAATGTGGCCAGATTCTGCCTCTAAACGCTTGATCATTTCACGTAACATGGTTTCAAACGATTCAATAGAAATAGCATGTTCATTCACGTTGAGAATTTCAACAAAGCGCGACATATGCGTGCCTTTGAACTGCTGTGGCAAATGCACATACATATTAAACATGGCAATGGTATGTTGCTCACCATCTGCACGATCTTTCACCACTACTGGATGGCGAATATCTTTAATACCGACTTTATCAATGGCAATATGGCGTGTGTCGACCGTATTTTGTACGTCTTCAATCGTGCTGGGTTTTTGTGTCATGATTTTTATTTCATTAATGAATAATAGTTGAGTTTATCACTAGGGTATTAGTTTTTCAATAGCAGCGATAATACCCTTGGGGTCTAGACCGCATTCTGCCAGCATAGTTTCATGCACGCCGTGTTCTATAAAAGTGTCTGGTAAGCCTAAACATAAAGTAGGGGTGTGAATATTCATCGCTTGCATTGCTTCCAGCACCGCCGCGCCTGCACCGCCCATGATTGTATTTTCTTCGATAGTAACGATGAGGTCATGTGTTTTTGCAAGCTCAGCAAGCAATGTAACGTCTAAAGGCTTTACAAAACGCATATTAGCTAGCGTCGCATTAAGTGTTTCAGCTGCTAGCAAAGCGGGGTTAAGCATAGAACCAAAGGCTAAAATGGCGATTTTTTGACCTTTTTTAACCAATAAGCCTTTGCCGATAGCAATACTCCGTAATTTGCTTTCAATTTTGGTACCAGTACCGCTGCCACGTGGGTAGCGCACAGCCGCAGGGCCATCATGGTGAAAGCCAGTGGTGAGCATCAGCCTACATTCATTTTCATCGCTAGGCGCCATAATCACCATATTGGGAACACAACGTAAAAAGCTTAAATCAAAACTACCTGCATGGGTTGGGCCATCTGCGCCAACCAAACCCGCACGGTCAATGGCTAATAATACGGGCAGGTTTTGTAAAGCAATATCGTGGATGAGTTGGTCGTAAGCGCGCTGTAAAAAGGTGCTGTAAATAGCGACCACTGGCTTTAGGCCATCGCACGCCATGCCTGCGGCAAAGGTGAGGGCATGTTGCTCTGCAATACCCACATCAAAATAACGGTCTGGGAATTTTTCAGAAAATCGGTTTAAGCCAGAGCCATCGCACATGGCTGGGGTAATGCCAATTAAGCGTGGATCAACTTTTGCCATGTCAACTAACCAATCACCAAACACTTCGGTGTAGGTTTTTTGCGCACTTATGGCTAAGGTATCGCCATTGCAAGGGTCAAATTTACCTATACCGTGATATTTATTGGGGTTATCTTCCGCGGGTTCAAAGCCTTTGCCTTTTTGCGTCACAATATGTAAAAACTGTGCACCTTTGAGTTGCTTAATATTTTCGAGCGCGGTGACCAAAGCATCAATATCATGCCCATCTATTGGGCCAATATAATTAAAACCAAGTTCTTCAAACAGCGTGCCAGGTAACACCATGCCTTTAACGTGTTCTTCAGCACGCTTAGCAAACTCTTGTACATTCGGCATGCCAGAGAGTACTTTTTTACCCGATTTACGCACCGCACCATAAAAACGGCTCGCGAGTAACTTAGCTAAATAGCGATTTAAGCCACCGACGTTGTTAGAAATGCTCATGTCATTATCATTGAGCACCACCAATAAATTAGCCGCAATATGCCCCGCATTATTAAGACCTTCAAAGGCCATACCTGCGGTCATCGCGCCGTCGCCAATAATGGCCACACTACGCCTTTCTAAGCCAGCTTTTTGGGCGGCTACGGCCATACCAAGCGCGGCAGAAATAGATGTGCTTGAATGCCCCGTGCCAAAAGTGTCATATTCACTTTCGTTACGTCTAGGAAAGCCCGCAATGCCTTTTGGCCTGCGTAAATTTTGCATGGCATCACGCCTGCCAGTCAAAATTTTATGCGGATAAGTTTGATGTCCAACATCCCACACCAAGCGGTCATCTGGGGTATTGAACACATAATGCAATGCAATGGTGAGCTCAACCACGCCAAGATTTGAAGCTAAATGCCCACCCGTTTTTGCCACACTATCAATTATAAAAGCACGTAGTTCAGCCGCCAGTTGTGCCAATTGACCACGCTCTAACGCACGGAGCTGCACAGGTGAGTTAATTGTTTCTAGAAGCGGGTAAGTGAGTTGTAGGTCCACAGCTTATTTTGTCAAAAGAATAGTGTTGTAAAAAGTTAAATTTTGTTAAAAATTTCGCTGGGTAATGTAGCTAGCTAACGCAATCAATCGTTGCGCTTTTTCGCCATACGGCTTAAGTGCGTCAATGGCTTTGTTATAGTGTTGTTGTGCGTGCTGTTTGGCGGCTTCTAAGCCTAATATTGTGACATAAGTCGGCTTATTACTGTTGGCATCTTTACCAGCCGTTTTACCTAAAGTTTGGCTATCTGCTTCAACATCTAAAATATCATCCACCACCTGAAAGGCTAAGCCTATATTTTTTGCGTAAATTGACATCGCACTGATTTGTGCTTCAGATCCACTTACTGCCCCCAGTAAAACTGCCGCTTGAATTAAAGCGCCTGTTTTTAATAGGTGCATAGATTCCAACGCATGTTCTGTTAAAGGCTTACCTACCGAAGCTAAATCAATGGCTTGGCCACCTGCCATGCCAACCGAGCCAGACGCTTTAGCCAGCAAGTTAAGCATGTGTATTTGCTGGCTAGCTTGTGGGCATAAATGTGCTTGCGCTAGTACTTCAAAGGCTAAACTTTGTAAGGCATCACCCACCAAAAGCGCGGTGGCATCATCATATTGCTTGTGGCAACTCGGTTTTCCGCGCCGTAAATCATCATCGTCCATGCATGGCATATCGTCATGTACAAGTGAATAAGCATGAATAAGCTCGACTGCGCTGGCGGCGGCATCGGCCATGCTTAAGTCAGTGCCGCATAAATCTGCAGCCGCATAACATAATAAAGCTCGCACGCGTTTGCCGCCGCCTAATGCGCTGTAGCGCATGGCAGAATGTAATCGCTCGGGAGGAGTTTTATCAGAGGGCAATACACTAGCTAACACTTGCTCTATGCGGGTTTGATGCGCTGTTGACCAATCAGCAAAGCTTAGTGCGGTCATTTTATTCGTTTTCTGCTTTAAAGGTATTTAGCTGATTTTGCGCATTTAAAATCTGTACTTGTTGTTCGACATCGACTAATGACTTTTGGCAAAAAGCCAATAAGATGTTACCGCGCTGATAAGCCGCTAATGCGTCTTCTAAGTGCAGTTGCCCAGATTCCATGCGTGCAACAATGCTTTCGAGCTCACTAAAAGCAAGCTCGTAATTTTTTGGTGCATCTAGCGCAGGATTTTTTTTGGCAACCATAAAGGGTGATTTATTATAATAATTAGGCAGCTATTCTACCAAACCTTAAGCTAAAACTTGTGTTAAAAACGTGTGAATATCAGCAATTTCTTCTAAAACAACACTATGCGCCATGTTGTACTCATGCCAATGCACGTCATAATGGTTGTTTTGCAACATATTGAGTGAAAGTTTGCATAAATCTAAGCTAATAATATCGTCATGCGTGCCATGTGCCATAAAAATTGGTATTTTTGCATTGGCGATGTTTGCTTCAACCGCTAGTTTGGTTTTTATGGGTAGATAAGTGGATAAAGCAAGGATGCCAGCGAGCTTTTGCGGGTAACGTAACGCAGTATAAAGCGCAATCGCGCCACCTTGTGAAAACCCTGCTAGCACAATACGATTGGCTGTAATGCCACGTGCTAATTCTTTTTCAATGAGTGCGTTAATATACTGCTGGCTCTGCTTAATGCCTGCTTCATCTTCTTGGCTACTAGCCGTTAAGCCATATAAATCATACCAGGCAGGCATAATGTAGCCGCTATTGCGCGTCACCGCCATTGCTGGCGCATGCGGTAAAATAAAGCGAATATTAGGCATATTCAGTTTTTGCACGATAGGGGCAAAATCGTGACCATCTGCACCCAAGCCATGCATTAAAATAACGCTGGCATTAATTTTATCAGCTTCTGCAATCGTGATTTCTAAAGGGGCTTTATAATGCATAGACGTTAAACTTTCTATATGTTGGCGCGAAAATTGCTAACAAAACTGTTAAAGATTAGCATTGTAAAAGCCTTTGCACATATTTTGTAACAAAATGGATTAGAATTCAGTATGCAAATAAAAATTTTAGGCTGTAGTGGTGGTATTGGGGGCAAGCTACGCACCACCTCTATATTACTCGATGACGATATATTAATCGACGCAGGGTCTGGCGTGGGAGATTTATCGATGGATGCGCTCATGGCCATTAACCATGTTTTTATTACCCATTCTCATTTAGACCATGTTGCATTTTTACCATTTTTGCTAGACACCGTGTTTGGCTTCCGCACGAAACCTATTACCGTGTATGGCTGTAAGGCTACCCTAGAAGCACTACGTAATCATATATTTAACTGGGAAATTTGGCCTGACTTTAATGCAATTCCAAGTGTGCAAGCGCCTTTTTTGCAATACCAAGAAATACAAGTGAATGAAACTATAGCATTAACAGGGCGTACGATTACCGCTTTACCTGCTAATCACGCCGTGCCTGCACTCGGGTATCTGCTAGATAGTGGTAAAGCCAGCTTGGCCTTTACGGGCGACACTACCGTTTGTGATGCACTTTGGGCGTCAGTCAATAATGTTAAAAATCTTAAATACTTAATTATTGAAACTGCCTTTAGAAACAGCGAAATTGAACTGGCAAAACTCTCTAAGCACCTTTGCCCGTCTATGTTAGCGGATGAGCTTAGCCAATTAGCTTCTAACAATGTAGAGGTTTATATTACACACTTAAAACCTGGTGAAGGTGAAACTATTATGCAAGAAATTGCCGAAGGCCGATTTCAACTAAACATACTTGCCTTACAGCATTCGCAAGTGTTTATGTTGTAAATATTCAGTTAACAATACTTTAAAAATAACAAGTTTGAGGATTTTTACATGGCAATTCCCGCAGCAGTTTTTGAAAAACTACAACCGATGGCTAAGTTATCAGCATCACGTAAAAAAGAGCTAGCCAGTTTATGCTTTGCCGAAAAAGTCAGCATTGGGCTAGACCCATTACGGATGAATATTTCCAAAGCACCGCAAGCTATTTATTTATTAAAAGGCGAGTTAAAGCTGCATTACAAAGATGATAAAAAACAAATTATCACAGGCGACAGCCCTGCGGCTAATCAATCGCTCACCAGTAATTTAAAAATAAAAGATACCGTAGCCGTAACGGATGTGGTTATTGTTAGAGTGGATGCGGATCTGCTGGATATCATGTTGACGTGGGACCAATTCTCAGAAATTGATCAGGCAGGCCAGACCTCAACCGCGCCCTTAATAAAAGCCGAAATTGCAAAGCCAGAAGTTAAAAATTCAAGCCAAAATTTAGCCAAGCCTGCCCGTACAACAGGTGATTGGATGAAAGAAGTTGGTGTGTTTAGCGCACTCAGCCTGCAACGCGGTATTTTCAGTAAGCTACCCACTTCAAATGTTGAAGAAATGTTTAAGCGCATGAAAAACATAGAAGTGCATGCGGGTCAAGTGATCATGCAGCAAGGTGATGCAGGGGATTATTACTACTTAATTCAATCAGGAACGGCCGTTGTCAGTAGAAAAATAGGCTTAGAACCTGTGGTCTTGACAGAGTTAGGTGAAGGTGGCTCATTTGGTGAAGACGCCTTAGCCTCAGATAATAAACGTAACGCGACGGTGACGATGAAAACAGATGGCGTGCTAAAGCGTTTAAATAAGGCGGATTTTATTGAGCTACTTAAAGAGCCGCTCATCACTAAAGTGAGTTTAAATGAGGCAAAAGCACAAATAGCCTCAGGCGCGGCCATATTAGTTGATGTTCGCTTACCGAGTGAGTATGAAGATGAACATGTTGATGGCGCAATTAATTTGCCTTTAAATGAAATACGCCAACTCTCGAACAATTTAGATCAATCTAAAACCTATATTACTTATTGCCAAACAGGGCGCCGTAGCTCCGCGGCGGTATTTGCGTTGGCACAATGTGGGTTGAATGCGGTGGTATTGGCTGACCTTGCTAGAGCGCACGCGATTTAAGCTGAAATTACAGGTCTATTAGCAGGAAGCATGACGTTAGGCGTTAAAATGATTAACCATTAAAATGGGGGCGAATTTAATCAACGCCATTTTGTTTTTTTATAGCTTTTAATGAATCGGCAAGCCCATCAATGGCGTGCTTATTTTTTGGGTCTAATGCTAGCGTTTTTTTAAAAAATTCATTCGCTTTAGGGTAATGCCCAGCATAAAAATAAATGCGTGCTATATTTTGATAAGCGGCACTCGTTAATGGTGCTTTAGGGCCACCTATCTTAATGGCTTGATTATAATACTTTATTGCACCTTGGTCTGACTTCAGCCTTTTATAAGCATTGCCAAGGTTGTAGTACATTCTTTCATTACCAGGTGCATTTTCACCATTTTTTTCTGCCAGCATAACTGCGTCATCCCAAAGTAAAATACCTTGGGAAAAAGTCACTAGGTTAACCCAAGATAAAGCGAAGGCTATTATGGCTATCGTAATTAAAGTATAGCTGGCTACTTTGGCGCTAAATTTTTGAAAAATATACGGCAGCACGGCAAACAGGCAAGGCATCCATAAATAGCTACGATAAATTACAAAGGGCTCTTGAATGCGAACTGCGCCAAACTCAGTGGCAAAAAGTAACCAAGGGCATAGTAAGGCAAAGCCTAATAGCCCAACTGCGCCTTTTTTAAATAGTAGTCGTAGTGCAATAAAGGGGTAGATGATGAAGCCAAATAACCACAACATATTAGACCAAGACCATAAATGCAATGCGAAGGCTGGGTGCATATCAATTGACATGGATGCTGGGTTTGGGAGCAACCAAAGCCATAAATATTTAAAAAACATCTCAGTCTGCATGATGAGTGATAACGAGTAGGCTAAGTGAGGTTCTAATCCAAGGCGAGCAATTAAATTTGATGCGTTGGGTTCATAGGCTTGGCCTAAAACTCCGCCCAATTTGACTTGATAGACAACAAACAAGCCCACCAAAGCATATAAGATGAAAGCTAACCAAATAGGCTTTAGCCAAGCCATATTCAGTTGATTTTTTTCACTTAAACAACCAAAACCGAACCAACAAAGCTTAGGCGAGCCCTTCACTAATAACACCAGCATGGCGGCCACGGCTGGCACCATAATGGCATGCTCTTTAGAAAGCACCGCTAATAGGTAAGTTACACAAGACCCCATTAACAACACTTTATTATTTTTGACTAAGCCCTGCAAAAAAAGCAACCAAGTTAGCAAAGCAAAGAGAGTGGCCATTAATATGCTACGTTCAATGAGATAACCCACCGCATAAACTGAAGCTGGGTGAAGGGAAAATATCAGAGCAGCAAAAAAAGCCAACCAATGGTTAGACAGTTTAGCTTTATTGTTAATCAGTTCAGGCAACATCAAATCAAACAGCCGATGCAGAAAAAAGAACAGCGTTACCGTAGTGGCTAGATGCAAAGCTAAATTACCTAAGCGATACCAAAGCATATTTGCGCCTACTAGGTGCTGAGTCCACTCCAAAGATGCATAAGGAAGCCAGCGTAAACTAAAGCTAAATATTTTGTCTAAATAATGCGCATGTACACTTTTATCAAAAAAGGCTAAGTCATCAAATACTAGCGGGTTACTTAAAAATGTGGCGTAAAGCGAAATTGCAGGCAACAGCAAAATCAGTAATGATAAAAATGTTTTTAATCGGCTGTTAAGTACAAATAAATTGTGCATTTGTTTTTTCATTCTTAAACTTACTTAGTTAAGGGTTGTATATTTTTCATTTAATTGTCTTTATATTCCACCCAAAAACGCGGCCCGCCTGCCATATAGCCCATCGAAAAATGATATTTACTTCCTGAATAATTAGCTGAAATTTCTGGAAAAATTGACCATGCAAAAAGTATTAAAACAACAGTTGCTAGCAACGGTCTTAACGTCAAAATTCGTTTAGCGTTAGCATTTAAAGTATTGAAATCAACATAATACCCAATAGCTAAACCAATCATTGTAAACATTAGCACCTGACTAATTGGCATTACAATCACCCCATCCACCATGGAATAGGCTGCATTGGTCACCAAGGTAAAAAATATGATAATAGCGAGTTGCTTATCTAACGATGAAGCAGTTTTTAAGGTTTGCGTGTTGATTTTATTTAACCAACAAAAAGTGGCGTAAGCTACCATGGCTAATATTATAAACGTAGCAATTAGGCCCCACTCAGCCGCTATTTGTAATACGCTATTATGGGGGTGAGCAAGTGTGCGGTTATACCAAGGGAAGTGCATAGGCCCAGTGCCAAAGTAAGGGAATTTTTTAATAAGCATTATGGCTTGGCTCCATAATGCAATACGGTCGTCGGTTGAGCTTCTTAAAGCAGTGCGTAAGAAGAAGGACTCCTTTAGCAGTGTAGGCAATACCTTAAATAACACGCCATAACTGATTAGGCCTGTAGTAGCGCTAATCATTTGCAAGCGTAGTAATGGCCATGCCAATTGACGGTAAGCTATCGCTGTGACAAGCAACCCCACCACCCATGCCACTAACACACCACGAGAGGCCGAATAAAATAACAAAACCCACCAACAGGCTAATGCAACATATAGCCAATAGCGCGTGCTACTTTTTTTAAACTCAACTGTTAGTAAAGGTAAGCCAACAATCGCAATTATCCAAAGCTGATACTGGTTAAACGAACGCACGTTATCAAAATTATAAAGTGGAAAAGGCCAAAATAAAGGATCTGGAAAAAAGTAAGAAGAAATATAGCCTGAAAAAAAAGCGACCATGTATAGCACAGCACTGGCTAATAATGCTGTACTTAGCCATTTAATAAAGATACTCTTATGTTGATGATATAACCCAGCCACAAACAACGCTAGAAAAGCTAAGCCAACAAAGCTATTCACTTCAATAATGGCATGTCGGGGAGATAATGCCAGTAGCGCAGAGATTATCGCCAAAGCAAAAAGCAATAAAAGCCCAACCCGCATTTTATATTCTACTTGTAAAGCATGAGCGTTGTTAAAGCGACCAAACGCGTTATATAGCAACACTAAGCCAAGTAGCCCAACTTCAATAAGGCGTTGCCCATCATGATAGCTGATCGACATTGGCATAAAATCTAAGGCAGGTAAAAAAGTGATGAGTACTACAAAAGTTAATATAATTGTCAGTTGAATAAATCGTAGCATCATCGTCATTTGTTTAGGTTTAAGTTTATTTTTTAAAAATATAGCATAAGTATTAGCAATAATGCCGCAATCAAAAGTGCAAAAAAAAGAGGCCGTTAGGCCTCTTTTTTATTAAAAGGGAGTAACTATTTAAATCAGTTTACCCTTTCATTCACTATTATGAACATGATTTTGGAATATATTTAGCTTTTAAGCTACCACCTGTTACGCAAGTCCAAGTACCAGTTGTGCCATCACGGTTTAGAGCAAGAGTTTTACCGTTAAATTCAGCTACGTTACCACCTTTAAAGGTACATGTTGAGCTACCAGCAGCAGCAGCTGTAGTTGAAATTGCACCTAAAGTACAGTAGGTGGAATTTGCTGTTGTCATACCAGAAAAGCCAGCAGCTGCAGGGGTTGTGTTTTGTGGCGTTGTACCTTCAGACACTGCTGCTTCAATTGCTGTTTTTTGTGACGCCATTTCTGAAAGCGCACCAGCTACTTGTGCTTTAATGGTGTAGTCTTGATACTGTGGAATGGCAACGGCAGCCAAAATACCGATAATTGCTACCACAATCATTAACTCGATTAAGGTAAAACCTTTTTGAATTTGTTTCATTTTAAAATCCTTTAATATAAAAATTTGAGTAAAAAGTACACTGATAAATTAACAACACTTAAAAAACATTTTTTGTTACTTTAAGCGACGTTACCAGCGCTTGGTTATCTATAAGCAACAGGTGTGCCAACTTTTATATTTTTTGGGTTTGATGCTACTTAATTTAATATAAGCAATTGAATTATATTGGTTATTATTGTAATTATTTTGAGATGTATTGGTTTAAAGTAATGAATTGCCAAGCTAAAACTAACTATCGCTTAACATTATTTGCCAGATTGGCATGGTTGACTCAATTGGGTGCTGACAAAATTGGTCACTAAATGCTAGGTTGGTCACTTTATGTTTTATTAGACAGGTTTTATTAAGTAATGATAGCTTGTTATATGGGTGATTCATTAGCTGGTCATTGATTGTAAATTTGCTTGATAAAGGAGATGAGGCCATTGCAAGAATTGACAATCGAGACTGATTGCTAACAAGTCATCTACCACCGTCATTCCCGCGAAAGCGGGAATCCATGTTGTGTAAAGGTCTAGCAAATCAGGAAATCTCAATCGACGTATTTAGGTAAATTTCTGTCAAATTGGATTCAAACTGATTGGGTGACAGATAACCCAAGCTTAAGTGTAGTCGATAGGCATTATAAAAAGCGATAATGTAATGACTAATATCCCTGATGATTTATTGATGATTAGCATAACGTGTTTGCCATACGCGCTCCATTTTTAAGTTTAAAAAAACAAGAGACCTCTAATGGTAATTTATTTAAAGGTATGTAACCCGAAGAAAAAAGCCTATCCTAGGACGATCTAGGGCCATCGTCTTTAATATCTCCACCAGAGTCATAGACTTTTAAAGAAATACTTTTATCTTTTTATTTTGCTAATTATGAAAAACTACAAGTGTGAAGACCTAAAGTTCCTGCTAGATTTCTATTGCCTTCTTGGTAATTCAAATGCTCTCCTCAAAACCGCATAAAACATCCAAACAAGGAGCAGAGGTAAAATCAAAGTTTGTAGCAAGAAAATTACGATAAGATCGATAATGTGCTCAACCCAGAACTCTGCGTGTTTTTGCAGGTTGCCAGCTTTTTCTTGCAGTCTTTTTAAAGGATTTTTAAAGTCAAGCATGGACTTTGTATGATCCATTTTTTCTTCTAACCAACCCGAAAGTCCCTCGCCTTTAGTCGCAGGTTGTGAGTTAGGAGCCTCAGCTTCAAAAGCTGTTATTTGTTTTGGTGCGCTAGCAATTACCTGTTGGCTTGCTGCATATTTATCAGCCATAAATTTCTGAAATATTACGTCTGTTCCAATGACTACTATCGGAATTGCAAAGCGAGTCATTAGTAGAACTACTAGGCATTTAGACAGCCAAATTGGAATGGGTTGCAATCTATAACACAGATATGCCCAACCTAATGCTGACAGCGTTAGCAAAACATTTACTAACCAATAGCCACCGATGTTAATTAATATTTTCTGAATACCAAAAGCAACAGTCGCAACTAGCATAAGATCTGAAAATTGTTCTACCAAGTCATTGATCGGATCGAGTAACTGACCAGGGGCAAGGCTCACGCCGACACCCATAGGTTCTAATGCAACCTCTGTTCCTTGTGCAACCGAAATAACCGCATTTAATAATCTTGCAGTAGCAAAACTAGTGAGTGCGCTCTTTAGTCCTGCATCAATGCGTTGCTCAGCAGGTGCGTCCAAAAAAGAAAACAAGAGCAAACAATCATGACGGTTAAAGAAAGGATGAGAATGATTTTTCGAGCGCTTAGCATTAAAATTTCCTTTTTTAGTATTCTTAAATCACTAGTCCTATTATTTCAGAGGAAGTACTACAACATCGGATTCAGTTGTGACCACTACCTGAGTGCAAAAGCCCTTAATTTTCTAAGTAAATAATAGTATCGTTAGTTTCGATTCACTTACTACCAACTATTTTTTACTATCTTGTATCCTCAGCAGGATGCATGCCTTGAGCATATTTAAGACTTATCAGACTTCACTCGAATAGTCAGGGAGTTATAATAGATATTGATGTTAATAAACCCTATAGCTAAATGGAGCCGTTAAAACCAAAGTTGGCAACGACTATGCTGGCATGTTTACGCTTTTTTATGCTGCCTTCAATAGCGTATTTTAACCCTAAACTACGCTCAATATGGCCAGTAGAGCATTTAAAATACTGACTTAAATTTAATCCAAAAATCATGCACCTTATTGGGGCGCTCTGCCAGCCGCATAAAGACTGGCTCGCAGAGGCGAAAATTTCCCTCGTAGCATTTTTGGTTGAGATTATAGGTAAATCTTACTCAATTACTTTGCGCTGTACGCACATTGATGAATGTCAACTTTAGCGGCTAATTTGCGCCAGTATTTCATTGGCTAGTTTTTCCATCGTCTCTAAGCTGATGTCGGCTTTATCTAAAAAGTCTTGGTCGTAGTGCTTAGGATCTGCCCAATGTTTTCCGTTAATTTGGCATCTTTTGGCTAGCTTGCTAATGCCAATATCTTGCAAAGAAAAGCTTAGCTCTGTCCAAAGTACCGCAAGCTGTGCTTCTGTTTCATGATTGCGTTGGTTAGTTTCTTTCATGCTACGCATATAAACCGCAGTTTTTCTGGTGGCGGTAATCACATCTCTCACCGCTCTCACCGATTGCTTTTTTCGCACATCACTGGCGCGATCTAAATTGGTGAGCCACGATTTAGCATGCTTGAGAATTTCCCACAGGGTTTTTGAGGTAATAATATCCATAAGGCGTAGGTAGTTGCTAATGTTTAAACGGATGCGCTTATTTTAATATGGTTTGTTTACCTATTGTTGTTTGATTTGTAAAGCGCTGACATAGCTGAGCTGTTTGAAGTAGGGTGCGGACAAACAAGTGTTACTCTCATGGCAAAATATCCCACTTTGCCTGAAAAGTATCAAGGTCTAATGGGCGCTCGTATGGCTTTCCTACTTTAAAAAGCCCACAGATGCCCATGTCATTGATGGCCGAGGTGAATCCACCAAAGGCTTCTTTGCCCCATTTTCTTTGTTTAAAGACTTTTAACTTAACGTCGGTGACCGTTGATATTTTATTAACCAACTCATCCATAATGGCTTTATTTGCTTCGGCAACTGACGTTTCAACGGCCAAAATAACCACAGCGTGAAAAAGTAACTTTTCTTGCGGCGTGCTATACGCTTCATTGCCAATAGAAATGTATAAATCAGGAGATTGATCTTCTTTTTCGCACGCTCCCCAAGTGGGTGCCCATATTTCGGTGGATAGTAAGGTCACTGAATCATCCACTAAAGTGTTTGGCGAGCCATGTGTCCATTTATGGTTCGCTTTTTCTGACCACGGCATTTTGCCAAACTTTACAAAATCACCATTGCTTAATAACTGATTACTTCTAATCGCACCTTTGCCTCGGCAAACCGCTATTAAATTTGAAATATGGGGTGATACCGCTGACCATGCATCCCAATGCCAAATTGGTTTGACTTGCGGGTTGCCTAAAAAAACATAAACATTGTATTGGTTGCTGTAAAAACTCATGATTAACCCTAGTAAGAAGTTGATTTTTTAGTTGAATTGTTATTTTGGCAATTTTCTATAAATAATTACGCGCCCATTTTTCTGTTCCCCAAGGTCGATGTTTGATGCCATCAATTTGCCAAAGCTTGTTATTGTTAACCAAGCTAAATAGCTTTTCGTAACGTAGCACGCCGCCTAGTGGTTGCCTAGTCATCAGCGTAGCGGTCTTAACCTTAATATCGGCTTGTGCCAAGGCTAATGCTGGCGTGTAATTTGGTGTGGCACTAAAACTGCCACCGCCACCTTCAGCTACTAGTTTAGGCGTACAAAACCGCGCAATAATGGCGTTGAGCGCTCGTTTAATGCTTTGCCAGTCTATATTGCCATTACCAACGGATTGCCTGTGTTGTTCGCAATCAATTTCCCACTGATACATGGCCAATATAAAACCGCGCAACACGCTGGCAGGGTTAGAAAAATCCACATTGCTTAAATCAGCATTCACTTCAGGCCAAGCTAAAGCAGTCTCTTGTATTGGTGTCGGCAAAATAGCCCCGAGCTGCTTTAACAAGATGGCGGTATCTAGGTGTCGATTTGCTTCTGCCATAGATAGCGCATTGCGCCCATTGCCTGTTTGTAGGTTAAGGTTTGCACCTGCTTTTATGAGCAATTGCACCACATCACTTTTGCCTTGTTGTGCGGCCGTCATTAAGGGGGTGAGTTGAAATTTACTGTTAGTTATATCCACCAATGCGCCCGCGGCAAGTAATTGCTGAGCAATGGCTAAATCACCATTGTAAGCAGACCAAGCCAGCGCGCTATTGCCCAGTGCTTGGTCAGTTAAGTTGACGTTTGCGCCCTGCGCGATTAAAAAACGCACAGTTTGTGCATGACTGGCGATAGTGGCCTCAATCAGTGCGGTGCGCCCTGGCATTTTGTCAGCATAATTGATGTCCGCACCATCGGCTAGCAGGGCGGTTAATTTGTCAATTTTACCTGCAGATGCGGCTTTTAAAAGGGCTTTAGTCATCGCTTACTCACTTTTTTTAATTGTTTGATGATGCTCTTTGTACAGTTACTTTATGGTAAATAGAGCTTAAGTAGCAGGCCTTTGTTGGTTAAAGGCTAAGCACAGCTTGCAAATAGTTTTTTGACCCCACGCCAATTTGTGCCCAAACTTTCCGCGATTCTGCGCCCATGCGATCGTATTGTTCATCCGCATCCCAAAGCGTGATAATTTGATTCAAAAAAAGGCACTCATAGCCATCAAACGTTTGAGGCTGGTCTTCATTAGCGTTAATGATTTCAAATAATTTTTTGGCTTGAGTGTCAAATACATTCACCCCTTCATAGGTAACGGTATAGTCAGGCTCGTCAGAAACACCGATAAAATCGGCTTTATTATCGACAAATTCGATTTGAAAAGCGTTTTCAAAATAGTAGTCAAGCTCTCCTTCTGAGTGACTATGGTTTTTAGCACCCAGTGCTGCTTTCACTTCTTCTCGGCTCATGCCCAGTTTAACGGGGCCAATGCCTATATGAGGGTTAATTTCGAATTGCATCATTACTCCTAATCTAAGTTTCTAATCATCGTATTCAAGTCAACTGTTTGGGTTAATTAAGTGGAGTGTTATTGAGCTATAGCCAAAAACCAACACTTTGGTTCGTGTTCAATAATTTCATTTGTTACTTTTGAGTTGAAAATTTTGATCACTTGATTAATTTCAATATTAATTTAACACACTACAATCACCCTATTGGGTGGGATATTTTCTGCCAATGTGAATTTTTATCGTCAGCAACAGTTGATAAAATTGGCTTAAAAAATAAATTTTTCTTAATCGAAAAATGACTTAAGTAACATGCACCTTATTGGGGCGCTCTGTAAGCCACTCTGAATAAGGCTCGCAGAGGCAAAAATTTTCCTCGTAGCATTTTTAGGTGATTTCGTGCTTTTTATTACGCTAAAAATATAGCATTAAGTTAGCACATCAGACCAAATATTTTGTGCCCATGCAGCGGCAAAAAAACCTTCTTCAGCACTAGGTTTCATGGATACACCACCACCTTCGGCCGATACCATAATTTTTTTATTGGGCTCATAGCGGTACACGTTGGCCACGTGCATAGCTTGTTTGTCATCCACAAAGCTGTAACAAGTGTTGGCAAACACTGGCATTGGGTCTGGTGCTAGTCCCTGCATGAGCTGCACTATAGCGCCAGCGCACACGTGGGCTTGGTTAGTGGCAATATGGGCAGATTTTGGTAGCCCTGATGAAATGCTATCGCCCACTACATGCACAAAGGGGGCTTTTTTAGATTCATAAGTGAGAAAATCAACCTCACACCACGGGTAGTCAGGCTCAAGCAGCTCTGCCATTTTTGTGGGTTTTCCAGCGCTTTGCGGCGGAATAATATTCAGCACGTCGGCTTGTACTTTGCCCGACGTTGTCGTCACCGTCTTGCTGGTAACCTCTATGTTGGTAATGGCGTTGTCTGGGCGGTAGTCAACAATAGTCGGGTACAGCTCTGCCCACGCTTTTAAAAATAAGCCTTTTTTAGAAATCACTTCTGCGTTGGCATCCAGCACAATCACTTTACTTTTAGGTTTATGCGTTTTGCAGTAACTTGCTACTTGGCAAGCCCGCTCATACGGTCCAGGTGGGCAGCGGTAGGGTGCCGCTGGCACGTTCATCACAAACACGCCGCCATCTGGCATGGCTTCAAGTTGTTTGCGTAGGTTAACGGTTTGCCAGCCCGCCTTCCATGCATGGGGGATTTGTGCTTGTGCTTCAGCCGTTTGTAAAGTGGGTAAAGTATCGTAATTAAAATCTACCCCAGGGGCAATAATTAAGCGGTCATAACTGATTTCACCGCGCTTCATCATCACTTTTTTGGCTGACGTGTTGACGGCGATTACTTCATCTTGCACCCATTTTACGCCATGATTTTTTTGCACTAAGTCGTAGCCAAAAGTGAGTTCGTTAATGGTTTTGCTGCCGCCCAGCACTAAGTTGCTCATGGGGCACGATACGAATTGGCTATTTTTTTCAATCACCACCACTTCAATATTGCCCATGCTCCACATACGAATATATTTGGCAGCGGTGGTACCCGCGTAGCCACCACCAATCACCACCACGCGCCCTAAAGGTGGTTTGCTAGCACGCGCAAATGTGTTTTGGCTAAGTAATAGCGCGCCAGCAGCACCCGCGGTTTTAATAAAATCTCGACGGCTAAAAATGGTTTTAGTCATGACCAGCTTTCAAGGTTTGCGGGGTTAGCGGGGTAGCATTATTAGGTTTTTGTTGCGCAAAAAAATCAGCCAGTTGGTTAATTTCAGCTTCAGTTAAGCCTTTTGCATGGTGATGCATGACGGTAGATTTGCGGCTGCCATCTCTAAAACCTTGCATTTTAGAGATGAAGTCTGCACGATCTTTGCCCGCTAATACCGCATTTCGCTCAGTTGTGCTACCTGTTACCGCATTGCCTTGCGTACCATGACATGCGGCACAAGAAGCGGCTAATACCCGCGTATGCAAGGTGATTTGTTCAGGTGTGGAAGTAACAACATCCTCGGCAGCTAACCCAAATATGGGTAATGCTAGCGAAGATGCGAGTAGAACAAATGCTAAAAATTGAAATATACTTTTGTGCATGACAAAGCCCAAATTATTTTAGACAATTGTCATTCTAACCCCTTATTTTAACTTTATGGGCGACTAGTTTCATGCTTTTTAATATTAGTCAGCTTCATCAAAGCATTTAATGTCTTTACAGCCATCATCTTTAACGCCTAAGTCTGTTAAAAATTTAATCATATCGGTGTTATGAGCATCTTGGAAAGGGCGCAATAATGAAACATTGGCTTTTAGTTTTTCGTTGATATTAGCGCCATTTTTTGCCAATAAGGTAGCAATATCTTTATAACCATTAAAGACGGCTAATTGAAATGCGGTGTTATGTGAAAGTGGGTGAATGTAATTTAAATCAGCTTTTTTGCTAATTAAATATTTAACCACTTCTAATTGGCCATTGTTAGAAGCCATTTGAACGGTAGACCAAGCAAAAGATTGATAATTAATGTTGGCTGGATCAGCTTCAATAAATTTTTTCACAACAGGCAAGTTGCCTTCAGTAATCGCACTGGTGAACGCAAGCGAGTCATCATCAGATAGCGCATGCGCTTGAATAGAAAAGCTCAACGCTAAAATGGTAAATAAGGTACTCAAAAATTTCATGTGATGGCTCTCCAAAGTTCTAAAAGTTAAAGTACTTAAAATGGACTACTATGGTTATCCTACATATTTTCTTGCATTGCGAAACATCCGCATCCAAGGACTATCTTCTGTATCTTTACTACGCGTCCACGTGTTTTGCACATTGCGAATCACCCGCTCTGCATGTGGCATCATAATGCTAAAACGCCCATCAGCGTTAGTGAAACCTGTTAACCCCTGTGGCGAACCATTAGGATTAAACGGATAGCGCATCGTTGGCGTTGACGCCTCTGTATCAAACTTAGGTTCAATAAAGCGCATCGTCACTAATTTTTGCGTCAACCCTACATTGACCATCGCCGCATCAGAAAATTCCGTAAAGCCTTCACCATGTGCAACCGCAATAGGCATTTTGCTACCCACCATGCCATTAAAGAACAGGGAAGGGGATTCTAAAATCTCGACCATGGCTAATCTGGCTTCAAACTGCTCAGATTTATTTTTCACAAAATGGGGCCAATGGGCGGCGCCTGGGATGACGCTGCGTAAATTACTCATCATTTGGCAACCGTTACATACGCCTAATGCAAAGCTATCGGTGCGGTTGAAAAAGGCTGAAAACTCATCGTGTGCACGGACATTAAATAAAATAGACTTTGCCCAACCTTCACCAGCACCCAACACATCACCATAAGAAAAACCACCGCAAGCCACAAAGCCTGCAAAGTCTTTTAATGAAACGCGGCCTGCAATAATGTCGCTCATGTGCACATCAAAGGTGGCAAAACCAGCGCGGTCAAATGCGGCGGCCATTTCCACATGGCCATTCACGCCTTGCTCGCGTAAAACTGCCACTTTTGGGCGTGCGCCCGTGCTAATAAATGGTGCGGCAATATTTTCACTTGGTTTAAACGTAATCTCAGTGAATAAACCGCGGTTATTTTCATCTAAAATGCGGTCATATTCTTGCTGTGCGCAGTCTGGGTTATCACGCAGTTTTTGCATGTGGTAGGTAGTTTCAGACCAAACGCGATGTAAATTAACGCGGGTGTCAGCAAAAATAACCTGATTATTTTTTTTAATTTCAATGGTATTGCCAGCCACGACATCACCAATAATGTGTGCTAAGCCATTAAACTGAGCAACAACGCTAGCAGCATCGGCCGTTGCGACTTGAATTACAGCACCAAGCTCTTCGTTATACAGCGCGCTAATCGCATCGCCTTGCAAACTTGAAATATCCACATTTAAACCGCAATGCCCAGCAAATGCCATTTCAACAAGTGTTGTAAATAATCCGCCATCTGAGCGGTCGTGATAAGCCAATAATTTTCCTGCAAGGTTTAGCTGCTGAATAGTATTAAAGAAATGTTTAAGTTGCGCGGCGTCATCCACATCTGGCGCAACATCCCCCACTGTGCCATACACTTGCGCTAAGCTACTACCGCCCATGCGATTTTTACCAGCGCCTAAATCTATCGCAATCAGTTTGCTTGGACCATCTGTGTGCAATTGTGGTGTTAATGTTTTACGGGCATCGGCGGTGGTAGCAAACGCCGTGACTACGAGTGAAATAGGCGAGGTCACTGCTTTGCTTTCAATCGTCCCATTGGCACCTGGGATATCCCACACAGTTTTCATCGACATGGAATCTTTACCCACTGGAATACTAATACCGAGTTGTGGGCAAAGTTCCATGCCAACCGCTTTCACTGTGGCATACAGCGCTGCGTCTTCACCCGCATGACCTGCTGGCGCCATCCAATTGGCTGAGAGTTTTAGGTTGCTTAAATCATCAATCGCACAAGCGGCAATGTTGGTGATAGCTTCGCCAATCGCCATGCGGCCTGATGCTGGCGCATTAATTAGCGCGAGTGGTGCTTTCTCGCCAATGGCAAAGGCTTCGCCACTATAGGTTTCATAGCCTGCCAACGTGACGGCAACATCAGCCACTGGCACTTGCCACGGCCCTACCATTTGCTCACGTGCCACTAAACCTGTCACAGAGCGGTCGCCTATGGTAATCAAAAAGGTTTTATCGGCTACACCTGGTAAACGCAATACGCGCGCTGCGGCATCTTTTAAATCAACTTTGCTGGTGTCAAACGCAAGCAATGTTTTGTGGGTGCTTTTTACATCACGCGTCATTTTGGGTGGCTTGCCGAGCAATACGGACATTTCCATATCTACTGGTTTGTTAGAAAAATGGCTGTCTTCCACAGTTAAGTGGCGTTCTTCAGTGGCAATGCCTACGACGGCAAACGGGCAGCGTTCGCGCTCGCATATTGCCTTAAAGCGCGGTAGATCCGCTTGCGCAATCGCCATCACATAACGCTCTTGCGCTTCATTGCTCCAAAGCTCGCGAGGCGACATACCAGGTTCTTCATTATGCACGTCGCGTAACTGAAAGACTGCGCCTACGCCTGCATCGTTGACTAATTCTGGAAAAGCGTTTGAAATGCCACCAGCACCAACATCATGAATGCTTAAAATAGGATTTTGATCACCTAATTGCCAGCAGCGATCAATCACCTCTTGCGCGCGGCGCTCTAGCTCAGGGTTGCCACGTTGCACCGAGTCAAAGTCTAAATTTTCAACGTTACTGCCCGTATCCATACTTGAAGCCGCGCTGCCGCCTAAGCCTATGAGCATGGCTGGACCACCGAGTTGAATGAGTGCTGCGCCAGCAGGGATAGGATTCTTTTTAGAATGACTGGCTGAAATATTGCCAATACCGCCCGCCAACATAATGGGCTTATGGTAACCGCGTACCTCATTGTTCACTTCCAGCTCAAAGGTACGGAAATAACCCGCAATATTGGGGCGACCAAACTCGTTGTTATATGCCGCGCCACCTAATGGGCCATCCAACATAATCTGCAAAGAGGAAGCAATGCGGCTAGGACGACCATAAATTTCTCCCTCTCCCGCTGGGAGAGGGCTGGGGTGAGGGAGAGCAACACCAGATTTTTGGTAACGCTCCCAAGGCTGCACAAAATTTGGAATATTTAAGTTAGAGACTGAAAAACCCGTCAAACCCGCTTTAGGCTTAGAGCCACTCCCAGTTGCGCCTTCATCACGAATCTCGCCACCTGCGCCAGTTGCCGCACCTGCAAATGGTGAAATGGCAGTGGGATGGTTATGCGTTTCTACTTTCATTAGGTAGTGCATTTTTTCGGTGGTATAACCGTAAGCGCCGTTTTCGGTTGGGTAAAAACGTTTCGTGGTGGCCTCTTGCCCCGCCACAATGGAAGAGTTATCAGAATACGCGACGATGGTGTTGCTCGGGTTGAGTTGATGCGTGTTGCGTATCATGCCAAACAGCGATAATGCTTGCTGTACGCCATCAATCACCCAATCCGCATTAAAAATTTTGTGGCGGCAATGTTCAGAGTTTGCTTGCGCAAACATCATTAACTCAACATCGGTTGGGTTGCGCTTAATTTTGCTAAAGTTATCAAACAGATAATCCACTTCATCGGACGAAAGCGCTAAGCCCATTTCACTATTGGCTTGCGCTAACGCCGCTTTACCGCCCTGTAAAATATCCACCGTGCTAAGCGGTTTTGGTGCATCGGCATGGTAAAGCTTTGCCGCATCATCTAAATTAGCAAACACCATTTCTGTCATGCGGTCGTGAATGAGTGGCAATACAGCTTTGCGCTCATCGGCTGTGAGTAGTGCGCCGTTGTTAGTTTGCGCATAATAAGCAATGCCACGCTCTACGCGCTGCACATTGTTTAAGCCGCAATGCTGCACAATATCTGTGGCGCGTGATGCCCAAGGTGAAATGGTACCAATACGCGGAATGACCAATAGCAATTCACCTTTTGCTTCTTGAGCCTGCATGGCTGGGCCATAGCTAAGAATTTGCTGGAGCGTTTGTTTTTGGCTATTTTCTAAAGCGTCGTCCGTCCAAACAAAATGCCAAAATTCCGCGTACACATGCCCAATATTAGCGCAATTTTTTGCCAAGCTTCGTTGGATTTTTTCAATACGAAAAGGCGATAAAGCAGCACTGCCACGCAGGCGCAACATTTGAGAGGGTAAAGGTGATTGGCTCATGAAGTAGGGGCAATATTTAAACATTTAAAGTAAGCTGAAATTTTACCAGATTAGCGCATTTTCGGCCTGAAAAATTAAGTAGCGAAAGATAGGAAATGAGTTTTTATTCAGCACGAAAATACAGTTCTATTTTATAGCGTTATGAACAAAATATAGGTGTGTGAAAATAGAGTTAGCGTTACTTAATAAATTAAATTATAAATTAACACATTGTACTTTAATGATATTTTTATTTATTTAAAATAAACCGTAAGTAATCTCAACGATTAAAGACTAATGTTTGCTAGCAAAAATACACCACGTGGTTTTTAAATTTAATCAACTTAAATCTTATATTTCAGGAGTTATATTATGAAGTTTCAATTTAAAAATGCACTATTGGCATCATCTGTTTTATTGACTGTAGTTGTATTTTCAGCTCCAGCATTTTCAGATGACGCAATGTTAAGTACAGGAGGTTATGCGCGTGAGTTACATCAAATGGGCATGATGAAAATGTTGGATGCAGATGGTAACCACATGGTTTCAAAAGCAGAAGCAGATAGCTATTATGGTGAATTGTTTGATGCTTTAGACACTAACCATGATGGCTCATTAGATGCTAAAGAATGGGTTGGCACTAAAGGTCACACTAAAGTTAGCTTAACTACAGGCGGTTATAATCGTGAGTTACGTAATATGAAGATGATGAAAATGATGGACACTGACGGTGACCACAATGTGACTAAAGATGAGTTTTTGAAATACAACGAGTCTATTTTTACTGCTATGGATAAAAACAGTGATGAACAATTAGATCCACAAGAATGGCTTGCAAGGCAAACAGGCAATAAATAAGTTTTTATTAATCTGTGTTTAAAAATAGGCCAGTTCACTGGCCTACTTTTTAAGCAATTTTCGCCCGAGGATGAGCCTGTAAAAAAATCTGTGTAAATGATATTTTACCAATGACCTTCAAAGGAAATTATCATGGCCACAAATTACAAATCAGCAAATGAAACACTCCCACTGCCAGCAGGGCTCGTTGAACAGCTC
>JBATAW010000071.1:0-6811 GCA_049662045.1 Methylophilaceae bacterium | reverse complement strand
GCTTTCTACATATTGAATTGATTCTTGCTTGAATTGCTCGCTGTAACGTTTTGTCATGACACTTCCTCTAAAGTTAGATTAAATCTTTAGAGGGGGTGCTTGTACACTTTTTTGACTAGGTCCAGCTAGCAGTTGGCGCTGTCAGCCTACGGATAGATTCGCCTCATTGGAGATGTTAAGTGAATTGATGAATGAAGCTATGGTAGGCATGAAAGCGTATAAACAAGAAAAGGCTAGGTTTACGCAAGTAATGCAGCAAAACCTAGACCTGCATTGAGCATTAGGAGTTTTATAAAAATAGCATTGCATTAATTAATGATAATTGTTATCATTCACATTATTGTTTATCGTGTACTTAGGAATAATATAAATGCAAAATGAAATGCTTAGCCAATTAGAGTTTGACCGATTAAATAAAGAAATGCCAAGAAGTCTTGCCAGCAATCGAGTGGTAACGAGTGAGATGTTATTTTGTGGCGCCCGTGAATTGGTAATTAAGCATGCAGGTGGTGACTATCGCTTACGTCTGACTAATCAAGGCAAGTTAATTTTAACTAAGTAGTTTAAATATATTGCAATCGGAAATGAAAATCACAATATGCAGGCCTTAACCCTAGTAAGTAATAATGCAGATCGAGGCTTGAAATTTGAAGGTCATGCATATTCATATGATGAGCAGCGTAACCATCACGAAAAGCAAGACAATGTAGGTAGTGTTTATAGCTTGAAAATAAAAGGATTGTCATCTTCTCGCGTTGGGCATAGCCGTAACACTAGGGTGGTGACAAGCTTTTACGGAGTGTTGGTATTGGTGATGTGTGCTCACGTCATTGCGGTATTAGCGCTAATAAATACCAAGGCGACTCAACCCGTCATTAAAGATTTGCAAGTGCCGATAATGGTGAGTCTGGTGGCTAGTCCTGCGCAAGAGCCTGAAGTTGTACCTTTAATACCAACGCCGCCACAGCCTGTGGTTAAGAAACAAAAACCGATTGTTAAAAAAGTGCAGCCAACTCCTACACCAGTAGAAACGGTGCAAGAGGTTGCACGACCTGCTGCAACAGAGGTGCCACCTACACCAGCTACGCCAGTAGTGGTAGCAAAGGCGCCTGAAGTGATAGAGGCGCCACAACCAAAACCAGTTGCTGAGCCAGTAGTGGAGCCGCCTCGCTTTGGCGCGGCTTATTTGAATAACCCAGCACCTGATTATCCTAATATGGCTAGAAGGTTGGGGCAGCAAGGGCGTGTATTACTGAAAGTGCTAGTTGCTGAAAATGGTACGGCAGAAACTGTGGCGCTGGCAACAAGTAGTGGCTTTGAAAAGCTAGATCAGGCGGCGATAGAAGCGGTGAAAAAGTGGAGCTTTATTCCGGCTAAACGCAGCAATCAGGCAATCAGCGCGTATGTTTTGGTGCCAGTGAAATTTTCACTCAATAATTAAACGAATATCAAGAGACCTTTGCGCGAACTAAAGAATTGAGTTAGTAGTAAAAACCTTAAATTAATGCCATTCCCGTTTTCAAGGGAATGGTGAATTTAGGATAGTTTTACTCAAGAAAATACGTCATATCGATTCGTACAAAGTTCTCTAAACAGAAGTTAAATAAATTCCATTAAACAAAATTTAATAGAGATTTAAAAAGGAAACAGAAATGCAAAACGGGTATGAATTTAATAGCTTGGCGTTTATTACAGCTGGTGGTCCAGTATCTATCGGGGTGGCACTAATTTTGCTCGCAATGTCGGTAGCAAGTTGGTACTTAATCGTTTCAAAAAGCTTACAAGCATGGCGGGTACGCAAAGCATTTAAAGTTTATGCACAGCATTTTTGGAATGCACCAAATCTGGCAGCTGCGATTAAACAAAACAATAAAACAGCGCTGGCTAACTTAGCAAAAAATGCAATTGCAGCAGCTGAACACTATAAAGCACATGCATCAAAAAATAGTGAAAAAGTGGAGCAGGATGAATTTGTAGCGCGTGCCTTGAACAGAAGTATTGCGGAAGAAAGTACTAAGATGGAAAACGGTCTTAGTCTATTGGCATCCGTAGGAAGTGTGTCACCATTTGTGGGCTTGTTTGGAACGGTCTGGGGCATCTACCATGCGCTTGCAAGTATTAGCCAGAGTGGTCAGGCAACGCTTGATAAAGTAGCTGGCCCTGTAGGTGAGGCGTTAATTATGACGGCATTAGGTTTGGCTGTAGCCATACCTGCGGTGTTAGCTTATAACGCTTTGGTACGTAGTAATCGATTACTAGCCGCTGAGCTTGAGGACTTTGGTTATAAGTTGCATACATTGCTGACAACAGGCGCAGTGATTAACGTTAATCATGAGGATTCAAAAGCAGTAGAAACTAAAGAGCACACTCACATTGCAGGAGCGCCAGCATGATAGGTTCTGGAAACGGCGTGGGGTCTGCCTCACACACAGTGCCAATGTCAGAAATCAATACCACGCCTTTAGTGGATGTGATGTTGGTGCTTTTAGTTATCTTTATCATTACGGCACCATTGCTAACGCATGCTGTGAAAATTGATTTGCCACAAGCGAGCAGTCAGCCATTGCCTGAAAAACCTGAAGTGATTTCGGTGTCGATTGATGCGGCAGGTAAGATGTATTGGAATGATGCGCTTTTGGTACAAGATGAGTTGAAGGTTAAGTTGCAAGAAATTGCAGACAAAAAACCACAACCAGAGTTGAATATTCGTGCGGATAAAGAAACACGTTATCAAGTGTTAGCAGAGGTGATGGCAGATGCTCAAAACGCAGGCGTTACAAAACTAGGTTTTGTTAGTGAACCAAAAAATTAATTTATTAGTTTTTATCACTTTAACGGCGCAATGACGTTGACCTGAAAATACTAACTTTATAGATCGCTACTTTAATTAAGCACAACAAACATTAGAAATAAAAAAATTTTAGCCAGCCAGTAAGTATTGCCCTGCAATGTTTAGTTAGCCAGCCAATAACTACTAAATTTAAAGGGAATATCAATGAGTTTTCAACAAAAAACCTTAACGCTGGCAATCGTGCTGGCTTTATCTTCAATGGCAACAGTGGCAGAAGAGCAAAAAGTGGCTGATGCGGTACAAAGCGAGAGCGAAGCTTTACCCGAAGTGAGCGTGATTCAAAGCCGAATTCGCGCAGGTACACCGCAAGATGCGGCGCACTCAGGTAGCAAAACGGACGCGCCGTTACGCGATGTGCCAGCTAGTGTTGCTGTGGTGTCAAAAGAGACTCTGCGTGAGCAAGGTGTGCAAACTATGAACGATGCAATGCGCAACGTAAGTAGTGTACAACCTACATTCGGTGGCGGTTATGGCTATGCTAACAACTATAGCTCTCGCGGTTTAGCGGTTAATTTTTTACGTGATGATTTGCCAGATGGTACAACTCAAAACGGCTACTTTCGCACTATGCATGATGTTGAACGTATTGAAGTGCTAAAAGGACCTGGTTCAGCGCTATTTGGTTCTGGCGGGCCGGGCGGCAGCATTAATGTAGTGACAAAAAAACCGCAAGCGGAATACGGTTTAGAGCTTGGCACAACACTTGGTAGCTTTAACACGCGTGATGCTTACATGGATTTAACTGGCACGATTACGCAAGGTGTGACAGGTCGACTAATTATTGATACTGAAAAAACCGATGGAATTCGTGGTTTGGGTCGAGAAATTACTGAGTTCTCACCAAGTGTTGCATTTAACTATGCGGATGATAAAACGCTTTTAATTGATGTTGATGTGCGTGATATTAAAATGAAGCCAGATAATTACGGTATTTTATTTAATAGCAAAGGCAAGGTGGCTGATGTAGGTGATAACGCACGTTATTACACGCCATTTAATTACACAGAGCAGCATATTAATCGCATCACTGCCACGCATGATTGGGCTATTAACAATGCACTTAGTATGCGTACCGCTTTTTCCAATGACTCGCGTGATTTAGATTTTATTCGGAATGCAGGTGGTAGCGGAGCTACTGCTACGAATACTTCTACTGGCCGTAACTTGCGTCAGCAGACGGACGATGCGCGGTATACCACATTACAAAATGAGCTGACTTGGAAGGTAGATACTGGTAATGTCAAACATACCGTGTTGGCAGGTTACGAGTATAAAGATACTGAAAATTATTCAATACGTAAGGGATATGGCTTACCTGATATCACTAATATTTTAAACCCAGAGGTGACTGAAACTGGCCTTAATGGCTTAGCAGTTATTGTTGCGCAAGGCTTTGATAGACACATTACCAGTGATACTCACTCAGTGTACTTGCAAGATCAATTAGCGTTTGGTGAACAATTTAAACTACGTGCTGGTTTACGTAATGATCACGTCAATTATGAAGATAAAGGTTTGCAGGCTGGCGTATTTAGAAATATTTCAGAATCTAAAGACCTTACATCAGGTTCATTGGGCGGCGTCTACCAGCCTACGAAGAATTTAGCTTTTTACACAGGATTTAGTAACGGTAAATTTATCAATATGGCAACAGAGTCTACCGCATTGGCGCGCGTGCCAGAAACGTCTAAGCAGGTTGAGGTTGGCACTAAATCAAGCTTCTTAGAAGGTAAAGTAGATTTAAACGCCGCGCTTTTTAACACCAAGCGTGAAAACTACATTATTACTTTACCAGGTGCAACCTCTGGTACACCAGACGGTATCGATGAATCAAAAGGTCTCGAATTGGATCTTGGCGTGCATCCAATCGCTGGTTTACACATAAATGCCAATGCGGTGTTTATGAACGCGGAAACAAAATCACGTAACGTGGCTAGCAATGCAACTTTTGGTGTGACTAATCGTAGTATTTACGGCACCCGACCAACAGGGGTAAGTGAGCAAGTCATTAACCTATGGACGAGTTACCAAATCCAAACAGGCGACGCACGTGGTTTGAAGTTTGGCATAGGCGCAACGCATAAAGGCAATGCGTATGCCGATAATCTAAACTTGTACAAAGTTCCCGCTTATACAGTGTTTGATGCTGCAATTTCATACGCCCAACCAAAGTGGGAAGCGGCGATTAATCTAAAAAATATTACAGATAAAACTTATTACACCAGCCCAACGTTTTCTGGCGCATTGCCAGGTGATCCACGTAGTATTTTCGCAACATTACGTTTTGATTTTAAATAATATCGCCAAACAAGAGGCTAAATAAGATGAAACAATTTAACATTATTGCATTATTAATAAGTTTACTAACTGCACTACCAGCATCAGCGCATTATATGTGGTTAGAACAAGTTGATGGACAAACCAAACTATATTTTGGCGAGTATGAAAACGCCTTACATGAAAAAACAGGTGGTCGATTAGATGCTCTTGCTTCGCCAGAAGCGCAGATTAACTTAAATAAGCTTGATATACAACGTAAAGAAGATTATCTGCTCTTAGAAACTGATAAACATCAAACAGTTGTTAATCAGGTGATAGTCGCGCATGAGTTGACAATGAAGGTGAAGGATTTACGCAAATATAATATTGGCATAGTCAAGCCCATGTATTACGCTCGTATTGGTGAAGATAGGCAAGTTGCTACTTTGCCTGTAGGCTTAAATGTTCAGTCAATTGGCGACCACAAAGTGCGCGTGAGTTTAGATGGCAAGCCTTTGCCAAAAGGTAAGCTCCATATCTATGCGCCAAATCAATGGGGGCAAGAGTTGGATTTAAACGAGGCTGGTGAAGTGAGCTTTGTTACTCCTTGGAAAGGCTTGTATGTGCTTGAAGCGGTTCACTTGCAGCCAAGTAACGGTAACTATCAAGGTGATGCTTATGAAGCTATTCGACATGTCAGTACGCTAAGTATTGTGCAACCGTAAGCCAACGCAACCCTAAATCAAAGCAACCGAGAGTGTCATATAGTTATGAGTCCTGTTTTAAACACCAATCCGCAGACCAATTCAGCACTTTTTAAACGAGGTACTTTTTTACGGTGGCTACGTAAAACACACGGTTTTTTAGGTTTATGGGGTGCAGGTTTAGGCTTACTGTTTGGCGCTACAGGTATTCTGCTAAATCACCGCAGTGTAATGAAACTGCCATTGGCACAATATGAAAAATCTAATATTGAGTTGCAATTGCCTGCTATAGGGATCAGTAATCCTGAGCTTCTATCTCACTGGTTGCAAGGTGAGTTGCATTTGGCTAAGTCTGCCAGCAAGGTAGAGGCTGAGCCTAGCAAGAAAGTTACTTGGAATGGCTTGCCAGTGCAACAACCAGCAGTATGGAAAGTTGATTTTCATACTGCTCAATACTCTGTCACCACGGAATACTGGGTGGGCAACCAGTTTGTATCAGTCAAGCGGCAAGAGGCTAATGTATTCGCATTTTTAAGTCGCCTACACAAAGGCATAGGTATGAGTAATGGCTGGATATTGCTCGTGGATAGCTTAGCTGGCGCACTCATTATGCTGTGTATGACAGGTATTTTGCTTTGGACTAAAATGCGAAACTCTAGGCTAATGTTAGTAGGGCTTAGTGGAGGCTCAATACTGCTGGCGACTATGTTTGTTATACAGTCTAGCTAACCCTGCTTTTTTAAATATATCTCATGCAATTAAGTTGGCGATAATGTTGAGAGTAATTAGACGCCCCTGAATAACTTACAACCAATTGATTTAATGTGTTAATAATTGATATTTTGTGGTTTTTATTTACCATAAATACAATATAGACTCGGCACGAATTATCCATGAACTTTAGGGGGTTGGAACATGTCTCAATGGGCATGGAAAAAGAAGATGCCCGCAAGCAGTCGCGAGAAGTACTGCATGAAAGACGAAAACAAGTCATCCG
>JBATAW010000070.1:0-10190 GCA_049662045.1 Methylophilaceae bacterium | reverse complement strand
CTGCTGATCTGGCTGTGACTTCCAGTACAAAATATTCAAGCAGCTTTAACTGCTGTTTTCTTAATAACTTACAATGACTTAACTTCATTTAATAAGCATATCATTAATGCTAATCTACTGCAGCCCCAATATCAATATCTCGTCTATCGCCTGCGCCACTTATGACAACGCTTCTTTTTTTTGCTGGAATATTCTCAATGGCAGCAACTAAAGCGATTATTGCATCTGGATTGTGTCCATAATCTGCAATCACAGTTGCCCCGCGAAAATCAAACACATTAAAGCGACCAGGCGCTGAATGCATGTCATTGATAAATGTTGAAACTCCTTTTTGAATTACAGCCCAATCAATATTTAACGCCCATGCAGCAGCAATCGCCGCCATTGCATTTTCAGTTTGAAAACCAATCGTGCCATTTCTCGTGATTGGAATGCTCGATAAAGCGATTCTATGTTCGTTTTTTTGTTGGGTCGCTACAATAAAATCGCCGTCCACATAGACAACGCGACGACCTCGAGCATGATGTTTTGCCATCACAGTGTGCTGTATATCTTGTCCAAAATATGTCACATCACCAGGACAAGCTTTCGCCATAGCGGCTGACATCGGATCAGCCGCATTCAATACAGCCATACCATTTGGCGCTACATTTTGTACAATCACGCGTTTCACAACGGCTAAGTCTTCAACGGTTGTAATGTAATTTAAACCAAGATGATCGCCGATACCAATGTTAGTGACAATAGCCACATCACAACGGTCAAAAGCTAACCCTTCTCGTAAAACGCCACCTCGCGCTGTTTCAAGCACGGCAGCATCTACATCAGGATGCATGAGCACATTGCGTGCACTTTTCGGGCCACTACAATCCCCAGTGTCTATTCGGCGGCCTTGTATATAAACACCGTCCGAATTAGTCATACCAACCCTTAAACCGTGGCAGCCTAATATATTCGAGGTTAACCGAACAGTGGTCGTTTTACCGTTAGTCCCTGCCACGGCAACCAAAGGAATACGGCCATTATCATACTTTTCAAACATAGAAGAAACAATCGCTTCCCCCACAGGGCGGCTTTTACCAAATGAAGGCTGCAAATGCATTCGTAACCCTGGCGCGGCATTCACTTCTACAATACCACCCGCCTGATCTTCTAATGAACGCAATACACTTTCACACACCACATCCACCCCACAAATATCTAAACCTATCATTTGCGCTGTAGCAATCGCACTTGCGGCTAAGTCTGGGTGTACATCATCGGTCACATCCGTGGCGGTACCGCCTGTGCTTAAATTTGCATTATTGCGTAAAATGACACGTTTACCCTTGCTGGGTACCAAATCTACGCTTAATTTTTGTTCAGTTAAACTAGCCAATGCAATATCATCAATTCTAATTTTAGTCAGAGATGTAGCATGACCCGAGCCACGACGAGGGTCATTGTTTACTTGTGCGACTAAGGCTTTGATCGTTTTTTCACCATCCCCAATCACCATTGGCGGTTCACGCCGTGCTGCCGCCACCAACTGATGACCAATAACAAGTAAACGAAAATCACTTCCAGAAATATACTGCTCAACCAATACTTCATCACTTATCGCTTGGGCTGCCGCATAAGCCTTATTTAACTGTTCACGCGTACTAATATTGACGGTAACACCTTTACCTTGATTTCCATCTTTTGGCTTAACCACTACAGGGCTTGCAATTTCACACATAGCCATCCAAGCATCTTCAACGCTGGTTACTTCTCGCCCAAAAGGAACAGGCACACCAGCAGCATCAAGTAACCGCTTAGTCAGTTCTTTATCTTGAGCAATCGCTTCAGAAATTGCACTGGTTTTATCGGTTTCTGCTGCTTGAATACGTCGTTGACGGCTACCCCAGCCAAACTGTACCAAGCTACCTTCAGTTAATCGGCGAAATGGAATATCCCGCGCTAATGCGGCATTTACGATCGAGACGGTGCTTGGGCCTAGGCGCACATCTTCATCTAAGTCTTTTAGTGCCGATAGAGCCGCTTCTAAATTAAAAGGCTTGTCTTCAACGGCCGCTATGCATAATTCCTCTGCTAGTGATAAAGCTAGCCGACCCACCTTTTCTTCACAATACTCGACAACTACTTGAAATATACCCAGCTCTGGGCTGAGTGTAGTGCGACTAAATGTCACCAAACTCCCTGATTGTGCTTGGAGCGCAAGCGTGACCAACTCCAACACATGCGCCATAGACACATTTTTTGATTGCCGCAGAAAGCCAACTTCTGGAAAACGCGCTCTTAAACGCGTTTCAAACCCTTCGATATTTGCAACACTGCCTTCTAAATCTGTGCAATCTACAACAGCCTCAATAGAAGTATGTCGGCTCCACAAATTGGGGCCACGTAAAGCACGAACACGCGTTACTTCCATTCAACAGTTTTCCTTAAATTAACCTGCATATTGCGATAAATAACATTGACTCAAAATTAATAACATCTGGTTCAGTGTGCTTTCACATAGGTTTTAATCCCCGTAATTAAAATATCCAAAGAGATACCTAACGCCCAAGCAGCCCCAATTGCCGCCAAGAAACAATCTATATCTTCATGTGCTTTATTGCCATTTAAAGCGGGAATAGCAGCAAGATTGATGAGTGGTGTTTTTACGCCACCGTTGGCTAAAAATATTTTTTCATCACTTAGCAACACTGCACGCCCACCTTGTTCTATATGTGTTTTTATGACAGATTGCTCAGCATCTCGTGTAAAGAAAATAACTTCTCCATCACATAACTCAGCCATTTGCGCCACTAGCGGGTCAGCTGCGTTTAACACAGCCACGCCATTACCTAGCACGACATCAATTTGTGTTCGCATAGCGTTATAGACTTGCTCAATGGTTTCAATATAAAATTTACCAAAATGCTGAGCAGGGTCAATATTGGTCACCACCCCAATTTGACAACGATCATAGCCTAAGCCTTCACTTAAGATGGTCGTCACGCTGTTTTCAATCACTGCGGCTTCAATTTTACGATTCATGAGTATTTTTTGCGCTGCAATCCAAGTTGCACAATTGCCTGTTTCGAGCTGACGTTGACCAGCATACAAACCTTCAGCACAAGCCAAGCCAGCATGTTGGCCATTAAGCTGAATGAGAGAATAGATAATGTGCGCCACAAGCGCTTTACCATCCGTCCCCGCTACACCTACCACGGGAATTCGACCACTATCTGATTCTGCAAATAGGTAATCAACGATGGCTTTACCTACTGGTCGTGGTTCGCCCTCTGCTGGTTTTAGATGCATGAGCAATCCTGGCCCAGCATTCACTTCTACAATTGCGGCTTGTTGTTCATTCAGTGGCTTCGAAATATCTTCAGCCACAAAATCAATCCCTGCAATATCCAACCCTACAATACGTGCAGCAAGTGCCGCAGTTTCAATAATATCGGTGTGCACTTCATCGGTCACATCATGCCCAGCGTTACCATTACGCTGCACTACAATAGCAACACCTTTTGGCAACACTGTGTCAGTCTCATAGCCTTGCCGTTTAATTTCAAAATGTACTGAGGGCATCTGATCAATCGAAATCAAATCTAACGGAAAGGCTTCCGCCTCACCGCGTCTAGGATCAATATTAATTTGCTGATCAATCAGTTGGCGTATATTTGAAACACCATCTCCAATCACAGATACAGATTCACCACGCACGGCTGCAGCTAGCTTTCCACCCACGATTAAAAGCCGATGCTCATTGCCACGAATAAAGCGCTCAACCATCACCGCACTGCCTTCATCATCCGCTAACTGATAGGCGGCAATAACTTCATCACGTGTCATTAACTCTGTTGAAACACCACGCCCGTGATTTCCATCACTGGGCTTAATCACAATGGGCAAGCCAATACCTTTGGCGGCCTCCCAAGCATCATCAGCACTTTCTACAACTCTGCCTTCTGGCACAGGAACACCACATGACCTCAATAATTGTTTCGTTAAATCTTTATCTCGAGAAATTCCCTCAGCAATTGCGCTTGTTTGATCAGTTTCCGCTGTCCACACGCGATGCTGATGGGCGCCATAGCCCAATTGCACTAAATTACCCTCTGTTAATCGTATCGATGGTATTTGACGCTCAGTAGCGGCATCTACAATACAAGCGGTACTTGACCCTAAACAATATCGGTCCACTAGGTCACATAAACTTGTTATTGCTGCTTGTACCTCAAAAGGACGATTTTCTATTGCCGCCATCACTAAATCACGCCCCGTATTTAATGCAGCACGGCTCACTTTTTCACTGCGTGAACGTACAACAACTTTATAAATACCACGCACTGAGGTGCTACGTGCTTTACCAAAACCACCTTGCATGCCCGCTAAGGTTTGCAACTCCAAAACAACATGCTCAAGAATATGCCCTGGCCATGTTCCTTCACGAACACGCTCTAAAAAACCACCGCGTTCGCCTACACCGCAGCGATGCTCAATCAAGGTGGGCAACCAAGTACTTAAACGTTCATAAAAACCAGAAATAGTATTTGATGGTGAGTCTTCTAACACGCCAATATCTAACCAAACTTCCAATACTGGGCGGTACGTCCATATGTTTGGTCCGCGTAAAGGCAGTATCTTGAGAAATTCCATCAACCTATCCTGATAAAAGAAAATGACAAAATATTTATACCAGATAAAACTTACGGCAAGCTGACAACCTTGAATTTATAACTATTTGTAAGGGTGGATGAATGTAGTAAACTTGGTCGCTGTGAAAAACAACATGACAACCCAAAATTTATCTAACATTTCTTTGCCAAGCATTTGGCACGCGAGTGCAAATGGCCTGTTAAAGACCGCTGAAGCGCCATTTGATTGGTTTGAAATTAACTTAGATAGCAAACTTGATTACAAAAATAGTATATTACTACTCACTAATCAACGTCTGATTCACATTGAATCTGAAGCCGATAACAGTGATCATCAGCCAAGTATGTGCACAGATTTCTCTTTTCATGAAAATCTAAAACTAGCGTTCAGCGATCATGCTGGCATTGCTAAACTCGAACTGTTTGACGAACAAACACGCGTTGCAAAATGGCGCTTCACTCTAGGGAGTATTCACACTAGAGCACGCTTTGTAAAACATTTTGAACAACAAGTTACTTGTTTCACCACTGGGCTACCTATTGCCCCAGAAAAAACTGAACCTTGCCCAACTTGCCAATATCCGCTTACTGTTGACCAAGTTGATTGTCAGCAATGCGTTAGCACTATTGAAGCACCGCCTTCTACTTGGACATTGTTGAGACTTTGGCGTTTTGCTAAACCTTATCAGTGGCAACTATTAGCGGGCTTTTTATTAATGCTTGCCTCAACAGCGGCAACACTCGTACCACCCTATTTAACAATTCCGTTAATGGATAAAGTGTTAATTCCTTACCAAAACGGCGTTCCTATTGACACTCACATGGTGGTGCTTTTGCTGAGTGGATTATTTGGTTCAGCTTTACTAGCATGGAGCTTAGGCTGGGCTAAAACCTACATTTTAGCCCTTGTAAGCGAGCGAATTGGCGCTGACTTGAGAACCATTACTTACGATCACCTATTGCGCTTATCACTTGAGTATTTTGGTGGAAAACGCACGGGTGATCTAATGGCACGTATTGGTTCTGAGTCCGACCGAATTTGTGTATTTTTATCACTGCACTTATTAGACTTTGCTACTGATGTGCTCATGATCATTATGACTGCAGCGATACTTATTTCTATCAATACCAAATTAGCGCTTGTCACTTTACTCCCGCTACCATTTATTGCCTGGATGATTCATCAGGTGCGCGATCGCCTACGTACAGGATTTGAAAAAATCGATCGCGTTTGGTCAGAGGTCAGTAATGTGCTTGCAGACACCATTCCTGGTATTCGAGTCGTTAAAGCTTTTGCGCAAGAAAGCCGTGAATCTACACGCTTCAGTGAAGCAAACCAGCATAACCTTGTCGTGAATGATCGCATTAATAAAATCTGGTCGCTATTTTCACCGAGCGTTACTTTACTCACTGAAACTGGCTTATTAATGGTATGGGCATTTGGCATTTGGCAAGTATCTCGCAATCAAATCAGCGTGGGTGTGCTTGCCGCCTTTTTGGCTTATATCAGCCGTTTTTACACGCGTTTAGATTCAATGAGCCGCATCGTTTCCGTGACTCAAAAAGCCGCTTCTGGTGCTAAGCGTATTTTTGATATTCTTGACCACGTGTCTAGCGTGCCAGAAGCAAACAACCCTATTCATCTTGAAAAAATTGCTGGCAAAATAGAGATTAGCCAAGCAGGTTTTCGTTATGGAAACCGCACCGTAATAAAAGACCTTAATCTGACGATTCAACCTGGTGAAATGATCGGTCTTGTCGGTCATAGCGGATCAGGCAAAAGCACACTAGTTAATTTAATGTGTCGTTTTTACGACGTTTCAGCAGGTACCATTAGCTTAGATGGCATCAACATACGCTCACTGCCCATTTCAGAGTATAGGCGTAATATTGGCTTGGTGCTGCAAGATCCATTTTTATTCTTTGGTAGCATTTCAGACAACATTGCATACGGTAAACCCAATGCTACGCGTGAAGAAATAATCAATGCTGCTCGAGCAGCCCATGCGCATGAGTTTATTTTACGACTTCCTCACGGTTACGATTCTCTTGTAGGAGAACGTGGACACGGGTTATCTGGCGGTGAACGTCAACGCATCTCGATAGCCAGAGCATTACTCATTGACCCGCGTATTTTAATACTGGATGAAGCCACGGCTTCGGTGGATACAGAAACAGAAAAAGAAATTCAAAAAGCGCTTGATAATTTAGTTCATGGCCGTACTACAATTGCCATTGCCCATCGACTTTCAACGCTACATAAAGCTAACCGCTTAGTTGTGCTAGATCGAGGGGAAATTGTTGAAATTGGTAACCATGTTGAACTCATGGCACGTGAAGGCGCTTATTACCGCTTGTATCAAGCACAAGCCAGAAATGTTGACACTGATTTAGATGACACTCAACAAAATGAAGCAGTCGCCAGCAAAGAGGCAAACATAGGATGAATCAAATTATCAAGCTGACTCGAAATTCAGCTGGCCAACTAGCGTTAACAGATGGTGAAAACATAACGCATGTCGGTGTTTACCCCGTACGCGCATTTCCAATTTCCGCCCCGAATGAAGGTGGGCTTTCTCTCCTTAACAAACTTGGGCATGAAGTGGCTTGGATAAAGCAACTCAATGATCTGCCATCTGAAACAAAAAAACTGATTGAAGATGATTTAGCAGATCGTGAGTTCATGCCAGAAATTATAGAAATCTTACGTGTCTATAGTTTTGCGATGCCTAGCCATTGGTTAGTCAATACGGATCGTGGTGCTACTGAGCTAATACTCAAGTCTGAAGATCATATACGTAAACTAACGCCATCAAGTCTCCTCATCACTGACAGCCAAGGTGTCAATTTAATGATTCGCGATATTGAAAAATTAAACAAACAAAGTAGAAAATTACTAGATCGATTTTTATAATGGCTTTGGTTAAAGCGATCTGAATAATCCGCTTTTCATCAATTTAAACAACCCTCCACCAATAAATAGCCTTTAGCGCAATCGCTACCGCTTTATTACCCATTAAATGACATGCAGATTATTTTTTAGCAATCCACCATTGCGCTACTTTCCACAGCGTTTTACTGGCTTTTATCGCTATTAATTGTCGACGAAAAACAATCATAGTAACCAGAGATGCTACCAACAAAGTTTTTGGCTGATGCTTAATGTTTTGTGCAAAGGTATATGCCTTGTCAAAATAACTAGCTGGACGCTCAAGAGCGCCAACCAGTTTTGTCAAATCACCGCGTTGTTGTGCTATGCGTTGAACCAGTGCTGTGCGGCGTTGCGCTACTTTCTCTAACCGCATTACTCATCCTCCAACAGCGCACGGTCTTTAATAAACTCAGCCAAACTTGAGGAGAATATCTTTGGTTTTCGTTTGAACTCTCTAACAGCGTAAACAGCCAGCCCCGCTGCAATACCGAGATAAACCGCTACAATCAAGCCGATTGTCAACATGCGATAAGTATCCCAAAATACGACAATAATCAGTAAGGTGATCAGCATCATACCGAGGCAGATAAAAAAGAAAGCAAGCAGGCTAAAAAACAAAATTCTAGCCATACGTAGTTTGTCTTCTTCCATCTCGTTGGCCAACAACTCCAATCGCGTTTGAGCTACAGCAAGCAAAGAGCCTGTTAATGTTTTAACAGAAGCTAACAAACCAGTGGTTTGCGGCATGATTAATGGCGGCGAGCCGAAGCCAAGTAGCCTATTAAAAAGCCTACCCCTCCCGCGATAATAGCGGATTGCCATGGGTTTTCATGTACATACTCATCGGTTACTTTAGCCGCCACTTTCGCTTTTTCTAACATAGCTTCTTCTGCAGCAATTAATTTATCTTTTGCAACAGCCAATCGATCGCTCATCGAGGCATGCAAGGCGGAAATTTCATCGCCCGTTTTACCTGCGGTTTCACGCAATAAAGCCTCAGCATCTTCTACGACCGATTTAATATTTTTTACTAGTTTTTCATTATTTGTTGTCATGATGCGTCTCCTTAAAAATTTAGCCTACCAATTAGATGGTAAAGAATTAACAGCGGATAGTATGTACGTTAGAACCCTTATATTGGTAGCACCTACGTATGAACGATTACCTAGTTGGCAACTAGTCTCAGTCCACACTGGCTTAATTATACGCCTGAAAAAAACAACGGTAAACCTAGCCTAGCACATTGTTAACACCAAAGAAACTAGCTTAACCACCACAAGTATGGATTATAGTAAATATCGTGACAGTGTTAATGATGTCAATGGCAATTTCGATCTAACTCCACAAGCTGTGTGAGTAATTCAGAATGCGCCTGAACATGAAGAATATAACGTGGTACATTGCGCTCGGTGGACTGTGACATGAACGGTTCGCCCCAGAAACTCAACAGTGCTTCTGTTGACCCATCTGGCTGTGTGTCGGCCAAAATGAAGGATAAATTCTTTTCAAGTGAGCACCAGCGTGGTACTTTCACTTTGTTTGATGCATGGCTGTTACTAATTTTTGGCAGAACCTCTGTTTGCCACAGTTCTTTCTGGCTTACATCAAGAACAAATTGAACGCTAGTGACTTGGGAGTTCTCAATGATTGGGCGCAGCAACGCATCAAAAAGTGGTTGCGTTCGGTACATCGATAGGCAAACGTTAAAAAGGGTCGCTTCACCCCGCATGTTGCGTGAAAAATGCTCGTTTGCTGAGTGAAGTTGGCGCGGCCCGATAAGCACAATATCTGGAGCAGCCAATGACGAATTGATTTTTGTCACCATTTTATGAAGATGTTGCACCTGCTCAGCAGTCTGCTCATTATTTCGCGTGTGGCGCATGAAGTTGATAAATAAGAGCGCCATGAGGGTGAGCACGACAGGCAGAATGATATGCTCGTCTATGACATGCAGAAAATGCAGAACAATCGCGACCACGGCAGCTAGGATTCCTGCGATGGCATCCCACTCGTAGCTAAGCAAACGGTTTTTTTTCATGAAATCCTCATTCTTTTGCTTTATTAAGTTAACGTTTTATTTTACATCTAAATGGTAACAATGGTTCTAGTACTGCACGATTTTCTCTGTTTACGCTGACCTGTTTTCATGCTGTACTCTGTCCAAAAAATAACACAACACCGCCTAAGGCTGACACAGTTAAAGTAATTACTGACAACCCGATATGCTATCGATAAAGTTATGAGTTAGGTCTAGTTTTGAGAGCGGGCAAGTTGATGATATTTTATCAACTTGAAAGGAAGTTCAATGAAACGTATTTCCCGTTGTATCTTTACCGAAGAATTTAAAGTAGCAAAAGTTAGCCTTGGCGACTTAGTTACTACTTTTAGCTGCAATTAATAATGGGGGGATTACTGGCAAATGGTGTTGGTAGTCATTATGCTTGGGAAGGCAATAAAAATATGGGTAAGGATAGTATGGAAATAGCAAAGTTAACGCTTTCAAGCGAGGTGGTTTACAAACTGAATTTTATCTCGCCATTTGAGGCGCATAATTCGGCTATTTTTACGCTGGTATCAGAGGGTGAAAGCACAAAAGTCACTTGGGTAATGGAAGGTCCAAGCCC
>JBATAW010000069.1:0-5935 GCA_049662045.1 Methylophilaceae bacterium | reverse complement strand
GCTTTCTACATATTGAATTGATTCTTGCTTGAATTGCTCGCTGTAACGTTTTGTCATGACACTTCCTCTAAAGTTAGATTAAATCTTTAGAGGGGGTGCTTGTACACTTTTTTGACTAGGTCCAGCTGAATTAAACGTTAAATTTTATACTTTGGCAAGGGCTTAAACATTGCGATTTTGTGAGCTTAATTTACTATTTTGCCGCCTATATATATTTTCCCCGAGAGATTTTTATGCCTCTGGAAGCCGCATTCTTGGCGGCTTGCGGGGCATCGAAATAAGATGCACCTTATTTTGCTTAATTTTTAGGCATTATTATCATCATAAAGATGGTTTAAAATAACCCATTTAGCTAGCAAAAAAAGTACTTTAAAACTAGGGTTACAAGCTCACCGCTTTCATATATTTTGAGCCTATATTACGTATGGCATCGGTAATTTTTTCAACGGCTTCAACCCGCACAAAGCTTTTACGCCAAGCGATGGCAATGCGTCGAGATGGCGCTGGGTGTGCAAATGGAATGACTTTAATGAGTGGGTTGTTGTAGCGCTCGGCCGTGGCTGAGCAAGGCAGCACAGTGATGCCTAAGTTAGAGGCCACCATATTGCGGATAGTTTCTAATGAGTTGCCGTGCAGCACTTCACTTTTACGCGCAAGATTAGGGCAGGCTTCTGCCACTTGGTTGCTAAAGCAATGGCCGCTATTGAGCAGTAACACTTTCTCGTCGGCTAATTCCTCAGGGTTAATGGTTTTACGCTCAGCCCAATGGTGATGTGATGGCACGACGACATCAAATTCTTCATCATATAAAGCTAAATATTGCACACCTGGTAAATCAAACGGTAAGGCAACAACCGCCGCATCTATCAGCCCATTTTTCAACTGCATTTCTAAGTTGGCGGTTAAGTTTTCTTCGACTTCTAATGGCATGTCTGGTGCAGTTTTACGCAAAATAGGAATAATTTCTGGTAATAAATAAGGCCCGATTGAATGAATCATGCCAAGCTTAAATGCGCCAATCAGTTGGTTTTTGCCTAACTCGGCTAGTTGCTTGATGCGCGAGGCTTCTTCTAGCACAATGGATGCTTGATCGATTATTTTCTCACCAATTTCGGTAGCGGTCACTTCGGTGTGACTACGTTCGAAAATGCTGATATTCAGCTCTTCTTCTAGCTTTTTAATAGCTAAACTTAAAGCGGGTTGCGTAACAAAACATTTTTCTGCCGCACGCCTAAAGTTGCGCTCTTGTGCTACCGCCACCACAAATTTTAATTCCGTTAGTGTCATTGCTCTTCACTTGATTTATGCGTTAAGCAAATCATACATTGATAAATATTATTTATCAATACTATACAAAATTACAATTATACATATTAATTGATTCGGCCTAGTATGGTTCTTATGTACTTAACGCACCAAACTGAAAGGAGTAATATGATGGGCAACACTGCAAGCACACTCAGACAAATTATGATTGAGGTACTCGCCAACCTAGCTGGGCAAAATTAAGGCTAGTCAACATTAAATCATTTATCTAATACTTTTTTATGACAACATTTACGACAACATTAAGGAGAAATAATCATGACTAAAAAAAACAAACTCACCACAGCGGCTGGCGCTCCCGTGCCAGATAACCAAAATACCATGACCGCAGGGCCACGTGGCCCAGCATTATTGCAAGATGTTTGGTTGTTAGAAAAATTAGCTCACTTTGACCGCGAAGTGATACCAGAGCGCCGTATGCACGCTAAAGGGTCAGGCGCTTATGGCACTTTTACCGTCACTAACGACATTACAAAATATACCCGTGCCAAAATATTTTCCGAATTAGGCAAAAAAACAGCGTTATTTGCCCGCTTCACAACTGTGGCGGGTGAGCGTGGCGCGGCAGATGCCGAGCGCGATATTCGTGGTTTTGCCGTCAAGTTTTATACTGAAGAAGGTAACTGGGATTTAGTGGGCAACAACACGCCTGTGTTCTTTTTGCGCGACCCATTAAAATTCCCCGATTTGAATCATGCTGTCAAACGTGACCCGCGCACGAATATGCGCAGCGCTGAAAATAATTGGGATTTTTGGACTTCGTTACCAGAAGCCTTGCATCAAATTACCATTGTAATGAGCGACCGCGGTTTACCTGCAAGTTATCGCCATATGCATGGTTTTGGTAGCCATACTTTTAGTTTTATCAATGCTAAAAATGAACGTTTTTGGGTGAAATTTCACTTCCGCTGCCAGCAAGGTATTAAAAACTTAAGCGATGCTGAAGCCGAAGCGATTGTGGGGAAAGATAGAGAAAGCCATCAGCGTGACCTGTATGAGAGCATTGAAAAAGGTGACCACCCAAAATGGACGCTTGCTGTACAAATTATGCCTGAAAATGCGGCGGGCACATATCACCTTAACCCGTTTGACTTAACCAAGGTTTGGCCACATAAAGACTACCCTTTGATTGAAGTGGGCGTGATGGAATTAAATCGCAATCCTGAAAACTTCTTTGCCGAGGTTGAACAATCTGCCTTTAACCCCGCAGCGGTTGTGCCTGGCATTAGCTTTTCACCAGACAAAATGTTGCAAGCGCGACTGTTCTCTTATGGGGATGCACAGCGTTATCGTTTGGGGGTTAATCATCACCAAATTCCTGTTAATGCGCCTAAATGCCCATTTCACAGCTACCACCGTGATGGTGCGATGCGTGTTGATGGCAACCAAGGCAGCACGATTGGCTATGAGCCTAACAGCAAAGGTGAATGGCAAGAGCAGCCAGATTTTAGCGAGCCACCATTAGCCCTTGAAGGCATGGCCGATCATTGGAATCATCGTGAAGATGAAGATTATTATTCACAGCCAGGCAATTTGTTCCGCTTAATGACTCCTGCCCAGCAACAAGTGTTGTTTGAAAATACCGCAAGATCTGTGGGTGGCGCATCAGTAGAAATTCAAAAACGCCATATTGCCAACTGTACTAAGGCCGACTCAGCTTATGGGGCGGGCGTGGCTAAGGCATTAGGAATTAAATAAATAAGCATTAAGTTAGCTTAGGATTTAGTTAGTTTAACCTGAGTCATTTCAACAAAAACGGGGCAATCAGCCCCGTTTTTTTTGTGATGATGATTATTATCCACAGTGAGACGCAATTTGCATCAGGCATCAATCTCGCCCATCTTTCCAAGCTGGTAATCTTCGAATGCCTGCTCAATCTCGGCGCGGCTGTTCATCACGAACGGGCCTTGGCCGACCATTGGCTCGGCAATGGGTTCGCCGTCCATCACAAGGAGAATAGCATCTGATTTTGCTTTCACGCTGATGTGGTCGCCAGTGTGGGCGAAGATTGCCAGATCACCCTCACCTGCCGCTTTCTCGCCGTTCACCACAACCTCGCCGCTCAAGACTAGAAATATCGTGGTATGGCCATCTGGCAGCGGCAGTTCCGCCGATTTTCCAGCGCGTAGATGCACGTCCCACAGATTAATGGGTGTAAAAGTCTTTGCCGCACCTTGCTGCCCAGAAAATTCACCAGCGATGATGCGAACCGTTCCAGCATCCTGCGGCAGTGCTACGTTTGGAATCTGCGCCTTGAGCAAGGTTTGATAATCCGCTTTCGTGCTCTTGTCCTTCGCGCGTAGGTTCACCCAAAGTTGCACCATTTGCAGTGTGCCGCCTTTACGCGCGAAATCTTGCGAATGAAATTCTTCGTGCACAATACCGTTACCAGCCGTCATCCATTGCACGTCGCCCGCGCCGATTTTACCGCCGCCGCTAGAATCACGATGTTCCACCTCGCCTTGATAAGCAATCGTCACAGTTTCAAAACCCTTGTGCGGATGTGCGCCCACTCCGCGCTTTTCGTCGCTGGGCGGGAACTGATAAGGCGCGGCGTAGTCGAGCAGCAGAAACGGACTCAACTCACGACCAAGACCGTTGTAATCAAATACAGAGCGCACGGGGAAGCCGTTGCCGACCCAGTGTATACCCGAGCTCTGGTGGATGCGAAGTAGTTTTTTCATCACGTCAGCTTCTCCTTACATGACAGCAATTTAATGTTGCCAGTACCATTTAATTAGCAAATACTTTTTGCTAATTTACTAAAGCCCCTAAATCATTTATCAAATTTTGATTTAGCCTCATTAAAAGTGGTTTTGAGTGTATCCCAAATAGATTCTCCACCTTTTTTAATTTCTTCCCAAGCCTCTCCTGTGGAGTCCTGCAGCTCTGATACTTTAACGGCTGCTTCATCACGTTTGTCTTTTAGCTCCGCAAATTGCACCGCATATTTATCTTTTAGCTCAGCTTTTGCCAGATGCGCTTGTAGCTCAAAATTATCAATGTCTGTTTTCCATTCATCTAATTGTATTTTTAATTTTGCAACATATTCATCTTTAGTGTTCATTTTGTATCTCCTTATTAAGTCTGCTTTTTACAAAAAATTACTTCAGTAAGGCCAAGTCTGCTTTTAAATCTTCAACATGTTCTAAACCGACGGCAATGCGCACAAGGCTATCTTTAATGCCTGCCTCAGCCCTCGCCTCTGCACTCACGCGGCTGTGCGTGGTGGTTGCGGGGTGCGTAATGGCACTTTTTGCATCACCAAAATTAGCGGTAATTGAAATCATTTTGATTGAGTCAATCAATGCCCAAGCAGCTTCTTGCTCAGTTTGCCCAGCTTTAGTTTTAACTTCAAAGCCTACTATACCACCTCCACTAGATTGTTGCCGCATGGCCAAGGCATGTTGAGGGTGTGAGGCTAAGCCAGGGTAATACACACGCGCCACTTGTGGCTGTGCTTCTAGCCATGTGGCGAGATCAAGCGCCCGCTTAGCGTGGGCTTCGATTCGCACTGGTAAGGTTTCTAAGCCTTTTAAAAACACCCATGCGTTAAAGGCACTCAAGGTCACCCCAGCGGTACGCAAAAAGCCATAAACAGGCTCCATTAAGGCTTTGCTACCTAATACAGCGCCGCCCAAACACCTGCCCTGCCCATCAATAAACTTAGTGGCTGAGTGGATAATAATATCCGCACCCATGGCTAGTGGACGCTGAATGGCAGGCGTACAAAAGCAGTTGTCCACCACCAAAAGCGCGCCTGCTTGATGGGCAATATCAGCTAAAGCTTGAATGTCACCCACTTCCGTGAGCGGGTTAGAAGGCGTTTCAACAAAAAATAATTTTGTTTTTGAGGTGATAGCCGCCTGCCAAGCGTTTACATCAGTCAACGGTACAAAGGTGACTTCTAAGCCCCAGCGTTTTAAAATATTGCTAAGCAACTGTACACTCGTGCCAAAAATACTGCGAGAAGCAATAATATGGTCACCCGCATTACACAAGCCCATCACACAGGCTAATATGGCGGACATGCCACTTGAGGTAGCCACGCACTGCTCAGCGCCTTCTAATGCCGCCAATTTATTTTGAAACATAGTGACCGTTGGGTTGGTAAACCGCGAATAAATATTACCAGGCTCGGCGCCGCTAAAGCGCGCTGCCGCTTGTGCGGCACTATTAAATCTAAAACTTGAGTTTAAAAATAATGCTTCAGAGTTTTCGCCAAATTCGGTTAATTCACTGCCCGCTCGGACCGAGATTGTTTCTGGATGAAGGTAGTTTGTTGTCATGGTCATCTCTCATTTTATTTGGGCATTAAAAAACCCGTAGTAGCTAATGTAGCTAAAACGGGTTTTTTGTTACCTCGCTTTAGCAGAATTTATTATGCGCCCGCAAGCTGAGAAGACCTTGTTTAAGTTAGGTCGCTCAAATCAGCGCAACACCATCTTGCGCTTAACTTTGCTAGCGGTCAAGGCCAGCATTCAAAAAATTTATCGCATATTGATGTATTTTTTGCGTCTACCACATAAAAAACTTGACGCTTATTAAAGCATTTAAACAACGTCTGCAAATGCGAGGATTTTTTACTACCCTGTAAGCCGCATAGAAT
>JBATAW010000068.1:0-16155 GCA_049662045.1 Methylophilaceae bacterium | reverse complement strand
GCTTTCTACATATTGAATTGATTCTTGCTTGAATTGCTCGCTGTAACGTTTTGTCATGACACTTCCTCTAAAGTTAGATTAAATCTTTAGAGGGGGTGCTTGTACACTTTTTTGACTAGGTCCATAGCACTACTGAGCATATCGTAACAACGCAACCAGAATACGTTAAAAGACTTACAGCAGATAAAGTGAGCGTTGAAAAGTTACTAGAAAAGTCGTTTGAATTTTTACTTGAGCGTGAGTCTAATACTAGTATTTTACGTAGTTTTGAGTTGAGTGATATTTCGAAATATTTTGCTGAATATGAGCGTGAAATTAAGAGCATCTTATATTCAGTTGAATAGGTCTTTGATAGAGCTGGCCTGTAAGCCAATATCTATGAGGCTTACAGACCGATGATTTTCTCTCGGACGACTTTAACCCTAAATAGGTAAAATTAAGCCAATAAAAAAACCTGCATGATGCAGGCTTTTTTAATACTAAATAAACTACACAAATTTATTTTAGTTTAGTTTCTTTATACATGACATGTTTACGAACAACGGGATCAAACTTTTTGATTTCCATTTTACCTGGCATAGTACGTTTGTTCTTAGTGGTGGTGTAAAAATGACCTGTACCAGCACTTGACTCTAATTTAATTTTTTCACGCATGATGTGATTTCCTTTTTAGCTGATAAATAATTGAGTAAATAAACCAGCGCTTAGATTTTTTGACCAGCTGCACGCAAATCTGCAAGCACAGCATCAATGCCGTTTTTGTCGATAGTGCGTAGCGCATTGTTGGTGATGCGCATACTTACCCAGCGATTTTCGCTTTCAACCCAAAATTTACGGTTTTGTAAATTTGGTAAAAAACGACGTCTTGTTTTATTTTGTGCGTGAGATACATTGTTACCCACCATTGGCTTTTTGCCAGTTACTTGACATACACGTGCCATAATTAATTCCTTAACGCTTAGTTTTTCAATACACTAAAAATACAGCGTATTACGATGCTTTTTTAGAAAGACAGCGATTATAGTCTAGAAGCTGAGGGTAACTCAAGCTAAATAACCGTTTTTATTCACATAAAGTGACTTTAATGCTTGCCCGTGCTACCAAATCCACCTTCGCCGCGTTCTGAAGCGTCAAAATCATCTACCACATGAAATTCAGCTTGCATCACAGGCACAATCACTAACTGGGCAATACGCTCCATCGGCTTGAGTTCAAATGCTATGTTGCTACGATTCCAGCATGAAACCATGAGCTGACCTTGATAATCAGAGTCAATCAAACCCACTAAATTGCCTAAAACGATACCATGCTTATGCCCTAAACCAGAGCGCGGCAATATAAGCGCTGCGTAGTAAGTGTTATCTATGTGAATCGCTATGCCTGTGGCGATGAGCGCGGTTTCGCCAGGTTGTAGTGTTACAGTTGAATCTATACAAGCACGCAAATCAAGCCCAGCAGATCCGGGAGTTGCATAGGTAAGAAACTGCGTACGAATGCGGTCATCTATAATTTTTAAATCAATAAGCACTGACATAGAAAAATGCCTTTTATTAAAAGATTGAATGCGCTATTAAACACTAAATGCGTGTAATAAAAAAGCCAGAAAGATAAGCTTGCTGGCTTTTAAATTAAAACAACCGTTTTTTAGAATTTATAAACGGCGCTTAAGCCCAGCAAATAATTTCTACCAGCAGCAGGTTCAAAGAAGCGCGAGTTGCTATCGTTAATACGAACTGAGCCGATATAGTCTTTATCGAAAATATTCTCTACGCGTACAAATTCTTTAAAGCTCCAGTTAGATAGGTTTTGCTCTAAGCCAGCGCGGATATTGAATATAGTGTAGGAAGGCGCAGCATCACTATTAATGTCATCCACATAAGCTTTGCTATTATGGCGGCCTTCAAATGCGGTGTTAAAGCCTAGTGGCACATATTTCCAAGCCACTTCGCCATAAAGCTGTGTTTTATAGGTACCCGGGATTCTATTGCCTGAGTTAATTAGGCCTGAGGCACCAATAAAGTCAGAATCAAATTTGGCATTAAGTAATGAATACGAAAAATATGTTGAAATATTATGATCAAATTTTGAGTCGATAGAAAGCTCTGCACCAGTGCGAAGTGTGTCATTTGCGTTGGCATAAACACTTCTGCCATTTGCACTTGAGCTGACAATTAACTCACCTTCTGTAGATATTCTGAATAAATTGAGGTTAGCTTGTGTGTTGTCACCAATAAAAGCTTTTGCTCCAATCTCAAAGTTTTTACTTTCACTAGGTCTCAAGCTTAGATTTGGTGTGGAGTTTGCACCAGTTGAGGTATTTGCAGCCTCAATGAATGTAGGGGTTTCAAACCCTTTGCCATAGTTAGCGTAAAGATTGAATATTGGTGTTACTTTCCATACAGCTCCTATGACGGGTGTGGTTTTGGAGTAGCTTACTTGACCACTGTTATTACCATTCGCGCTAATTCCAGTTAGAAAATGGTCAATTACCTCTAAGTTCACATTTGTATGCCTTAGCCCTGCATGAATATCTACATTATCTGAAACAGATAATTTACCTTGTAGGTATTGGTCAAAGTTATTCACAATATTGTCTTCATTGCGATTTAAGCCATAATTGGCATTGCCAGCCACATTACTTACCCGCATTATGCCGTTATCGGCATTGGTATCACGTCTGGCATCTGATGATTTTCCATAATTAATACCCGCGCTTAATGTGTAAGCCTTGCCGAATACATTGCCATTGTTATCCCAATGTGCATCCATGCCATAAAATTCTCTTGAAATTTCACTGGCACGACCATTAGCATTGACTGGTGGAGAAGATGGCAGGGCTAAGTATTGTAAATTTTCACGCGATCCAACATAAGACGTTAGATTGATAGCATTACTTTCATTAAACGCATGTGTTAGATTGAAGCCTACCTGTGTGTGGCTACGATAAACGCGTGTATTTGATGCAACAGCGCCAACTCCAGCAGATTCAGGGTTTGAAAACGCTACAGCACGTGTTAGACCTAGTGGGTCTTCAGCTTTTTGGTCAAACCAATTAACTAATGCCGTTAATTTTGTATCTTCACTAATATTAATTTTAAATTTAGCTGTGGCAGCTTGCTTTATACCCGAGTCGTGGTCACGATAGCCATCCGTTTCAAAGTTTGAAATATTCAGTAAGTATTCAATATTTTCTGAAGTGCCCGTAGCATTCAAAATCTGACGCCTAGTGTTATCACTACCAAACATCACCGTGCCGCCAACTTCTAAAGTCTTTGGTGCGTCTTCGGTCAGCATTTGAATCACACCACCTGAAGAGTTGCCATACAGTGCTGAAAACGGCCCACGCATCACTTCTATGCTTTTTATTGCAGATAAATCAACCACACCTGGTTGGCCTTGGCCATCGGGCATTGTTAGGGGAATACCATCCACATAAACTCTAATACCGCGGACGCCAAAGCTTGAGCGTGAGCCAAAACCCCTACTAGAAATTTGTGGGTCTTGTGCTTGATTGTTGCGGTTTTGCGCAGTAATACCTGGCACTCTGATGAGGCTCTCAGAAAGCAACATTTGAAGCTGCCCATCTTGAATGTCTTTTTTCTCCACAATATCAATTGCGACTGGTAGATCAAAACTATTTTGAGCGTTTTTTGTGGCAGTAACAACCACTGGTGCAAGATTCACTACATCTTCCGCATAAGCTTGCGGCGCTATAATAGTACTAATTAATAAATATAACGGTTTTATCTTCATGATTTAATCCGAGGTTTTTGTTGTGAGCAAATACTACTTTGCAAACTAGTCTTATGCAATCAAGAAAAGCATGATTTTGATGCTTTAATAAAGGGCGGTAATAAAGTGACTTTAGAATTTCAGAATTTCAACAATGTGTTTTAATATGGCTCTTGCAACTTCAATTTTAGGCGCAAGCGCCAAAGGATGCGCGCCGTTTTTATCTAGTAGTGTTACTTGGTTTTCATCACTACCCATCGCATTTGTGACTAAATTAGCAACAATCAAAGGCAAGATTTTTGCTAAACGTTTACGCTCTGCATATTCAAGCAAATTTTCACTTTCTGCGGCAAAACCTACACAAAAAGGTGCGTTAGGCAAACTTGCAACATCGGCTAAAATATCTTTATTTTTCTTTAAGGCTAAAGAAAATGTTTGCTCACTTTTTTTAATTTTTTGCGGGTGTTCTGTGACTGGGCTGTAATCCGCTACTGCCGCTACGCTAATAAAAATATCTTGCTGAGCCACATGTTGCATCACAGCTTGATACATACTTTCAGCGCTAGTCGCTGAAATGTTGGTAACGCCTAAGGGTGGCTTAAGTGCGGTTGCGCCACTGATCAGTGTGACGTTTGCGCCCATTTCAACGGCAACTTGGGCAATGGCATAGCCCATTTTACCTGAGCTTATATTGGTAATGGCTCTAACAGGGTCAATCATTTCTAAAGTAGCACCAGCAGTCACCAGTAAATGCTTGCCAGCAAGTGGCTTGGGAGATAAGTGTGTATTGATTAGCGCACATAAATCTTCAGCTTCTAACATGCGTCCCTCACCTGTTTCGCCGCAAGCTTGCTTGCCACTATCAGGCCCTAAAATATGAATACCATCGGCAGTTAGTTGTGCCATATTGCGCTGCGTGGCAGGGTTTTCCCACATTTGTTTATTCATGGCGGGCGCAACCAGAAGCGGACAATCTCTTGCTAAACATAAGGTAGAGAGTAAATCATCTGCTCTGCCGTGCACCAACTTGGCTAAAAAATCTGCACTGGCTGGGGTGATAAGAATTGCATCTGCAACGCGGCTAAGCGTTATATGAGGCATACCGTTAGCGATGGAAGCATCCCACATATTGGTAAATACTGGTCTGCCTGATAAAGCTTGCATGGTAACTGGGGTAATAAATTGGCAAGCAGATTCAGTCATGACTACTTGTACATCAATATTGTTTTTTATCAATAAACGTACCAATTCAGCCGCTTTGTAAGCTGCAATGCCCCCCGTAATGCCTAGTACAATTTTTTTATTAGCCATGTGTGCAATGTCCTTTGTAGTGTTATTCTAAACCATTTCAACCGCTTGAGTAGAAGGCGTATTAATGCGATTTTCAAAACTATTGGTTTTAGTCATTTTTCTTTTTGTAGGTAGTGCAGAAGCAAAACGTTTAAACCCTGCATTGATGAAGCCCGTGACAGACGCACAGTCTGAAACTGAACATCATCAAGCACAAGATCAAACGCAAGCATCCAATCGAGTTTGGCAACCAGAAGTTAATGATTTAGCCACTTGGCATCAGCTAAGTAAGCCAATGCGCGATACGGAATATGGCAAGTTTGTGATTGATACTAAAACCAACAAAATATACTTTGTAGATAGCCATGTTTTTACGTTACATGCTGATTTTGTAGTGGATTATTTACAGAAAAAACCACGGACGCGGGCTAATATGTTTGCCTATAATCAAAACTATAGTACAAAAAAACCAGCGTTTATTTTAGGCTATATCACGCACTATCCTAGTATTAAGCAAGGCGTTAACAATGAAGATTTATGGACTTTTTCTTTTTGGGAGGGTGACACGATTCAAGCAAAAGACATTCAGCGTGCTTATAAGCGTTTAGCACAGACTTTTAAAATTACTAAATTTAAATATAGGCCAGATTCCTCTGCCCAAGAACGTGTTGCAAACCAGCTGAAGCCTTATCGAATCGCGGTTATCAACAATAATCAAATTTATCAAGCATCTCCCTATCAAGCGTTTAATGCTGGCCGTGCGATAGGGCGCTTAGTCATTGTGCCGCCATCAACCAAAGTAGAAAATTTATACTTTAATGAAAACGATATTGTGCTGCTTCAAACTAGCTATCCTGATATTTCGCCAGTCGCAGGCGTCATCACTAGCCAGTTTTCTACTCCATTATCACATGTTAATTTAAGAGCAAGTGCCTGGGGAATCCCAAATGCAACCATAAAAAGTGCGGCGAAAAAATTTAAATTGCTAGCCAATAAGCCCGTGTTTTATGAAGTAACCGAGGCTGGCTACACTTTACGCGCGGCAACCACAGGTGAAGTTGCCCAGCATCAGGCGATTATCAAAGAAAAATCAACCGTGGTTATGCCGCCCGCAAATTTAACTGAAACAGCACTGTTACCTTTGAATCAAATAAGCATTAATGACGCTAATAAATACGGTGCAAAAACCAGCAATTTAGGTGAAATGATGCGAGCTAAATTGTCGATGAATAGTCTAGATGGTACTGGTGAGCCTTTAAACATCCCCGATGGTTTTGGGATTCCCTTTAGTTATTACGTCACACATCTTAAGCATCATCACCTAGGTGAGCAGATTCAATTGATGTTGCGTCATGCAAAATTTAACCAAGATGCCTCATGGCGTAAAAAAGCTTTGGCTGATTTACGCTTAAATATAATGAATGCCCCAATGCAAGCCGAAGATTTAAAGAAAGTCACCTTACAATGGCGAAGCCAATTGGCCAGCAAAAGTGTATTTGTGCGCAGCAGTACTAATGCGGAAGATTTAAAAGGTTTTAACGGCGCAGGCTTATATGACACCGTGCCGAATGTAAAAAACGAAAAAGCGCTTGAAGCTGCCATTAAACAAGTTTGGGCATCGGTTTGGAACCTGCGCGCAGTCGAAGAGCGAATGCATTTTGGCATTAAGCATGAAGAAGTTTACCCTGCGGTGCTGATACAAGCAGCAGTCAACGCCACCGCGGCTGGCGTGCTGTTGACGACGGATACATGGGGGCACCAGCCGTCAACTTTCACCATTAATGCTAAATGGGGCTTAGGCATGCGGGTGGTTGAAGGGCAAAAAGTGGCAGAGCAAATTTTGTTTGATACAAGCAATGATGGCACGCGGGTGGTGAGCCGCTCAGATGAAACGACGATGCTGGTTGCCAGCCCACAAGGTGGCACGATAGAAAAGCCCGTGCCAAAAGGCGACACGATATTAACCGAAAAACGCGCTAAAGTATTAGGCGGTTTAGCTCAAAAAGTGACCAACATATTTCAGCAAATTGAAGTGCTAGATATTGAGTGGGTGCTTGAAGCCAAAGATGGAAAAGAAATATTCTGGATAGTTCAGGCTAGGCCTTACGTTGTTAAAAAATAATGATGAAAAAATAAACGATGTGGAAAAAATTTAGAATTGTAATTTTACTGTTAATACTCACGACAGTTGCGCAGAAAACTTGGCTAGATCAAGCAGATTTAGACTGGAAAGATAATTTTTATATCGCGGTTTATCCAGTGAATGCAGATGGATCAGAGAAAGTAAGCATGTACTTACGCACATTAACGCGTGATGACTTTGAACCAATAAGTGCGTATTTTGTAAATCAATCTGCAGATTATCATTTGGGTTTACGTCGACCTATAGAAGTGCAGTTGGGCGAGCAGGTAACCTCTATTCCGCCTGTACCACCTAGCCAAGGTAGTGTGCTAAGCAACATCATTTGGAGTTTAAAGTTTAGATTTTTTGCTTGGCAAAATAGCCCAAAGATCAATGTTAAACCAGCTGTTCGCTTGTATTTACTTTATTACAACCCAGAAACGCACCCACAATTAAGCCATTCCACTGCGCTGAATAAAGGCCGCATAGGCCGTGTGAATTTGTTTGGCGATAAAGCATATGCCAAACAAAACCTAGTGATATTAACGCACGAGTTATTGCATACGCTCAATGCAACAGATAAATATGATTTAAACAATACTCTGCCCATTTACCCTGATGGATTTGCTGAGCCTAATAAAATGCCACTTTATCCGCAAGATTTAGCAGAAATAATGGGCGGACGTGTGCCAATAAATGAAACACAGGCGGATATTCCTAAGAGTTTGCAACAAACCATAATCGGTGAGAAAACGGCGAAAGAAATCGGCTGGTTAAGGGTATTACATTCAACTAAAAAATAACATTTTGAGCGCAAAATATATGCGATAAAAATAAATGCCTCTGCAAGCCGCATTCTAGGCCGCTTGCAGAGGCATAAAATAATGTGTGTATATTTTTAGTGTTTAAAAGATATTTAAAAAGGAACAAGTCATGGCAATTACCGATTGGCCCTCTTCTGAACGGCCCCGTGAAAAATTGATAGAATTAGGAGCTGCTGCGTTATCTGACGCTGAGCTACTGGCGATTTTTTTACGCGTTGGCGTGGTGGGTAAAAGCGCAGTAGATTTAGCACGTGATTTACTAAGCAAATTTGGGAGTTTAAATGGAATTTTTGAAGCTAGCGAGCACTCACTAAGCCAAGTGCACGGTATTGGAACAAGTAAATACGTACAATTACAGGCAATTTTTGAGATGAGTCACCGCGCATTAAATGAACAGCTTAAGCAGCGTGATATTTTTGGCTCACCTCAACAAGTGCGAGATTATTTAATATTAAAACTAGGTGGCCTCACCAAAGAAGTGTTTTTAGTTTTATTTTTAGATACCCAAAATCGCTTGTTGTCGTGCGAAGAGTTATTTGCAGGCACACTCACGCAAACCAGCGTTTATCCACGTGAGGTGATTAAGCGAGTGCTGCACCATAATGCCGCGAGTGTTATATTTGCGCATAATCATCCCTCTGGCGATGCGTTGCAAAGTACGGCCGATGAATCTATTACCCAACATCTTAAATCAGCACTCGCTTTGGTGGATGTACGCGTGCTGGATCATATCATAGTTGCGGGCAACAAAACTTTGTCGTTTAGCGAGCGCGGCTTACTTTAGAAGATGAGTAGTGTTAATAAAAGGTTATTTTTATGCAATTATATTATCAAGATAAACGCAATGATTTAGACATGTGGGAAGGCTTGCTCTTAAGCTGCAACAGCCCTAGTAAGCCACTTATGCGATTGCAAACCACACAGTCATTACATATGAAGCTTTCAGCAGGTGAACAAGCACTTTTATGGGCTAAAATTGAAGATGGTTATTGTGGTGTAAGTACATTACGCGCCTTGCCACACAGCGAAGAAGTTAATTTACTGCCGCATATTCGTTCAGCTGAACTAATGCAAGCACGCCCACTTCAAGGTGAAGCACAAAAGCAATATTGGGCAAAATTTTACACACGAGCCTTACAAAACACGCCTATGTCACCCCTATACAGCGGGCTATGGTCTATGAGCTATATCGAACTAGAGCATGATACAAACTCTCCTAGGTGGTTGGCTAGAAGCAAAGCAAAATGGTGCTTGGCAACAGCACAAGACCAACAGTTTTTGGCCGCCCACGATGTTTATATTGATTGGTGGTTAAGTGGTAATGGCAATATTATTAATTTGTTTGCCCCTCACGCAGACCCTAGCCATGTAGGCCGTATAAAATGGTGGCTTAAAGTGGCGCGTGAGCAAACCTTGCCACCATTATTATTGTGGTATGTTTCATCGCTTGATGCTTATGTATTGCTTGATGGGCATGATCGCCTGCAAGTTGCACTGATCAATGGCATTGCGCCAGTATGCTTAGTGCTAAGCTCATATACTGAACAAACCTATCCATTAGATGAGGGTGCGCAGGCGGGAATTTTAAAACAGTTGTCTATAGTAGAGCAGAAAATAACAGAAGGTACTCAGGTTAATCCAGACGCATTGGCGGGCATCAATCAAGCGTTAGTTCGCGCTTTTGATAATCGACCTTGGCAGTGTTGTTGCACACGTGGGTATGCCAACATAACCTTAGCGCAGTGGGAGAAAGATACGCAAGCGTTCAAAAAAACCTTAAGTAGAAAAAATCCGCATGAACCAAATGAGCAGTTTCAGCTGTTAGGTTCTTGAGTATAAACGCCATAATCATCACATGGAAATCATCCTGCAAATATTTTTTGAGTTTTTAATCCAAATCATCGGCGAGATATTATTCGAATTTGGCTTGCATTCCTTTGGTGAGCCATTTAGAAGGCAACCTAACCCATGGTTGGCTGCCTTAGGGTACGTGTTGATAGGCGCGGTTATTGGCGGAATTAGTGTGATCATATTTCCCAATCATTTGGTGCATTTAAAGACTTATCAGCTGGTGAACTTAATAGTAACCCCCATCATTGCGGGTGTGTGCATGGCCGCAATAGGTGCTTGGCGGGTACGCCATGGACAAACTTTTTTTAGAATTGATCAATTTGCTTATGGATATTTATTTGCCCTGGTCATCGCCGTGATTCGGTTTTTATTTGCAACGTAATGATGCGTTAGCACCACTTTCAGAGTTTTGAACATGCACCTACCGAAGCGAATTGGCGTAAAATTAAGCCATTGCGCCAATAACCTAAATTAACATGACCCCATTACTCAAAAAAATCGTTTGGCTTGCTGTTGCCTTATTAGGGGCATATGCATTGTCGGGTATTGCCTTAAATCGTGGCGAAAGCATTAATGCCCTATGGTTAATCACTGCCGCTATCTGTATTTATGCGCTTGCTTATCGTTTTTATGCTGCGTGGATTGCAGCAAAAGTACTGACGATAGATGAAACACGCGCAACACCAGCAGAGCGACTAGATAATGGGCGCGACTATATGCCCACCAATAAATGGATTGTCTTTGGACATCATTTTGCCGCTATTGCAGGGCCTGGGCCTTTGGTTGGCCCAACACTGGCGGCACAATTTGGTTATTTACCTGGTACTTTGTGGATTTTAATCGGTGCCGTGCTTGGTGGTGCCGTGCAAGATATGGTAATTTTGTTTTGCTCAACGCGCCGTAATGGGCGCAGTTTAGGCCAAATGGCACGCGATGAAATTGGTGCGGTAGGCGGCACTGCAGCACTGGCTGGCACGTTTTTAATTATGATTATTTTAATTGCAGTGCTCGGCTTAGTGGTAGTTAACGCCATGAAACATAGCCCGTGGGCAACTTCTACCGTAGCAGCCACTATCCCTATTGCGATGATAGTAGGCGTTTACATGCGTAACATTCGGCCTGGGCGTGTATTAGAAGCTTCTAGCATCGGTGTAGCACTATTATTATTTTCTGTTTTTGCAGGAGGTTGGATAGACCATAATGAAACCTTACGCGTCTATTTTGATTACGAAGGTTTGCAGTTAGCGTTTGCCATTATTATTTACGGTTTTGCGGCAGCCGTGCTGCCTGTGTGGTTGTTACTCGCCCCTAGAGATTATTTATCTACTTTTATGAAAATCGGCACTATTACGCTGTTAGCAGTTGCTATTGTGATTTTACGACCAGAAATTCATATGCCTGCACTTACCCAATTTATTGATGGCACTGGCCCAATTTTTGGCGGAAAATTATTTCCATTTGTATTTATCACCATTGCTTGTGGGGCAATTTCAGGTTTTCATGCGTTAATTTCGTCAGGCACGACCCCTAAATTACTATCAAATGAGCGTGATATTAGAATGATAGGCTACGGAGCCATGTTGTTAGAAAGCTTTGTAGCCATCATGGCGATGATAGCCGCAACCGTGTTAGAACCAGGCGTATTTTTTGCAATTAACAGTCCTGCGGGTGCGGTGGGCAAAGAGGCCATAGATGCCATTGCAAAAATTAATAGCTGGGGTTTTGCAGTAACTGTTGAACAAATGCAGCAATTGGCGACGGATATGGGCGAAACCACTTTATTTGCACGCACTGGTGGCGCACCCAGCCTAGCGGTAGGCATGGCAAGCATTTTTGGCAGTGCGTTTGGTAAAAGCTTGCTGGCGCTTTGGTATCATTTTGCGATTATGTTCGAGGCTATATTTATTCTCACCACGCTAGATGCTGGCACACGTGTGGGGCGCTTTATGCTGCAAGATATTTTAGGTAATTTTAATAAAAAATTGGGTGAAACTTCCTATATGCCTTCTGTCATTTTAACCAGTGCCATTGTGGTTGCTGGTTGGGGTTATTTTTTATATATAGGCGTGATCGATCCAAATGGTGGCGTGAATATTTTATGGCCATTATTTGGCATTGCAAACCAAATGCTTGCGGCCATTGCCTTATGCGTAGCCACTGGAATTTTAGTAAAATCTGGAAAATTAAACTATGCTTGGGTAACAGGCTTACCACTAATCTGGCTGGTGATTATTACGAGCACAGCAGCTTGGCAAAAAATTTTTAGTAGTGATATTCGAGTAGGCTTTTTTGCCGCCGCCAATGATTTAAGCACAAAATTAGCCGCCGGTGTATTGCCACCAGAAAAAGCAGCCGTTGCGCCACAATTGATTTTTAACCAACATTTGGATGCTTATTTAACATTATTTTTTGTAGTGGTTTTATGGGTGGTAGTGTTTGATATGTTGCGCATGTGTGCGCGATATTTGGCTGGAAAGCCCATACTCCAACTATCTGAAACGCCACATGAGCCAAGTAGCTTGGTTGAAGACTGGGTTAGAGATTAGTGGAGCATTTACAATGATTAAATGGTTAAAACACTTGTGGCATAAAATACGTCGCATATCAGGAGATGATGCTTACGAGCAATACGTTAAACATCACACAGCCTTTCATTCCTCTAGCGAAGATGCACCCGCATTATTATCACGCAAAGCGTTTTATAAGCTTTGGCAAGATAATAAATGGAATAAAATTAACCGCTGCTGTTAATGGGTTATTTATGAACAGCCGTAAATATTGTCAATTTGCATTTCATCTAAATTAGATTCTTTAATAAACGCTGTAATGTAGTAATCAGTGTTCGCTACGTGTGCACTGACCATATCCAACGGTGCGGGTTGATACTTCGGCAAAATGTAGTTTAACTCTGAGTCTGCCTTAAAGAGCCTGTTGATTAGTTTAATCATTTTTAATTCCTATCCTAAAACGTAAATGGTGTTTTAAAGATAGTGGTGCAAAGAACATGCCAACAAATAATATTGCCTAATAAGTTGCTTTTTATATAGCTAATTATTTGATTTAATTAACTAAATAATAATGACTGTAAGAGTGATGTTAATCAGTTAAAAGTAATGAAGTGATTAATATTTGACACAGTGTTTAATTTTAAACAGTTTTAATATGTAAGTTAAGCTTTAGCTTGTTTGTGCGTTTTTAGCCACAGCCCAATGCCAAGTAAAATCATCGGTAAGCTAAGCCATTGCCCCATGCTTAAGCCTAATGATAGTAAGCCTAAATAGCTATCAGGCTCACGCGCAAACTCTACTAAAAATCTACCTGCGCCATACCCCATTAAAAATACCGCAGAGACGGCACCAACTGGTCTTTTTTTGCTTGAATACCACCAAAGTATGCCAAATAATACAATGCCTTCTAATGCAAACTGATATAACTGAGAAGGGTGACGAGGAACATTGCCTGCTTGCTGAAAGATCATTCCCCATGGTAAATCGGTTGGTCTGCCCCAAAGTTCACCATTAATAAAATTACCCATGCGGCCAGCCCCTAAGCCAATGGGCACTAGTGGGGCGACGAAGTCCATAATACTTAGCCATTTCAATTTGTATTTACGTGAAAAAAACCACATGGCTACTAACACGCCTAAAAACCCACCATGAAAGCTCATACCGCCTTGCCATGTTTTAAAAATATCTAAAGGGTGCGCGAAAAACTGACCAGGTTGATAAAAAAACACATAGCCTAATCGGCCGCCAATAATCACGCCAAGTGCGCCAAAAAACAGCGCATCATCAAGCATGGTTGTTGTCCAGCCATGCCATTTTCGATGATTAATTTGCCATTTGCCTAAAGTGAAAAAGGCCAAAAAAGCTGTTAAATACATTAACCCATACCAATGTATGCCAAACGAGCCAATATGAATTGCAACTGGGTCAAACTGTGGATGAACAAGCATTTGTATGATGAAGACCTTATTGAAAACGTAATTTTACCTAAGTTTTGGTCTGCATGATGCTTTAATCTGTTGTTTTGAAAATTCAGCTACAAGGATAAATGGTAGATTTTTTATCACGCAATATATTTTAAAGTAAAATACCAGTATGAAAATATACGCAATTGCAAAGCCATTATTGTTTCAGTTTGATGCTGAAGCTAGCCATGATTTCACTTTAAAAAGTCTGAAGTTTGTTGAAAAGTTAGGGTTATTATCACTATACCCAGCCGCGCCTGCTTGCAAGCCAAGGCAGGTTATGGGGCTTACATTTAAAAACCCAGTTGGATTAGCTGCAGGCTTAGATAAAAATGGCGCTGTGATAGACGGCATGGCGGCATTAGGCTTTGGCTTTTTAGAAGTAGGGACAGTGACACCGCGTCCGCAACCTGGCAACCCTAAACCACGTTTATTTCGGGTAAAACAAGCTAGTGGCATTATTAACCGTTTTGGGTTTAATAATTTAGGGGTGGATCATTTAATTGAAAATGTAAAAGCCGCTAAATTCAAGGGCGTGCTTGGCATTAATATTGGTAAAAACTTCGACACACCCATAGAAAATGCAGCCGATGATTATTTAATTGGCATGCAAAAGGTCTATGCGAATGCCAGCTACATTGCGATCAATATCTCGTCGCCAAATACTAAAAATCTACGAGCACTGCAAGAAAAAGAAGCGCTATCAAGCCTGCTCGCCACGCTTAAGTTAACCCAAACAAAACTAGCGAATCAGCATGGTAAATATGTGCCCATTACCTTAAAAATTGCACCAGACTTAGCATTTGAGCAAGTGAATGAAATTGCTGATTTGCTGATAATGCACAAATTTGATGGCGTGATTGCCACAAATACTACACTAGCACGCGATAGAGTGCAGGGGATGGAGTATGCAAATGAAGCTGGCGGACTTTCAGGTGCACCCGTACAAGAGAAATCCACATTGGTGATTAAACAACTGTCTAATCGCCTACAGGGTGCCGTGCCCATTATCGGCGTAGGGGGCATTTTAAATGGCGCAGATGCGGCTGAAAAAATAGCGGCAGGGGCTAGTCTTGTGCAAATCTATAGTGGCTTAATTTATCGCGGACCAGCCTTGGTGCATGATGTTTGTAAATCATTAGGCTCACTAAATTGAGTGAGCAACCACCACTTTTATACTCATATCGTCGATGCCCCTACGCCATGCGCGCTAGAATGGCACTTAAATACGCAGGCATTTCAGTAAATATATTAGAGGTTAGTCTAAAAGATAAGCCAGCTGAAATGCTTAAAACCTCACCAAAAGGCACAGTGCCAGTACTTGTTTTGCCAGATGGTCGTGTACTAGAGCAAAGTTTAGATATTATGAGATGGGCGTTATTGCAACAAGACCCAGACGCATGGCTAGCCAAAGATAATGCGCTGACACAACAATTAATTGCTGAGAACGATGGAAGTTTTAAGGAAGCGTTAGATCGCTATAAATATGCAAGTCGTTTTCCTGATCAATCGGTAGAAAACCACCGCAATCAAGCTGAAGTATTTATACAAAAGCTTGAAACCAACCTCCAAAAGTCCTCGTTTTTGTTGGGCTCAACGGTGAGTTTTGCAGATATAGCAATATTTCCCTTTATTCGGCAATTTGTTGCTGCGGATCCAATTTGGTTTGAAGCGACAAACTATCAAAAGGTAAAAACTTGGCTACAAAAACTTGTGAGCTCGGAGCTTTTTACGAATATTATGAAAAACAGTAGAAAAAAATAATAAACAGCACCAAATCTGGTCACAACTTAAATTTATTGAGGTCTTACAGGACGGAGCGCGCGATAATTAGAGCTTTTTAATAAAAAAGAAAGGGGTGCAGCAACAGTAAGCGCGAGAGGCATTTTAATAGCCATACACCGCAAGCACAGTCGTTGCAACTAAAACAAGGGGCAAAAAAATACTGGGGCTATTTATCTAGGACAGTCCCTTAGTTAATCAACCTTGGTTTGCCATAAGCAAAGGAGCTTCAGAATGAGGAGAATCAATTAGGTGAAGTAAAAAGGCTTACATTTAAACGTAAGCCTTTTTTATTTGGTAGGGCGTGCGGGGATCGAACCCACGACAAACGGATTAAAAGAGCGTTTATCATGAGCCTGTAAAAAAATCTGTGTAAATGATATTTTACCAATGACGTATAAAGGAAATTATCATGTCCACAAATTACAAATCAGCAAATGAAACACTCCCACTGCCAGCTGAGCTCGTTGAGCAGCTCGCCAGCTTTGTTAAGACCGAACAAGACCTCAGTCTGATTACCAATCAGCTCATGAAGCAAGTGGTTGAGAAAGCACTCCAAGCGGAACTCAGCCATCACCTGGAAA